>NZ_JRKS01000062.1 GCF_000763805.1 Paracoccus sphaerophysae | reverse complement strand
CCCCCACACGACCGCGCGCCCCGCGGCGCGCCGCGCGGCAGACGAGGCGACACCCGCCCCGACCCCGCCCAGCGCCGCCAGCCAGACGATGACCCAGTATCTGCAGGGCATCCAGGACACGCTGCTGGCCCGCGGGCTGCTGCGCACCGATGGCGGCGGCCCGGCGCGCCCTTCGGCGGCGACGCTCGCCCGGAACTTCGTCCAGATCGCGCTGCGCGACGAATACCAGATGACCGCCGGCCGGCTGGTCCCCGACGCCCATCCCGCGCCGCTGCGCCGCTGGGACCAGCCGGTGCGGCTGAGCGTCGAATTCGGCGACTCGGTCCCCGACGCCACCCGCGCGCGTGACCGCGCCGTGATCGGCGACTTCGCCGCCCGCCTGTCGCGGGTCACCGGCCACCCGGTCGCGCTGGGGGGCGACGGCGGCAACTTCGTCGTGCTGATCGTGAACGAGGATGAACGCCGCGCCATCGGCCCGCGCGTGGCGCGGCTGATCCCCGGCATCCCGCAATCCGACCTGCACGCGATCGAGAACCTGTCGCCGCAGAACTACTGCACCGTCTTCGCCTACTCGCCGGGCGCCGGTCGCGCCTATTCCAACGCCGTCGCCGTGATCCGCGCCGAACTGCCCGAGCCGCTGCGCACCAGCTGCGTGCACGAGGAACTGGCCCAGGGCATGGGCCTCGCCAACGACAGCCCCGACGCCCGCCCCTCGATCTTCAACGACGACGAGGAATTCGCCTTCCTCACCACCCAGGACGAGCTGCTGCTCAAGATGCTCTACGACCCCCGCCTGCGCCCCGGCATGACCGAAACCGAGGCGCGGCCGATCATCGACCGGATCGCGGCAGAGCTGGTGCGATAACAACGCCCTGCGCCCGGAACGCTGCCGGCCCCGGCGCGTTGGTCCAACCTCAACAGGAGGGAACCATGGTCCTCGACTTCCTGACCGGCGAATTCATCGACGTGATCGAATGGGTGGACGACACCCGCGACACGATGGTCTGGCGTTACGAAACTCGCGGCCGGGCAATCAAGTACGGCGCCAAGCTGACCGTGCGCGAAGGCCAGGCCGCCGTCTTCGTCCACGAGGGCCAGCTGGCCGACGTGTTCGGCCCCGGGCTCTACATGCTCGAGACGAACAACATGCCGATCCTGACCCGGCTCCAGCACTGGGACCACGGCTTCCGCTCGCCCTTCAAGTCCGAGATCTACTTCGTCAACACGACGCGGTTCAACGACCTGAAATGGGGCACCCGCAACCCGATCATCGCCCGCGACCCGGAATTTGGCCCGGTGCGGCTGCGCGCCTTCGGCACCTACTCGATGCGCGTGACCGACCCCGCCGCCTTCATGCGCGAGATCGTGGGCACTGACGGCGAATTCACCGCCGACGAGATCGCCTATCAGCTGCGCAACGTGATCGTGCAGGAGTTTTCGCGCCTGATCGCCTCCTCCGGCATCCCGGTGCTGGACATGGCCGCCAACACCCAGCAGCTGGGCCAGATGGTCGCCAAGGCGATCCAGCCCACGGTGGCGCAATACGGCCTGACCCTGCCCGAATTCTACATTGAAAACATCAGCCTGCCCGACGAGGTCGAGAAGATGCTCGACAAGCGCACCTCGATCGGGATCGTCGGCGACCTCAACCGCTTCGGCCAGTATGCCCAGTCCGAGGCGATGCTGAACGCCTCTGGCCGCGACGGCGGCATGGGCGCGGGGCTCGGCGCCGGCATGGGTGCGGCGCTGGGGATGGGCATGGCCGCCCAGCGCGGGCCGTGGGGGCAGGTGCCGGCGCAACAGCCGCCCCAGCTCAGCTCCCAGCCGCAGCCCGGCATGATCGCCGGCCCCGGCGGCGGCGACGCGATCTGGCACGTGGCGCTCGACGGCGCCGCCAGCGGCCCCTTCGGCAAGGCCGATCTGGGCCGGCTGATGAACGAGGGCCGCTTCACCCGCGACACGCTGGTCTGGCCCCCCGGCCAGGACGGCTGGAAAGAGGCCGACGAGGTGCCCGCCCTCGCCCAGCTCTTCCCCATGCTGCCCCCGCCCCTGCCGCAGCGGTGATCCGCGGCCAGCTCGGGCGGTCTCAAATATCCCGGGGGTCCGGGGGCTGGCCCCCGATTCCCCGCGCTTTCCTGCGGCGATGCCTGATGCCCACCCCCCCGATCGAACACCGCTATCCCTGCCAGAACTGCGGCGCGAGCCTTGAATTCGCGCCCGGCCAGAATGCGCTGACCTGCCCCTATTGCGGCCATGTCCAGACCATCTCGCCCGGCGCCGGCCGCGCCCCCGCCCGCCAGCATCAGGGCGGGCCGGAGGGGCAGGACGTGCTGCTGCGCGATCCGGGCACCGGCCGCGCGATCCAGTGGGACGCCGGCCACAAGTCGCCCCTGCTGGTGGAAATCCCGCTGGCCGAGGGGCTGCGGATCGACCTCTCCTCGGACCTGACCGAGACCGTCCGCACCGTCTCGTGCCCCAATTGCGGCGCCCGGATCGAGACGACGGGCAGCTCGCACGCCGACCGCTGCCCGTTCTGCGCGACCCCCGTGGTGACCGACACCGGCGCCTCGCGGATGCTGAAACCGCAGGGCGTGCTACCCTTCGTGCTGACCGAGGACCAGGCCCGCTCGGCGCTGGATGACTGGCTGCGCGGGCTGTGGTTCGCGCCCTCGGGGCTGACCCAGTATGCCCGGCGCAACCGGCGGATGCAGGGGGTCTATTCGCCCTTCTGGACCTTCGACGCCGACACGCGCAGCGCCTATCAAGGCCTGCGCGGAGATCATTATTTCGAAACCGTCCATGTCACCCGGAACGTGAACGGCCGGATGCAGCAGGTGCCCAAGCAGGTGATGCGCACCCGCTGGACGCCGGTGGCGGGCCGGATCGCGCGCAGCTTTGACGACGTGCTGGTGCTGGCCTCCTCGGCCCTGCCCCGGCGCTTCACCGACGCGCTGGCGCCGTGGGACCTGTCGCACCTGGCCGATTACGACCCGCGATATATCGCCGGCTTCCAGTCCGAGACCTACACCGTCCCGCTGGCCGACGGCCACAACGTCGCCCGCCAGGAAATGGCCGGAGTCATCGCCATGGACGCCCGCCGCGCCATCGGCGGCGACGCCCAGCAGATCCAGGCGCTGGACACCGAATATGCGGCCGAGACCTTCAAGCACATCCTGCTGCCGGTCTGGCTCGCGGCCTACAAATACAACGGCAAGTCCTATCGCTTCGTGGTCAACGGCCAGTCCGGGCGGGTGCAGGGCGACCGGCCCTATTCGGCGTGGAAGATCGCCTTCGCGGTGATCCTCGGGCTGATCGCGCTGGCGGCTTTCCTGTGGCTCGCCAACGAAAGCGGCTATATCCAGGTCGGCGGCACCGGAGGCTTCGCGCCCACGATCGAGCTGCCGCGCGACTACGGCCTGCCCGGCGGCCTGTCCCCCGGCGGCGGCTACGTGATCCGCGGCTACTGACCCTTTCTCGCAAGACCCCTGGCCGCGGCCCTTACCCGCGCCCGACCTTTGCGCTAAGCCGCGACCTCGACACCCGGCGGCAAGGACGCGCGCAATGATCCTCTGTGCAGGCGAATCGCTGATCGACATGGTGCCCCGGGACGGGTTCTATCGCCCGCTCGCGGGCGGCTCGGTCTGGAACACGGCCCTGGCGCTGGGGCGGCTGGGCGCGCCGGTGCGCTATCTGTGGCCGATCTCGCGCGACCCGTTCGGAGAGATGCTGCTGCGCCCGCTGGCCGAGGCCGGGGTGGACACCGGCGCCTGCCCGCGCACCGACCGGCTGACGACGCTGGCGGTGGTGACGCTGACCGGGGGCGAGGCGCGCTATTCCTTCTATGACGAGGGCTCGGCGGGCCGTCTGTTCGCCGAAACCGACCTGCCGCCGCTGACGCCGGACCAGTCCGCGCTGTTCATCGGCGGCATCAGCCTCGTCCCCGACCCCTGCGGCGCGACCATCGCGACGCTGGCCGCCCGCGCCGCCGCGGCCGGTCTTCCTGTGATGCTCGACCCCAACATCCGCCCGTTCTTTATCCCCGACGAGACCGAATATCGCGCCCGGCTCGACCGGCTGATCGGCCATGCCGCGATCGTCAAGATCTCGGGCGACGACCTTGCCTGGCTCAGCCCCGATCAGCCGCCGGAAACCGCCGCCCGCGCCCTGCTGGATCGCGGCCCGCGTCTAGTCCTGCAGACCGGCGGCGCCGACGGCGCCATCGCCCACACGCGCGACCACCGCCTGACCGCCCCCGCGTTCCGGGTCGAGGTCGCCGACACCATCGGCGCCGGCGACACCTTCAACGCCGGCATCCTCGACGCCCTGCACCGGGCCGAGGCACTCGCCCGCCTCGACCGACTGGACGAGCCGACCCTGACCGCCGCCCTGACCCACGCCGCCCGCGCCGCCGCCGTCACCGTCTCGCGCCCCGGCGCCGACCCGCCCTGGGCTCACGAGCTGACCTGAGCCGGGCTTTCTTCTTTGCCCAAATATCCTGGGGTGAGCGCGGCACGCGCGAGGGGCAAAGCCCCTCAGCAGCCGCCCAGCAAACCCTCAGGCCAGCCGCCCCGCCGCCCGGTCCAGCCGCGCCACCGCCTCGCCGATCTCTTCGTCGGTGATGTTCAGCGGCGGCAGCAGTCGCACCACGTCATCGGCCGCCGGCACGGTGAGGATATGCTCGGCATAGCCCGCCTTGACGAGTTCGGCCGGCGCCACGCGGCATTTCAGCCCCAGCATCAGCCCCGACCCGCGCACGCCCTCGAAGACCTCGGGATGCGCCGCGACCAGCCCTTCCAGCTTCTGGCGCAGCAGCGCGCCCTTGCGGTTCACCTCGGCAAGGAAGCCGTCCTCGGCGATGATTTCCATGACGCGGCTGCCAACCGCGCAGGCCAGCGGGTTGCCGCCATAGGTCGATCCGTGGGTGCCCGCGACCATGCCTGCGGCGGCGGCCTCGGTCGCCAGCACGGCGCCCAGCGGAAAGCCGCCGCCGATGCCCTTGGCGACCATCATGATGTCGGGGGTGACGCCGGCCCATTCATGCGCGAACAGCCGGCCGGTGCGGCCCATGCCGCATTGCACCTCGTCCAGCACCATCAGCGCGCCGGTCTGGTCGCACATCGCCCGGATCGCGCGCATGTCGGCGTCGGCCATCGGCCGGATGCCGCCCTCGCCCTGCACCGGCTCGAACATCACCGCGGCGGTCCTGTCCGACATCGCGGCCTTCAGCGCCTCCATGTCCCCCCAGGGCAGGGTGCGGAAACCGGGCATCAGCGGGCCGAAGCTCTTGACCATCTTCTCGGACCCCGCCGCCGCGATGGCGCCGGTGGACCGCCCGTGGAACGCCCCCTCGAAGGTCAGGATCTCGATCCGCTCGGGCTGGCCGCGGTCGGACCAGTAATGGCGTACCATCTTGATCGCCAGTTCCGCCGCCTCGGTGCCCGAGTTGGTCACGAACACCGTGTCGGCGAAGGTCTTGTCCACCAGCATCTCGGCCAGGCGCTGCTGCTGCGGGATCTGGTACAGGTTCGAGACGTGCCAGATGCGCCCCGCCTGCTCGGTCAGCGCCGCGACGAGATCGGGGTTGGCGTGGCCCAGCGCGTTGACCGCGATCCCCGCGCCCAGGTCCAGATATCGGGTGCCGTCCGTGGCGATCGCCCACGCCCCCTCTCCCCGCTCGAAGGCGATGGGCGCGCGGTTATAGGTCGGCAGGACGGCGTCGATCATGGGTCGGTCCCCTTGGTGCTGCATGAGAGTGTGACGGCGAACGGATACGGCCCGGCCGCGCGGGCCGGGATGTCGGGACGCATCAGCGTCGCAGGATCGCGCGAATCGTCGTCATGGACGCAGCGTTACAGCGGGCCGCGTCCCGCTTCAACGCCCGATCCGGAGAGGGCGCCGACACGGGCGCGCGCGGCTGCGGTCCGCTGCGCCGCCAGCTGCCGCATCACCCGGCTCCAGCCGGGCCCGAAGCCCTGGAACTTCGTCCGCCCAGGCCGCCAGCGTCGTGAGCGCGCTGACCGGGACGATCACCGAGCGATCCTCGAGCCAGCCCCAGAGGCAGGCCGTCCAGGCCCGCCGCCCGGCCTCGGTCAGATCGAGCCGCGCCGCCATCTGCGCCAGGTGCCAGCGCAGCTCCCGCTGCTCGGCACGAGCGGCAAGCTGCCGCAGGATTGGCTCATGCGGCGCCAGCAGCCGGGGATAGCAAGCTGGGCCGCATCGGCGGCACGCATCCGCAGCACCGGGTCAGGGCCGTCCGGCCAGGCGATGATCTGCGCCATCTGGGTCGAGCTGGCACCGATCCAGGCCGCGCCGCGATCGGATCGCGCATCAAGCCTTCATGCGATAACCCGACCGCAGCCAGCGCCAGGCGATGAACACGATCAGCGCCACCACCACCGCGCAGACCCCGAGGCCGCGCAGCGGCGGGGCGTCGCTGACCCCGGCAAAGCCCCAGCGGGCGCCGTCGATCAGGTAGAAGATCGGGTTCCAGTGCGACAGGGTGCGGAACGGCTCGGGCAGGGTCTCGACGGAATAGAAGGTACCCGAGAGGAAGCTCAGCGGGGTCACGATGAAGTTGGTGATCGCCGCCATCTGGTCGAATTTCTGCGCGAAGATGCCGCCGATCACCCCCAGCCCGCCCAGCATCAGCGCGCCCAGCACGACGAAGGCCAGCGCCCACAGCGGATGCGCCGGCGCCTGCCCCAGCACCAGCGCCATGCCGGTGACGATCACCAGCGCCACGATCAGCGCGCGGGCGAGGCTGCCGAGCAGATAGCCGGTCAGGATCTCTCCGGCCGACAAGGGCGGCATCAGCGTGTCGACGATGTTGCCCTGCATCTTGGCCGAGATGATCGACGAGGACGAGTTGGCGAAGGCGTTCTGGATCACCGTCATCATCAGGATGCCGGGCCCGATGAAGGCCAGGTAGGGCAGCCCCATCACCGTCCGCCCCTCGCCCAGGGCCAGCGCGAACACGGTCACGAACAGCCCGGCCGTCATCAGCGGCGCAAAGATGGTCTGCTGCCAGACCGCCATGAAGCGCATGATCTCGCGGGTGACGAGGGTGCGCAGCCCCAGCCAGTTGATGCGGCCAAAGCGGCGGATCGGGGCCGTTGCATAGTCGCGCGTGGTGCTGATCGTCGGAGTGCTCATCGCCCGGCCGTCCTTGAATTCGGGGGGAACTGGCGCTAGGTCCAGTCATCCCGCTTAGACCTTTCGGGCGCGCCCCGCGCAAGCCCCGCCCCCATCCGTTCCGCAAGGAGAGACCCACCGATGTCCTGGACCGACGACCGCGTCGAGACGCTGAAACGCATGTGGGGCGAAGGCCAGTCCGCCAGCCAGATCGCCAAGGAACTGGGCGGCGTCACCCGCAACGCGGTGATCGGCAAGGTCCACCGTCTGGGCCTGTCGAACCGGGTCGAGGGCGAGGAAGCCGCCGCCGCGGCCCCGGTCGCCCCGGCGCCGGAACCCGCGCCCGCCGCCGCCGCGGCCGCGGCCGCCCCGGCGACGGACCGCCCGGCCCGCGCCGTCAAGGCCGAGCCGCCCGCCGCCACGCCCGAACCCGAGACCGCCACCGCCGAGCCCGAACCCGCGCCGCAGCCGGTCTTCATTCCGCGCCGCCCGATCGTGCCGGCCGGCCAGCCGCTGCCGCCGCAGCCCTCGGCCAACGAGATCTCGCCCGAGGCGCTGGCCTCGGTCCGCGAGGTCGAGAAGCGTGCCCGCAAGCTCACCCTGATGGAGCTGACCGAGCGCACCTGCAAATGGCCGATCGGCGATCCAGCGACCGAGAAGTTCTGGTTCTGCGGCCTGCCCGCGCAGGCGGGCAAGCCCTATTGCGAGGCCCATGTCGGCGTCGCCTTCCAGCCGATGAGCGCCCGCCGCGACCGTCGCCGCTAAGGCCGCGGCCGCAACCCGCGGCGACCGCCGCCGCTATGTCGGACGCCGCAATCGGTCAGCCACCCCTTATCTGGGGCAGCGCCGGCCCTCGATCACCCCGTCCGGGGTCTTGATCGCGATCATTGCGGGCGTGATCCGCAGCGCCAGCTTGACGTCGCCGCAGGGCTCGCTCTCGGACATGCAGCGCCACGCGGCCGTCTGCCAGCCATCGCCGCCGGCCTTGCGCTGACCGACCCGCTCATACTGCGTTTCGCTGACCGACAGCGACCCCGGCCCCACGGCGATGATGCCCGGAGCGCCGACGCCCAGCGCACAGGCGCCGGCCTCGCCGTCCACGTGATAGACGTCGGCCGCGGATGCCGCCGTCGCCGCCATCAGTGCCGCAGCCATCGCCGCGGTCAGAACCAGTCGAATCATGTGGCCTCCTTCATCTGTCGCCCCCGGAATACCCGACAGAGGTTAAAGCTTCCCTGACCCGCGCCCGGCTTTTCCTTTCCCCGCCCGCCCGCTACACAGCGGGCAAGCCAAAGGACCCGCCCCATGACCCGCCATCTCATCACCTCGGCCATCCCCTATATCAACGGCATCAAGCACCTGGGGAACCTGGTCGGCAGCCAGCTGCCCGCGGATCTGTTCGCCCGCTATCAGCGCGCCCGCGGCAACGAGGTGATGTTCATCTGCGCCACCGACGAACACGGCACCCCCGCGGAACTCGCCGCGGCCAAGGCCGGCCAGCCGGTGGAGGTGTTCTGCGCCGAAATGCACGCGGTGCAGGCCGACATCGCCCGCGGCTTCGGGCTGTCCTTCGACCATTTCGGCCGCTCGTCGAGCCCGCAGAACCACGCGCTCACCCAGCATTTCGCCGGCAAGCTGGCCGAAAACGGCCTGATCGCCGAGGTCAGCGAGCGGCAGGTCTATTCCAACGCCGACGGCCGCTTCCTGCCCGACCGCTATATCGAGGGCACCTGCCCGAACTGCGGCTATGACAAGGCCCGGGGCGACCAGTGCGAGAACTGCACCAAGCAACTGGACCCGACCGACCTGATCGACCCGCGCAGCGCGATCTCGGGGTCGACCGACCTTGAGGTGCGCGAGACGCGCCACCTGTATCTGCGCCAGTCGGCGCTGAAGGACCAGCTCGCGGCGTGGATCGACAGCAAGACCGACTGGCCGATCCTGACCACCTCGATCGCGCGGAAGTGGCTGAACGACGGCGAGGGGTTGCAGGACCGCGGCATCACCCGCGATCTCGACTGGGGGGTGCCGGTCAGGAAGGGCGACCAGCCCTGGCCGGGGATGGAGGGCAAGGTCTTCTATGTCTGGTTCGACGCGCCCATCGAATACATCGCCGCGACGAAAGAGCTGACCGACGCCAGCGGCCAGCCCGACGCCGCCTGGCGCCGTTGGTGGCGCACCGACGAGGGTGCGGGCGACGTGACCTACACCCAGTTCATGGGCAAGGACAACGTGCCCTTCCACACCCTCAGCTTCCCGGCCACGATCATCGGGTCGGGCGAGCCGTGGAAGCTCGTGGACTACATCAAGTCCTTCAACTACCTCAATTATGACGGCGGGCAGTTCTCCACCTCGCAGGGGCGCGGGGTGTTCATGGACCAGGCGCTGTCGATCCTGCCGGCCGATTACTGGCGCTGGTGGCTGCTGAGCCACGCGCCGGAATCCTCGGACAGCGAATTCACCTGGGAGAATTTCCAGGCGAGCGTGAACAAGGACCTGGCCGACGTGCTGGGCAACTTCGTCAGCCGGATCACCAAGTTCTGCCGCGCGAAATTCGGCGAGACCATCCCCGAGGGCGGCGCCTACGGCCCCGAGGAAACCGCGCTGATCGAGGCGCTGGCCACCCGCATCCGCACCTACGAGACCCACATGGACGCCATCGAGGTCCGCAAGGCCGCGGCCGAGTTGCGCGCGATCTGGGTGCTGGGCAACGAATACCTGCAATCCGCGGCGCCGTGGTCGACCTTCAAGACCGATCCCGTGAAGGCGGCGATGCAGGTCCGGCTTGGGCTGAACCTGATCCGGCTTTATGCGGTGCTGTCGGCGCCCTTCATCCCCTTCGCGGCGGACGCGATGCTGGCCGCGATGCGGACCGACGACCGCAGCTGGCCCGACGACGTCACCGCGGCGCTGTCGGCCCTGCCCGCCGGCCACGGCTTCGACGTCCCCGAGGTGCTGTTCGCCAAGATCACCGACGAGGCCCGCGCGGACTGGCAGGACCGGTTCAAGGGCGTGCGCAGCTAGGCCGGCCTCAGCGGCCCAGCTGGGCGTAATCCAGCATCATGTATTTCGCCGGGCGATCCTTCGCGGGGTCGCCCTCGTCGCTCATGATCAGCAGGCGCGGCTCGCCGTGGACCATCACCGAGTCGATCGATTCCACGTTGTTGAGGTTGATGATCTCGGGCAGCGCGATGGGCTGGGGGGCGACGGCGGGATCGCCGCTCCAGCTCCACAGCTGCGAGACCTTGTTGTCGTCGTCCCCCTCGATCTCGTTGACGATCAGGAACGCGCCCAGGATCGGGTCGAAGCTCAGCGCACGGATGCCGCCATCCTGCAGGTTCAGCAGGATCGGCGCGCCGAAACGCGGCGGCGCGGCATCGTCGAACATCGCGCCGGGGTTCAGCACCGGCACGATGATCGACCGATCGCCCGCCTTGGGGGCGCGCAGGCCCAGCAGCAGCTGGCCGGTCTGCTGGTGATAGGCCAGCCCCTCGATGTTCAGCTTGTCCATCTCGACCGGGCCGCCCGCGGCCGCCCGCAGCGCCTCGGCCAGGGCCTGATCGCCAACCAGGGCGTCGCGCAGGTTCGTCACGCTGGCGATGTCGCCGACGTTGCTGCCGCGGATGCGGAACCGTAGCAGCTGTTCGCGGTCCGGCTCGCGCGTGCCCTTGGCGTTGGTGGAATGCGAGGTGATCGCATAGACGTTCTCGGCCTGGTCGATCGTGAGCCCCTCGAGGTCGGACAGCTTGCGGCCGAAGGCGCGGGTCAGGCGCAAATCGGCGGCGCTGTCCTCGACCAGGCTGCCGTCCTCGGCCACCGTCATGACGCTGACGGCGCGCTTGGCCTCGTCCTCGACCACCAGGATGCGGCCGTCGGGCATCTGCTGGACGGCCGAGGGCTCGTAGATGTCGCTGAACTCGGCGATGCCCAGATTCTGCAGCCGCACCGGCTGTTCGCCGGACAGCGACGGGAACACGGCAAAGGTGGACCGGACCAGGATGAAGGTCAGGACCGACGCTAGCAGCCCCCAGCGGAACACCGTGTAGGACACGTTCAGCAGCTTGAATTTGTGGTTCGCCATCTGGCCCAGCCAGTACAGCTGGTCGGTCATCTGACGATAGATGTCGTCGCGGTCTCGCAGCAGCGTTTGCATCCGGTCCCAGAATTCGGACCGGCTCAGCTGGACGCGGTCCTCGTAGATCAGCAGGTTCAACGGCTGGCCCTCGGCCGGGGCGCGGCCCCGCATGACATAGGACCGCAGGTCGCGCAGCCGCGCCCGGCGGGCGATCACGTCGCGCAGCCAGTCCCACCCCGAGGCGAGCAGGTCGGCCCGTTCCGGCGACGCCGCCAGCAGCGCGAAGATGATCGAGGCCGCCGAGGTCAGCATGAACACCCCCGCCGGCAGCAGGAAGCCGGGCGAGGAATTGAACAGGAACGCGCCCGAGATCATCAGCGCCGAGATGATGAACCCGTTCAGCGAGATCATGATGTTGGCCTTGGTGGCGGCCAGCGCGATGATGTCGAGCTCGGCCCGCACGGCGTTGCGGAACATCGTCTCGACCGCCTTGGTGGTGCCCAGCGGCCTGCCCTCGTCCGGCTCGGGCGCGGGGGGCTTGGCCTTGTCCTTGCGCCGCTTGGTCTCGGCGGGCCCCGCGAGGGGCGGCACGGCAGAATCGTCCGACGGCGCGCCAGCGGCGAGCGGCGCGGCAGGCAGCGCGGAGGCAGGCAGAGGGGCGGCGGGCGCGGCATCCCGCGCGGCCTTCTTCTTCTTTTTCTGCTTGCGGATCCGGCTCGCATCAGTTTCCGCGGTCCCCCCATTCCCGGCCAGCGCCGCCTGGTCAACGTGCGCGGCAGGATCGGCCGCGGGATCGCTGGCGGGATCGGTGCCGGGATCGGTGCCGGGATCGCGGGCGGGGTCGCGGGTGGCGTCATCGGCTGGCGTCATGGCGTGGGTTCCCCCTGCAAGGCGGCCCGGCCCGGGCCCGGTGCGGATCGACGGGACCCTTGGCGCAATGACCGCCTCGCCGGAAAGGTTCCGCGCGCCTTTGGCTGCGGGCGGCGGTTCGCCGGCTGGCCAAGCGCGCCCTCGCCGGCTACGCTTTCGCCGCAGCATCAACCGCGCGGGCATCCATGACACATTGCATCCTGATCGGCGCGCCGGTGGACAGCGGCCAGGCGCGGCCCGGCTGCCTGATGGGCCCCGCCGCCTATCGCGTGGCCCGGCTGGCCGAGACGCTGGCCGCCCTGGGCCACTCGGTCGAGGACCGCGGCGACCTGGCCCCCGGCGCGCTGGGCTCCGAGGCTTCGGCCAACCCCGCCGTCCATCACCTGCCCGAGACGCTGGGCTGGACCCGCGCCCTGTCCGCCGCGGCGCGCGACGCCTGCCGGGCGGGGATGCCGATCTTCCTCGGCGGCGATCACTCGCTGTCGCTGGGCTCGGTCGCCGGGGTCGCGGCGCACGCGGCCGAGGCCGGGCGGCCGCTTTTCGTGCTGTGGCTCGACGCCCATTCCGACATCCACAGCGTCGAGACGACCGAATCCGGCAACCTCCACGGCACCCCGCTGGGCTATCTCGCCGGGCGGGCGGGCTTCGACGCCTTCCCGCCCTTTCCGGCGCCGGTGCCCGAGGCGAATATCTGCCTCTTCGGCATCCGCTCGGTCGATCCGGCCGAACACGCGGCGCTGGCGGAAACCGAGATCACCGTCAACGACATGCGGGTGCTGGACGAATACGGATTCGCGGTGCCGATGCGGGCGTTCCTCGACCGGGTGGCGGCGGCGGGGGGGATGCTGCACGTCTCGCTGGACGTCGATTTCCTCGATCCCTCGGTGGCGCCCGCGGTGGGGACCACCGTGCCCGGCGGCGCGACCTTCCGCGAGGCCCATCTGGTCTGCGAGCTGATCCACGAAAGCGGGCTGATGACCTCGCTGGATCTGGTCGAGCTGAACCCGTTCCTGGACGAACGCGGCCGCACGGCGCGGATGATGGTCGACCTCGTCGGCTCGCTGATGGGGCGCAAGGTGTTCGACCGGCCGACGCGGTCGGGGTGACTCAGTCGATCCGCCGGCGGACGATCAGACGCAGGACAAGCGCGGCCGCGCCGACGATCTCGAACTGCAGGGCCATCAGGACATAGAAATAGCCTGCGATATCGCCGTCGAGCCGGGCCGCGATGTTCAGACCGACCGAGATCAGGATGCCCCACAGGGCGACGCCGTTCAGAAACCACAACGCCCGGGCGCGGGGCAGAAGCAGCGACGTGAGTGCCAGCAGGACCGACCACGCAATCCCGCCGACGATCGAGAAGGTGAAGTCGGACATGTTTCCCAGCTAGGCGGCGGGGCCGCGTGCTGTAAAGGCGCTTTTCCGGCTTGACCGCCCCGGCCGCACCCGGTGAGATGCCGCGATCATGTGGATACCAGCCGTCCCGCCCGTCCCTGCCGGCGATTTCGCCATTCCCTGTCCTGCTGCGGCCGCGGCCGCCGAACGCGCGCAGCGCGCCTATCGACGAGCGCCGTGCGCCGTCGCCGCCCGTTTCGTCTGCCACAGGACCGTTCAATGACCAGCTTTCTCGACATTCACACGACCTCGAAATCCGACCTGCGGGCGATCATCGACAGCGCCCGCGCGATGAAGGACGCCCGCAACGGCGCCACCAAGGGCACCCCCGACGCCGACCAGCCGCTGAAGAACCGAATGGTGGCGCTGATCTTCGAAAAGCCCTCGACGCGCACCCGGGTCAGCTTCGACCTCGGCGTGCGGCAGATGGGCGGGCAGACGATGGTGTTGTCGGGCAAGGAGATGCAGCTGGGCCACGGCGAGACCATCGCCGACACCGCCCGGGTGCTGAGCCGCTATGTCGATCTCATCATGATCCGCACCTTCGAGGAAGCGACGCTGCTCGAGATGGCCGAACACGCCACCGTGCCGGTCATCAACGGGCTGACCAACCGCACCCATCCCTGCCAGATCATGGCCGACGTGATGACCTACGAGGAACATCGCGGCCCGATCGCCGGGCGCAAGGTGGTGTGGTCCGGCGACGGCAACAACGTCTGCGCCTCGCTGATCCAGGCGGCGGGGCAGTTCGGGTTCGACTTCACCTTCACCGGCCCGCCGCCGCTGGACCCCGAGCCGGAATGGATAGACTTTGCCCGCGCCCAGGGCGTCAAGGCCGAGATCGAGCGTGACCCGGCCCGCGCCGTCCGGGGCGCCGACCTGATCGTGACCGACACCTGGGTGTCGATGCACGACCCGCAATCGGCGCGCGAACGGCGCCACAACCAGCTGCGCGGCTATCAGGTCAACGCTGCGCTGATGGCGGAGGCGAACCCCGACGCGCTGTTCATGCACTGCCTGCCCGCGCATCGCGAGGACGAGGTCACCAGCGAGGTCATGGACGGCCCGCAATCGGTGATCTGGGACGAGGCCGAAAACCGGCTGCACGCGCAGAAGGCGGTGATGCGCTGGTGCCTGGGGGTGTAAGCGTCAGCGGCGGCTTAAGACGCGGATGCGCCGCCACACCCAATGCACGCCCCAGCAGACGCCCAGCTTGATCAGCGTGCCCATCCCGAACAGGGCGATCGCGAGCGAAATCCAATGTCGGTTCCAATCGCTGAGCAGCCACTCGACGATTGGGGGGATCGCGTCGGGGAACGCCAAGGCGATCGGAGTTACTGCGGCCGCGATCAACGCTGCTGGGACCAGCCACGCCCTAACCGACCACGGGCTGACCTTGTCCCGCATCGTATTGCGAAATGCCCCCAGAACAGGCGCGGTCGTCAGGATAACCAGCGCGAGCAGTACGATGTGCAGCAGTGCCTGATGGAAGGGCGTCTTGGCCGCAGAACTCGCCGCCAGCTGCACTACCGCAAGTGCTCCCAACCGCGTCGCCCAACTGTCGATCGCTGCCCTCTCGATGACAGTCCCGGACGCGAATCGTGGCGAGGGAGTTTGGCCGCCGCCGTCGCCCCATGGGGCGCAGGTGCAACAGCGTTGTCTTGCCTTGGCGCGGGCATCTGTTCGTTCCCTAACTTTCATCAGTATTTGCCCGGTGGGGTGTTTGGCAAGCGACCGTCTCGGCCAGTCCCGCCCCCGGCCAGCGCCCAGACCTTGCGCATCAGCCCGGGCAGCGCCTGCGGGTCGAAATCGCGGCGCGGGGTGCCCCGGCCGTCGGGCAGGGGTGCCGTGAGGATGCGCAGGCGCAGGTCGAAATGGGTGAAGACGTGGCGGACCTCTCCGCCGTCCTGCCAGTCGGCGGCGAAGGGGGCGGGCAGGTCGGATCCGTCCCAGCCCGTCGTCGGAAAGCCCAGCGTCCCGCCCAGCAGTCCGCTGGCCGGGCGGCGCTCGACCAGCACCGCCTGCGGTGACGAGGCCACCCACACCACCCCGTGCCGCACCGGCTTGGCCGGTTTCGGCGCTCGGCGGGGCAGGTCCGCAGCGATGCCCTGCGCGCGGGCGGCGCATTGCTCGATTAGCGGGCAGATGCCGCAGGCGGGGCTGCGCGGGGTGCAGATGGTGGCGCCCAGGTCCATCATCGCCTGCGCGAAATCCCCCGGCCGTTGCGCCGGGGTGAGGGTCGCGGCCAGCGCGGTCAGCTCGCGCTTGGCGGCGGGCAGCGGGGTGTCGACGGAAAACAGCCGGGCGACGACGCGCTCGACATTGCCGTCGACCACGGTTTCGGCGCGGTCAAAGGCGATGGCGGCGATCGCGGCCGAGGTATAGGGGCCGATGCCGGGCAGGCGTGCGAGCCCCTCGCGCGTGTCGGGGAACCCGGTCGCGACGACCTCTCTCGCGCAGGCGATGAGGTTGCGGGCGCGGGCGTAATAGCCAAGGCCCGCCCATTCGGCCATGACCTGCGCCTCGGGGGCGGCGGCCAAGGCCTGCACGTCTGGCCACAGCGCCGTGAAGCGGTCGAAATAGGACCGCACCGCCGCGACCGTGGTCTGCTGCAGCATGATTTCCGACAGCCAGACGCGATAGGGGTCCATCGCCGGCGTGCCGGGGGGCGCCCGCCAGGGCAGGTCGCGGGCGTGGCGGTCGTACCACGCCAGCAGCAGCGGCGCGATCACGCCGGGGTCGTCACGCAAGTTTGCGGGCGTCGTCATGTCGCGCGGTCTGGCATCCCGCGCCGCCGCGGTCCAGATTGGTCGGCACGATCCGCCGTTCCCCGGAGCCTCATGGCCAGACGCCGCGCCCGTTCCGCCGACCCCGACGCGCCGCCCTCCCGGCGGATGCGCGGGTTCGAGGCTGCCGCGACGCTGCTGGCGCCGCGGCTGCGGCAGGGCGCCGAATCGCGCGGCTTCGCGGTGGCGCGGCTGCTGACCCACTGGCCCGAGATCGTGGGCGCGGCGACCGCCGCCCATACCCGCCCGGTCAAGGTCGCGCATGGCAAGGAGTTCGGCGCCACCCTCACCATCCTCACCGACGGCGCTCACGCGCCGCTGGTGCAGATGGAGCTGCCGCGCATCCGCGACAAGGTGAACGCTGTCTATGGCTTCAACGCCATTGCCCGGGTGGCGGTGACCCAGACCGCGCCGCAGGGCTTTGCCGAGGGCCAGGCCGAGTTCCGCCCGGCGCCCCGCGTGGCGGGGGGGGCGG
>NZ_JRKS01000061.1 GCF_000763805.1 Paracoccus sphaerophysae | reverse complement strand
CTCGACGATCGCCGTGTGGCAGCGGCGGCTGTCATAGGCGCCGTCGGCGGTCACGGTGCCGATCTTCTCTTCCGCTGGTATCTGGTCCAGCAGCTCTGGCAGGATAGGGCTGTCACCGTCGCGGCTGAAGAAGTAGTGCGACTGCGCGTTCATTCAGGCCTGATGACCTGGGCGTCGGCTGGTCCTGAGATCCTGAGATCATGGCCGCGTCCGGATCGGCCGTGCCCCAACCCTTGCCGCCTGCCTCCGTGCACGCCCTCACAAGGCGTCGCCCGCCTCCCGCGACCGAACTTGCGGCCGGGCTGTGGAAAGCCGCGAGCCGCTTGCGCCCAAGCGCAACAGAAGGGTGATTCCGGCATAGGCAAACGCGAGAAGCCAGAGCTGGCGGATGAGGGGCGCCAGTTCGGCCAGTCCGGCCCCCATCTGGGCGCTGCGGACATAGCCCTCGATCATCGCGGTGCTGGGAATGGCCTGGGCGGCGGCTCGCAACAGGGGCGGCAGCGACTCGATGGGCCAGGAGAAGCCTGACAGGAAGAACAGCGGCATCCCCAAGGACAGAAGCACCATCTGCACGATCTCGGCACGGCGCAGCACGGCGGCCACGGCCTGCGCGAGGAACCCGACCGCGAGCACGAAAGGCACCCCCAGCGTCGCCAGCGCCGGCAGATGGCCTAGCCAGGGCAGGCCATAGGCCCAAGGCAGCACGACCAGATACATCGGCAGCAGCAGCGCATAGAGGCCCAGCCACGCCCCGGCCCGGCCCAGCATCCGCCACGGCAGCGGATCGGCCGAGGGCGCACGGCGCGTGGCGACAAGGCCAAGGCCCATCATCATTGTCTGCTGCAGGATCAGCACGAAGGCCGCGGGCAGGATGTAGGTGGCATAGCCGCCGGCCGGGTTGAACAGCGGCACTTCGACCAGTGCGATGGGGCTGGCGCCCGACAGGGCCTCGGTGCGGCTGGTGCCGGTGGCCAGTTGGCGCGCGACCTGCACCTGCACGCCGGTGGTGCGGGCGGGCCCGGCGATGCCGGTCAGCGCCTTCTGATACATCAGGAAGTAGCTCGCGTCGGCATAGATGGCGATGGGGCTTTGCCGGCCGCGCAGCAACTCGCGCTCGAAGCCTTGCGGCACCAGCAGGATGCCATAGGCGCGGCGTTCGTGGACCAGCCGCTCGGCCTCTGCCATGGTCGGCGGGCGGGCGACGACGGCCACCGCTTCGCTGGCTTCGATGTCGCGCGCAAGCTGG
Source organism: Paracoccus sphaerophysae (assembly GCF_000763805.1). Lineage (GTDB taxonomy): Bacteria > Pseudomonadota > Alphaproteobacteria > Rhodobacterales > Rhodobacteraceae > Paracoccus > Paracoccus sphaerophysae. Next base: position 15,494 of record NZ_JRKS01000061.1, on the reverse strand, counting down.
CGCGAACCGGCCGAGTTATCCAGATCGACCACCGCCACAGGCACCTCGCGCAGCAGTTCTGGCCGGTAGGGATAGGGATAGATCAGCGCATAGATCGCCAGCGACACCACCATCACCGACAGGATCTGCGGATCGCCGAAAATCGCCGCAAGCTCGGCCCGCAGCGCGCGCAGGATCGCCTTCATGCCGTCCTCCTCGCCGTGCGCGCCGTGGCGGGAGCAAGCGCTGATCGCATCCGGTCAAGGCGCAGCAGCACGATCAATCCCAGTGCGACGGCAATCGCCAGAAGGTAAAGGACAGGCCAGACGGACAGATCCATGGGGGTCGCGCGCAGCGACTGGTCGATGCGCAACTGGATATACCAAGTGCCGGGGATCAGCGCGGACCACGCCTGCGCCAGGGGCGGCATCGCCTCGCGCGGGAAGCCGATGCCCATGTAACCCAGCGCTGGCGCCAGGATCACGCCCACGAAGCTGATCGCGCGGGCGAAATCGCGCGTCAGAAGGAAGCAAAGCGCCCCGATCAGCTGGCAGGCGATGATGAACAACGCCGCCCCCACCCCCATCAGCAGCAGCGAGCCGCGGAGCGGCACCCCGAGCCACCCGTAAAGCCCGATGTCATAGATGCCGAGGATCAGCATGAACAGGAAGGTATATGGCAGCAGCTTGCCCAGCATTGCGGGCAATAACCCGCCTGCCAGCCGTGGCAGGACGCGGGCGTGGCGGCCCGGGCCGAAATCCAGCGATACAGCATAGGTGGTCGCGGCGGCGGCCATCAGCTGGATCACCGCCGGCATCAGCGCCGCCAGCAGGAAGTCGACATAGTCGAGGGCGGGGTTGAACAGGGCATGCGTCTGCAGCAGCATGGGCTGGGCCGCCGCCGTGGCCTGCAACGAACCGGCCCCCTGAGCTTCGCGCAGGCTGACGCTGAGGCCTCCCGAAGCGGCGGTGACGGCATTGCGGGCGCCGCGGGCGACGACGGACCCGGCGCTCATGTGCTGGTTGTCGTAGAAGATCACCGCCTCGGGCCGGGCGCCGCGCAGCGCGTCGCGCTCGAAGCCCGCGGGCAGCAGCAGCGCGCCGCGCGCCCGGCCCGACAGGATCAGCGAGCGCGCCTCGGGCAGGCTGTCCGCCCGCGCGGACACCTCGACGTCAGGGGTGGCGTCCAGCATTCGCACCACCTGCCGCGAGAGGCTGGAGCGGTCCAGATCGACCACGGCGACTGGCAGGTTGGTGGCAACTCCGGAGCGGAAGACAAAGGCCAACAGGACGCACAGCGCCAGGGGCAGCACCACCGTCAAGCCGATCAGCGCCGGGTGGCGGCGGATCAGCCGGAACTCGCGCCGGATCGCCGTGACGAGACCGCTCATTCCCCCTCTGCCTCCGCCGGCCGGATCAGGGCGGACATGCCGGGGCGGAGCCCCGGAACCGGCGTGGCGGGGGCGGCGCGGACCTCGAAGCTGCGCAGGTCGAAGTCGCCTGTCGCCCGGGTCGCGCGCCAGCTGGCGAAATCGCCCTGTGCGTTGATCAGCGTCACGGCCGCATCAACCTCGGCATCCAGCGCCGGCACCTGCACCCGCAGCCGGTCGCCCACCTTCAGACCGCCCAGAAGGTTCTCGCGGATGTTGAAGGTGAACCAGGTCCGGTCCAGATCGACGATGGTGAACAGCGGCGCGCCCGCGCCCACGTTCTCGCCCAATTCAACCATGCGGCCGGTCACCTGGCCGCCTTGCGGGGCGGTGACGTTCAGTTCGTCGATATTCGCCTGGGCCTGCCCAATCGCGGCGCGCGCCTGATCGACTTGGGCCGCGGCCACGGCGCGCTCCTCGGGGCTGGCGCCGACACGGGCCAGGTCCAGCTGCGCCTGCGCGGCCTCGACCTTGCGTTCGGCCGCGGCAAGGTTGCGGGCGCTCTGCTCGATAACTGCCTGCGAGCGGACGCCGCGCTGTTCCAGCGCCCGATCGCGGGTCGCGGCTTCCTGCGCCAGTTGCAGGTCGGCCTCGGCCGCGGCCAATTCGGCCTCGCGGGCGCGGATGATTTCGGGCCGGGTGGCGCCGATGGCGGTCTCATTGCGCTGCGCCACCACCAGTGCGGCCTGGGCGGCGCCCAGGTTTGTGGTCAGTTGCGCGTTTTCCAGCCGCACCAGCAGCGTCCCTTGCTCGACCCTGTCGCCCACATCGGCGCCCAGTTCGACCACGCGCCCGGGCACGCGGGCGCTGACATCGACCCGTGGCGCCTCGGCCTCCCCCTGCACCAGCATGGCGACGGGGCGGGTGGCGTACCATACCAACCCCGCGACAAGGGCCGCCAGGATCAGCAGGACAACATAGGGCAGCACCCGGGACCGGCGTCTGGCGGGCATCGAAGGGGGCAGGTCGGAAGAGATCGAGGTCATGAGGATCCTTGTAGTTTATCGCCGCTTCCGCATGGATGGCCGAGATCGCCCTTGCGCGCCACCATAACGTCGGGACCGGGGCAAAGGTGCCGGCTCTGCCGCCCTGCGGCCGGAGAGGCGCCTTGCCCCTGCTGAAGGCGCGTCGCGTCGTCGGCCAGCCCTTGCCTCGCGCCGGGGAAGGTCATGGCCGGACGGGCGCAATTCGCGGCAAGCGCAAGAACAGGAAACTCAGGTCCTGCGGCCTTGAAGCAGGCAGGACGTGACGCGGCGTCGATATGAACTTTCCGATGGGTGTCGCGTTAGGCGGCCAAACGGTGACAGGTCCGCCCTTGATCTCGCAAGCCGATCGGCAGCGGAACGCAAACGGAGTCGCAATGGAAATTGATTATGTCAGGTGGTCCCCGGATCTGGAGGTCCTGCAACCCGACGAGGCGCGGCTGACCGACGAGATCGTGTCGCAGATGGGCGCGGCCAATCTGGCGGCATTCGACCGCCACCGCCACGCGATCCGCGACGCCCATGCAAAAAGCCACGGCTTCCTGAAGGGCAGGCTGAGGGTCCATGACGACCTGCCCGCGCATCTGCGTCAGGGCATCTTTGCCGAGCCCGCCACCTATGACGTAATTGCCCGCCTATCATCGGCGCCCGGAGACATCCACAGCGACGAGGTTCCCGCCCCCCGTGGCTTTGCGATCAAGATCCTGGACGTCCCGGGCGCGCGCCTTGCCGGAGACGAGCCGGGCCGGAACCAGGACTTCCTGATGGTCAACTTTCCCGTTCTCGCTTTCGGGACGGTGCAGAAATACAAGAAGATGCTGGGCTTGTTGGAAAAGAATGCCAACGCCCCAGACTTCTTCCAGCGCATGGTCGCGGCCGCCGCTCGGGGAGCCGAGGATGTCGTCGAAGTCTTCGGCCGCGAACCCGGCGCAACCCTGCAGGGGCTGGCGCGCGACAACGCCAATCTGCTGGGCGAAACCTATCACACCCAGGGCGCGCTGCGTTTCGGCGACTACATCGGCAAGATTTCGCTCGCGCCCGCGTCCAAGAATGTCCGCGCGCTGACGGGCAGGATCATCAAGGACGTGGACTTCTCGGCCATGCGCGACATGGTGGTGGACTTCTTCCGCGACCAGGGCGCCGAATACACGCTGCGCGTCCAGCTTGCGACTGACTTCGACAGGATGCCCATCGAGAATGCGGCCGTGCAGTGGGACGAGGAGTCCTCGCCCCAGCAGTCGCTGGCGAGCCTGACCTTCGAGGCGCAGGACGCCTTTTCGCCCGCGCGGCGCGTCTATGGCGACGACGTGCTGCACTTCAACCCGTGGCATTGCGTCGAGGCGCACCAGCCGCTGGGTTCGATCAACCGCATCCGGCGGGCCGCCTACGCGGCATCAATGCTGCGTCGCCACGAACTCAACGCTGTCGAGCGGCATGAGCCGGCAACGCTCGACGAGATCCCCGACTGAGGACCGCGCCAGGTCCAGCAAGCCAGAAGGAGCCGTGCAATGGCCCAGAAGCACGATACGAAAGACAAGCCCGAAGGCGCGAACGCCGGCCCGGTCCAGACCGGCCCCGACCCGCGGCTGGAGGATGAAAGCAGGTTGGCCGAAATCCGGCGCAAGATCGAGGAGGTCGCGAGCGATGCGCCGCAACTGGCCAAGATCGCGCTCGAAGCCATGGTCCGCCGCCACAATCCGGAACTGAAGGGCACGTCGCAGACCGCCGGGCGGGCCGGGCGACAGTCGGGCAACGTGTCGGAACTGACCGCCTTCGCCACGCTGAAGCCCGGCGGGGCCGAGCGGCTGCGCCGCATCTTCAACCTGACGAACGGCAACTTCGATGGCGCGCAGCGCGTCTCGACGCTGCACGACATGCGCTTCGTCTTCTTCGACAATGACACAAAGATCCTGTTCGCCACCACCTATGACGGCGACTGGGACGCCTATATCAACGATTTCGCGACCAAGATCCCCGAACTGATGGACCTGCTGTTCCAGTCGGTCGAGGGCTGGCCGGGCATTGCCGACCCGTCGGTCAAGGACTTCATCGCTAGGCACCAGATCGACGCCGCCGGTTGGTTCGTCGCCAACCCGCAGGTGACGGTCGTGGATGTGCGCCGCCTGCAGCGCATGGAAAAGGCCGTGAACGAGATGATGGACGAGGTGGCCGGAACCGACCTCGACAACAGCGGCCCGAAGGCGCTGAAAGCCTTCCTCGACAAGATGTCCCAGCCGGAGGGGGTGGATTACTGATGGCCCTGCTCTCCAGCCTCCGCAAACGCTTCCGCCGCGACCGGGTCAAGCTGCAGCTTGACGACATCCAGGGCCTGATCCTGCGGTCGCGCCCGGAGCCATATGTAGGCATCCATGCGATGCTGCATGTGGACGATGCCAGTGGCGGGCGCGACCTGCTGGGCCGCCTGGCCGAGCACGTCCCCTCGGCCGAGGACTGGACCAACGAGATGGAATCCTGGGTCGGCGTGGCAATCAGCCACGAGGGGTTGAAGGCGCTCGGCCTGCCCGAGGAGTCGCTGTCGAGCTTTCCGCTGCCCTTCCGCCAGGGCATGGCCGCGCGGGCCGAGATGCTGCGCGACTTCGGCGAGAACGCACCGGAGACATGGGAGGAGCCCTTCAAGCCTGGCACGCTGCACATCGCGTTGACCATCTTCGCCGCCGACGAGGCGGCGCGCGACAAGGCCGTGGGCAAGGCCATGGCCGAACTTGAGCGCTCCAGCGGCGTCACGCTGGTCGCCACCCATGAATTCGGCGCGGACGAGGATGCCGAGAATCCCTTCGGCTTCCGTGATGCCATCGCCCAGCCCAACATCGCGGGCAGCGGCGTGGACCCGCTGCCGGGCGACGGCCCGGCCATCGCCGCGGGCGAGTTCATCCTGGGCGAGAACAGCGAGACGGACCAGCCTCTCGGCGTGCCGCAACCGCCGGAACTGGGGCGCAACGGAACCTATGTCGTCCTGCGCAAGTACAACAGCCGCGTCGGCGCCTTCAACGACTTCCTGCGCGAACATGCCGAGAGCGAGGAGGCTCAGCACCTGCTCGCGGCCAAGATGGTCGGCCGCTGGCGCAGCGGCGCCCCCCTGATCCTGTCGCCCGACCACGACGACGAAGACTTGGGTGCCGACCCCGAACGCAACAACGATTTCACCTTCAGGGACGACCCGAAGGGGCTGCTCTGCCCTTATTCTTCGCATATCCGCCGACTGAACCCGCGCGACAGCAGCATGACGATCCTGACGGATGTGAACATCAAGCGCATCATCCGCCGCCCTTCGACCTTCGGCCCCAAATGGACATCCGATGTCACAGCCGCGGATGACGGCAAGGACGCCCGCGGGCTCTTCTTCATCTTCATCAGCGCGCGCGCCTATGACACGATCGAGTTCCTGCAGCAGGAGTGGATCAACCGCGGCAACTTCATCGACCTCGGGGAAGAACTCGACCCGATCGTGGGCCTGCACGAAGAGCCGGGCACGTTCACGATCCCCGACGAACCCGCTCGCCGCCGCGTGAACGGCGTGACCACTTTCAACCGCCTGCGCGGCGGAGAATACATGTTCATGCCCTCGATCTCGGCACTGAAATGGATCGCGAAAGGAGAGTGGGTCGGTTCCTGATCCGCTTTCCGGCCCGTCTTCGCCCAAAAACCGAAGGGACGTACCGTGCAATCCGAAATAGTGCAGCAGCACAGAGGATTATGGGCCAGAAACCGATTGATTGCATCTCGAGCCCGACCTGGGGCGAGCTTGAGGGCGGCAGGCGAGGGTTCCGTACGGCCGGCTGTATCGAAGCGGCTCTGCCCGGCGACACGAGATCGGGCATGATCCACGAGAGCCGGGTGATCGCGGTCAATTTCTTGCTGCCAAGGCCCTGACGAGGGTGATCGCGTTGTGGCAAGCATCGGCCGCATCAACGAAGCCAGACTGCGGTTCCGGGGGCACGGTCGGCAGCTCAGGGCCTCTTGCTTCAATCCCCGCCCGCCCGCCGACCGACGATCTGCAGTCCTGCAATATCCCTCTCGTTGTCCATTACCGCCGGGCAGTCGCTGCTGCCCGCTCAGGCCGGCTTGACCGCAGGCGCTGCGGTCTGGCGCCCAAGCGTCCGGTAGACAGTCGGCCTTGAGACCCCGAACAGCTCGCCGCCGCCAAGGTCCGCAGCGTCTACAGGGCCGAAGGCCGAAGATCGATCCGGTGGAGGTGCCAAGGCTGCATGAAGAGGAACGGCTCAGCCCCACCGCCATCGCTCGGCGGTTGGGGATTGCACGCTCTTCGGTCTACCGCTTCCTGCCTAGCTCAGCAGTTACAACCCGCTCCAGGTGAGCGCGTTCCTCTTGGTTCCGACTATTGGCCGAGCGTCATGCCGCAGGGCGAGGCGAGAACCCGGCGTCCTCGAGCACGGCTGCAACGGCAGATTGATTGGCGCCCGACTCCACGGTCACCTGCTTCTGGGGCAGATCGATCTCGACCTTTGCCTGTGGGTCGACCGAATGGATCGCCTTGGTGACGCTCTTGGCGCAGCCGCCGCACGTCATGTTGTCGATCTGGAACTGCATGGCACTCTCCTGACGGGTTCTGATTACCCCCAAGAGATGGGGCTTCCAGTTGGTGGAAGGTCAAGGGGCGTCATCAACACGAAATCGGGTGTTGACCTTCCAGTGACTGGAAAGAGCAGAAGGGCTCCGACAGCACTCGCCAATGGAATCGATGATGAACGTCCACGCGACAGGAAGCGCCGAGATCGCTTCCAACCTGACACCGAAACTCGCCACTGTCTCGCTTCCGATTGTCGGGATGACCTGTGCGTCCTGCGTCGGGCGAGTCGAGAAGGCTTTGAACCGCGTTGAAGGCGTGGAAAAGGCGACGGTCAACCTCGCCACCGAGCGAGCGGATGTGACCTTGGTCCAGCCTGTCGATCAGGCCAGTCTGGTCCGGGCGATCGAAGACGCAGGCTACGAGGTTCCAAGCCGCTCGATCACGCTCGTCATCGATGGCATGACCTGCGCGTCCTGCGTGGCGCGCGTGGAAAAGGCGCTGCTCGCAGTTCCGGGCGTCGTATCCGCCACCGTAAATCTGGCGACCGAACGTGCTTCGCTTTCCGCCTCAGGCAGTGTCACGGATCGCGATCTCGTCGCTGCAGTTTCCTCTGCGGGGTATGAGGCGCGGACGGTAAGCGGGAACGAAGACGACGAGGCGCATGCGTCCCGCAAGCAGGCGGAGCAAGCCGTCTTGGGTCGCGACGTTACTGTTGCGGCCCTACTGACGCTGCCTGTGTTCGTCCTGGAAATGGGCTCCCACCTGATCCCGGCGGTTCATGACCTCGTCATGAACACCGTCGGCATGCGCGAGAGCTGGTATCTGCAGTTCGTTCTGACGACAGTGGTGCTGTTCTGGCCAGGCCTGCGGTTTTACCGGATCGGCCTGCCGGCGCTCATCAAGGGCGCGCCGGACATGAATTCACTCGTCGCCGTCGGCACGCTGGCCGCCTGGACCTACTCGGTTGTGGCGACATTCACGCCGCAGCTTTTGCCCCCAGGAACGGTGAACGTCTATTTCGAGGCGGCCGCCGTGATCGTCACCTTGATCCTGCTCGGCCGCTACCTTGAGGCTCGGGCCAAGGGCAGGACCTCGGAAGCGATCAAGCGCCTTGTCGGTCTCCAGCCGAAAACGGCCCGCGTCCGCCGCAATGACAAGGTTGTCGAGGTGGCGCTTGGCGACGTCGTGACGGGGGATCTTGTCGATGTACGCCCCGGGGAGCGGATCGCCGTGGACGGCGAAGTCGTCGAGGGCGCGTCCTTCGTCGACGAAGCCATGATCACGGGCGAGCCGGTGCCGGTCGAGAAGCAGGCTGGCGCGACCGTGGTGGGCGGTACCGTCAACCAGACTGGTGCGCTTACATTCCGTGCAACCGCAGTCGGCGCCGACACGATGCTCGCGCAAATCATTCGCATGGTCGAGGAGGCACAGGGGTCCAAACTTCCCATTCAGGCGCTCGTCGATCGCGTGACGCTGTGGTTCGTGCCTGCCGTCATGGCGACGGCGGCGCTCACCTTCCTCGTCTGGGCGATCTTCGGCCCTGAGCCTGCGATCACCTTCGCGCTCGTCAATGCGGTTGCCGTGCTGATTATCGCCTGTCCCTGCGCAATGGGCCTCGCGACGCCCACGTCGATCATGGTCGGAACCGGGCGCGGCGCGGAGATGGGCGTGCTGTTCCGCAAGGGCGAGGCACTTCAGTCGCTCAAGGACGCGCGCGTCGTCGCGCTCGACAAGACCGGGACGCTGACCGAAGGCAAGCCCACCCTCACCGACCTGGAGACCACCAGCGGTCATGCCCGCAAAGATGTTCTCGCGCTGGTCGCCTCGGTCGAGGTGAAATCGGAGCACCCTATCGCGCGCGCCATCGTCGAAGCCGCCGAGGCAGACGGGCTGAAGCTGTCCGATCTGACACGGTTCGAGAGCGTGAGCGCGAACCACGGTGCTGTCGATCATCTGCAGCGCATCCGGCACGATCTGGCTCTCGTTCAGCGCCTCCAGGATCTGTTCCCACAGCCTCGCCAACGTCCAGCGCCGGAACTGCCGATAGACAGACGACCATTTGCCGAACTCTTCCGGCAGGTCGCGCCAGGGCGACCCCGTTCGGGCGATCCAGAAAATCCCATCCAGAACAAGCCGATGGTTCGTGGGCTTGCGGCCGTTCGGAGAACGGACAGCCAGGATGAAGCGTTTAAAGAACGCCCACTCGTCGTTCGACATCAGGTCTCGTGCCACGCTGGTCTCCATTGCAGATACCAGCTTGAATCACGATCACCGCGCCCGGTGAACCCCTTTTGTCAACACGCCCTAGACGACTGGTCTATTAACGCCTATATCCCTTGTATGACACTGACATCCAAAGCTGAAGCCACACGGCAGAATCTTCTCGACACCGGCTACAGGCTTGTCCTGAGCAAGGGCTTTTCCGCACTCGGTCTTCAGGAAATCCTGAAGGGGTCTGGTGTGCCAAAAGGCTCGTTCTATCACTACTTCGCGTCCAAGGAGGCGTTCGGTTGCGCGCTTTTGGACGACTACGTTACAGAGTACGGCGACCGGCTTGACCAGTTGCTTGCCATTGAAGCCGAAAATGGACGTCAGCGGCTGCTACGCTACTGGCAAGCGTGGCTCGATCCAGATGCGGGAGAGACCGCAGGGCGCGGATGGGCGGAAGACTGCCTTGCCGTCAAGCTGTCGGCCGAGGTTGCCGACCTGTCTGAAGCCATGCGGATGGTCCTCAGCGATGGCATCGAACGAGTGTTGCATCGCATCACCACTCTGATCGTCGAGGCGCGGGACGATGGTTCGCTTCCACCTGGACCGGAACCAGAGGCTTTGGCGCAGGTTCTTTACCAGATGTGGCTTGGTGCCGCGCTGCTTGCCAAGCTGACCCGTAGCCACATGCCGATGCAGCGGGCCATGGTCGCCACGAAACAGCTTCTGGCTTGTCCGGCAGATCCTACTTTGCAGACGAAAGGAACGGCATAATGAAGATTTTCTACAAAACACGCGCCACGGCCATCGGTGGCCGCTCGGGCCACACGGCGCTGGATGACGGCAGCCTTGCGCTCGACCTGACGGCGCCGAACTCCGGCAAGCCGGGCGCGAACCCGGAACAGCTCTTCGCCATGGGGTATGCTGCCTGTTTTGACAGCGCATTGCACCATGTCGCCCAGGTTCGAAAACTGGCACTGAGCGGCAGCAAAACATCAGCCGAAGTCGGTATCGGCCAACTGCCGGATGGCGGGTTCAAGCTGGACATCGACATCCATGTTAAACTCTCCGGTCTGGATGAGGCCACGGCGCGCGACCTGGTCGAGGCGACGCATCAGGTCTGCCCCTATTCCAATGCGACACGTAATAACATCGATGTGCGCCTGCACGTCACCACTGTGTAATGAAACATCATGCGCGGCAACATTCACACCACGTTTGGCGAACCGGCCGACGTCCTGATCGTGTCGGACAGCGCCATCCCGCAGCCCGGTCCCGGTCAGGTACGCATCAGGACCATCCTGTCGCCGATCCACAATCACGACCTCTGGACGGTGCGTGGCAGCTATGGCTACAAGCCCGAGCTGCCTGCCATCGGCGGCTCGGAAGCGGTCGGCACCATCGACGCCCTGGGCGCGGATGTGACGGGCGTGACAGTTGGGCAGCGGGTCGCGGTCGCGGGCGTTCATGGCGCTTGGGCGGAGTATTTTGTGGCACCTGCCACCGCACTGGTTCCTGTCCCGGACGCCATTTCAGACGAAGCGGCTGCGCAGCTTATCGCCATGCCGTTCAGCGCAATCTCGTTGCTGGAATTTCTTGACGTCAAAAGCGGGGACTGGGTGATCCAGAACACCGCAAATGGCGCGGTTGGCAAGATTCTGGCAAGGTTGGCCACGGCGCGCGGTGTGCATGTCGTCAACCTTGTGCGCCGCGATGCCGGGGTCGACGAACTTTCCGCAGTTGGAATCGGCAATGCTGTCTCAACAGCGACCGAGGGCTGGCAGGACCGCGTGCGGGCGATCACCGGCGGTGCATCCATTCGCGCGGCGGTGGATTCCATCGGCGGCACGGCCAGCAAAGACCTGCTGTCGCTTCTTGGTGAAAACGGGCTGCTGGTGTCCTTCGGCACGATGAACGGGGAACCGATGCAGATCGCCTCGGGCGACCTGATCTTCAAGCAGGCTGTGGTGAAGGGATTTTGGGGCTCCAAGGTCAGCGAGGCCATGCCGACCGACACGAAAATCCGTCTGATCGGCGAGCTGCTACGCCTTGTCGCGACAGGCGAACTGGACCTGCCGGTCGAGGCGGTGTTTGCGTTTGAGCAAATCACCGATGCCGTCAAGGCCTCCCTTGCGCCGGGCAAGAAGGGCAAAGTGCTGCTGAGGCCGTGAACTGCGGTGACGCTCAGCCACCCAATTGGACAAGGTCTGACATGTCTTTCTGGTTGCTGTCGCATTTAGGCCTGTGAGCTGATGGTGCCCCACGCCAGTAACTCAGCTACCATCCTTGTCGACACTGACAAGGATGGTAGCCTGCGTTCGTGGGCAAACGCATGTCGCGTATGAGAGATGCCAGAGGCGATCATTCGGCCTGCAACGGCTAAAGACATGCAGCAGGCCCGCACCGATAACCTGACGATACATCCCGTTTTGGTCGCAACATCGGCTATGCCACTGATAAAGCCCAAGAAGACATCGAGAGCTGTCATGCGCTGCCTATGATCCGGATGCGACAGAACCGTAATAATTTCTTCGGCTTAATCGACATCGCCTGTTTCAGCTTCAGACGTTGCCATTTGTCAACATTGCCTAGCAGGAACAGGATCACGGCGAGCACGACGGCGCAGTAGCGTAGCGCCACCCGCATGCACGGGCTGGCGGCGAAACCGGTCAGGAGCGCGGCGATCATCGCTGTCCTCGTTTCCAGTCATCGAGGCGGGCGTAGATCGTGACCGCGATCCCGCCGAGCGCCACGGCGATGAACACCCAGCGGAGCGTATCGAGATACGGGACCAGCGGCAGGATCGCGCTTTGCGTATCCGCCAGCACCTGCTGGGCCACCTCTACCCCGGCCGCGCCCAGCGTCGCCACTCCGGCCGCGCCACCCCCCTTCATGGTGCGGCTGTCTCCGAAACCGCCCGCGCCGGAGACGAGACGGGTGAACTGGTAGACGAGCTCGCCCGCGCCGACGATGAGCGCTCCGATGCCGGTGCGGATCAGCGCGCCGCGCAGGACGACCAGCGCCGTGGCGAGCCCGCGCACGGAGAGCGCCGCAGCGGCCATGCCAGCCACCCAGCGCCCCGCGAGGAACGCGGCGAAGGTCGCGGCATAGGTGGTCAGGCGGCCAATGTTGTCGAAGAGCCCGCGGATCGCGATGCCGAGCGGCCCGGTGCGGCTGGCGACCGCCGCCATGGCGTTCGCGACGGCTTCGAGCGCCGGAGCTGCGGCCACCGCCAGTTGGTTTGACAGCCCGCGCCAGATCAGCCCGAGCCGGGAGATCGCATCGTTCGTGCGCTCGTTCTGGTCGGCATCCTGCTCCGAGACGACAACCCCGAAGGCGCGCACGTCCTCCGTCGCCTGGCGCAGCGTCGCGGTGTCGATCCGGCTCATCGCGATGGAGCCTTCCTCGCCGAAGAGCTGGCCCGCAACGGCGGCGCGTTCTGCGGCAGGCACGAAGCTCTCGATCGCCGCGTTGATGGCGCCCACGCGCTGGTCCAGCGGCAGAGCGATCAGGTCGGTGGCGGACATGGGACTGATCCATCTGTTCGTTGAGCTTGGCGACCATCACCGCTTCGATGACGGGCAGCAGTTCGGCCACCCGCGCCGGCCAGGTCACCCAGGCGTCGCGTTCGTCGCGCGCGAGCCGGAACATCAGCGTCTCGGCCGACATGTCCTTGTCGGAAATCCCGCGGGCCGAGTTCAGCATGCCGCGCACGAGGCTGCGGCCCATGTTCGCCCAGTCCGGCCCCTTCGGGCTGTAGAGTCCGATCAGCGTGAAGATCTTGCGCCGGGCGTACTGCCCCTCGGTCACCGTGAACTCGCCGTTCAGATAGACAGCACCCGTCGAGCCGCGCGTGGCATACCCGCCAGTCCAGCCCTGCGAGGCATCGTCGAAGCCGCCGGGGCGGATCGTCAGGCGCACCTTGGCCAGCGTGCCCTTCGGGATCAGGTTGGTGTTGCTCTGCGCGTCGTTGAAATCGTTCCAGGAACCCATGGGGAACCTCCTTTTCTGATCAGGATTGCGATGGGGATTCGGCGTCAGCCGCCGGATTGGCGGGCGGCGGGGAGTAGGTCAGGCGCTTGGGCGCTGGCGCGACGGGGGCGCGAATCTTCGTCATGAGGCGGCCGAGATGCGGCTCCTCGACCTGATCCAGCCGACCGGAGCGGTCCTTGGCCGGAAAGTCCCAGGGGTTGATCGTGTGGCAGACGAAGGCGCGATATGGACCGCCATCGGCCTTCAGCTCCGCCATGGTGATCACCTCGTCGACGATCCCCGGCAGTTCGAGCCCGGTCTTCGAGCCGTCGATCTGCGGCTGGAACACCTTGCGGTTGAAGTCGTCGAGCTTCTCGTCGAGGATTCCGACGAACCAGACGTTCTTGGCCCGCGTGTGCTGGAGATGGGTGAGCCAGCCGATCATCTCGCGGCCGTGCAGCCCGTAGGCCCCGCGCACATCCGGCTTGCCGGTCTTCTCCGACAGCGCCTCGGGCTGGCCCTTGCACCAGCCGAAGCACAGCCGCCCGGCGACGGTGATCGAGTCCACGAAGATCGTGTCGTAGCGGTCGAGCGCGGCCGGATCGCCGAAGCGGTCGCAGACCGCCTTGTAGTGCGCCGGGCTGTAGGGCTGCTCGTCGCGCAGCGCCGGGTTCGGCCCGCCGATGAACACCGCGAAATCCCGGCATTCCGTCCAGGTTCGCGGCCGGATGCTGTCCCCCGCCCAGCCCTCGATGGCGAGATCGCCCGCCTCGAGGTCCATGAACAGGGTCGTCGATGCGTTCAGGGTCCAGAGGAGCGAGGTCTTCCCGATGCCGGACTTGCCGAAGATGCAGCCCTTGATACCCCGCGGCTCGGCCAGCCGCTGGTCGGCGCTGATGATCGGGAGGCTCATTGATCGCCCCCCTGCGGGACGATCTCGATCTTCAGTGTGCCGGGCCGGACGGTGCGCGCGGGTTCGAAACCGGCACGGATGGCGTCGGGCCAGGCTGCGTATTTGCGCTCGGGCACTTTGAAGGCGATGTCCACGTACTGCGCGGGATCGTCCCCGGCGGCGCGGATGCGCTCGACCATGGCGGCGAGGCGATCCTGATCCCAATCGACCCGTTTCGGCAGATCGGCGACCACGGTGAAATCACCATCGTCGAAGCGGATCGTGCCGGTATCCTTGCCCGCGGCCTGCCGTTCCTCGGCGGCGCGGGTGGCGTAACGGACCGTCAGCGCGCCATCGAGGCGGGCCTTCGCAGACTTGTCGCGCTTGATGCGCTCGTCGACGTCGCGCTGCAGGATGGCCAGCAGTTCGACGGGCAGCTGGGCGATGTCCTGCAGCCCGAGGCCCGGCAGGTCGTCGACGGTGGGGGTGTTCGCGGGGAACGGCATGTAAGCGTCTCCATGATCGGCAAAAAGGGATTGGAAGGCGGTCATCACGCGGCAGCCCGACCACTCGAACCGGTGGCGTGGTCGGGCTGCCCCTGCTCGGCGAGCAGGAGCGCGGACAGCGACACGGCTGCGGCCTTCGGCTTGGGGCGGGCGACGGCGATGTAGGCGAACTGGTCGGGGCCCGTGCGCTCCTGAACCAGGTGCACGAGGCCCTGTTCTGCGGCCCAGAAGGCGCGCGACCCGAGCCGGGCCAGTTCAGCGCGCTCCTGATCCGGGAGCCGGGCGAACATCGGGAAGATGTCGAGAACCAGGAAGCCGCGATGGTATTCGAGCCGGTCGCCCGGCACGGCCTGCGCCACCCAGGCGCAGAACTCGATCTCGGTGAGCGGTCGGCGGGCGCGGACCGTGATGAAGGGGGTGGTGCCCATGAACATGATCTCCTCCTTTCGCCTCTACTCAGGCCGCCGCGAGATCGTCCCAGGCGGGACCGAGACCGTGGGCGGTGAGGACGTGGCGGAGATCGGCGAGGCGGCGGTAGAGCGCGGACCGGCTCCCGAAACCCTCGGCCGCCAGGGCGGTCACGGGGCGATGCGCCAGCGCCGCGCAGAACCGGCGATCCTCGGCTGGGAGCCGCGCGAGGGCGGCCTGCAGGGCGTGGTGAAGTTCGGTGACAGCGGCGGGGCAGCAGGTCTGGCCGTGCCAAGCGGCAAGCCCGTCGTCCTCGGCCAGCGTGTCGCCGACCGGCTCGCGGGCTCCGGCCAGCGGCACCTCCAGCGAGAGCAGCGACCCACCCTGCGCACGGCGCTGGCGGTGATGGCGCATCGCGATCCGCGAAGACTGGTTGCGCAGGGCGTTGTTGCGCAACTCAGCTAGCGGCGTGAGCTGCCCCTTTCCCCGCTGAACTCAGCTGACGCGAACGATCTCGGCGGTGCCGAGGGCGGAGAAGCGGTTCATGAGAGCAATGCGGATGTGGATC
>NZ_JRKS01000060.1 GCF_000763805.1 Paracoccus sphaerophysae | reverse complement strand
CGATTCGCGTGGTAGCAACGTCTGTAGTAGCACGTACTGCTGGATCGCTGGATCTCGAGTACAAGAACCACGGCTCAATGGTCGACGGCATGTTGTTTGTTTTAAATAAACCGGCCCCCACAGAACCCCCCCCAACCCTCTTCGTCGGCAGCGCCAAATGTGTAAAAGAGACAGCCCCCTCGAACCCCGCCCCGCCGCGGGTAAAGCGCAGACAGACATCCAGCTGTTCGGCGCCCAGAACATGCACCGACCAGGCCTGCGCCCCGGCAAAGGCCGCGTGGCGGGACGAGGCCCGCGCCGGGCACCACAGCACCAGCGGCGGGTCTAGCGAGACGCTGGTAAAGCTGTTCACCGTCATCCCGACCGGCCCCTCCGGGCCGTCGGTCGTCACCACCGTGACGCCGGTGGCAAAGCGGCCCAGCGCCTCGCGGAACAGCCGCCCGGGTTCGCTTTCCGGGTGAAAGCTGATCGCATCGGCCAGCCGGTCGAGCGTCTCGGTCGGCAGCCGGGTCATGTCACGGCCCGCAGCTGCGGCGGCGCGGCGGGGTCGGCGAGCCCCGCGAGCAGCTCGGCATGCAGCGCCGGGTTGGCGACCACCAGCCCGGCGCTTTGCGGCATCACGCCGTTGAAGCGGAATGTCCCGCCGCTGCGGTCGGTCGCGGCGCAGCCGGCGCGTTCCGCGATCAGGCTGGCCGCAGCGATGTCCCAGTCCCAAGCCGGCCGCACCGACAGCGCCGCGTCGAACCGCCCCTCGGCCACCAGGCACAGCCGCCAGGCCAGCGACGGGCGGAACTCTCGCTGCACCGCGGGCACCTGCCCGCCGCGCCAGTGCTCGGGGGCCAGCGCCGATTTCGCGGTCAGCACCGTGGCGCCCGGCAGCCGCCCCGCGGCGGGGCGGATCGGGCGGCCGTCGCGGGTGGCGGGGCCGTCCGCGCTGGCCGCATAGGTCTGGCCGCGGGCCGGCAGGTGGACGACGCCGGCCACCGGGCGGCCAGCCTCGACCACGGCGATGCAGACGGCAAACCCCTCGTGCCCGTCGATGAAGGCCCGGGTGCCGTCGATCGGGTCGATCACGAAGACCCGGCGCGCCGACAGCCGGGCCGCATCGTCGGGGCTTTCCTCGCTGAGCCAGCCGTAATCGGGCCGGGCCGGCCGCAGCAGGGTTTCAAGCCGGGCGTTGACGGCAAGATCGGCCTCGGTCACCGGGCCGGCGCCGGCGTCCTTGTCCCAGCGCCGGTAGGCGCCGCGCCAGAAGCCCAGAGCGATCTGCCCGGCCTCGACCGCGGCGTCGCGGATCAGCGCGAGGTCAGCTTCCGGCAACGGTCATCCCCTCGACCAGCAGGCTGGGCACCCGATGGCTGCGCCAGTCGGGCAGGTCGTTCGCGGCGGTGATGCGCATCAGCATCTCGCGCAGGCTGCCGGCGATGGTGCATTCGTTGACCGGCCAGGCGATCTGGCCGTTCTCGACCCAGAATCCGGCCGCGCCGCGCGAGTAATCTCCGGTCGTCGGGTTGATCGACGCGCCCAGCATCGAGGTCACCACGAGGCCGCGCCCCATGTCGCGGATCAGATCGTCGCGGCTGGCGGTGCCGGGCGTCAGCGCCACGTTGGACACCCCCGGCGAGGGCGGCGCCGAAGTGCCCCGGACGGCGCTGGCGGTCGACTCCATCCCCAGCTTGCGCGCAGTGGCCAGGTCCAGCGTCCAGCCCTGCAGCACCCCGTCCGCCACGATCCGGCGTGCCGCGGTAGCCAAACCCTCGCCGTCGAAGGGGCGCGAGGCGGGATAGCGCGGCAGGCGCGGGTCCTCGGTCAGGTCGAAGCCCGCCGGCAGCACCGGCTGGCCCAGGTCGTTGCGCAGCCAGCTCGCCCCCCGCGCCACCGCGCTGCCGTTTACGGCCGACAGCAGATGCCCGATCAGCGTCGCCGCGACCCGTTCGTCATAAAGGATCGGGAAGGTCCCGGTCGGCGGCTTCCGCGCCCCCCGCCGCGCCACGGTGCGTTCGCCGGCCAAGCGGCCGATCTGTTCGGGCGGCGGCAGGTCCTCGGCCCAGACGCGGGATTCCGACGCCCAGTCGCGTTCCATCGCGGTGCCGTCGCCGGTGATCGCC
Organism: Paracoccus sphaerophysae; assembly: GCF_000763805.1. Lineage (GTDB taxonomy): Bacteria > Pseudomonadota > Alphaproteobacteria > Rhodobacterales > Rhodobacteraceae > Paracoccus > Paracoccus sphaerophysae. The sequence goes on along the minus strand of NZ_JRKS01000060.1, from coordinate 14,701 downwards.
ACCGTGGAAATGCCGTGGCTGCTGCGGCCATAGCCGCCGGAAAAGCCGTTGCTGCCCGCCAGCCACAGCCGCCGGGTCATCGACGAAGCGCTGGCCGCCTCGGCGATGCGCACCCCCTCGACCCCCAGCGCCGCCGCCTCGGCCCGCAGCGCGAGGTCCAGCAGCAGGTCGGGTTCGGGCGCGGGCCGGCCGTCCTCGAGCTCCAGCCCGACGCCGTCGCGCAGGTCGGCCAGCTGGTCGGGCGCGGCGAGGCCGACGGCATCGTCCACCGGCGCCTCGCGGGCCATCGCGACGGCGCGCTGCGCCATCTCCTCGATGGTGCGGGTGCTGCGGTCGCTGGCGGACACGCAGGCCTGCCGGCCGCCGATCAGGACCCGCAGGCCGATCTCGACCCCCTCGGCGCGCTCGGCATGTTCCAGCGCGCCGGCGCGAACATCGACCGACAGCGCCTCGGCGGCGACGGCGACGGCGTCCGCCTCGGTCGCGCCGGCCTTGCGCGCGGCGCTGAGCAGCGCGTCGGTCAGGCGGGCAAGGTCGGAATCGTCGCGCAGGGTCATGCAAGCTCGCTTTGCCCGGAACCGGGCCAGAAAGGAAAAGGGGCCGACGACGCCGGCCCCTTTCGTGCTGTCCGTCAGGAAAGCGTGTTACTTCACCTGCTGGCCGTTGGCAAAGACCTGCCCGCCTTCCTTGAACTCGTATTCGCCGACCAGGGCGTCGCCGCCTTCCGGCGCGGCCTTGGTGAACATCGCCAGCATCATGCGGATGCCGGCCACCTGATCCTCGGGGACGAAGCCCATCTGCACGGCCTTGTCGATCAGCCCGTTCACCCCTTCCAGCCGCGCGTTCAGCTTGCCGACCGGCGCGTCGAGCGTCCCTCCCTCGGGCACGGTCAGCGCGCCCGAGACGTCCACCTTGGCGCCGACGGCGTCGAGTGCGAACTTGTTGATGGTGATCTCGGTCGGCTCGAAGGGCTGCGACATCTCGGGTGCGGCCTCTTCCGCAGTCGCGTCGCCCGCAGCCATGTCAGCCTCGCCAGCGGCAGCGGCAGCGTCGGTGTCGGCAGCAGCCGTATCGGTAGCGGCCGCATCGGTTTCGGCGGGGGCCGCATCGGCGTTGGCCGGGGCATCAGTTACAGCAGCGTCGGCGGTGTCGGTCTGGGCGTCAGCCGCCTCTTCCATCGCCTTCATGTTCGCCGGATCGAACAGGTCCATCGTGACCTTGGCAAGGCCAGTCACGTCAATGTCCACGCTGGCCGGGTCGCGCGGCAGCACCTTGGCGCCATCGAACAGATCCCAGACCCCGTCCGCGATGGTCAGGCCACCGAGCGAATAGGCGAACTTGAACGGCACAGGCGTGTCCGATTTCATGACCGGCATCTGCAGGTCAAAGGTCGTATTGGCCACCGAGTAGCTGAAGGGAAAGGGCAGGTCGCTCGCGGTCATCTCGAACGACGAGGCGTCGGAACCGCCCTGATAGCTCAAGCCATTGGCAGACATATTGGCGGTCAGATCGAACCCATCGAACTTGCCCGATCCCTTGGCGGTCTGGTCGGTGCCGGCCTCGTCCTTACCGGCATAGTCGAAATTGAACTGCCCGGCACCGGCCGACATCGTGCCGCCCATCGCCAACCCGGCCTTGAGCCCGGCATTGATGTCGTCGGCAATATCGCCGCCCTTGGGAATCGCGGCCTGGCCCGATCCCTTGATGGCGTCGATGCTGCCGGTAAAGGCAATCTTGCCCGGCATGTCGCCCGAGTTGTCCTCGAACGTGCCGTCGAAGGTCATCTTGTCGGCCGACAGGTTGGCATCGACCTTGATCAGGTCGCCATCCACCATGTGCTGCATGGACTTGACGTTGGTCAGCGCCACCGTCAGGGGGAACGGCTTTTCACCCTCATCCGGCACGACGATCGTGGTCAGCGCGCCGCTCAGTTCGCTGGCGGTGGTGTCATGCGTCATGTCGGCGGCACTGCCCGAGCTGACGATCTCGGCGTCCTTCATGACCACACTGCCGTTCATTGCGATCAGGTCGCCCTCGGCGTCCTTGAACTCGACCTTGAAAGGCGAGGTTTCGGCAAACGTGGTGCGCACCTTGCCGTCTCCGGTGCCGGTCAGGGTGACCTCGGGCAGGGTGAAGCTGACCGCGCCCTGGTCGTCGGGTGCCGCAAAGCTGACCGCCACATCCTTCAGCGAAAGCGTCTCGCCCGCTTCCTCGCGCGCGCCTTCGGTCACGGTATATCCGTTGGCCTTGTAGTAATCGACCCAGTTCTGCCACACCTCGGCGGGGGTGACATCGGCGAGGGCCGGGAATGCGAATGCGATCAGGGCAAAAGCAGAGCTTGTTGTCCGGAGAAACATCTGGATACCTTTCGGGTGCGTCGATCCAAGAAAACACGGTTTACGCAGCGTTACTTGCATATCCGCCCACAGCCGCCAAGGTAGCTTTTTGATCCGGTTCGACCACCCTTCAGACGGCCTGTTCACGATAACGTTGGACCGGCCGGACAAGGCGAATGCACTCACCCCCGAGATGATCGAGGCGCTGATCGCCGCCATCCGCACGGCGCTGGATGCAGGCGCGCGGGCGCTGGTCCTGACCGGGGCAGGCAAGGTGTTTTCCGCCGGCGCCGACCTGGACGCCGCACGCGCAGGGCTCGCGACCTCGCCCCTGTGGGAGGATCTGTCGGGCCTCATCGCAGACGCCCCGGCACTGACCATCGCGGCGCTGAACGGCACCGCGGCCGGGGGTGCGCTGGGGATGGTGCTGGCCTGCGACCTGCGGATCGCGGTGCCGTCGGCAACGATCTTCTATCCGGTGATGCGGCTCGGGTTCCTGCCGCAGCCCTCGGACCCGGCCCGGCTGGCGGCGCTGGCGGGCCCGTCGCGCGCGGCAATGGTCCTGATGGCGGGGCAGAAGATCGGGGCGGACGAGGCCCAAGCCTGGGGGCTGATCGACCGCATCGTCGCGCCCGAGGCGCTGGCCGACGCGGCTGCGGCGCTCGCGGCCGACGCACTCGCCGCGACGCCCGACCACGTCGCCGGGATCAAGCGGCTGATCCGGCGCTGAGGACCGCTAGGGCTTCGGCGGGTTGGGCCGGGTCACGACATAGGCGCCGACCAGCACCAGCACCGCCACCTGCAGCAGCCACCAGGGACGCGGCAGAAGGAAGAAGCTGACCGCCAGCCCCACCGCCATGCTGACCACCACGAAGGCCTTGACCCGCGGGTCGATGGCCCGGTGGTCAAGCCATTCGCGGATCTGGGGGCCAAAGATCCGATGCTCCATGATCCAGGCATGGAACCGTGGCGATGACCGGTTGAAGCCGTAGGTCGCCACGATCAGGAACGGGACGGTGGGCATGATCGGCATGACGGTGCCGACGATTGCCAGCCCCAGCCCTGCAAACCCCACGAACCACCAGAACCACGTCCGCATCTCGCGCATGTCAGTAGCGGTAATGCTCCGACTTGAACGGGCCTTCCACCGGGACACCGATATAGTCGGCCTGGTCCTTGCGCAGCTCGGTCAGCTTGACGCCGATCTTGTCCAGATGCAGCCGGGCGACCTTTTCATCCAGCGCCTTGGGCAGGATGTAGACGCCGGGCTGGTACTCGTCGCCCTTGGTGAACAGCTCGATCTGCGCCAGCACCTGGTTGGTGAAGCTGGCAGACATCACGAAGGACGGGTGCCCGGTGGCGTTGCCGAGGTTCAGCAGGCGGCCCTGGCTCAGCAGGATGATGCGGCTGCCCGAGGGCATCTCGATCATGTCCACCTGGTCCTTGATGTTGGTCCACTTGTGGTTCTTCAGCGCCGCGACCTGAATTTCGTTGTCGAAATGGCCGATGTTGCCGACGATCGCCATGTCCTTCATCTCGCGCATGTGCTCGATGCGGATCACGTCCTTGTTGCCGGTGGTGGTGACGAAGATGTCGGCGGTCGCGGCGACGTCGTCCAACGTCACGACCTCGAACCCGTCCATCGCCGCCTGCAGGGCGCAGATCGGGTCGATCTCGGTGACCTTCACCCGGGCGCCAGCGCCGCGCAAGCTGGCGGCCGAGCCCTTGCCCACGTCGCCATAGCCGCAGACGACGGCGACCTTGCCGGCCATCATCGTGTCGGTGGCGCGGCGGATGCCGTCCACGAGCGATTCCTTGCAGCCATACTTGTTGTCGAACTTGGACTTGGTGACGCTGTCGTTCACGTTGATCGCCGGGAACGGCAGCAGCCCCTGCTTGTGCAGGTCATACAGGCGGTGGACGCCGGTGGTGGTTTCCTCGGACACGCCCTTGATCGCGTCCCGCTGCCTAGCGAACCAGCCGGAAGTCTCGGCCATGCGCTTGCGGATCTGCGCGAACAGCGCCTCTTCCTCTTCGGACTGGGGGTTCGCGATCAGGTCGGACTCGCCGGCCTCGACCCGCGCGCCCATCAGGATGTACAGCGTCGCATCGCCGCCATCGTCCAGGATCATGTTCGCCGTGCCTTCGGGGAACTGGAAGATCTTGTCGGTATAGGCCCAGTATTCCGGCAGCGTCTCGCCCTTGATGGCAAAGACCGGGATGCCGGCGGCGGCGATCGCCGCGGCGGCGTGGTCCTGGGTCGAATAGATGTTGCACGACGCCCAGCGCACGTCGGCGCCCAGCGCGACCAGCGTCTCGATCAGCACGGCGGTCTGGATGGTCATGTGCAGCGACCCGGCGATGCGGGCGCCGGCGAGCGGCTTGGCCGCGCCGTATTCTTCCCGCAGCGCCATCAGGCCGGGCATCTCGGTTTCGGCGATGTCGAGTTCCTTGCGGCCGAAATCGGCCAGCGTGATGTCACGGACAAGATAGTCCTGGGCAGGAGCGGTCGAAGCGGCGGTCATCGTGGCCTCATGGAAGAATAGCTTTAGGGGCGGCCTTGTCACAGGCCGCCCCGGAAGGCAACGAGAACTCTCGAAAGGTCAGCTGAGCCCGACCTTGGAATAGAAGGTCGTCGGGTCGGTCCCGTCCTGGTAGCCGATCCCCGAGGCGATGACGCACTGGGTGTTGTCGGCGCGATCCAGGATCACCGTCCAGGTGCCCATCATGTCCGACCCCCACAGCTGCGTGCCATCGGCGCGGCGGGTGACCAGGCTTTCGTCGAATTCCGACGCGAGCGCCGAGCGCACGACGCCCGACTGGTCGCACCAGGTCTGATCCCCGTCCGCCTCGGTCGCCACCGGCAGAGTCCGTGCCAGTTCCATCACCGCCGGACCCGACAGACCCGCGACCGCGGTCCAGCCCTTGACCGGGGTGCCCGCCACGGGTGCGGGCTCGACCGCCGACTGCGCCGCCGTGACGGACAGCGCGGCGGCAGCGACGGCGGTGACGAGGGCGAGGCGGATCGGGCGCATCTGAGGTGACCTTTTGGCTCTTGACTTCGGGCTTTGCAGCGATTGCTGCGTCGCAGGGACAACCCGCCGGCCGCGGCGCAGTTCCGCGCATTCGGCGGGACAGCCGCTTGAGATTCCCGTGAATCGGCGGTTCCGCCCCCGGGGGACCATCCGCTTCGCACCTGAAATCGCAGCGCAATTGCGGTTCTGCGCCGGCTGCCACGGGTTGCCGAAAAAAAACCCGCGCCGCCCCGCCACGGGTAGCATTCGGACGCCTGTCCTGCGACACTGAGCGGCAAAACAAGATCGGCAGCGCGGCAGCGGGCGGGGCAGAATGGCGAACTGGTGGACCACGGGGGTCGCGGCAGCGGCGGCTGGCTGTCTTGTCACGGCTCCGCTGGGGGCACAGACGGGTGCGCCGACAGAAGCGCAGACGGAGGTCGCGCCCGCGACGCAGCACCGCTCGGGCAGTTCGGGATCGGCCGGGTCAGGTTCAGCCGGGTCGGGTTCAGCCGGGTCGGGTTCAGCTGGGTCGGGCAGCGCATCGTCCGCCTCGTCGCCATTCGCGCGGTTCTTCGGCGGCGGCGACCGGGTCGCCAACTCGCCCGTCGATCTGCAATTCCGCGTCGCGGGAGGGGATGCCGCGCTGGAACGGCGGCTGCGCAACGTCTCGCTGCTGACCGGGGCGCTGGCCGAGGGGCGGACCTCCGGCCAGGACGTGCTGGCCGCCGCCCGGGCCGATTATGCCCGCCTGCTCGGCGCGCTCTATGACGAAGGGCTTTATGACGCGATCATCGACATCCGGCTGGACGGGGTCGAGGCGGCGGGCATCGCCCCGCTGGACGCACCGGCCTTCGTCCGCCAGGTGGTCGTCGGCATCGATCCGGGCAGCGTCTTTCGCTATTCGCGCGCCGACATCGCCCCGCTCGCCCCCGAAACCGACCTGCCCAAGGATTACCGCCGCGGCGGGATCGCCCGCACCTCGGACATGAAATCCGCCGCCCGCGCGGGGGTGACCGGCTGGAAGGATTACGGCCACGCCAAGGCCGATGTGGGGTCCACCGACATCGTCGCCGACCATGAACTGCACAGCGTCGACAGCCGGATCACCCTGATCCCCGGCCCGCTGGTCCGCTTTGGCCGGCTGACCGCCACCGGCAACCAGCGCCTCTCCACCCGCCGCCTGCTCAAGATCGCGGGCTTCCCCGAGGGCGAACGCTACGACCCCGAGAAGCTCGAGGAGGTCCGCAAGCGCCTGCGCCGGTCCGGCGTCTTTTCCGCGATCACCCTCGAGGAGGCCGAGTTCCTCGGCCCCGGCGACACGCTGGACGTCAAGCTGACCGTGATCGAACAGAAGCTGCGCCGCATCGGCGGCGGCTTCGAGATCTCCAGCGTCGATGGGGCCAAGGTCACCGGCTACTGGCTGCATCGCAACCTGCTGGGCGGGGGCGAGCGGCTGCGGGTGGATGGCGAGCTGAAGGACATCGGCTCGGGCACCTCGGGGCGCGACTACAAGCTGGGGGTGCGGCTGGACCGCCCGGCGACGATCCAGCCCGACATCACCGCCTTTGTCGAACTGCGGGCCGAGCGGCTGCGCGAGGAAGACTATGACCTCGACCTGGGCGTGCTGGGCTTTGGCCTGACCTGGCTGCCCAGCGACCGGCTGACCGCGGAAACCCGGCTGGAATACCGCCGCTCGCGGGTGACCGACGACAGCGGCACCACCGATTTCACGGTGCTGGCGCTGCCCACCACCGTGACGCTGGACCGCCGCGAGGACGAGGTGAACGACGCCAAGCGCGGCTATTGGCTGAACGGCACCGTGACGCCGTTCTATGGGCTGGACGAGACCGGCAGCGGCGTGCGGCTGGTCGGCGAGGGGCGGGCCTATCGCAGCTTCGGGCTGGACGACCGCATCACCCTGGCCGGGCGGGCGCGGGCCGGGTCGATCTGGGGATCCGACATCTCGGACACCCCGCGCGACTATCTGTTCTATTCCGGCGGCGGCGGATCGGTCCGCGGCCAACCCTTTGAATCGCTGGGCGTCAACGTCATCCAGGGGCCCGAAGGCCCGGTCAAGACCGGCGGGATGAGCGTCGCCAACGTGACCGGAGAGGTCCGGTTCCAGGTCCGCGACAAGATCGGCGTCGCGGCCTTTGCCGACGCCGGCCGGGTCTGGGCGGAAAGCGGCTTTGCCGGCCAGACCGACTGGCACGCCGGGGCCGGCGTGGGGGTGCGCTACAAGACCCCGATCGGGCCGATCCGCCTTGACGTTGCCGGCCCCGTCGGCGGCGACACCGGCGAGGGCGTGCAGCTGTATCTTGGACTGGGGCAGGCCTTCTGATGAAACGCATCCTTCTCGCCCTGCCCCTTGCCCTGTCGCTGGCCCTTGGCCTGGCGCTGGCTCCTGCCGCCGCCCAGGACGCCCCGCCTGAACCCGCGCCGCCAGTCGCCGCCCCCGCCACCGGCGCGGTCGACAAGGACATCGCCGAACAGGCGGCCGAGGTCTCGGCCGAAGTCGAGGACGACAAGGGCTTCATCACCCGGTTCCTGGAACGCAACCTGTCCGGCGCCGGCCGGCAGGTCATCATCACGGGCTTCCAGGGCGCGCTGTCCTCGCGCGCGACCTTCACCGAGATGACCATCGCCGATGCCGACGGCGTCTGGATCACGCTCAAGAACGGCGCCATCCAGTGGGACCGCTCGGCGCTGTTCGCGCGGCGCGTCGACATCACCGAACTGTCCGCCGCGGAAATCCTGCTGCCGCGCCTGCCCGACAGCGGCGAGCCGCAGCGCAAGGCCGAGGTCCGCGACTTTGCCCTGCCGACCCTGCCCGTCGCGGTGAACATCGCCCGTATCAAGGCCGATCGCGTCGAGATCGGTGAGCCGGTGATCGGCGAGGCCGCGGTGGTGTCCATCGACGGCTCGATGAACCTCGCCGGCGGCGAGGGCACGACCCGGCTGGCGATCAACCGCGTGGACGGCAAGCGCGGAGTCTTCGCGGTCGATGCGGCCTATTCCAACGCCACCACCAACCTCAAGCTGGACGTGACGCTGGACGAGGACCGCGGCGGCATCTTTGCCAACATCGTCAAGCTGCATGACCGCCCCGCCGTCCGGGCCGAGATCAAGGGCGAGGGGCTGCTCAAGGATTTTGCCGCCGATATCCGGCTGGCGACCGACGGGGTGGACCGGGTCACCGGCCGCGCCTCGGCCCGCGCCCAGGCGGGGGATGACGGCTCCCCCGGCACCGGATTCCGGCTGGAACTGGCGGGGGACGTCGCCAGCCTGCTGCCGCCCGACAACCGGGACTTCTTCGGCGCCAGCTCCAAGCTGCTGGCCGAGGGCTGGCGCGGGCAGAACGGCCGGCTGTCGGTGCCGGCGCTGCTGATCGACACCGAGGCGCTGAACCTCACCGGGTCGGTCACCACCAACGACAAGGGCGCGCCGCAGTCGCTGGTCGTGCTGATGACGCTGGGCGAGGATGCCGGCGCGACCACCCTGCCCGTCCGCCTGCCCTTCGGCGGCGAGCCGACCGACGTGCGCTCGGGCAGCCTGCAGATCAGCTATGACGCCAGCAAGGGCGACGGCTGGACCGTCGCCGGCCGGATCGGCGACATCGAACAGAACGGCAACCGCATCGGCGCGCTGACCCTGCGCGGCGACGGCACGGTGCGGCTGACCGACGGCGATCTGGACCAGGTGCTGGGCCGGTTGTCCTTTGGCGCCGACGGGCTGGCGCTGAAGGATGCCGGGCTGCAGCAGGCTCTGGGCACCACGATCACCGGCGAATCGGGCTTTGACCTGACCCCGGGCAATGCGCTCGAGCTGTCGGACTTCACCCTGGGCGGGCAGGATTACGGGCTGTTCGGCACCATCCTCGTGGACGGGCTGCGGTCGGGGATCACCCTGTCGGGCGAACTCGACGCGGCCTATGAGCGGCTGGAACACCTGTCCACCCTGGCCGGGCGGCCGCTCACCGGCCAGGCCAGCGCCACCATCACCGGGCTTTACACCGTGCTGACCCGCGGCTTCGACGCCGAGGCGCAGGTGACCGGGACCGACATCACCGTGGACCAACCCCAGCTGGACCGCCTGCTGGACGGCGAATCCACCATCACCGCCAGCGCCCGGCGCGACGAGAAGGGGATCGAGATCCGCGACCTGACCGTCGACGCGAGCCGCCTGACCGCCGCCGCGCGGGGGCTGATTTCCAGCAGCTCGACGGATCTCAAGGCCGACCTGCGGCTGTCGAGCCTGACCGACGCCGACCCCGCCATGTCGGGGTCGCTGGTGGCCGAGGCCGCGGTGACCGGCGCGGCGGGGTCGCGGCGCGTGACCGTGTCGGGCGAGGCGACCGACCTGGAAATCGGCATCGACCAGCTGGACGCGGCGCTGAAGGGCCGCACGAACCTGACCGCCATCGCCCAGGAAAAGGACGGCAGCTTCGTCGTCGACACGCTGCGCATCGGTAACCCCCAGCTGACCGCCAACGGCAAGGGCAGCTTTGCCGCCGGCGCGCTGGACGCGACGCTGGAGCTGGAGGTCCCCGACCTCGGCGCGCTGCAGCCCGGCATGTCGGGGTCCGTCACCGCCACCGCGACGGCCACCGAACAGGACGGCGTCCGCCGGATCGAGGCGACCGGCACCGGCCAGGACCTGCGGCTGGGCCAGCAGGACGTGGACGGGGCGCTGACCGGGACCACCGATTTCCGCCTGTCGGCCGAACAGCAGGGCGACCGGATCACCGTGCGCGACCTGCGGCTGACCAACGAACAGATGGCGGCGCATGTCGAAGGCGTGCTGGCCCAGACCGGCACCGACCTGACCGCCACCGCCGACATCAGGTCGCTGGCGGCCTTCGGGCGCGGCTGGCGCGGGGCGCTGCGGCTGGATGGCAGCATGACCGACGACGGATCGGGCGCGCGGGTGCTGGCGCTGGACGGGACCGGCCAGGACCTGTCGCTGGGGCAGAGCAACGTCGACGGCATGCTGGGCGGCGAGACCCGGCTGACCGTGCGCGGCACCGAACGCGACGGCGTCCTGACCATCGAGCGGGCGGTGATCGACAACCCCCGCGCCCAGGCCGACGTGAGCGGCACCATCGGCGGCGGCAAGACCGACGTGACGGGCAAGGTCGATCTGGCCGACCTGTCGGCGCTGGGGCTGGGGCTGCGCGGCGCGCTGGCCGCCACCGGCAGCTTTGCCGATGACGGCACCGGCGTCCGGCGGCTGGCGGTGGACGGCACCGCGACCGATCTGGCGATGGGACAGGCGCAGGCCGATGCGGCGCTGGCGGGGGCGACCCGGCTGACCATCCGCGGCAGCGAACGGAACGGCGTGCTGACCATCGAGGAAGCCGCGGCCGACAACGCCCGGCTCAGCGCCCGCGCCCAGGGCACCATCGGCAAGGGCAGCACCGACCTGACCGGGCAGCTGCGCGCCGACAGCCTCGCCTTTCTGGGCAACGGCATCGGCGGCGCGGTGAGTGCCTCGGGGCGGCTGGTCGATCAGGGCAACGGCCGCCGGATCACCGCCGACGGCACCGCGAGCGGGCTGCGGATCGGCAATGCCAAGGTGGATCCGCTGCTGGGCGGGCAGACGCGGTTCGACCTGGCCGCCCTGCAGGCCCGCGACGGCACCGTATCGATCGAGCGGCTGAACGCCCAGAATGGCCAGCTGCGCATCGCCGCCGATGGCAGCGCTGCGGCGGGGCTGAACGTGGATGCCGCGCTGTCCGATCTGGCGCTGCTGGTCCCGGGCCTGCCCGGCCCCGCCACCGTCGCCGGCGCCATCCGGCAGGGGGCGACGGTCTATGACCTGAACCTGAACGCGACCGCGCCTGGCGGAACGCGGGCGGCGATCGCCGGCACCGCGGCGCGGGACTTCTCGACCGCCGACATCCGCGTGTCGGGGGTCAGCGACGCCGCGCTGGCGAACCCGCTGCTGCGGGTGCGTTCGGTCGAGGGGCCGGTCGAGTTCGACCTGCGCCTGAACGGGCGCCCGGCGCTGGAAAACCTGACCGGTCGCATCAGCCTGCCCAACGCACGGCTGTCCGATCCCAAGCTGGGGCTGCGGGTGGAAAACCTGAACGGCACCGCCGATCTGAATGGCGGGCTGATCCAGGTGAACGCCACCGGCGAGGTCGCCGGCGGCGGGCGGGTGACGGTGACCGGCCCGGTCGACCTGCGCAACGGCACCAACCTGGACCTGACGGCACGGCTGGACGGCGTCGTGCTGCGCGACCCCAACCTGTACGAGACGGTCGTGGACGGCCAAGTCTCGATTTCCGGCGATCCGGCGCTGGGGCCGCTGGTGACCGGCACGCTGAACCTCGGCGAAACCGAGATCCGCATCCCGGCCACCGGCATGGGCGGGGCGCAGGCGATCCCCGACATGGTCCACCTGAAGGACCGGCCCCCGGTCCGGGCGACGCGGGCCAAGGCCGGGCTGCTGCCCTTCCCCTCGGCCGACAGCGCCATCGCCGGCATGCGCAGCCCCCCCGCCACGCCGCCGGTCAACCCGGCGCGGCTGGACGTGACGATCAACGCCCCGAACCAGGTCTTTGTCCGCGGCCGCGGCATCGACGCCGAACTGGGCGGCCAGATCCGCATCACCGGTAATGCCCGGAACATGATCCCGGTGGGCCAGCTGGAGCTGATCCGCGGCCGCGTCGACCTGCTGGGCAAGCGCTTCGACATGACCGAGGGGCTGATCGAGCTGCAGGGCAGCCTGATCCCGGTGCTGCGGCTGGTGGCCGAGACCCAGCAGGACGAGATCCTGACCCGCATCATCATCGACGGCGAGGTGCGCGACCCCGAGATCCGGTTTGAATCCGTGCCCGAACTGCCCGAGGAGGAGGTGCTGTCGCATCTGCTGTTCGGGCGCGGGCTGGACAGCATCTCGGCCCTGCAGGCGGCGCAGCTGGCGAACGCCGTCGCGGTGCTGGCCGGCCGCGGCAGCGAGGGGATCGTGTCGGGCCTGCGCGATTCGGTCGGGCTGGACGATCTGGACCTGGCCACCGACGACGAGGGCAACGTCTCGGTCCGGGCCGGCAAGTATCTGACCCGCAACGTCTATTCGGATGTCTCGGTGGATGCGGACGGCAAGTCGCGGATCAACCTCAACCTCGACGTGAACGATGCCATCACCGCGCGCGGATCGGTTGCCAGCGACGGCGAAAGCACCATCGGGGTGTTTTACGAAAAGGACTACTGAGCGGGGCAGAACCCGCCGCAGGAAACCGCGGCGGGTTCCTTGCGATGCGGCGATCGGGAGGAAATTGATCGCCCACCGCTGCCGACCGCGACCTCATGCGAGCGGCGTTGCGTCTTGGCCCAAAAACGGGCCGTGACCTTGATAATTCTAAAAAATCGGTTCTCGTTGAACGTGGTCCTTTCGCAACGTCCGTGCCACGGTTGCAGCCAAATGGCCGCAGCCCCATTACAGCACGACTCGGGACGTCACGTAAATGTCCAATTTGTATGGCGCGCAGTTTGCGCGGCGATATCCCTGCATCACCCGTCCCGAGACCGACCCGTTTCCAACCGCGCTTCGCCTCTGGATTGCGCCGAAACCGGCACATCCCGGCGATTGCAGGCAACCGCGCGGCCGGGCCGGGGGAAAACCGCCGCACGTCCTAGATCAACCCAGCGATTTCTTGCAGGAAACTGACGCTTTGATTAATCACGCTGAAACATCGCATGTTCGGGGCGGGAAGGTTTGAAACGCCGTAGCTTTCTTGGGTCTGTGACCGCCGTTCTCGCCGGGGGCACCCTGTCCGCGGGGACGGTGCCTGCGCGGCTGTGGGCGCAGGCACCGCCGGTCGCCGACTCGGGTCCGGCCGCCCCTGCCGCAGCGGCGCCCTTCGGGTTCGAGGACGTCGCCCGCATTGCCGCCGATCTGGCCCGCGCGGCCTATGTCGCCCCGGATTCCCGCCTGCAGGCGCCCTTCGCGGACCTGGGCTATGACGCCTATCGCGGCATCCGGTTCCGGCGCGAGGCCGATCCCTGGGCCGCCGTGGACGGGTTCGGGCTGGACCTGCTGGCCCCGGGGATGCTGTTCACCGATCCGGTCCGCATCAACCTGGTCGAAGAGGGCGTGGTGCGGAACCTGCCCTTCGATCCATCGGTCTTCGAATATCACCCCAACTCGTTCCCGCCCGATGCCGGCCAGACGCCGCCCGGCAACATGGGCTGGTCGGGGTTCCGGCTGCGGACGGTCCTCAACCGCCCCGGCGTGCTGGACGAATTGGCCGTGTTCCAGGGCGCGAGCTATTTCCGCGTCCTCGGCCGCGGCAACCGCTATGGGCTGTCGGCGCGGGGTCTTGCCATCGGCACCGGCAGCGCCGCGGGCGAAGAGTTCCCGGCCTTCCGTGAATTCTGGATCCACAGCCCCACCGATGGCGCGGTGACGATCCACGCGCTGCTGGACAGCCCCTCGGTCGCCGGCGCCTTCCAGTTCGTGCTGACGCCCGGCGACACGACGGTGGTGGCGACGCGGGTGGCGCTGTTCCCGCGCCGCGACCTGGCCGAGGTCGGGATCGCGCCCCTCACCTCGATGTTCTGGTTCGGCCCCGGCGATCGAGGCAATTTCGACGATTACCGCCCCGCGGTCCATGACAGCGACGGGCTCGAGATGGTGACCGGCGGCGGCGAGCATCTGTGGCGGGCGCTATCCAACCCGCGGACGCTGCAGATTTCGGCCTTCGCGGACCGCGACCCGCGGGGCTTCGGACTGATGCAGCGCCGCCGCGACTTTGCCGACTACCAGGACGCCGAGGCGAGTTATGAGCTGCGCCCCTCGGGCTGGGTCAGGCCGCGGGGGGAATGGGGCGAGGGCACCGTGGTGCTGGTGGAAATCCCCGTCACCAACGAGTTTCACGACAACATCGTCAGCTACTGGCAGCCGGCGCAGCCGCTGGCGGCCGGGATGCGCCACGATTATGCCTATGACCTGGGCTTCGGCATGGCGCCGGGCGATGAATACCCGGTCGCCCGCGTCGTCCAGTCGCGGTCGGGCGAAGCGATCAACGCGCCCGGCGCGCGCAGCTTCTTCGTCGATTTCGACCTGGAGCTGTTCGAGGGACAGGCCGACCCGGTCGCGGTGGTCTCGGCCTCGGCCGGGCGGATCGAACATCCCTATGTCATCCGCCTGCCGCAGGCCGGGGTGATGCGGCTGTCCTTCCAGTTCGACCCCGAACGTGCCGATCTGGCCGAGCTGTCGGCGCGGCTGGAAAGCGGCGACACGCGGATGTCGGAAACCTGGCTGTACCGCTGGAGCAGGGGGTAGCGCGCGGTGAACGATCCCCAGCCTGCGCCGCCGCGCGGCGACAGCGCCCCTGCCGCCGGG
>NZ_JRKS01000059.1 GCF_000763805.1 Paracoccus sphaerophysae | reverse complement strand
CATTGCGCCGGGCAAGCCGATGCAGAACGGGTTCGTCGAAAGCTTCAACGGCAGGATGCGGGACGAGCTTCTGAACGAGGCCCTGTTCCGCAACATCGCCCATGCCCGTGACCTGATCGCTGCCTGGGTCACCGACTATAACACCGAAAGGCCCCACTCGGCCTTGGGCTACCAGACCCCTGTAGGGTTTGCCGCGAACCTGAACCCCGCAATCGCCCGCCCCGCTGCGCGAGATGAAAGCTCCGCGCGCCGGGCGATTGCTCAACCCGCGCCAACAGGCGTAAACAAAAACCAGGCTCCGGTCGCCGTTGGATGAAAGTTCAGTGGCAGGTCAGAGCGGTTCTGCCGATCGCCCCGTCCACCTACTATGAACATCTGGCAAAGCGGGCCGATCCGTCCCGGCTGTCGGAACGGGCGCGCCGGGATGAGGCGCTGCGCCCCGAGATCCTGCGGGTATTCGAGGAGAACTGGCGCGTCTACGGCGTCCGGAAGATCTCGCGGCAGCTTCGCCGCGAGGGCTTCGACGTTGCCTGATGCACGGTGGCACGGCTGATGAAGGTCATGGGTACTCAGGGCATTGTCCGGGGCAAGCCGCACAGGACGACGATCCCCGACAAGAAGGCACCCTGTCCGCTGGACAAGGTGAACCGCCAGTTCCGGGTGCCGGCACCCAACATGCTCTGGGTCAGTGATTTCACCTATGTCGCAACCTGGAAGAGGTTCGCCTATGTGGCTTTCGTCATCGACGCCTATGCCCGCAAGATCGTCGGCTGGCGTGTCAGCACCTCGGCGCATGCGGGGTTCGTCCTCGATGCCTTGGAACAGGCGGTCCACGAACGCCGGCCAGCCAAGGGCATGGGACTGGTTCATCACAGCGACCGCGGCTCCCAATACCTGTCCATCCGCTACACCGAGCTCGGCGTGGGGTCGCACGCAGTGAGCGTGGTTCTGGACGATGGGCGCATGACGGAAGCGGCGCGGGTCTGGTTCATCCTGCAATACTTCGGTCTGCCGGTCGTTGTGTTGAACGGTGGCCTCGCGGCACTGGACCGGACACCTCATCAAGCCCCAGGGCGGACAGAGCCTCTCACCCTCAAGCCCGGCAGCGGGATGGTCGGGCTCAAGAACCGAGTCGGCCTGAAGGCCGAACTGGAGAAGATCCAAGTCTTCGACGCCCGGTCTGCGGCCGAGTTTCGTGGCGAAGACCTGAAGGGCAACGCCCGGGGCGGGCATCTTCCGGGCGCTGCGCATCTGTCTCACGACGCACTTCTGGACGGCACGCATCTGCGTCCAGCGGCAGAGATCGCCGGGATGCTCGACGCCGCAGGGCTTGACGGCTCCCGACCCATCGTCAGCCACTGCAACGGTGGTGGTCGCGCTGCTTTGGCCGCCCTCGCTGCAGTGCTCGCAGGGCGGGACGATGTTTACGTCTACTACCTGAGCTTTGCTGACTGGGCCGCAGATGAGAGCTGCTCGATAGTCTGACGCCGCTGAAGCGACGCAGTCCTTGGGCGGACGGATACTGACCTGCCGCTCAGGGCAAGGTGGAGAAAGCCATCCGGCATGATTGCGTTCCGACAGTGAGGCGGGCGCGAACAGCCAGCTGACCTTTGTCGCTGCGCACCGACCCTTGTCTCCGTGTTCATCTTTGCTTATCTTGAATACATGCAGACGGAGGCGATGATGTCCCAGACCACGACGATGACGGTGCGGATCAGCGGCGCGCTGAGCGAGTTTGTGGCGTCGAACGTGGGCGAGAACGGGTCCTACGAGAACATCAGCGAGTACGTGCGCGACCTGATCCGCCGCGACAAGGAGAGGGCGGAGCGGGAGGCGTTTGATCGTCTGAAGGCTGAGCTGTTGCGTGCTTTTGCAGCGCCAGAGGAAAGCTATCGCCCGTTGACCGCCGCCGAGGTGATCGCCCGGAACTGGGGCTGAGGAAGTGGCCATTCGCGTCCAGGAGGCCGCATCGCTGCGGCTTGACGAGATTTACCGGTACACGCGCGAGCGCTGGGGCGCCGAGCAGGCGGATCGGTACATCACCGAGCTCTTCGCGGCGTTTGACCAGATAGAAAGCCATGGCGTCGCGTCACGCCCCATCCCGGCCGAGTTCGGGGTCGAAGGCTTCTACTTCCGGCATGTCCATCATTTCGTGTACTGGCGGCGGCTGTCGAACGGGGATGTTGGCATCGTGACGATCCTGCACGAGCGGATGCACCAGATGGACCGGTTTCGGGAGGATCTTCCGAAGTGACTGATGCGTCAGGCGACGATTATCCGCGCCGTCGAAGGGGGGCTCGTAAAACGTTGACCAAGTGTTGACAAGAATTTGGAATGACGAAAGCCGAGCGTTTCGCTTGGCTTTGAAGTCTTTGATATCTTTTATGATTTTGGTTGCGGGGACAGGATTTGAACCTGTGACCTTCAGGTTATGAGCCTATGGACCCGGATTTTTACTAGTCTTTTCAATTCAGCAGCTTAGCTCGCAAGCCTTTGAATTCACAAAGCCTGATGGTCGTCGGTCGGCGACAAAGAACGGATTTCAAAGGATTGTCGCGGGTTGAAACGGGGCAAATCCGCGTACGTGGGTTGAGGTGGTGTTGAGGTGAAACCGACCGAGCATGCTCCTTACAATAAGCGTTTCACCAAAAGGGAGCCTACACGCATTATCTTCTGGTACTGGCCCGGCGAGTTCGCAAGCGCGATGGACCTGGGTGTGTGCCACCACCCCGCCATTCCGTTTTTCCGCCCGATAGCCAATCCTCGTAGTAGTAAAGCCACAGCGCGGCCCAGGGCAGCATGGTGTCATCGAACGCGTCACCCGGTGTCCATTCCCGAGTGCCCGGAAGGTAGAGACACAAGCGCGTCGGGATCTGCGAGTATACATGAGGCAGACGGTCACCATCTGCGAGTAAAGAAAGGTCAGGATCATCAACAAATACTTCGGGTATGGAGCCTTGCCGGTATGTCAAACGGACCAAGTAGTCTCGAGAAAGTGGGGTCGGTGCGATCTCGGTCACCCATGTCATGTGACCCGAGTGCACTTTTCCCTTTCCCGGAAATCGCTTCCGGCTGAGTAAAAGATGGTACTGTTGTGCCGCCGTCAGCGCACGTTCAGCTTGGATCATCATCTTCACGACCAAAGAAGGTGTTGGCTCTGACGGGTGCTGCGGCAAACCCGGAAGCGGTCGTCACAAGACCAACCTTGGGAGCAACCCAAAGGCTTTGCTTCTCGCGCGCAACAGAAATTTCTCCGGTCTGGTCGTCCAAGACCTTGTTCACTGCCCGAGCGCCCAACATGAGACGCAATTCTTCCGCAATTGCATCCCGCCCCTCAATGTCTACCAGCCGTCCAAATCCGGCTTCAGCAACCCGCTGCCACTGAAAGAAAGCATCCGCTCGGGCTCGATCACGGCTCCACTTCTCAGCGAAATTTTCACCCTGCGTTGCATGATTCCAGACAGCCCACTTTCCATGCGTTGCAGGGCGTTCGTCGATGAAGATTGGCAGCATCTTCACGATGTGAAGCAGAAGATCAAACTCGTTCTCGAACACGTGGTTTTTGACCAGATGCTCGTATGCGCGGGCTGCGAGTTCCGTAATCACAATGGAAATCGGTGGCGACAGGCTGGGCTTGTCTTCAAAGTACACATCTCGGTGCCGCTTCAGCAGCTGTGCGGTTCGCCGCAAAACGCCCTTGACGGGGTTGTAGGTGGGATAAGGTTCTACCGAGCCGCGGTCCGCCGTCAGCGCATTTTTTTGCATCTCCGTCCGAAAGCGGGGGACAAGAAGTGCCCGCCCATCGAAGCCATCCCTGAACCCCTTTGGGTGGGATGGTTTCCAGCGCCTGAGTTCCTTGTCGGGAACAAGGAGTCCACCATTGGGACAGCTTGGATTCCTAATTGCTGGTGTAATATCCAAGTGGAATTCATTGGCGTAAACGATGCGCCAGCATCGCGTCATTTCCTCTATGATCTCCGCATATCGAGCGTTTTCTCGCAAACGGCGGCCAATCAAAGCCTTTACTTCACTTGGTGACGCGTCGGCTCCCAAACCAAGCAGAACGCTCATCAGGTCGACGTCATGTTCCTCGCCACCCAAG
This sequence comes from Paracoccus sphaerophysae, assembly GCF_000763805.1. Lineage (GTDB taxonomy): Bacteria > Pseudomonadota > Alphaproteobacteria > Rhodobacterales > Rhodobacteraceae > Paracoccus > Paracoccus sphaerophysae. The sequence continues at coordinate 12,749 of NZ_JRKS01000059.1, read as the reverse complement.
GGTCGGACGTTCGTTCCAATCGCTGTCGAGCCAGCTAGAAAAACCAATGTAGACTGCAGTCGGGGATCATCACTGCCAATTAGCCACGTGCTAACTGCTGTGTAGCGGGTCTCAGCATCTGCCCGGCGGGACGGGTTGAGATCCAGTTCTCGGCCTATGGCTTCGAGAAGCTGAAAAAGGGCCAGCTTACGATTGTGTAGTCGCTCATCAAAGCGGGACATCTGATTCATAGCGCGACCTCGTTGGTAACTGAGATTTCACCGATCTGGTGGCAAGGATGGAAACCGCCCTTGTCACGATGCTCGTCATAAATCGTTATCGGAAGGTCCGCCTTTGGCATCCAGACCCGCCCTATCTCAACCGCAGCGCTCACAGGAACGGCCGGGAAAAGGTGGATCCTTGCTCCGCGACCATGGCGCTTGCTGATAGCGTTGAGCACGGAACGCATCGCGGCACGAAGCCGTGCCAAGTCATCACGCGTACCGATGCAATCTCGGCGTGGTTCGTCAATGGACAGCCGATATACAGGCGCTCCAGGCAGGACAGCACGCGCCCGACTGAAGTCCACAGTAGCGCTTAGACCGATGATCAGACCGATCTCAGGTCCCACTCCTGGCATTTCATCAAGGACTATGTCCAAAGCTGGTTGGTCGTCGTTCCAACGCCATCCAGCCGGTTCCCGCTGCAGCTGGAATACGTCTGCAGGGGTAATGTCACCCAAGAGCCGTCCAAGTTCGATCAGAAGCGGCTGGGGCGCCAAAGCGAAAACAGAGATATGGCTCACCTCTCCGTCTTCGATCCTGACCTTCACCCTGCGAAGAAATTGTCTACGCAGATTTTCGACCTGAACCCTCCAGTACAGATCTTCCTGATCGCGGGTCACCAGATTGTCCATCCCCAGAATGGTTGGTTCACGATGATCTGGATATCTATCTGGGAAGACAGCATTCTTCGCGCGCTCTGCACTCAATGCTCCGTCGTGGTCACCGATCCCAGCACCAAAGAGCAGGACCGTTGTCTTTCGATCAGGTGGAATTTGCGTGACAACGGCTACCTTCGCCTCGTGCGATTGCTTGATGCGCAGCAGGAGTTCTTCAGGATAGTCCCGCCAATGCTGAGGGTGATCAATCACGCGGTGATGGTCATTGCAGAGGAGCATGAGATTATCAATGCTGTCGGCCAGCACGCTTGAACGCTGCTTGCTCCCCCTTGGGCCGTCGCTGACGGCCCCGACTATGTGCGCAACATAACCTAAATTCAGTTCGTCTTTCCCGGTCAACAAGTCGCCGGTCAGCGGCCGGTGGCACATGTAACAGACCCCAGCACCTCGCCCCCAAAGGGCGCGACGCGTATTGTCACTTACCGACTTTCGCACTTCACGAGCCATACTGCGTCCCTCACTCTGCCGGTCGTCGCTTGCGACCACATCACTACCCAGCGACATTCTGTCTTTGGGTCGAGGCAAAGCTCAAAGCTGTTGACCGTCGGCCCGATGCATGATTCAAGTGTTTCTCAGACTGGTATACCTGTCGCAGCCAGATCGCGCAACAGTTAATGAAACACTCATACCAGTCCACGAACCACAATGGGAGGGCGCATGAAAATTGAAGATCTCGCCCCAATGGTCTTGCGGCGCCGGGGCAACATGGGTGTCAGAGCCGCTGCCGCAGAGATTGGGATTAGTCCAACGACGCTGACAAGGATCGAGAAGGGTCACGTCCCAGACGTGGCGACACTCGACAAGCTCAGCTCATGGCTAGGCGAAGAGGCATCAAAGTTCACAGGTATTGGTGACCTTCAAATTGCCTTTAAGAATAAGAAGGCGGTCCCGCAGGGAACTGCACAGGCTCTAGCCGAACTGATTTCCCAGGCTGCGAGGCAGTTCGAGGAGCATGTGGTCGCGAGAGGTCATTGAGTGGCGTTTGCACGTGGGTTCAAATCTCAAAGCGAACGACGGTCAGCTGAGTACCGCAAACAGCTCGGCCTCGCATCTCACGAACCGCTGCCCGCTTCCAAGCTTGCCGCCGAGTTGGCGGTAACGGTCTGGGACACCCGTGACGTTGCCGGTCTTTCTGAGAATGCATTGACTGTATTGAATAACGAGGCCGACCAATCTTGGTCGGCTTTGACGATGCGGGTTGGACCGCGAAACTTGATCGTGTTCAAGCCTGTAGCGTCAAAAGGGCGCCGAAACAGCGTCATCATGCATGAGTTGGCACACATCATCCTAGGCCATGAGTTAGCGCAAGCTTGCATCCTTGAGGATGGTTCACTGGTACCCGGAAATTTCAGCCAGGATCAGGAAGATGAAGCTGACTGGTTGGCTGGCGCATTGCTGCTGCCTCGCCCGGCGCTGATCTCGATACGCCAGCGCGGGATGAGCGATGCGGAAGCGTGTGACCACCATCTGGTCAGCTTGGACATGCTGAAGTGGCGGTTCAGGATGACCGGCGTCGACACCCAATTTTCGCGTCGTTCAGCCTAAGTGGTCACACTGAAGGTTGAGTCTGTACCTGCTTGCTCTTGTCTCCGGACGTACTTTCCTCCTGCTTATCAACGATCCGCACCGGAAAGCCCCTCCCCTCCCCAGTTCCGGTCTCCGCCTGCATTCCGGTCCATTCGTCATGCTTTGCTTGATATGGGCGCGAATCCACGCCTCATATCGGACGAGCAGATGAGGAGCGCTCCATGGTCAACAGGCTGAAACTGAATGAGAAAACCGTCCGGGAGGCCGAGAACCTGGGGCGGGATTACCAGATCTTCGACACGGACGTGCGCGGGTTCTCGATTACCATCTACCCTTCGGGCAACCGGGCCTTCACCCTCGACTACCGCATCGCCGGGCGACAGCGGCGGATGACCATCGGGCGCTGGCCTGAATGGAACACCACCGCCGCACGCGAACGGGCCAAGGAGCTGCGGCGCGATATCGACGAAGGGATCGACCCCCTCAGCTTGCGGGAAACGTCGCGCGAGGCCCCTCGGGTAAATGACATGATCGCGCGCTATCTTGCGGAACACACGCCGCACCTTGCCGCCCGGAATGCCGCCGACCAGCACACCATCATGCACAAGCTGGTGGCGCCCGACTGGGGCAAGAAGCTGGTGACGGAAATCACCAAGGCCGATGTCGAAAAGCTGCTGACCAAGATCGCCGCCGGTCGTGCCCGGCCATCAAAGGCCAAACCGAACAACCGGGCGCGCAAACTGCAGGGGCCGAAGCCCACGCCTGTGCGCGCCAACCGGGTGGGTGAGGTGCTGCGCAAGATGTTCACACTGGCCATTGGCTGGGGCATGCGTGCCGACAATCCTGCCAGCGGGTTCCGCCGTCGGATCGAGAACGAACGCGAACGGTTCCTGACGCCAGAGGAGATCGGTCGACTGGCCAAGGCGCTGGACGCGGCCAAGGATCAGCGCGCGGCCGGGATCATTCGGCTCTGCATGCTGACCGGCGCGCGGTCGGGCGAAGTGCGCCAGGCGCGGTTTGAGCAGTTCAACCTCGACCTTGGCAGCTGGTCAAAGCCAGCGGCGACCACCAAGCAGCGCAAAATCCACCGCATCCCGATCTCGGGCGATGTAGCGGCCATCGTGCGTCAGCGCGCCCTGCTGGTGCCACGCGGCAATCCATGGCTGTTCCCCGGCGACACGCCCGGCCAGCCGGTCAAGGAAATCCGCCGGTTCTGGATCGGGATCCAGACCGAGGCCAAATTGCCCGATGTCCGGATCCACGACTTGCGCCACACCTTCGCATCCCTGCTGGTCAGCGGTGGGGCATCGCTGGAGATGATCGGCAAGCTGCTGGGCCACACGCAGATGCAGACGACCCAGCGCTATGCCCACCTGATGGACTCGCCACTGCGGGACGGGGTCAATGCCGTTGCCAGCATCTTTCGGCCCCGCCCGCAACTGGTGCATGATTCCGATCAGGATCAGAAAAGCGCCTGATGGCGGACAGGCCCGCCCATCATTCCCGTTCGCGCAACGCCCGCCAGATCGGCGCGACCTTCTTGCGCGTCGTGCTTTCCTCGGGGATTTCACCGTTGGGCGAGTTCTGGGCAAACCAGTCCTGCACCTCGGCGATCAGTTCCGCCTGCGTCGCGGGCACACCCTGCTCGTTGACCCTTCGAAACAGCATGATGGTCATGCCCTCCCAATCATAGCGGGGCGCGGATCCGGCTGACCCGGCGGGGCGCCTCAGCAGGTCGCGGTCGTCTTCAAACTTTTGCACCTCCTCGGCCAGAAGCATCAGATCGGTGATCTTGATCACTACGCCATCGGCCGGTTCGGTGATGTATTGCCACTCCGCGCTACCCTGCGGCCGGATGCGGTAGATCCGACATTCCTCGTCGCTTGGACCATGACGGCGGAACATCCGCATCATGTCGGCGGCGCTGACCACCACAATGCCCGCCAACGGCTGCTTGCCGCAGATCACCGATGCGATACTGGTGACCAGCGTCAAATGGTCGGCCGCGGCCCACCCTGCCAGGTCGGCAGCGGCACAACCCCAACGGGCGGATGTTTCAGTCAGGGAATAGAAGACTCTCGGCGGCAGGCTCATGGGTCGTGCGTCCTTACTTCATTCAGCGACACCCGGGTCAGCACCGGGCATGGCAGGGATCGCATTCGCGACCAGCGGCTTGCCCGCAGGCCCGCTGTTCAAGAACACGCCTCAAGGGTCTTCAAACAGCCATGTCTGGAGATCCGGGTGAAAAGCACCCCAGTGATCGAAAACACGCACAGGTAGAATCGGCTTGAGCTGACCAGAGCAAGTCAATCGCTTTTGAAGCGAATTGTCTTTAACCTCCCTGTCAGGTTCGGTCAGGGATAAACGATGGATAACAAACGTCTCGGCAAGGCTCTCGGCATAATGCGTCTGGCCGAAGAAGCGGCCGCCCGGCCGGGAGGCATCAGCCTGGTTCAAATCGTGGACACCTTCGGCGTGACCCTGCGGACCGCCCAGCGCATGTCACGCGCACTGGAGGAGGCGTTTCCAATGGTGCAGACCCGCACGGACAAGGAACGGCGCAAGTGGTGGCAGTTACCCGACAGCCGTCTGCTGCACATGCAGGGGATCCGCGACAGCGAATTGTCAGCGCTGGAAATGGGGATCCGGCGCGCAGAACGCGACGGCGCGGCCACAGAAGTTGCTGCGCTGACCACACTTCGAAATCGCCTGTTGGGGACAATGCCCCCGACCTTTGCCCGGCGCGCCGAGGTGGATGCAGAGGCATTGCTGGAGGCCCGCGGTCACGCTTGCCGCCCAGGACCCCGCGCGCAGTATTCGGCCCATGTCCTTGGCGTGATCGACAATGCGCTGAAAGGCCCATTCACGATGGAAATCGACTATGCCGGTGCACAGGACTCTATGCCACGGTCGCGGGCGGTCGAACCTTACGGCGTTCTCTTCGGGATGCGCGGCTATCTGATCGCCCGCGAGATTGGCAACGGACGGAAGTATCGCCACTTCCGGCTCGACCGGATCCGCCGCGCCAGCCTTCTGCAGAATTCCTTCATGCGGGATCCTGAGTTTGATCTTGGCAGGCACGACGCCCAAGCCTTCGGGTCGTTCCATTCCGACGATGAGTACGGACCGGTGGAGTGGCGGTTTGCACCATCAGCCGCTGATGTCGCGCGCACCTTCATCTTCCATCCCGACCAGCAGATTCAAGACGAAGCCGACGGCAGTCTGACCGTCAGGTTCACAGCCGCAGGCTGGCTGGAGATGGCGTGGCATCTCTATCAATGGGGTGACGTGGTCGAGGTAATCGCGCCGCCCGAACTGCGCACCCTCGTCGAGGCACACCATCGCAACGATTTCCCTTCCCTGCCCTGACGCCGGAAAGGGCGTTCCGTCCTGCGCCGCCCGGTGTGGCGCAATGATCGCCGCTGGAATCCGGATTGCATCGCCACCGGCATGGGTCAGCGGGATCGATCTGCCGTTCATCACCGGAAATGGCGGAATGGCGCTGGGCGGCCGTTCCGATTCGCATTCCGGTCCCACATCAACATCCCAATGAAACAAGGACCGGAATTGCCAGCCGTGTCCCAATTCCGGTCTCTGCCTAGGTTCCGGTCCTTGCCGTCTGCTTCCCTCGCCCCGTCTCCGGCATCTGCCGGGATCTGGATGGGAGACCGTAATGCAGACCACAGCCCCTGCCCCGCAGGACCAACCCCTCAATCTGCTGGCCGACTGGATCAGTCGCGAACAGCTGGCCGGTGAACTCGGCCTTGCCTGCGACACGCTCGCTCGCTGGGAGGCCCGCCAGCTCGGCCCGCCCTGCACGCGGATCGGCCGCAAGGTGCTCTACCGGCGCACGTCGGTCCAGGACTGGATCAGCGCGCAGGAACAGACCCGCCCGGCGCGGACACGGAGGGGCCGGAAATGAACCAGCTCCTGTCCCACCCGCCCGTCATTCCGTTGTCGGACGCCCGAGACTGGATGCACGACCGGCTGACCGAAGCGCGCGCGGTCCTCGCCGACACCACCCAGCATCCGGATTCTTTGGTGATCCTCGCCGCCCGTGTTGTGGTCGGTCAGACAGACGATGCCCGCGAATGCGGTGATGCCCTCGACCTGTTGCGCCTGCTGGACCGGCGCCCATTGCATGCCATCGCGGCGGCCTCGTTCCCGAACGGAGGTGCGGCATGAACCGGCGCAGCACACCCGAGGCCGATGCCCAGCGCGCAATTGTTCAAGCCCTGCGCTTCGCCCTGCCCCGCGATGCCATCGTCCATCACTGCGCCAACGAGGTGACCGAGGCCGGGCCCCGCGGCGCGAAACGCCAGTCGATCCTCGTCGGCATGGGCGTCCATGCCGGGTTCGCCGATCTGATCGTGATCTGTGGCGGCCGCGTGCTGTTTCTGGAGGTCAAAAGCGAAACCGGTCGATTGCGCAAATCTCAGGAGGTCTTCCGCGACACCGTCTGCGCGCAGGGCTTTGGCTGGGCGCTGGTGCGCTCGGTCGACGATGCACTGGGCGCGCTGGCAGACAACGGCTTCACCAGCCGCGCGCAGCGCCCCATGCGGAGGCGCGCGCCATGAGCCATGACGCGACTAACTGGGCGATCCAGCGGCGCGGGTTGAAACCGACGACCAAGATCGTGCTCTGGCACCTTTGCGATCGGTTCAACCCTGACTTCGGCTGCTTTCCGTCGCAGGATCGGCTGGCCCATGATTGCGAAATCAGCCGGTCCACATTGAACGAACATCTCGACCGGCTGGAGGCGGAACATCTGCTGCGGCGGGTGCCGCGCATCGATCCCGCCACAAAGCGCCAGCTGCCGACACGCTACATTTTGGGGTTCGAGGAAGGCTTTGCACCACATGATCGCGAGCCATGTCCGGAAACCGGACACGGGCTTTTGCCCTTCAGCTATGATGCTGAAACCGCTTCTGAATTCGCCCCCATCCCTGCTGATCTGGCCGAGCCGTGTCCGGAAATCGCACACGGCAATCCGCAGGAACCCGTGTCCGGATTTTGCCCTGACCCGTGTCCGGAAAATGCCGAAAGCCGTGTCCGGAATCCGGACACTAACCTTGTAATAGAACCACTAAGTAAACCAGTAAAGGAGGAGGAGGACGCGGCTGCGCGCGAGGCCGATTTTGATCGGTTCTTCGCAGAACTGCTCACAGCGCTGGGCTTCGCCGCCAACGCCACCCTGCCCGCCTGGTGGCAGGGTTGGCCAGCCCGCACACATGTTCGCCGCTGGATTGACGATATCGGGTTGTCGCGGAAGCGGATCATCGAGGTCGCCCTCGAGACCCGTACCGATCATCCGAACCCACCCGATGGGCCGAAGGCCCTCGACCGGTTCATGGAACGCGCGGCCCAGCGCGATGCGCAGACGGCCGTCGCGAATGCCAAGAGCCAGAAAGCCAAGCGGCGGCGCAAGCGCGAAGACACACCCCGGCTCAGCCACGACGAAAAGGCTGCGTTCTACGCCAAGATGGTCAACGCCGACGGCTACCTGCCGGTCAGCGCGATCAACAACAGCATCCGCGACCTGATGCTGGCGCGCGGCCTCGTCACGCCCGAACGCCTCCGGCTGCGGGGAGTGCGGTGAATGGGATGGTGTCACGTCCCCGGCACGGATTGTCCCTCTGCGCAGGCGGCGGAGGCCTTGATCTGGGCCTCATGCTCGCCGAACCGGGATACCACACCTGCGCCTTCGTCGAGTGGGAGGACTGGCCTCGCGCCGTCCTCATCGCCGCCCAGCGCGCAGGGTATTTCGCCCCTGCCCCGATCTGGGACGATCTGCGCAGCTTCGATGCCCGGTCTTTCTTCGGCGCCTTCGACATCGTCCTTGCAGGATATCCCTGCCAGCCCTTCAGCGCCGCTGGAAAGCGCGGCGGTGCCGACGATCCCCGGCACCTCTGGCCCGACGTCGCCCGTGTCATCGGGGAATGCCGCCCCGAATGGGTCTTCCTCGAAAATGTCGCCGGTCACGTCACCCTCGGCCTTGAAACCGTCCTCCGAGACATTTGGGGATTGGGCTACACGCCTGCGGCGGGTCTGTTCAGCGCGGCAGAAGTTGGCGCGCCACACCAGCGGCTGCGCATCTTCATCCTGGCCCACACCGATGAGCCTGCATCCCGGCACCGCAAGCTACAACCCCGCTGGGAACAGCGACTTCACCCGCAAGGCCGAGGCGCTGGCGCTGGGCATCACCAACTGGTCGACGCCGAAGGCGACGGACGGGGCGAAGGGTGGGCCGGGCCAGAGCTATGGCTCGGGTGGGATGCCGCCCCTGCCAGCTCAGGCAGCACAATGGCAAACGCCGGTGGCCGACGATCAGTTGGATCGGCTGCGGGGCAAGATCAACAGCCGGGGCGAGCCCAAGCTGTCGGCGCAGGCGCTGCAATGGCCCACTCCAGCGGCACAGAACTGGAAGGGATCCAGCGAAGCCAGCATCACCCGGGCGGATGGCAAGTCCCGGATGGACATCCTGCATTACCGGGCGGAACAGGGCTTCACCCGCCCGGCCCCGATGATCATGCCGGATGGGCGACGGTCCTCGCCGCACGGCCCGATCTCGCGCCCGCTCTGGGCTTCGATGACTGCCTCGCATGGGCGCGTCGTCTCGCGGCGGATCCTGAAGGGACGGTCACGGCGGCGGTTGAACCCGCTCTTCGTCGGATGGCTGATGGGCTGGCCTATCGGGCACGCGCTTTGCGCCTGCTCGGCAACGGAGTTCACCCTCTGGCAGCAGCACATGCGTGGCGCACTCTCGCTGCTGCCCATGGCCTCGGGCCCGTGGACCTGGCGGCCGACGGACCAAGCCCAGCGCCCAGCGCAGATGTCCCTGTTTGAAGGGATGCAGCCGTGAGCATCCAACGACAGATCGGTCGAACCGGCGGAACGAAGGTCAAGCGCGCGCTGGGCGTGCAGGCGGCGCTGGAATGGGCATTCCGGGTGGAACAAGCGCAGCTGGAACTGCCGCCGCCTAAGGACGTGACCGAGGAAGGCTTCGGCTTTGGCCTCGAATACGTCCTGCTGCAACGCGCTATGCTTGGCTGCAAGGTCGACGGCGGACAAAACAAGATGGGCAGCTACGCCCACCCAGACGCCGAAGTGATTGCGGCCACAGTCGCAGGCATGCCGAATAGCCTCGGCGGCATCCGCATGGCGATCCAGGTGGCCGAACTGGCGCGTGCTGGCATGACCCCGGACTGGATGCCGGGCGTCGTCCCACGCTGTGTCCCGATGGAAATCAAGACCAACCAGCATGGCGAGCGGGCATCAACCATCGTCGTCGGGACCGAACGGGTGAAGACGCGTGGCAAGTGGCGAACGGTGGACGTGCTGGCTTGCCCGGTCATGTGGAGGCCACATCCGGAACAGATCGCATCCGCCCGGCGAGGCTATGAGGATTGGTGGCAGGCGCTGCTCTGGGTGCGCGATGGGCTGTTGGTGGGCGGCATGCTTCGGGAGGTGGAGTTGACTAAGGCGATGCCAAGGACACGGCCGTGGCTGGCGCGAACGTGATTCACGGTGTAAGCATGAGCGAAACATCGCAATTTTCGCCTTCCCCTTGCGGGTTTGCCGCGCAAACTTGCCGTCAACAGCTGGGGAGCATCACATGACCGAAGAGCAAAAGAAGACCCTCGAAAGAAAGCTCTGGGACATTGCCAACACCTTGCGCGGCAAAATGAATGCCGGCGAATTTCGCGACTACATCCTGGGGTTCATTTTCTACAAATACCTGTCCGAACGGATGCATCTCTATGCCAACGAGGTTCTGAAGCAGGACGGGATCGACTATCTTTCGGTCGACGAGACCTCGGCAGACGGCCGCGAAATTCTCGACGCCGTCCGTGAAGCCTCTGTCGACGCGCTGGGCTATTTTCTGCGCCCGTCCGAACTATTCAGCCAGATCGCAAAACGTGGGTCCAAGCCGGGGCAGTTCATCCTGGCCGACCTGACCAAGATCTTGAACAACATCCAGCGTTCGACCATGGGCACCGAGTCAGAAGGTGATTTCGATCATCTGTTCGAGGATCTGGACCTGACATCGACAAAGCTCGGGCGGACGGAAGAAGCCAAGAATAACCTCATCGCAAAGGTTTTGACCCACCTCGACGAGATCAACTTCCTGTTGGACGATGCCAATGCAGATGTGTTGGGTGATGCTTACGAATACCTGATCGGGCAGTTTGCCAGCGGCGCGGGCAAGAAGGCGGGCGAGTTCTACACGCCACAGCAGGTGTCCACCATCCTCGCCCGCATCGTCACCACCGGCCGAACGAGGCTCAAGTCGGTTTATGATCCGGCATGCGGATCGGGCTCCCTGTTGCTTCGCGTGGCCAAGGAAGCGGACGTGTCCGAATTCTTCGGGCAGGAGATGAACCGGACAACCTACAACCTCGCCCGCATGAACATGATCCTGCATGGGGTGCACTATCGTAATTTCGACCTCAAGCAGGAAGACACTCTGGAACACCCCCAGCATGACGGCATGCGGTTCGATGCTGTTGTCGCCAATCCACCTTTCAGCGCCAACTGGTCTTCCAACCCCCTGCTACTTTCCGATGACCGGTTCAGCCAGTATGGCAAATTGGCCCCGGCATCGAAGGCCGACTTCGCCTTTGTCCAACACATGCTGCACCACCTTGACGACAACGGCACCATGGCGGTGATCTTGCCGCACGGCGCCCTTTTCCGCGGCGGGGCAGAGGGGCATATCCGCCAATACCTGATCAAGGATCGCAACTGGCTAGATGCTGTCATCGGCCTGCCCGCTAACATCTTCTACGGCACCAGCATTCCAACCTGCATATTGGTGTTCAAGAAGTGCCGCGAGACTGAGGATGTGCTGTTTGTCGATGCCTCGACCTGTTTCGAGAAAGCGACAAACCAGAACATCCTTCGTCCAACCGACGTAGACAGCATCGTAGACACCTTTCGAAGCCGCAAGGAACTGGCACGCTTCAGCCATCGCGCAACCTTGGCTGAAATCACCGAAAATGAATTTAACCTGAACATCCCCCGCTATGTGGATACGTTTGAGGCTGAGGCAGATATCGATCTCACTGCAGTAGCGACCACGGTGCGTGCAATCGAAAGCAACATGGCGACCCTCGACAAGTCCATCCGCGATTTCTGCATCGAACTGGGCTTAGAGTCGCCGGTATGACATCCAAGAACACGCCAGCACTTCGGTTTCCGGGCTTTGAAACCCCTTGGAAACCGACGGCAATTTCAGCGCTCCTCGAGAAGCAGAGCGTACCGGTTGATGTTGATATCGCGCAATCTTATCGCCAAATCGGCGTTCGGTCACATGGTAAGGGCATCTTCCACAAGGATAGCGTTAGTGGTGCCGAGCTTGGCGACAAGCGTGTTTTTCACGTTGTTCCGGGTGCACTCGTTGTGAACATCGTTTTTGCTTGGGAGCAGGCAGTTGCGCTGACGACTGAAGCCGAGGCTGGCTTTGTCGCTTCGCATCGTTTTCCGATGTTCACGGAGAAGGGCGACAATAGCTATCTACCATTCCTTCGGCATATGTTCCTGACAAAGCGAGGAAAGCTCCTGTTGGAAATGGCCTCTCCAGGAGGTGCCGGGCGGAACAAAACTCTGGGGCAGCTGGAGTTCATGAAACTCAAGCCCGTCGTACCAACGCGAACTGAGCAGAAAAAAATCGCAGACGCAATCGATGCGGTGGATTTGAAGCTTGATGCGTTGGCGGCAAAGCAGGCCGCGTTGGAGCGGTTCAAGGCTGGGCTTATGCAAAAGCTCTTCAGGCAGCAGCTTCGGTTCACCCAAGATGACGGAGCGGCCTTTCAGAATTGGGAAGAAAAACGACTAGGGGATGTATTCACTTGGGTAAAAACGAACAGTCTATCACGCGAGTTTTTGACTTATGACGGCGGCCTTATTCAAAACATTCATTATGGGGATATTCACACGAAATTCCGCGCCTTGTTTCGGCAATCTGCCGAGAATGTTCCATTTATCGCGCCGAACAGCGGGCTGAAGACCTTCTCTGAAGAAGAATACTGCCAGATCGGGGATGTAGTTATTGCAGACGCATCCGAGGACTTTGCCGATATTGGCAAAGCAATCGAAATCGTAGAGGTGAGTGAACGTTCACTGGTTGCAGGGCTTCACACTTACATCGCCAGAGGCGTTGTTGCAGAAGTCCGCCCGCGGAGGATTCACGGCGGGAATCCAGTCGGTTAGGCTGGGGGCATGAGCAAGCCTTCTCCCGCCCGCTACCGCACGACGAACTGGTCCAGCTACAACGACGCCC
>NZ_JRKS01000058.1 GCF_000763805.1 Paracoccus sphaerophysae | reverse complement strand
CCTGGAATACATTCTTCGCCAGATCGAGCCCGACCGTGATAATCTCCGACATGACCGCTCCCCTTTGTGGATCGTTGCAGACCCACCTTGGCACATCAGATGCCGTCGGGGGGCGGTCACATCATCAATGCCGGTTGACGAACATCGCGTAGTACTGAATAGACAGAACAAAACGCCCCGCAGCCACGCAAGGCATCTAAAAGAATGGATGACTATCTATGAAACAGGACGTCGAGATCCTCTTTGTAGTTGATCCCCCCAAATTGATTATTGAAGCGATATTACTAATACTATCGATCCGCGCGCGCCTTGGCAATTGCAGAATAACCGCGTGCGTGCCCAATCGCAAATACACAGCGTTGCCGAAACAATTTTTTGATCTTGCAGAGAAGGCGGACGTGAGAATACTTGAATTTCAAGATTCCCCATTTTTAACAAAATATCCTCATGGAAACAAAATTCTTGCTCTTTGCGCCCGAGACAGGGTCGGAGGGGTGATATTCTTAGATACCGACACAGTAATATGGAGGGGCTTTGACCCCTCCCAGTTGATAAAACAGGGCTCGGTATCAGTATGTCCAGAAGGAAGAAGAACCTGGGGAAAATTCTCCCAGGCCTGGAGCGATGTATACTCAATGTTTGACCTTCCTTATCCTACCAGAACAGTGAAAATGGTACGGACAAACGCAATATCGGCGCCATACTATAACGCTGGAGTTATTGCATTTAATGACGAGGAAAATGAAGGGAACAATTTCCCATCGCTTTGGCTTGAGACGGCCTTGCGCATCGATGAAAATGAGAATATACATAACAAGCGCCCCTGGCTAGATCAGATTTCATTGCCAGTCTGTATTGCGAGGGCAGAAATGCACGTGAACGAACTTGGTGAGGAATGGAACTTTTCGCTATCGCGAAAACACGACAGTCCTTCCGAAATAAGCAGGATAGACTCGGCGAACCCATACATAATTCACTACCACAACGCCAAATTTTTTAGAGACACAAAGTTTTCTGGATATCTTGACGATATCATCGCCGAATATACGATATTTGAATCATACGAGCAAATGACGATGGATGATCTCCCCCAGCGCTCGCGAGCCTTAACAGACATAGAAGTTCAACTCCGGAAGATAAGAGCAAAAAACAAAGATGCCTGGACGTTGGACGACCGCAAAGAACTGAGCAATCTTAGGAAATGGAAGGCGATGGAAAAGTCGAAGCCACGCAAAGAGGTTTTCTCCGAGTGGCCGGATAGCATTTTGACGAGGACGTAATAGCATGTCTAGCTGGGCTGTTGTTTCAACAGTAAGAGCTCCAGAGTGGCAGGTAAACGCATTTGTCGGCCATTATCTAGCAATCGGCGCTAAGGAAATATTTCTCTATTTCGACGACCCTTCATTCATCCTACATATTTCAAACGATAAGGTAAAATCGGTTGTTTGCGATGAGGTGTACTGGGGCAAGAAGAGGCCCGCAGGCCTTGAGGACCGCCAAAGGTATAACGCGACAAAAGCAAAAAATTCTACCAATGCGGAATGGATAATGCATTGCGACATTGATGAGTTGTGCTGGTCCCAGATTCCAATCGCTGACATTCTGTCGGAGCAGAGTAAGGACATTGGGGGAGTGATCGTCTCCCCTCGAGAAGCAGTTTATTCCAAAGAGCCCAGAAATGAAGGGATATATAATACCCCTTTCTTCAAACGATTTGGCGATGCAGCGGAACCAAAGAAATACGAAAAAATAGCAAAAGAGCTGTTTCCTGCAATGTCATATGCTGGGAAATGTGGGTTTTGGGGCCATGTGCAAGGGAAATCCTTTATCAAGAAGAGCGCAAATACCGGACGAATGCCGCTTCATCACAAACAGAACGATGTTCCAGGTTTCGAAATGAGGAAAAAGACTGACAAGATAATTCTACGGCACTATGATACCATGTCCTACAGTTTATGGAAGGATAAACATATCCGCAGAATATCTGGTGCAGTTTTTGTCCCCAACGCAGGGAAGTACAGACAAAAACAGCAAGACGCCATCCTAAAAGCCTATCAAGAAAATGGCGAGGATGGCTTGCGCGCTGTTTACAATGAAATGTCTGTGCTGTCTCCCGATTTCTTAGTGAAAGGTATTGAAGCCGGATTCATTTGCGTGATGGAGCCAGAAAGCCACCTTCGCAATATCAGTACGGACCAGTAAAAAATGTCTGAACTCAATGTCTATTGGTTTCGTCGTGGCAAAGGGTCGTTGCCTGGAAACTTTGGCGACGAATTAGGCAGGGATGCGGTGGAGTTTGCCACATCGCGGAAAGTGGTTTGGGCCGACCCTGCCTCGTGCGACCTGGCAAGCATTGGTTCTATTCTAAACAGCGTTTCTCGCGCCGCACATCGGGCCAAGCGGACTGATCCACTGATAATTTGGGGCAGTGGACTCATGAAGGACAACGTCCGCCCGCTACATTCCTCCCTTATGCCCATCCTCGTTCGTGGGCATCTCACACGATCCGCGCTAGCACTCGATAGGAAAATTTTGACTGGTGATCCGGGGATTGTTAGCCGAGCTATATTTAAAGCGAATCGCAAGGAATATAAATGGGGAGTTGTTCCTCACTTCACGCACGTAAAAACTGAGGCGCTGCACCAGTGGTGCCGTGATAAAAACGCTTTGTTTATCAATCCAACTGGAACGGTTCAGGAGGTTATTTCCAAAATATCATCGTGCCACGGGGTTATTTCGTCAAGCCTCCACGGTCTAATTGTTGCTGACAGTTACAAAATCCCATGCGTATGGCTCAACATTAAGAGTCATGATTCGCATGAGTTTAAATTTAACGATTACTGCTCCGGTGTAGGCCGGGGGCCGTTTAGCAAATTAAGCCTTTCCGATTTCATGAGTTTTGACAAGGATCCGGATACTGTCGAGCCCTTCTTATTCTCTGACAGGGAGATACAGGGCATTTTGAGCTCGTTAAGAGGCGTCGTATAAGACAACCCTTGATCCCGTGTTTGATCCCACGGTTTGATGGTGCGATCCTTTCCTCAGGAATGGAAGGAAGCATTATGGGCCAGGTTCGTCACGGAAGCGCCACGACCACGCACGCCGTCAGAGCTGCAATACAACGATCGCAAGCTTCGCTCGCGACGATATTCTTTGGGAATTGGAGTGGTCCTCCCGCACCAAGTACTCAGTCTTCACCCCTCGTCCTTCTTACATATCCATTGAGCATGTCATGCCTCGTACATGGACGACGCATTGGCCCCTCCCGGATGGAGGTCGGCACCTGCCGATGAGCAGTCGGGGATCGATGAGGCCATGTCTAACGGGATCGCCGTTCGCGATGCCCTGATCCATGCACTCGGGAATCTGACCTTGGTTACTGTTTCTGCAAATTCTGTTGCATCCAATTCGGCGTTTGATTTAAAGAGGACTTGGTTGAAAGACAGTCTGCTCGCGCTCAATCTTGCTATTCTGGAAAAATCCAGCTGGAATGAGAGTACGATCCAGGAACGTGGCGCATCACTTGCAGACTTGGCCATCAGTATCTGGCCGACGCCGCCGGCATACTCGCCCCAACCCGAAGAAATTTTGGAGCAACGAACATGAATGACAACGTGACTGACATTGATTTGGACGCGCTGGACCTGCCGCAACTGAAGGATCTGGGGCGCAGGATCGATCAGCAGATCGCCGACCTTACCCGCCGACAGCGCGAGGAAGCTTTGCTGGCGGCCAAGGCCGCAGCATCCGAGCGCGGGTTCGACCTGGCTGAGCTTCTGGGTCAAGGCCGAACTGGCAGGGGAAGGGGGCGAGGACAGGGGCAGTCCCAGGAGAAGAGCGCACCGCGCTATGCCAACCCGAACGATCCGGCGCAGACTTGGAGCGGCCGCGGGCGCCGCCCAGCTTGGGTGACCGAAGCCCTTGAGGGGGGCGCTTCGCTGGAAAGCCTGACCATCGCCTGATCCCACCGCAGCGGCGTGCCCCTTCCCAAGGGACCCCCCCAGTATCCTGCCAGATGCCCATGGGTCCCACCGCCTTCCCTAAAACGGCCGATATCGGTGAAAAACCCCTGCCGCAAAATGTGGTAGACCGGGACTGGGCGCTTGAGTGGACATCCCCCCGACGCTGCTATCCTTTGAGGACGCGGCGTTCCGCATGTTCCAGAACGAATGGATTCGGCAGCGTGGAACGGGCGCGCCAGAACGCATCGCCATCGTCGACGACAATCCGCCGGAACAGTATCTTTATCCCGAATTCGTGCTCGCGCGGCAAGTTTTGGCGGCACGAGGGGTAGACGCGGTCATCGCCGACGCCGGTCACCTTAGCTACGACGATGGTCAGCTCAGCGTCGACGGAAAGACGATCGATCTCGTTTACAACCGGGTCACCGATTTCGCCTTTGATCAGCCCGAGCACAAGGCATTGCAGGAATCCTACCGTGATGGCGCGGTTGTCGTAACGCCGAATCCGCACAACCACGCGCTCCTTGCCGACAAGCGCAACCTTTCGTTTCTTTCGAATTCCGCGACACTTGAGCCCAGATCCAGCAGACGATCATCGCCAAGTCCCTGATCAACGAAGCCAAGGAGCGGCTGGCCATCTGATCCAGGGTTTCGCGTCAATGCCCGGGCCGGCCGCCAGGCGTTCGGCTGGCCCGGTCGACAGCCGGTGCTGCGCAACAAGCGGAACCTCGCCCGTCACTGGAACGATTCACGGTCGTTTCCCTGCTGCAACTCTCTCGTTACCAACCCGCGCGATCCTGAGTGTCCGTCGGCCCCGAGGGCGCGTCGGACAACCATAGGAGAGAATCGGATGAAGTACGCTGCCGCTATCGCCTTGACCGTCGGGCTGGCCGTTCCGGCCTTTGCCCAGGAAGAAAAGAAGATGGAGCTGTCTGCCGTTCCTGCCGCCGCTATGGAAGCCGCGCAGAAGGCTGCGCCGGGCGTGACCTTCGAATCGGTCAGCATGGATGACGACGAAGGCACGGACACCTATGAGCTTGTTGGCAAGCTCGCCTCGGGCAAGACGGTCGAGGTGGACGTGCTGGCCGACGGGACCATCGAGGAAGTCGAGGAAGAGATCGACGCCGCTGCCGTCCCGGCAGAAGTGAAGGCGACGCTGGACAAGGAACTGGCTGGCTTTGCGCCCACCATGGTCGAAAAATCGACCCGTCCGCAGGGCAAGATCGTCTATGAATTCGAAGGTTCCTTCGAGGGCAAGGAAATCGACGCCGAGATCGACGCCGACGGTTCGAACTTCACGCGTCACGACGACATGGCCGGCTGAACGCCAGGCCGTTGAAATGCGAAGGGGCGCCCGGTTGGGGCGCGCCTCCTGCGCCGACAGACGTCCCATCATGGCCATGCCCTCCGCGCCCTCTCAGGCAAAGGAATCACGCGTAGCTGCGCCGGGCAACGGCCATCTCACAACATCTGGGGCCGAGGGTTTTTCACTGATATCGGCCGTTTTAGAACTGAGCGCGCAGCAAAGGGATAGCGAGTTCCTCACCGTCTCACGCGGGTGGCGTCTAAAAACCTGCCCACCGACTGAGCAGCGCCAGCAGATGATCCAGCCGCCCCGAAAGTGCTACCCAGGCCGCAATCAGGAACTTCCCTTCGGCCAGCGTTTTGCCTACCTGCTGCGCGAACGCGTCGGCGGCCAGATCGCACTTGCGGGCTGCCCATCTGACGATCTTACTCGCCACATCCCGCAGATGACGCACGAGGCGAGTAAGCAAGATGCGATCCCCACCCTCTCGGCTCACGTCAAGAACCTCCTGTAGCACCGAGATGGTCTCGTCACATTCCACAGTGGTCAGCGGTGTCGGTTCCGGCGGGTTATTGTGCCCGATGCCCCCATGAGCGGAAGGCGGTGACGTATCACCAGGCTGGAGGCGCCGAAGTTCCTCCTCTGTGTCGCGGACCATGCGGATGATCTCCGCGCGTTGTGCCGCATCCTTATCGGTCGGCACGACGGCATAGCGCAGAACAAGACGGTCCTCGTCATCGCCGTGGCCTTCGGAGCGCACGTCGACCACCTCTGCGGCAAGGAAACGCCCTGCGGTATTCTCGAAGACGGCGACCTGGCCTTTACGCGGGCAACGATGTCTGGATGTGTAGTTGAGCCCGGCCGCTATCGTCTCTGTGACCTCCCCAGCCGAGCGGGTATCGGGCGCTATGGCGACGCCGCGGATGCCAAGAGGATCGTTCAAGACGTAGATGCTCTGACTGCCGCTCCGGGACCATTTCGTTTCAAACGATGTATCGCCCTCGCCGATCACCGCGCGGCCGTCATGGTCAGCGTAGTAGATGACGGCTTCGCCCGTAGATGCCGGAAAATTCGGTGGGGATATCGCGTTGCGCTTGCTCATATCAGGTACGGTGTCAGGAGCGACCTAGCGCACGATGCCCATTGGTTACTGATCGCAGGCGGTATTCACGCAGGAACGCAACCCTGTCCCCCTTGAAGAAAAGGGCAGGGTTGACCCAGAACTGGTTCGGTAACTTTGGCTTGAGGAAACCTTTCTGGATCAGTTCTTTCAAGCCGTTGTGAAATGTGCGGTCGCTCATATCAAGTGAGTGGCCGTTCAAACCATCATCAAACCAGATCAGGTTGACCGAGTCTGAATAGCCCCCGGTCATCTTTGATCGCTGGTATTCTGTCAGAACGGCCTGAAACACACGATAGCCAGTCCGTGACAGGTCGTAGGCAGCCTTCACCCCTTCGGCAAAAACCTTCACGAAATGCTCTTCGTCCTTTTCTTCAATAACGTGGATTACAGACTGACCCACCACTTCGCCGGTGTCGGGATCCATCAAGTCCCGCGGTGCGGTTCGAGTCCTGACCGTCTTGTAGCGGGTCCGTAGTTCCGAGCCTTCCAAGAATGGGTTTTCGACGGGAGAAAAATCCAGTTTTCGAAGGTTGATCGACGTCCTGCTCACGGCCGCTCCTGTTGTCTATTGCGTTTTGAACTTTACGCTCGAGAGGAAGAAATATAGGCACCAAACCTTCGCTTGCGCGAAGTCTATACGACTCGCGAGCGAAGATTACAATAGCGATTTCTTCGCTCGAAGTCAGGATTTCTTCGCTCGAAGTCAGGATTTCTTCGCTCATGACTCAGCAAAATAAGGGGTTTTGATGATCTCCCCTTCTTACTCTTATCTAAGGCGGCTTTTCAGCCCAGTGCCGTGCCCGCTTGCGGGCATCGGGGGGGCGCGCCCCTCATAGGGCTGGCAACCCCCCGACCGAACGGCGGTGCTGCGCTGAAAAGCCTTGCCGCATAAGAGTGCGCGAAGCGCTCAATATAGCGATATTGGTTATAACAACTTAACAGCCAAGACGGCCCTACGGGCCGCACAGAGGCTGCTAGGGCGGTTCTAGGGCAGGCTCGCGCCCATGCGGGCGCTCGACCCCGGACCCGCCTTCGGCGGCCCTACGGGTAGTTAGTCCGGGGCGACCTGCCTGTACCACCTGCGCGGGTGGTTAGGTCTTTTGCTGGGGATGAAGGAAGGGTTGGGCTGGACCGTCGCGCCCTGATTGCGACCGTTGCGCCAAGCCGCACGGTCGGCTAATCATATTCCTAACCGCTTGGGTTTCTGATAGGCTGCCACCGTGCCGACCGTCTTGCGCCTCAATGCTCTGCGCGTGGTGATCTATCCCGCTGACCATCGCCCCGCGCATGTCCACGTCTGGGGACAGGGCGGCGAGGCGGTGTTCATCCTGAACTGCCCGGACGGCCCGCCAGAACTGCGGGAAGCCTACGGGTTCACGACAAAGGACGTGCGGCGCATCGAAACCGATCTGGGGCCGCACATCACCGCCCTGTGCAGCGAATGGAGCGCGATTCATGGCGATTACTGAACAGCAGTTCGAGGAAGCCCAGGCCCGCGCCGCCGCGACCCGGCAGGCAGGCCATGCCGTTGCAGCCCGATATGACCGCAAGCACGGGCGCGTGGTCGTCTCGCTGCACAACGGGGTGGAGCTGGCCGTGCCGGTCGAGCTGGTCGAAGGGCTGGCCGATGCCGCCCCCGACGATCTGGCCGACATCGAGGTCACGCCCGCCGGTCTCGGGCTGCATTGGCCGAAGCTGGACGCGGATGTCTATGTCCCGGCGCTGATGCAGGGCGTGTTCGGGTCGCGCCGCTGGATGGCCGCGCAACTCGGCGCGACCGGCGGCAAAGCCACAAGCAAGGCCAAGGCGGACGCTGCCCGCGCCAACGGGCGCAAGGGCGGGCGTCCGCCCAAGACGGCGACGGCATGACGCAAGGGGGCTGCGCCAGGGCGACAGCCCTGGCAGCAGCCCCACTCGCCGCAGGCGGGCAGGCAGGGAAGGGGACGGGGGAAACAGTGCAACGCGCGTTTCCCCGGCGGGGTCTGGGGCTGGCCCCACCGGCGCAGCCGGACGGGGGGTTTCAAAAGGGGG
This sequence comes from Paracoccus sphaerophysae, assembly GCF_000763805.1. Lineage (GTDB taxonomy): Bacteria > Pseudomonadota > Alphaproteobacteria > Rhodobacterales > Rhodobacteraceae > Paracoccus > Paracoccus sphaerophysae. The sequence continues at coordinate 9,689 of NZ_JRKS01000058.1, read as the reverse complement.
GGTAGCGTGCTACACCCCCTTTGCCTACAGATAGCAACGCTATCGCCAGTAGGTTAGGCCATAACCTAATTTAGACACCATAATTTCCCGGCCTGTCATGTCTCTTTCGGACGTCTCGCCATGAGCGATGCCCACTTTACAACGTCACCAGATGGCTCTGGCAATCCACGCGCCGTCTCTGTCCGGGTGAAGTCTGCATCCGCCAGCACCATTGGCGGACAGAACGCCCACGACCTCCGCAAAGGCGCGCAGCCCTTCTATGTCGATCCCGCCCGAACCCACCTCAATCGGGTGATCTTTGAGCCGCTGACCGGCTCTCATCTGCGCGAGATCGCCCTGGAGCGCCGGTCTACCCGTGCCACTGCCCGCAGCCTGAAATCCAATGCCGCCGTGGGCTACGTCGGCATCATCACCTTCGGACACATCGCGCAGACCTACTGGGCAGAACTCACCCACGAGGAACAGGATCGCGCGCTTCGAACCATCACCGACCGGATTGCCAGCCGCCTGAAAACCACCGTCACCGGCCTTGTTCTGCACCGTGACGAACAGGCCGAACATGCCCACTTCCAGATGCCGGGCTATGACCTCGACGGCAACCCGCTTTCCCAGACCGCACGACGCCATGCCCTCGCCGAGCTGCAGACCATCGCGGCCGAAGTCATGCAGAGGTTCGACAGTCGCTTTGAGCGCGGCTTCAGCAAGGAAAACCGCCTTGAAGCCGGTGCCACCCCCGCACAGGTCAAAAACAAGACCGTCGCCCAGCTCCATCAGACCCAAGCGGCCGACCTTGAAAAAGCCCGCTCCACGCTCGCCGCCCTCAACGAGAAGATCGAGAAGAACACCCGGCTGATCGAGAAGGCCGAAGCCAGGATCGAAGCCGGAAAAGGTGATCTCGCCAAGCTGAATGCCAACATCGAGACCTACACCCGCCGTCTTCAGGCCGCCCGGTTTGAAGCCGAGCAGGAAGAAGCTCGTCTTGCTGCCAACCTGGCGCACAACAAGAAGCGCAAAGACGAAGCAGCCGCCAAAACCCGCGCCGCAGAATCCGAAGCTGCCGCCGCGCAAGACCGCGAAAAAGCCGCCAGGGTCCGTGAACAAGAAGCCCTGGACCGCCAGAAAGCCGCCTTCGAACAATTTGCCCTGGAAGAAGCCCACCTCGAAAAAGAACGGATCGCCGCAGACGAAGCCCGCCTCGAAGCAGCCAAGAAGGCTTATGAGCGCGCCGACGACCTGATCCAGCGTGCAATGGACCTTGCCCGCTCTGACCCCGCTGCCCTCCACGACCCGGCACGCCCAGGCGATCCCGATGCAAAAGACCTGCCTCCTCCCGATTACATTCGTCGAGAGATCGGCAAAGACCCCACGCGCCTTGAACGATTTGAGTTCGGCACCGCCTTCGACTCAGAGCAGCAAGGCGGAAGACGCTTGCCGCAATCAGCTTCCCTCAAGGGCTTCATCAAAGCCGTGTTCGCGGCAATCCGCCACGTGGCAGATTATGCTGTCTCTGAACGCGAACGTCTTGCGAGGCAGGCAGCGGAAGCACAACGCACGGCGCGCTCAGTCATCGACCAGGCAAAGCAGAAAGCTGAAGAAATCCGACAAGCCGCAACTCCGCAGGCGTTGAAAGCGCTGCAGGATGAAAATTCTAAGCTGAAAATAGAACTGGAGCAGCGTCATTCATTTTTCCAATTGATGCAGTCCATCATCAAAAGCGAGCTAGGTGAAAAATATGCGCCGCTTGCTGAAAAAGTGAATGCCGCTTGGGCCAGCAGAACTGCACAAACCCCTGCCGCCTCTAAGCCCTCCGAGCCACCGTCCCGCCCATCAGGTCCGTCTGGTCCATGAGCCGCGTCACCAACCGCGACTATCACGCTGCTGGCTTCTGCGGACAGGAGAAGCTGGCCGTTACTCTGCCGGATCGTCTGCTTTGGGAAGTGGGCGGGCGGGGAACTTGCGTACCGAGGTGAGGAGAACGTGGACGGGCTTGTCCGCGCCTCACTCATCGCGCTGAGCCGCGAATCCCCTGCCCTTCTGGATGAGGCTCCTCCTGCACGCCCCACGTAGACGCAAGCTGCTGATGCCCCCGGCCCGGTCCGAAATGCGCGCCATGACTTTAATTCTGCTCCTGCCCTCTTGCTCAAGAATAGCGACAAGCATACAAGAAGATAAGTATACTTCTAGAGTATAAGACAGGGAGACATGTTGACATGAAAACAATCGCCCTCATCTGCCAGAAGGGCGGCACCGGTAAGACAACCCTCGCCATCTCGCTGGCAACAGAGGCTATTGCCGCCGGGCTAACCGTCGCCATCATCGACCTCGATCCACAAGTAAGCGCTTGCGAATGGAGCGACATCCGTAAGCAGGACGCCCCCACCGTGATCGACGCACAGCCAGCGCGGATTGAGGCTGTAGTGCAGCGCGCCCGCGACATGGGTGTCGATCTGCTGATCATCGACACTGCCGGACGGACCGAGCAGGCTGCGCTTGCCGGCGCGCGTGTTGCTGATCTCGTACTGGTCCCACTTCAGCCTTCGGTGATCGACCTCAAGACGATCCGGGCTACCAACGACCTCATCAACCTTGCGGGCGACAAGCCCCGCGCCGCCGTCCTGACCCGGGTAAAGCCCTTCGGCAGCCGCCATGCTGAGACGGCGCAATGGCTCGAACAACAGGGAATACCGGTCTGCCCGACCACGATAGGCGATCGCATTGCTTTCCAAGATGCCTATGCCCAAGGCGCGGGCGCATCGGAGATCGATATGCGCGGCAAGGCGGCCGAGGAAATCAGAAAAGTATATGAGTATGCAAGTATACTTGTAGGACTCGCCGGCGCGACGGAGCAGGGGGCGGCACATGTCTAAGCGCCCTACCATTGTCGAGGCTATGCGCGAGGCTGCTGGCAGTACCCGCGGGACATCTGTCGCTGCCGATGTTCCGAGCCTCATAACTGCTCAAGAACCAGGGGCCCCGAAACCCGCGGGCGCACAACCCAGCAGGTCCGGCACAAAGGCAATCACCGGCCACTACCCGCCGCAGGTGCGCTATCAGCTCAAAATTCTAGCGGCGGAGCAGGGGCGGAGCATGGAGGATATGTTGGCTGAAGGCCTCAATCGGCTTTTCGCCGCCTACAACAAGCCGGAGATCGCCCCCAGCAGCCGGAATGGTGCCTAGATGACCTATAGCCTCCGCTTCCGCAGAGTGACCTGCCACGGGCTTTTTCCTCCATCTGTGACTAGAGTCCGGCCCAACGAGAGGACGGACGAAGATGAAGAAGGCACGACGGACCGAGGAACAGATTATCGGTATCCTTCAGGAGCATGATGCCGGCGCGAAGTGCGCAGATCCGGGTGCCGACCCGCTTCAGCCGGTCGGTCCAGGCGAAGGACGTGAACTGGCTGCCCTGATCCGTGTTCATGATCTCGGGCGGGCCGAACTTGTGGATCGCCTCGTTCAGCGCCTCGATGCAGAAGTCGGTCTCCAGCGTGTTGGAGATGCGCCAAGCCAGCACCTTCCGGGTGGACCAGTCCATGATGGCGACCAGATACAGGAAGCCCTTTCTCATCGGGATGTAGGTGATGTCGGCGCACCAGACATGATTGGGCCGCTCCACCCGCATGCCGCCCAGCAGATAGGGGTAGTCTTGTGGCCCCTGGCGGGCTTGCTGGTGTCGGGCTTCTGGTAGATCGGCATCAGACGCATGAGGCGCATCAGCCGCCGGATGCGCTTCTGGTTCACGGCATGGCCCTCATTTTGCAAGTGCCACGTCATCTGCCGCACGCCGTAGAATGGCGTGTCCAGAAACTGCTTGTCGATCAAGAGCATCAGGTCGAGGTTCATCGCCGTCTCACCCTGCGGCGCGTAATAGAACGACGATCGCGAGATCGACAGCAGGCGGCACTGCGCCCCGACCGACAGCTTGGGATGGGCCCGTTCGATCATGCCACGCCTCACTTCCCGGTCCAGGGCTTGAGCTTTCGTGACAAAAAATCGTTGGCGACAGCCAGCTCTCCGATCTTGGCATGCAGGTCACGAACTGTTTCTTCGGCAACCTCTGCCGCCACAGCGGCCTTGCCACCGCGTTCGAAGATGCCTGAGGCCCCCTCCAGCAGCGACCGCTTCCATTGATGGATCATCGTTGGATGCACGCCATATTCGGCGGCCAGTTCCGACACCGTGCGCTCTCCCTTCACGGCCTCAAGCGCCACACGCGCCTTGAACGCCGCATCGTGGTTCCTGCGTTTCGACATGTCCTGATCTCCTCGTGCTTGGAGATCAGCAGACTTCAGATCGTAGCTTCCGTCACTGTCCGATTTTCGGGGGGTAGCTCACAATCGCCCGCTGTGGTCTACTTCAACGCAACCCAAACCGATCAGCAGGTGCAGGCAGTAGCTTAAGTCAGCCGGAAAACTGTCCAAGAGTTGGGGAGTAGCTCACCTCGCTGAAGACCTTTGTGACTGAGTTCGCCGCACATATCGCGGCGGTGGCCGCCAGGAGTTAGCATGGCGATCGACATCAACATTCTTGCTCGACAAATCAATCCGGAGCAAACGGTACTGGTACTTGGAGCCGGGGCCTCAATACCGTCTGGCGCACCAACAGGGAACGACCTTCGAGATCAGCTCGGTCGTGAATTTGGTGTCAGTAGCTTTGAAAGCTATGGTCTTGCCGATCTGGCTACTATTATTGAGGCCAGGAATGAAAGATATCAACTTGTGATGTCGATACGTAAACGCATCGCGCCTTTGCAGCCGACTGGTGGTTTGATGACTCTGCCGCGGTTCAGTTGGGCCAGCATCTTTACGACAAACTACGATGACTTGGTCGAAAAGGCATATAGAAAGCACAATCTACCAATCAGGGTTTATTCCTCTAATCATGATTTTCGTGGTGATGGGATACGAGGAGAGCAAGAGCTTTTCAAGTTTCATGGTACTATTGACAAAGATGTAAGTGATAACTCTAACTCACGCCTTATCATTACTTCTATAGACTATGACCAGGTGACAGTATATCGAGAGGCTTTATACTCTCGACTGAGGGACATGCTGTTTACGAAGTCCGTCTTAATTGTTGGACAGTCACTTGTCGATCCAGACCTTCGGTCACTGGTTGATGAAGCTCAGAAGATTAAAAGCACAGCAGGTGCGCCAGGTAAGATATACCTACTCATCTTCCAAAGGAACGATGATCTAGCAACGGTCTTTCAGGCTCGCGGGCTGACTGTATGCTTTGGTGGTATCGACGAGCTGTTCAGTTCCTTGCTCAAGGTGGCCCCTGCAGAACAGCTTGTTATGTCCGTTACGACCGATGTGTTGGGCGTGGCACCGCTGCTAGAGCCCGCTACCCTATCGGTTTCGAAAGAGCTCGCAAATCAAACTAGCCACCTGGAAAGGATGTTTAGCGGGCGGTCAGCATCCTTCGCTGATATCTCTCGTGGCTGGACTTTTGGTCGAGAGATCGCTGATGAGCTTGAAGCTCAGCACACTGATCCGAGCAGACTTCCAATTTCCGTGATACTTGGCGTTGCAGGGGTTGGAAAGACAACAGCTGCCCGGATGGCGCTACTAAGGCTCACCTCTCGGGACGTTGAATGTTGGGAGCACAAGTCCGACTTCGCCTTCGAAGTGGATGACTGGGTGAAGGTGAACGATGAGCTCGGGAAGCGGAAAAAGACTGGCGTTCTCCTGGTAGATGATGCGCACCTTGTTCTGCGTGACCTAAATCGATTGATTGAGTTGCTTGCTTCTAGAAGCTCGTGGTCTCTTCGTCTAATCTTGGTTTCGTCCCGTCCGCACTGGAATCCAAGGCTAAAGTCAGCGGAGCTGTTCAAGAACCGACAGGAGTATGAGCTTTCAAGACTCTCGGTAGCAGAAATAAATGGCCTCCTAGACCTTCTTGAAACGTCAAAGGAAATTCGTGGTCTGGTGGAAGATACATTTCTTGGTTTCAGTCGTACCCAAAGGTTAGAGCGCCTGAAAGAGCGCTGCGATGCAGATATGTTTGTTTGCATGAAGAACATTTTTGGCTTTCAGGGAATTGACACAATCATACTTGAGGAGTTCGCTTCACTTAACGACGATCTACAGGACATCTACCGTGTAGTAGCGGGTATGCAGGCGATCGGAACAAGAGTCCATCGAGAGCTTGTGCGACGGTTGACAGGTCTCGAAGCAGATAAGGTTGAGCGGGTCCTTGGTGACCTAGAAGGTATCATTGAAGAGTACACGGTAAGTGAGAAGGATGGAATTTATGGATGGAGGGTCCGGCACCCGTTGATTGCCAGCATACTTGCAAAGTATAAGTATGCAGATCAGAGTGACCTCTATGACCTTTTCGATCGAGTGGTTGGAACTATCAATCCGGCCTATCGGTTTGAAGCGCAGTCGATTGCCGATATGTGCGATCTTGAGACAGGGATTACCCGTATCGCAGACAGGCATCGCCAGAACGTACTGCTGAGACGCATGATATCTAGTGCACCGAATTTGCGTGTACCGAGGCACAGGCTTATTCATAACCTTATTGTTCTGGAGAACTTTGATGTTGCCGAGGGCGAAATCAGAATATTTGAGCGGGAGCTTAGCTCCGATGGGCCAGTGCTTCGCTATAAAATTAGGCTTAAGCTTGGAATTGCTAAACATGCATTAGCTATTCAGGATGAGGACAGGGCTGCGCTTGTGAGCGAGGCGGCTGCGATGGCAGTTAAGTGCCTGGAAAGATATCCGGACGATAAGAACATGTACCGCGTGTATCTCGATACCGGCGTTGACTGGTACCGGTATACTGGAAAGCCGCAAATGTTCGAGGATGCGATGCTCGCTGCGGCCGCGGCTCAGGAACGCTTGCTCGATCCTGAACTAAGGGGGATCATTTCTAAGTACCTTCGGGTAGGTGAAGAGATGGGCGTTCAAGTCTATGAAAACTAGGCGCGCCGTATGGTCTTGGTGCTAACCTTGAAGAGCTTGGCGATCTCGGGAAGGGCGCGGCCGTCCTCGTCGCGCATCCGCCGCACTTCGTCCCTTTGTGCCTCTGATAGGGCAGGGGGGCGGCCGCCAAAGCGGCCACGCTTGCGGGCAGCCTCCAGGCCCTCCTTGGTCCTCTCGGAAATCCGTTCGCGCTCAAACTGAGCGATCGAGGCGAAGACATGGAAGACCAGACGACCCGCAGGCGTTGTCGTGTCGATGTCTTCCGCCAAGGACCGGAAGCCCGCACCGCGAGCCTTGATGACCTCGACAATGTCCAGCAGGTCGCGCAGGGAGCGCGCCAGGCGGTCGTACTTTGTGACGACGATGACATCCCCCTCGCGGAGCTGGTCGAGCAGACGATCAAGCTCAGGCCGCTTGCGCAGCGAGCCACTGATCTTGTCGGAGAAGATGCGCTGCGCTCCCGACCCCTTCAGCGCATCGAGCTGGGCATCGAGGTTCTGGTCTTCGGTCGATACGCGGGCATAGCCAAGGATCATGCCGCATTGTGACAAAAACCTCCCTAAACTGCAAAGGTTTTGTCACGGGGTTTTGTCCCGCCTAAGTCCTTGTAGCGGGTGTTCCGGGAAGACAGGGACAAAAACGGCGGTTTCAAGGCATAAAAGAACCGGGCCAGTGGCCCGGCTCAATACTCGTTAAGAACTGCTCGCAGTGCGTCAGCTGACCAGCGTCGTGTGGTTCTGGGCGTGGCGGACGGCGAGCTTGCGGCCCATGCGGCCCGAGGCCAGCGGTCGCGCGGCGACGGGCGCATAGTCGCGGTCGGCCAGTTCGGGGAAGATCGTCAGGATTTCCTCGCGCGCCTGCGGGCCGACGGCTTTCAGCGCCTCGGGTCCGGTGAACAGCGATTCCGTTTCCGCCCCGTTCGAGATCACCACCTCGTGCCGGTCGAACAGCATGTGGAAATATTCCACCTCGGCCAGATCATCCGCGATGTCGATACCGTCGATCTGGCAAAGCTGCTTCGCGGCGACCAGAACCTCGTTGGTACCGAACATCTTCTGCGCGATCTTGGAACGGACCAGCACCCGGTGCTGCGGACTGACCAGCAGATCGCGCGCCGGGATGCCGGTGCCCAGCGCATGGCGGCGGATGCGGATCGGACGCAGCTTTTCGGCCAGGTCCCCACCCCCCAGCCGGCGCGAGCCGATCCAGCGGATCGGTTGCAGCCCGTTGTCGCGCGTCACCACCAGATCGCCTTCGGCCAGATCCTCGATCACCACCGGGCCGCGGTCGGTGTCAATCAGCGTGCCCCGAGTGAAGCACGGTGCGGCCTCATACGCGTCGTAGAAATCAAGGTTGCCATCATTGTCGCCGCGATTTGGATCGCCATTTTCATCTATTGCAAGATAGGTAAGGTCGGTAGGGACGCTTGGAAGGCCGCCATTGAGATCGTAAAGTAAATGTTGCCCATTCGTACCTTGGATTTCAAATACGATGTATTCGTCTCCGCCGCCTACACTATTCACTAGATCGTGCTTCGGTACGAGTTTGAGTTTGTCATACTGAACCGACCACCCATCGTTTCCTGTATACGGGTCTCCATCTGAATCAGTGCTTGGGTCGTATTTTTCGACTCGCCAAAACTGCCCATTCTGAAATTCGGTGGCAGTTGTATTGTTGTTCTGATACCATACCAGACGAAGCAGGTCGTCTTCCGGCACAAACGTCCGTGCATCTTCTACAATCATGCCATGCCCGGGATCACCAGGGTTGAGTCCTGGAGTTTGTATGGGCTGGGTGGGGCTCCATGCCATCATGTCCCCTTTGAGGTATACGGGGCCTGTATAAATGCTATTGTCCGCCATTCACTGTTTCCTTGTTGAGTGGTTGAGATTCTTGAGTCATAGCTCATCCACTACTGAACTTTCGCCCAGCGGGATTCTATGGTTGTTTACGCCGTTTGCATCATTCCACTGGGGCTGCATGGCATCGTAACACGCACGGCAAATCGTCGTGATCGTGCTGCTTTACGCAGCATAAAACGGCTCTGTCCGACGCGGTGTATACGCCGACGCTCAGATGGAAGTAAACTTTTGCTTGACGAATAATAGGCCGCCATCTCTTCCACCCCTTAGCTAGAGGCCCGAAAGAAAGTGAGAGGCGGTTTGGAAAGCACAGAGCCAACAAGACCAGCCCGCAGCACGAATCACGCCGGGCGCTTCTTTTTCACCATCAATCTATCTGGTCTTTGCCAGAAAGGCCAGCTTATTCTTCAGTGCCCCTAAGGTCAGGACCTATTGTTCTGCTTGAGTCAGTCTGGCCCGCGTGATTCAAGCTCCCGAACTGACGGGGGTGATGATGGACAACCTTTTCTGGCTGACCGACGAGCAGATGGAGCGGCTGCGGCCCTTCTTTCCCAAGAGCCATGGCAAGCCGCGCGTTGATGACCGACGCGTCCTGAGCGGCATAATCTTCATCAATCTCAATGGCTTGCGGTGGTGCGACGCCCCTCGGGAGTATGGCCCTGCCAAGACGCTTTACAACCGATGGAAGCGGTGGGGCGACATGGGGGTCTTCGCCCGGATCATGATGGGGCTGGCGTCCGAAGGCACCGACGAGAAGACGGTCATGATTGTGAAACGGCATGCAAGTTTGACCCCTATGTTGGGGTGATCGGCGTCCAAAAGTGACCCCCCTGATAATTCTGCTCAGAAGCTTTCCCAAAGGCATTGGGGGAGCAGTCAGGAGATGTTGGTTGTG
>NZ_JRKS01000057.1 GCF_000763805.1 Paracoccus sphaerophysae | reverse complement strand
GGCAGAGGGGCGGCGCGCCGCGGATGGTGGCCGAATACGACCCCTCGCTGCCGCCGGCGCTGGTCGATCCCGACCGGATGATGCAGGTCGCGCTGAACCTGCTGCGCAACGCCACCGAGGCGCTCGCCCGCGAGGCGCGCAGCCCCGCCGATCCCCGCGGCCCGGCGCTGATCCGGCTGCGCACCCATTACGACGGCAGCGTCCGGGCCGAGGACGGCGCCGCCCTGCCGCTGCAGATGGAAATCGAGGATGACGGCCCCGGCATCCCCGACGCCATCGCCGACCAGATCTTCGAGCCCTTCGTGTCGGGGCGCGAGAATGGCACCGGCCTGGGGCTCGCCCTGGTCGGCAAGATCGTCACCGAACATGGCGGCCGCATCCATGTCGACAGCCGGCCCGGCCGGACGGTGTTTCGCGTGTCGCTGCCGATCGCCCGGCAGCCGGCCGAGCAGGGAGAAAGCTGATGGACGGAACCGTTCTGGTCGCCGATGACGACCGCACCATCCGCACGGTGCTGACCCAGGCGCTGACCCGGGCGGGGTGCAAGGTCCATGCGACCGGCAGCCTGGGGCAGCTGATGCGCTGGGTGGACGAGGGCCGCGGCGATCTGGTGGTGACCGACGTGATGATGCCCGACGGCAACGGGCTGGACCTGGTGCCCTCGATCGCGCGCACGCGGCCGGGGCTGCCGGTGATCGTGATCTCGGCCCAGAACACCATCGTCACGGCGATCCGCGCCACCGAGGCCGCGGTCTTTGACTATCTGCCCAAGCCTTTCGATCTGCCCGAGCTGATGGCGCGGGTGCGCGCGGGTCTCGCGCGCCAGCCCCGGCGCGAGACGGCGCCGGCCCCGGCGACCACCGCGGCGCCGGCTGCTGCTGCGGCGGCGGCGGCGCGATCCGACGATCCGGCCTCGATGCTGATCGGGCACGCGCCGGTCATGCAGGCGCTGTTCCGGACCGTGGCGCGGGTGGTGAACACCGACCTCGCCGTGATCGTCGCCGGAGAGCCGGGGACCGGCCGCAGCACGCTGGCGCAGGCGCTGCACAGCCTGGGCGACCGCCGCGACGGCCCGCTGGTCCGGATCACCGCGGGCGATCCGGCCGACACGCTCGCCGCGCGGCTGGACGCGGCGCGGGGCGGCACGCTGGTGCTCGAGGACCCGGCGGGGTGGGACCCGGCCGCGCAGGCCCGCATCGCGGGCCTGATCGAGGCCGCCGAGGCGGGTCCCGACCGCGCCCACGCCCCGCGGCTGGTGGCCACGACCGGCCCCGACCCGGAAGCCGACGCGGCCGAGGGGCGGCTGCGGCCGGACCTGTATTACCGGCTGGCCGGGCTGGTGCTGACCGCGCCGCCGCTGCGGGCGCGGCTGGACGATCTGCCGGCGCTGGCGCAGGTGTCGCTGGAACGCGCCGCTTCTCCGGCACCGCAGCTGTCGAACGGCGCGCTGGACGCGCTGCGGGCCCACCCCTTCCCCGGCAACCTGCGCGAGCTGGACAACATCCTGCGCCGGCTGGCCCTGACCGCCACCGGCGCCACGATCGAGGCCCCCGAGGTCGCCGTGGCGCTTGCCGGTCCCGCGCAGCCGCGCGGCGGCGATGCCCGGGGCGCGGCCAACGGGCGGCTTGCCGATACCGTGGAACAGCACCTGCAGCGCTATTTCGACATGCACGGCGACCAGCTGCCGCCGCCGGGCCTCTATGACCGGATCATGCGCGAGGTCGAACGCCCGCTGATCCAGATCGCGCTGGACGCCTGCAGCGGCAACCAGCTGCGCTGCGCCGATCTGCTGGGGATCAACCGCAATACGCTTCGCAAGAAGGTGAGCGACCTGAACATCGAGGTAGCACGCCGCCGCCGTGTGATGTAAAACGGTCACACGAGCCCCGGAAAACGTAACGTCCGGGCAACATGAACGCCGTGAAAACAACGGCGACCGAGGCGAAAGACGGGCAGGCGTGGCACAGGCCCTTGCGAGACGACCCTGGGATCGGCTGGCGCGGTTGCGTCGGCAGCGCCGCGTGCAGAACGCAGCGACGATCCTGCTGGCGGTGCTGGGCCCGGTGCTGGCCGTCGCCACTTATGTCATCATGGGCCCGCTGAGCGACCGCACCGCCAGCACCGGGCTGCGGCTGATCTTTCTGGCCGACCTGATCTATATCCTGCTGCTGGTCGGGCTGGTCGCGGCGCGGCTCGCCGGTCTGGTGACCGCGCGCAAGTCCTCGGCCACCGGGTCGCGGCTGCACATGCGGCTGGTCGGCGTGTTCACGGCGCTGGCGCTGGTGCCGACGGTGCTGGTCGCGCTGTTCGCCGGGCTCACCGTCAACATCGGGCTCGAGGGCTGGTTTTCCGACCGCGTGCAGCAGGTCGTCGGCACCTCGCTAGCGGCCGCCGAGGCCTATCAGGACGAACACCGCCGCGACCTGCGCGAGGACGCGATGCTGCTGGCGCGGGTGCTGAACGACGCGGGCCAGGGCGCGCCGGTGCTGGACGACGGCACCATCCGCACCGTCCTGACCGAAGGCCAGGCGCTGATCCAGCGCGGGCTGCGCGAGGCCTATGTGATCGACAGCACCGGCGCCATCCGCGCCCGCGGCGACCGCAGCTATCGGTTCTGGTACGAACAGCCCACCGAGGCGCAGTTCCAGTCCGCCAACCGCGAGGGGATCACCCTGATCGAGGACTGGCAGAACAGCGAGTTCCGCGCCCTGGTGCATCTCGACCGGCTGGCCAACCGCTATCTGTATGTCACCCGCGACGTGGACGGCAGCCTGCTGGGCCTGCTGGACGACACCCGCGCCACGGTCGGCGAATATCAGGAACTGGAACGCACCCGGTCGCGGGTGCTGTTCGAATTCTCGCTGCTGTATCTGGGCTTTGCGCTGCTGCTGGTGGCGGCGGCGATCTGGCTGGGGCTGTCGTTTGCTGAACGGCTGGCGCGCCCGATCGGGCGGCTGGCGGCGGCCTCGGAACAGGTCGGCGAGGGCAATCTGGACGTGCAGGTGCCCGAGCCGGACACCGGCGACGAGATCCAGACCCTGGGGCAAAGCTTCAACCGCATGACCCAGGCGCTGAAGCAGCAGCGCCAGCAGCTGGTCGAAAGCTATCGCGTCACTGAGGACCAGCGGAGGCTGTTCGACAGCGTGCTGGCCTCGGTCACCGCCGGGGTCATCGGGCTGGACGAGGACGGGCAGATCGACTTCGTGAACCGCTCGGCCAACCGGCTGTTGGGGATCGACCCGGTGGGGGACTACGACCGCCCGCTGGCCGAGGTGGTGCCGGAATTCGCGCCCCTGTTCGACCGGCTGGGCAAGTCCGTCGCCGACAGCGTCCAGGACGAGGTGCGGCTGAATCGCGACGGGCGGATCGAAAGCCTGCTGGTGCGCATCGCCGCGCGGCTGGCCGAGGACGGGTCCATCGCCGGCTACGTGATCGCCTTCGACGACGTGACCGAGCTTGTCTCGGCCCAGCGGATGGCCGCCTGGGGCGACGTCGCCCGGCGGGTGGCGCACGAGATTAAGAACCCGCTGACCCCGATCCAGCTGTCGGCCGAACGCATCCGGCGCAAGTTCGGCAAGCTGGCCGCCAGCGACGACGACCGCGAGGCGATCACGCAGTATACCGATGTCATCATCCGCCAGACCGGCGATCTGCGCCGGATCGTGGACGAATTCAGCCGCTTTGCGCGGATGCCCGAACCCGACCGCCGCGAAACGGACCTGGCCCGGCTGCTGCGGGAATCGGTGGTGCTGCAGCAGGACGCGATCGAGGGCGGGGTGGCGACCGGCATCCCGGCCGACCCGGTGATCGTCGATTGCGACGCCGGGATGATGGGGCAGGTTTTCACCAACCTGCTGAAGAACGCGGGCGAGGCGGTCCGCGACCGCGCCCGCGGTCCCGAGGCCGGCGACTGGACCCCGCGCGTCGCCGTCGAGATGGTCGCCCGCCCCGACGCGGTAACGATCCGGATCTGCGACAACGGCGTCGGCCTGCCCGAGGACCGCAGCCGGCTGTTCGAACCCTACGTGACGATGAAGGCCGGCGGCACCGGGCTGGGCCTGCCCATCGTCAAGAAGATCGTCGAGGAACACGGCGGCACGCTGACCCTCACCGACGCCGCCCCCGACCCCACCGGCCATCGCGGCGCGCTGGCCGAAATCCGCATCCCCCGCGAACGCCAGCCGGTCAGGATGGCCGGCGCGCGCAAACAGAAACTGGAAGAGGCGACAGGCAAATGAGCGACATTCTGATCGTCGACGACGAAAAGGACATCCGCGAGCTGATCGCGGACATCCTGGGCGACGAGGGCTTTCCCACCCGCACCGCGGCTAATGCCGACGAGGCCATCGGCGCCCTGAACGCCGAGGAACCGGCGCTGATGATCCTCGACATCTGGCTGAAGGACAGCCGGATGGACGGGATCGACATCCTCAAGCAGGTCAAGCGCAACAACCCCTCGGTGCCGGTGGTCATCATCTCGGGGCACGGCAACATCGAGATCGCCGTCGCCGCGATCAAGCAGGGCGCCTATGACTTCATCGAAAAGCCCTTTAACATCGACCAGCTGATGGTGGTCATCACACGGGCGATGGAAACCAGCCGCCTGCGGCGCGAGAATGTGCAGCTGCGCCGGAAAGAGGTCGCGGCGGCCGAGATGCTGGGGCATTCGGCCCCGTTCCGGCGCCTGCGCGACAACCTGGACAAGGTGGCGCGGTCGAACGGCCGCGTCATGCTGACCGGCGAGCCCGGCACCGGCAAGGAGCTGGCCGCGCGCTATATCCACGCGCACAGCCCGCGCGCCGATGCCCCATTCGTCACCGTCCCCTGCGCCACCATCGAGCCCGAGCGGATGGAGGAGGTGCTGTTCGGCCGCGAGACGCCCGAGCGCGGGATCGAGCCGGGCCTGCTGGAACAGGCTCATGGCGGGGTGATCTATTTCGACGAGGTCGCCGACATGCCGCTGGGGACCCAGCCCAAGATCCTGCGGGTGCTGACCGAACAGCAGTTCCAGCGCGCCGGCGGCACCGACCGGGTGCGGGTGGACCTGCGGGTGATCTCCTCGACCAATCGCGACCTGGGGGCGGAAATCGCCGCCGGCCGGTTCCGGCAAGAGCTGTTCGACCGCCTGAACGTGGTCCCCGTCGCCGTCCCGGGCCTGGCCGAGCGGCGCGAGGATATCGGCGAGCTGGCGCGGCACTTCATCGACCAGTTCCACGCCGCTCAGGGGATGCCGGTCCGCGAACTGCCCGACGACGCCGTCGCCGCGCTGCAGGCGATGCGCTGGCCCGGCAACATCCGCCAGCTGCGCAACGTGATCGAGCGGGTGCTGATCCTTGGCGACGGCACCGGCCCGATCCAGCCGTCCGAGTTGGAACCGCAGGGCGCCACCCCCGAAAACGGCGAGGCACTGGCGCTTGGCCCCCAGATCACCGCTCTGGCCCTGCGCGAGGCGCGCGAGCTGTTCGAGCGTGAATATCTTCTGGCCCAGATCAACCGCTTTGGCGGCAATATCAGCCGCACCGCGCAGTTCGTCGGCATGGAACGCAGCGCCCTGCACCGCAAGCTCAAGTCGCTGGGCGTGGTCGGGGGCATGCGGGTCGAGGACGAGATGATGGCGAAGTAGGCCGGACGCCACTCTGTCCTTCATCGAATCGGCCAACGGTGGAAGGTTGTCGCCGGCTTTGCTGCGCGTGTCGTCATTCGGATCTGACAAGGCGCCGGCGTCCCCCTCGTCCTGTCTTGACCTTGGGGACCTGACGGCGGACTGCCTTACCCGCTGACCGCCGACGAGCGGCGACGCGGCGGCAGGGTCGGCCGGACCCTTGCCGCGGTTCATGCGCGGCAGCGGCACCGGACGTGCCGCCCTGTCCCCTCGCCCGCCTGCGCCCGCATCCCTGCCGGGGTGGGCCCGCCGATACGGCAAGCGACAGGCATCACCTCAGTCGTTCGCCAGCGGGTCCCAGCCCCCCGGCGTGCGCTGCTCGGCCGCGTCGTCCTCGTCCGCGGCGTCGGCTCGCGCCCCGTCCAGTGCCTCGAAGGCGATGCGCTGGCGGTCGGTCCACAGGACGCGCAGGCGCTGGCCGTCCTCGGCCGGCTCTTCGCGTTCCACCACGCCCGCGTCGTGCAGCCAGGCGCGGCGCCGGCCGTCGGCATGGGGGACCAGCACCTCGCCCGGGCGGCGAGGTTCGTCCAGCACCTCGGCCAGGCGGGCATCGATGGCGGCGATCAGGTCGGGCAGCCCCTCTCCGGTCAGGGCCGACACGGCCTGCACGTCGGCGCGGCGCGCATCGGTGCGGCGCAGGGCGGCGCGGGTGTCCGGGGACAGGGCGTCGATCTTGTTCCAGACCTCGATCAGCGCCACGTCCTCGTCCACCCCGAGGCTGTCGAGGATGTCGCCCACGTCGGCCGCCTGCTCTTCGGTTTCCGGGTGGCTGATGTCGCGGACATGCAGGATCAGGTCGGCTTCCAGCACCTCTTCCAGCGTGGCGCGGAAGGCGGCGACCAGCTCGTGCGGCAGGTCGCTGATGAAGCCCACCGTGTCGGACAGGATGATGCGCCGCCCCTTGGCCTCGCCATCGGCCGAGGGCAGGTGGATCGCCCGCATCGTCGGGTCGAGCGTGGCGAACAGCATGTCCGCTGCCATCACCTCGGCGCCGGTCAGGCGGTTGAACAGTGTCGACTTGCCGGCGTTGGTGTAGCCCACCAGCGCGACGATGGGATAGGGCACCTTGGCGCGGGCGGCGCGGTGCAGGGTGCGGGTCCTGACCACCCGTTCCAGCTGCCGGCGCAGGCGGATCATCTGGTCGTCGATGGCGCGGCGGTCAGCCTCGATCTGCGTCTCGCCCGGACCGCCGACGAAGCCGAAGCCGCCGCGCTGGCGTTCCAGGTGGGTCCAGGCGCGGACCAGCCGGGTGCGCTGATAGGAGAGCGCCGCGAGTTCCACCTGCAGCACGCCCTCGCGCGTGCGGGCGCGGTCGGCGAAGATTTCCAGGATCAGCCCGGTGCGGTCAAGGATCTTGACGTCCCATTCCTTTTCCAGGTTGCGCTGCTGGACCGGCGTCACCGGGCCGTCGATCAGCACCAGTTCGGTATCGACCGCGGCGATCTCGGCCCCCAGCTCGGCCAGCTTGCCGGACGAGAACAGCATCCCCGGCGAGGGGTTGCGCAGCTTGGCGACCGTCGCCCCCACGACCTCGATCGCGGGCAGGGCGCGGGCCAGCCCTACGGCTTCTTCGAGCGCCAGATCGGGCGCGCGCCGCTGGCCGCGGCGGTCGCCCAGATCGGGGTGGATCACGAAGGAGCGGATCGGGCGGGTCTCGGTCGAGTGGGTTTCCGCCACTCAGTCCTCGCCTTCGTACAGGCTGATCGGCTGGCCCGGCATGATCGTCGAGATCGCGTGCTTGTAGACCAGCTGCGACTGGCCGTCGCGGCGCAGCAGCACGCAGAAATTGTCGAACCAGGTGATGACGCCTTGCAGCTTGACGCCGTTGATGAGGAAGATCGTCACCGGAACCTTTGCCTTGCGGACATGGTTCAGAAACGCATCCTGAAGGTTCTGTTTGTCGCCGGCCATGCGGGACACCTTTTCTTGTTATTGGGCAGACACGATCACATCTAGGCGAGCGCCCGCGGGCTGACAAGGCGGCCACCGACGTGGGCGCCGGGTGTTCCCCTTTCGCAACGGCGCGCTATTCTGCGCCCAAGCAAAGAAGCGCCGCATGCAGTCCGTTTTTCACCTCGCCTATCACGTCACCGATCTGGACGCGGCCCGCGCCTTCTATGGCGGGGTCATGGGCTGCGCCGAGGGGCGGTCCACCGAGACCTGGGTCGATTTCGATTTCTTCGGCCACCAGATCAGCCTGCATCTGGGTCAGCCCTTCGCCACCACCAACACCGGCAAGGTCGGCGATCACATGGTGCCGATGCCGCATCTGGGCGTGGTGCTGGGGATGGCGGACTGGACGACCCTGGCCGAGCGCCTGCGCGGTGCCGGCGTGGCGTTCGAATTGGAGCCGCATATCCGCTTTGCCGGCGAGCCGGGCGAGCAGGGGACGATGTTCTTCCGCGACCCCTCGGTCAACCCGATCGAGGTCAAGGGCTTTGCCGACACCGCGGGGATCTTCGCCCGCTAGGGCGCCTCAGCCCGCCAGCGCCCGTTCCAGCCCGGCCGCGACCCGCAGCAGCCGCGCGTCCTGACCGGCGGCACCCATCGCCATCAGCCCGCAGGCCGGGCGGGCGGTGGGCAGGGTGATCGCGGGCAGGCCCAGCAGGTTGCCGATCCGGGTGTTGCGCAGCGCCAGAAGGTTCTCGGCCGCGAAGAAGGCCGCGTCGGATTCCAGCCGCGCGATCTCGGGCGGCAGGATCGGGGCGGTCGGCAGGATCACCGCGTCGAAGCCCGCCACCGTCTCGGCCCAGTCGCGGCGCAGCCGGTCCAGCGTGGTCCAGCCGGCGACGTAATCGGCCGCGCTCACCTCGCGGCCACCGCGGAAACGCTCGAGGATCGGCGGATACATCAGCTCCGGCGCCGCCTCGATCTGGTCGCGCCACAATCCATAGGCCTCGGGCGCGAACAGCGTGGGGGCCAGCGCCATCGCCTGCGGCACGCAGGGCGGGGCGGCGTGGGTCACCGAGACTCCGGCGGCGGCCAGCCGGGCCACGGCTTCCTCGAAGGCGGCGACGGGGGCCTCGCGCGCCTGATCGAAGGGCACGCCGTCCAGCACCATGACCAGCAGGCCACCCGGCTCGGCCCCGCGCAGGTCGGGGGCGGCGGTGCCGCGGATCAGGGCGAACAGCTCGGCGCAATCCTCGACCGTCCGGGCCAGGGGGCCCACCACGTCAAAGCGGGCGCACAGCGGCAGCACGCCCGCCATGTCGACCGCGCCCGTGGTGGGCTTGAAGCCGACGAGCCCGTTCCACGCCGCCGGCAGCCGGATCGAGCCGCCGGTGTCCGACCCGATCGCCGCCGCCGCCAGCCCCAGCGCCACCGAGACCGCGGCGCCACCTGACGACCCGCCCGCCACCAGACCGGCGTCGAAGGCGTTGGGCACGGTGGCCACCGGCGGGTTCAGCCCCAGCCCGGAAAACGCCAGTTCCGTCATGTGGGTCTTGCCCAGGCAGACCGTGCCCTGGGCCGTCGCGTGGGCCAGCACCGCGGCATCGGCATCCGGCACGCGGCCCTCCAGCAGCAGCGATCCGGCCTCGGTTTCCACGCCGGCGCTGTCGATATTGTCCTTCCAGCTCAGCGCGACGCCGTCCAGCAGGCCCCGGCGCAGCCCGGCCTTGGCGCGGTCATGGGCGGCGACGGCCTCGGCCCGGGCGCGGTCGGGCGTGGTGCGGGCATAGATGCGGTCGGACAGCGGCGCGCGGGCGATGGCGTCCAGATAGCCTTCGGCCAGGTCCAGCGGGCTGACCAGCCCGGCCATGATCGCGCGCCCCTGTTCCACCGCCGGAGTCTTCAGCCAGTCCATGCCCGTCCCCCCTGAAATGACCCCTGAATCGACCGGGCGAGGCTAACTTCGGCCGCCGGTTGCGGCAATGGGGTCTTCGGGCGGTCCCAAATACCCTCCGGGGGTCCGGGGGTGGAAAACCCCCGGCGTCGGGCGGTCCGGCGGGCGGGTGGCGGCGGCGCGCGATGCCGCATGGACCCGGCGGCGGCGCGTCGTTAGGGTGCCGCGCATGACGGTTGACCATGACATCATCATCGCCGGCGGCGGGCTGAACGGGCCGGCGCTGGCCTTGGCGCTGGCCGGGGCCGGGCTGTCGGTCGCGGTGATCGACGCCCGCCCGGCGACGGCGCGCGCCGCCGACGATTTCGACGGCCGCGCCTATGCGCTGGCGCTGGCCTCGCGCCGGCTGCTGACCGCGCTGGGGCTGTGGAGCGAACTGGCGCCGAAATCGCAGCCGATCCTCAAGGTCGAGGCCGCGCAGGGCCAGCCGGGCGAGGGCGCCGGGCCGTTCCACCTGTCCTTCGACAGCGCCGAGATCGAGGAAGGCCCGGTCGGGCACATGCTGGAAGACCGCTTCCTGTATGCAGCGCTGCTGGCGGCGATGCAGGGCAAGGTCACCCATCTGCCGGGGCGGCAGGTAACCGGGCAGCAGGTCCAGCCGGGGCAGGTCGGCGTCACGCTGGATGACGGCCGCACGGTGACCGCGCGGCTGCTGGTCGGGGCCGACGGGCGCGGGTCGGGGGTGGCGTCGCGGGCCGGGATCAGGCGGCGCGGCTGGGGCTATGGCCAGACCGCGCTGGTCGCCGCCGTCGATCACGAGCGCCCGCATCACGGCACGGCGTGGCAGTATTTCATGCCCTCGGGCCCGCTGGCGATCCTGCCCTTGCCGGGCAACCGCAGTTCCATCGTCTGGTCCGAGCCGGACGACACGGCCCGCGCCATCGCCGCGCTGCCCGACGACGCGTTCCTGGACGTGCTGCGCCCCCGATTCGGCGACTTCCTGGGCGCGATCAGCCTCGCCGGGCCGCGGTTTTCCTATCCGCTGAGCCTCAGCCTCGCCGATTCCTACGTCGCCCCCCGCATCGCCCTGGTCGGAGACGCCGCGCATGGCGTCCACCCGATCGCAGGGCAGGGGCTGAACCTGGGCCTGCGCGACGTGGCGGCGCTGGCCGAGGTCATCGTCGATGCCGCCCGCCGCGGCGAGGATATCGGCGCCGCCGACGTGCTCGACCGTTATCAGCGCTGGCGGCGGTTCGACGCGACCGCTCTGGGGCTGGGCATGGACAGCGTCAACCGGCTGTTTTCCAACGACAACCCGCTGCTCCGGACGGCCCGCGGGCTGGGCATGGGCGTGGTCACCGCGATCCCGCCGCTGCGCCGCGCCTTCATGCGCCAGGCCGCGGGGCTGTCGGTCGCGCCGATGCCGCGGCTGCTGGCGGGCCAGCCGCTTTAGCGCCGCGCTGGCAGCGCCGGGGCCGCGTTCAGCCCCCCGGAACCCTCACTTGCACGCGAGCGTTCGGGACCCGAGCCGTCCCCGTTTCGTGACGTGCAACCCTTTGGGAAGGCGCTATGATCCCTGACATGAACCTTCGCTCTCTCGCTCTTGCGCCCGCCTTCGCCCTCGCCTTCGCGCTTCCCGCGGCGGCCGAGAAAATCCCGCTCAACGAAATCTCGCGCTATCTGAACAGCCTCAAGACGGTGGTGGCCGATTTCAGTCAGGTCAACGCCGACGGATCGGTGACGCCGGGCAAGGTCTATATCCAGCGCCCGGGCCGGGTGCGGTTCGAATACAAGGGCGACCAGACGCTGGTGCTCGCCTCGGGCGGGCAGGTGGCGGTGTTCGACAAGAAATCGAACTCCGGCGCGCAGCAATATCCGCTGTCCAAGACGCCGCTGAACATCATCCTGGCCGACAACGTGAATCTGGGCCGCAACGGCATGGTGACCGGGCATTCGGAAAAGAAGAACTCGACCATCGTCAAAGCGCATGACCCGGCACATCCGGAATACGGCAACATCCAGATGGTGTTCACCGCCAACCCGACCGAGCTGCGCCAGTGGGTCGTCACCGACGACAAGGGCAAGCGCACCACGGTGATCCTGGGCGACATGCAGAAGGGCGTGGGCATCCCGGCGTCGAAATTCTCGATCAACAACGAGGTCGCGCGCCGCAAGTAAGGCCGCGTTGCCGAAAACGAAACGCCGCGGGGGCTCCGCGGCGTTTTGCGTTGCGTGGCGTGAGGGTGGTCCGTTCAGGCCCGGCCGCAGGAGATGAGCTGCACCTGGTACATTTCTGCCCGCGCCTGCACCCGGCCCGCGACCGCCATCAGCCACGTCTTGGCCCGGTAGCTGCCATTGGCAAAGCCGGTGCGGCCCTCGTGATAGGCGAGGTACTGCGACGCTGCGTCCTGCTTGGAGATCCCCAGCCGCTGGGTGCTGCCGTGCATGTACCAGCCCATGAAGTCGGTGGCGTCGCGGATATCGTCGCGCCGCGCCCGGCGCTTGCCGGTTTCCGTGAGATACTCCTCCCACGTCCCGTCGAGAGCCTGGGAATAGCCGAAGGCCGAGCTTTGCCGCCCGATCGGGATGATCCCCAGCGCGTATTGATGGGGGGTTCGCGCATCGCCGATGAACTTGGATTCCTGGTGGATCGCCGCCATCTGCACCGCGATCGGGATCCCCCAGCGGCGCTGGGTGTCGCGCATGGCGCGCAGATAGGCCGGCCGTTCCGAGGTGATCGCGCAGGCGTTGTCCAGGTCGCGCGGCGCCTTGAAGCTGCCGCCGCCGCCCCCGCAGGACGCCACCAGCATGACGATCGCCAGCTTGAGATAATTGTTCATGTGCCCGACTGCCCGGTTCGTTCTTGTCGTTTTCCCGCAAGTCTAGGGACATCGCCGCCCGAGGGGAATCCCGAAATCGCCGCGGCCCGCCGGCAGCGGCCGTTTGCCGCCGGCCGGCACTCGCCGCCTGCCCCTTGTGTAGCGGCCGGGCTTGGGTAAGCTTCCCCCAAGGACTCGGATCATTCTTTTGGGGGAGCTTTTCACATGGCAGACAACGACATCGTCATCCTGTCCGGCGCACGGACCGCCATCGGCGGATTCGGCGGCAGCCTGGCGGGCGTGCCGCCGATCGAACTGGCGGCGACCGTCACCAAGGCCGCGATCGAACGCGCCGGCATTTCGCCCGACAAGATCGGCACTGTGGTGTTCGGCCATGTCATCAACACCGAACCCAAGGACCAGTATCTGTCGCGTGTGGCGATGCTGAACGCGGGCATCCCGAATACGGCGGTGGCGATGAACGTCAACCGGCTGTGCGGGTCGGGCGCGCAGGCCATCGTGTCGGCGGCGCAGTCGCTGGCGCTGGGCGACGCCGATTTCGCCGTCGCCGGCGGCGCCGAATCGATGAGCCGGGGTGGCTATCTCGTGCCGCAGCTGCGTGCGGGGGCCAAGATGGGCGACCAGCAGATCCTCGACATGATGACCGGCGCGCTGACCTGCCCGATGGGCACCGGCCACATGGGCGTCACGGCCGAGAACGTCTCGGACGAGCATGACGTGAGCCGGCAGGAGATGGACGACTTCGCGCTGGAAAGCCAGAAGCGCGCCGCCAACGCCATCGAGCAGGGCTATTTCAAGGAGCAGATCGTCCCGGTCGAGATCAAGAGCCGCAAGGGCACGGTCAGCTTCGACACCGACGAACACCCCAAGGCGACCTCGGCCGAGGCGCTGGCCGGGCTGAAGACGGTGTTCAAGAAGGACGGCAAGGTCACCGCCGGCAACGCCTCGGGGATCAACGACGGCGCCGCGGCGCTGGTGCTGGCGCGGGCCGATGCCGCCAAGGCCGCCGGCCTGACGCCCAAGTTCCGCCTGTTGGGCTATTCCCACGCCGGCGTGCGCCCCGAGGTGATGGGCATCGGCCCGGTCCCGGCGGTGCGGGCGCTGCTGGAAAAGACCGGCCTCAAGATCGAGGATTTCGACGTCATCGAATCGAACGAGGCCTTTGCCGCCCAGGCGCTGGCGGTGAACAAGGAGCTGGGGCTGGACGCCGCCAAGGTGAACCCGAACGGCGGCGCCATCGCGCTGGGCCACCCGGTCGGCGCCACCGGCGCGATCCTGACCGTCAAGGCGATGTACGAACTGGAACGGACCGGCGGCAAGACCGCGCTGGTCACCATGTGCATCGGCGGCGGCCAGGGCATCGCGCTGGCGATCGAGCGCATCTGAGCGGATCATTCGTGACCGAACGGCCCGGCTGCAGCGATGCGGCCGGGTCTTTCCGTCGGGGGGGCGTTGCCCCCGTCGCCTGCGGCGACTCCCCCAGGATATTTGCGGACAGAAGATCGGGCGTGGGTCAGCGGCGCAGCGCGTCGAGGCACGGGCCCGAGACCGGCGCGGTGGCCAGCCGGCGGCGGCCCAGGTCGCCCTCGCCCGGCGGCAGGTAGAGGAAGGCGCCGAGGCAGGCGGGCGCGTGGTCGGACTGTCCCACCCACAGCGCGGTGGGGCCGGGATCGGCGCGCAGCGGATAGAGCATGTCGTAATGGCTGGGCACGGGTCCCTGACGGCCCGGCACCGCGCGGACGGCAAGGGGCGCGCGGGTCGCACGCACGCGCCAGGTCAGTTCGGCCAGCAGAGCGCGGTCGTCGCTGACGATCGACGTGGCGCCGGCCTGTTGCGCCGCGGCGATCACGCGGTCGGCGACCACGGTGTTGCCGACATAGCGGGCCAGCACCGGCTGGCCGTCGCGGCGCCAGTCCTGCGCCAGCGTGCCGATCACCGGCAGGCCCATCGCCACGACCCCGTTCAGCGCCACCGCCGCGACCGTCAGCCGGGGCCGGGGCGCCAGCCAGGCGGCGATCAGCACGCTGCCCGCGACATAGGCGCCGACGGCCCAGTTGGCGTTCGCCTCGGACTGCAGCGCCTGGGCCAGCACGATCGCCAGCGGCGCGGCCGCGATCGGCACCAGCCCGCGCAGCCCCGGCGGCCAGCGGCGGGCCAGCGCAGCAAGCAGCGCGGCGAAGCTCAGCGGGCCGGCGACGCCCAACTGCTCGGCCAGGAACGCGGCCGCGCCGGTCAGGTTCAGCGCGCCGCGCCAGTCGGCGTTCTCGGCCGTGTGGCGGACGGTGGCGAGGTCATGGGTCAGGTTCCACCAGATGTTCGGCGCAAACAACGCCAGCGCCACCAGCGCCACGATGAGCGCGTCCGCCCACGGCCGCCGCCAGCGCGGGTCGATCCACGCCGCCAGCGCGAGCCCCGGCAGCGTGAACAGCATCGCGTATTTGGACCACACCCCCGCCGCCAGCGCCGCCCCGGCCAGCACCGCTCCCAGCCGGCCGGGCAGGGCGACCCAGGCCAGCAGGAACAGCGCCAGCGCCAGCAGTTGCGGGCTGTCGGTGGAAATCAGGATGCTGCCCACCGACACCGCCGGCAGTGTCGCATAGACGACCCCGGCCAGCGCCCCGACCGGCCCGCCCGCCAGCCGCCGGCCCAGCGCCAGCACGGCCAGCGCCGCCGCGCCGTGCACCAGCGGCCAGGGCAGCCGCGCGACCCAGGGGGCGTCCGAGCCGACCGCCTCGTTCGCGGCGCGGATCAGCCAGCCGACTAGCGGCGGCTTGGACCAGGCGCCGGCGGCGAGTTCCTGCCCCCACAGCCAGTATTGCGCCTCGTCGACGTAGAGTTCGAGATCCGAGCCCGGCAGCCATGCCAGCCGCCACGCGGTCAGCCCGAGGATGACCAGGGCCGCGAGCGGATCAGCTTTCCAGCGTTCTGTTCCTAGAGGCATGGATCAGCCACAGGTTCCGCACATAGATCACCGTCCCCAAGGCCTGCCCGAAGATGAAGACAGGATCGCGACGATGGACGGCATAGGCCAGAAGCGTCAGCCCGCCAAGCAGCGAGAAATACCAGAAAGCCACCGGCACCAGCGACCGGCGGGCACGTTCGGACGCGATCCACTGGACGAGGAAGCGCATCATGAACATGGCCTGGGCGAAAAAACCGAAGATCACCCACCACAGCTCGGCCTCGGTGGTGACCTTGAAGAAATGCATCAGCGACAGGATCATCGGGTTTCCCCGGTCAGTTCGGTCGCGCGCACGGTCTTGCGGCGGCGCATCAGCCAGGCGACCCCGGCCAGGTCGCTGACCCCGACCAGGCCGCGCTGCCAGTTGGAATAGTTCGACCGCCCCTCGCCGCGCGGGCGATGCGCCACGTCGACATGGGCGACCCGCCAGCCGTCGCGGGCGAACAGCGCCGGCAGATAGCGGTGCTGGTGGTTGAAGAAAGGCAGCGCCAGATAGGCGTCGCGCCGGAACGCCTTGAGCCCGCAGCCGGTGTCGCGGGTATCGTCGGCCAGCACCCGCGCCCGCAGCCGGTTGGCAAGGCGCGAGGCCATCTTCCTGGACGCCGTGTCCTGCCGCGCGACCCGCTGGCCGGCGACGAGGCCCAGATCGGCGGGGCCGTCCAGCAGCGGGGCGACAAGCTTCGGCAGTTCCTCGGGCGGGTTCTGGCCGTCGCCGTCCAGCGTGACCACGATCGGGGCGCGGGCGGCGATGGCGCCGTTATGGACCCCCGCCGATTGCCCGCCCCACACCGGATGCTGCAGCAGCCGCAGCCACGGCCGGGTCGCGGCCATGTCCAGCACCGTCCGCGGCGTCGTATCGGTGGACCCGTCATCGACCACGATCACCTCGAACGGGGAAAGCGGCGCCAGCGCGGTCTCGATCCCCGCGATCAGCGGGCCGATATTCCCCGCCTCGTTGCGGCACGGGATCACGACGGACAGGCGGGGGAAGAGGAGGGACGCGGGCAGTGGGCTGGTCATGGTCGGCATCTGCTAGAGCGCGAGTATGACGGGAAGCTTACAACGGCCGCGCCGGTTCGGAAATCCAACGGGCCGCCCCCTGAGGACGGCCCGCGAGATCTGGGAGATGGTCCGGTTAGGGATGGAATGCATCCGGTCCCAGGCAGGGTGCGTCGACCCTTGGGGCTGCCCTCAGGCGGTGGCCCCCCTGATTGTCCCGACTCCGTTCTCCAACATCACTCTCGACACTGGACCACCTCCTTTCGCTGGGTTGACGATAGGGGCAGCGTGACACAGGGCGGAAACAAGTCAATCAGTTTTCCGCCGGCCGGGACAATATTTTGCGGACAATGCCGCGATAAGGCACAAGGGCCAGCACGGCGAGCGCCATCTTGACCGACCAGTCCGCCACCGCCAGCGACATCCACAGGGGCAGGATGGGGCCGGTTCCCAGCAGCGGCACGGGCTCGGACGTCCAGCCGGTATTGGCGTCGGGGGGCAGGAAGGCCGCGAAGGCAATGGTGAAGAACAGCACCGTGTCGACGACCGATCCGACCAGCGAGGACAGGAACGGCGCCTGCCACCAGTCGCGGAAGCGTAGCCGGTCAAACACCGACACGTCCAGCAGCTGGGCGACCAGGAAGGCCGCCCCCGATCCGGCGGCGATGCGCAGCGTGGTCTTGTCCATCCCGGCCGCCACCAGCGAGCAGGCGACGCCGATGACGAAGCCCGCCAGCACCACCTTGCGGGCCGCGGCGACGCCGTGGATGCGGTTGGTCACGTCGGTGACGAGGAAGGCCACGGGATAGGTCAGCGCCCCCCAGGTCAGCCAGTCGCCCAGCAGGAATTGCACGAGGATATTCGAGGCCAGCACGACGGCGGCCATCGCCAGGATGGCGGGCAGCAGGGAACGCATGGTGATTTTCCGTTTTACAAGGTCGCGGAACAACTCGGCCCCGCGGCTGCGGGACGGGGCGCGGTTACGACGCGCAGGGCGGATCAGTCAAGCGCCGAGGGGAGGGGCGCCGCAAAGGCCGCGCCCAGCAGCGACGACCCGCTGCCCTCGCGGATGCGGAACTCGACCAGCTCGTTGCGCTGGACGAACAGGAAGTTGTCGTCGGAAATCAGGGTGATGCGGATGCCCTGAGCGTCGGCCCAGACGGCAATGCCTTCCAGGTTGTCGTATTGCATCGGCACCGACTGGATCAGCGGCTCGGGCGGGCCCAGGGCGTCGTCGGTCATGGCGTAGCGGCGCACGCGGCTGGCAAAACCCATCAGGCCGCGGAAATCGCGTTCCAGCACATACAGCTTGCCGTCCGGCCCCACATCGGCGCCGACCGGCGCCCAGCGGGGGTCGCGGGGCAGGCGATAGACGGTGGACCAGGCGCCGTCCCGGAACCGCCAGACCGGAAACCCGGGATCGGTTTCGGCCCAGTCCTCGGGGATCACCAGCAGATCGCCCGCTGGGGTGACGGCCAGCGCCTCGAGCCCCGCATTGCGGCGCAGCGACGCGAAGGGAGGCGCCTTGGGCAGCGGCGTGGCGGGCTGGTCGGGGTCGTCGAAGCGGGCGACCCGGTCCAGCCCCTCGAAGCTGACGAACATGCGGCCCCGGGCGTCGATCGCCAGCCCCTCGGCATCGCCCAGATAGCCGGGCTGGAGCTTGCCACCCTTGCTGTCCTGCAACCGCGCCGCGCCGGCCGTGGTCAGTTGGGCAATCCGACCCTGCGCGTCGCGTTCGACGCTGCCCCAGCGGATCGTGCCCCGATCGGACAGCGCCCAGTAGCGGGCACCGTCGTCGGACATCTCGAGCCCCGAGAAGCCGCCGAAATCGGCGTCGGATGCCTGCCAGACATGGGCCCCCAACTGATCGACCACCACCGCCGGCGTCCCCGGCGTGGCGGGCGCGGGGGCAGGCTGGGCG
>NZ_JRKS01000056.1 GCF_000763805.1 Paracoccus sphaerophysae | reverse complement strand
TCTGCGTCTTCAGCTGCAGGGTCAGCCGGCAGGTCCGAGGGTTCGGGTCCGCCCGTCCCCGCCAGCGCGTCCCCCGCCTGCGCCGCGCCTTGGTCGGCGGCGACGGTTTCCGCCGCATTGACCGCCCCGGCAAGATCGGGCGGGGTGCCGGGCAGCCGGTCGATCATCGGCGCGCTCGCCGTCACCGGGGGCGCGGCAGGCGCCTCGGCCTCGGCGTCCGGCAGGGCCTCGGTCACGCCGGTCACCACCTCGGCGGCCTTGGCACTCTCGCTCACCGGGTAGGGTGACAGCAGGCGGAACTCGATCCGCCGGTTGGCCTCGCGGCCCGCTTCGCTGTCGTTGCCGGCGACCGGGCGGGTCTCGCCATAGCCCTTGGCGGCGATCAGGTCGGTCGCGATGCCGGCGGCCTGCATCGCTTCCAGCACCGCGGCGGCGCGGCCCTGCGACAGCTCGGCGTTGAACGGCTCCGACCCCTGGGAATCGGTGTGCCCCCCGATCTCGATGCGGAAATCGCCGCACTCCTTCATCGTCGCGGCCAGCAGCGACACGGTTTCCGTCGGATCGCCGGCGATCACCGAGCGGTTCGGCTCGAACCCGATTTCGGCCTCTGCCATCGTGTCGTTCAGCCGCGCCACGCATTGCTCGCCGGTGGGCAGGTTCAGCGCCGGGTCCAGCCGCGGATCATAGGTCAGCGCCAGCTCATAGCGCGCGCCCGGCCCCAGCCGCCGCGACAGCCGGTCGGCCGTGGCCTCGGCGGCCGTGCTGCTGCCGGTGGTGCCGGCGATGCGGATCAGGTCGGGCGTCACGGTCACCGTCCCGCGCTGCAGGTCCGCCATCGCCTCGAGCGCGCCGATCACGCGCAGCGTCCAGCCGGCGGGCGCGTCCGCGTTCATCGTCAGCCCGCTATCCACCTGCCCGAAGCGGGCGCCGGCAAAGCTTTCCAGCGCGGTCCGCATCCGGTCGTCGCTGACCGCCCCGCGCAGCTGCACCCCACCCTGCGCCCCGGCCGTCGCGACAAAGCGCACCGGCGCGTTCTCGGCGGTCTCGGGCGCCTTTTCCAGCGAGGCGGTCAGGCTGAAGATGCGGGGCAGCGCGGCGCTCAGCGCCCGCTCGGCAGCATCGAAGCGGGCCTGCGGGACCGACGCCGGCGCGTCCAGCGTGGCGGTGGTGTCGCTGATCGTCACGCGGCCCGCGGGCAGGTCCGCCAGCGCCCGGATCGCGGCCACCGCAGCATCCGCCCATTGCGGCGAGGGCGCGCCAAGCGCCACGGTGCAGTCGGCCTTCGCCCCGGCCTGGCGCACGGCCGCGAGGATGCGGTCGCGGGCGGCGGGGGTGTCGGCCGCGCAGGGGTCCAGCCGCAGCCCCGCCTCGGTCCGGGTCGCGGTCAGCACGAAGGGCGCGATGACCGGCCGCGGCGCGCTGATGTCCGCGACCAGCGTCACGCCGGGTGGGGTCGCATCGCGCAGGGTCTGTTCCAGCCGCGCCTTGTCCGCCGCGCCATCGGCGACCGCGGTCACCTCGACCCGCCCCGGGGTGACGGTGACCTTGGCGCGCGGGGCCAGCTCGGCCGCGCTGAGCCCGAAGGCCACCGCCGCGTCGAAGCCGGGGGGCGAGGGCTGATCGACCAGCTCCACCAGGTCGGTCGGCGCCGTGCCGCCGGCGGCGCGGGCCAGCCGCTGCAGGATCGCGGCGCGGTCCAGGCTTCGCGGCGCCAAGCCGATGACCGAGCTGCCCTGGCCGTTCCGCAGCACCTCGACGCGGAACTCCGGCGGGGCGGCCTCGGGCTTGGCCGGCACCACGATGGCGTCGTCGATGCGGGCCGCGCTGACCTGCCCGGCGGCCGTGGTGACGGCGCGGAAATGGCTCAGTTCGTCGGGCGCGGTGCCGGCCAGCCGCAGGCTCAGCCCGTCGGCGGCGACCTCGGCCCAGTCGAAACCGCCCTGCGCCAGCGCGCTTCGCACCGCGGCGGCCGAGTGCTGCTCGACCAGCCCGGTGCCCAGCCGCGCCGCCCCCCACGCCCCCGCCGCGCCCAGCGCCAACAGCACCGCGGCGGCCAGACGCGCACGAAGCGGGTTGCGGCGGGGGCGCCGGTCGGTGGGGGTCATCAGGCCGATCCTGGGCTGTTTCGGGGACCGTCCCGATGTAGGGCCGCTGCCGCCGGCAGGCAATTACACCAGCCCGGCAACGGCGAGAAACAGCGCAACAATCAGCCCCGCGTCCCGGTTGGACCGGAACAGCCGCAGGCAGGTGGCGGGGCTGCCGGTGTCCAGCTGCCCCAGCTGCCACCACAGATGCGCCGCGAAGCCGGCGACGCCGGCCATCGCGATCAGCGCCTCGACGGGCGAGGGGCGGGCCGCGGCCACGGCCGTCGCCAGCAGCACCACCGCCGCCGCGGCAAAGCCCAGCAGCCAGCGCGGGGTGTCGGTGCCGAACAGGCGGGCGGTGGACTTGACGCCGATCAGGGCGTCATCCTCGGTGTCCTGGTGGGCATAGATGGTGTCGTAGAACAGCGTCCAGGCGATGCCCGCCGCATAGGCCAGCACCGCCGCCGGGTGCAGCGTGCCGCCATGCGCGGCAAAGGCCAACAGCACCCCCCAGTTGAAGGCGAGCCCCAGGAAGACCTGCGGCCACCAGGTGAAGCGCTTGGCAAAGGGATAGATCGCGACCAGCGCCAGCGAGGCGATCCCCAGCACGATCGCCGTCCCGCCCAGCGTCAGCAGCAGCACCGCGCCCAGCGCCGTCTGCGCCGCCAGCCACAGCCAGGCGCCGCGCACCGTGACCTGCCCCGAGGGCAGCGGCCGCGACCGGGTGCGCGCCACCATCGCGTCATAATCGCGGTCGGTCAGGTCGTTCCAGGTGCAGCCCGCCCCGCGCATCGCGACCGCGCCCAGCGCGCAGGCGAGGGCGACCCACAGATCGACCCAGCGCGGCCGGTCGGCGATCATCGCCAGCCCGGTCCCCCACCAGCACGGCAGCAACAGCAACCAGGTGCCGATGGGCCGGTCGGCCCGGCTGAGCCGCAGCCAGGGCCGCCACGCCGGCGGGGCGAGCCGGTCCACCCAGTTGCCGCTGGGGGCGTCGGAAACCGATGGCGTCGGCGCGTCGGACTGCATAGGGTCTCGCCAGGATGGGAAAGATCAGGCTCTACATAGATCACCCGTTTGTCCCCGGACAAGCAGTGCCGCTGGATGCGGCGCAGGCGCATTACCTGTCCGGGGTGATGCGGCAGGGGCCGGGGGCGGACATCGAGGTCTTCAACGGCCGCGACGGCGCCTGGACCGCGCGGATTGAGGCTGTCGGCAAGCGCGGCGGCGCCGTGGCGCTGATCGCCGCGGCGGCCCCGCAGCAGGACCCGCCCGACCTGTGGCTGCTGTTCGCGCCGATCAAGAAGGCGCGCACCGACTTCATCGTCGAAAAGGCGGCCGAGCTGGGCGCGGCCCGGATCCAGCCGGTGCAGACCGACCACACCAATGCCGAGCGGATCCGGCAGGACCGCCTGCAGGCCCACGCCATCGAGGCGGCCGAGCAATGCGGCGGCACCTTCGTTCCCCCGGTGGCCGATCTGGCGCCGCTGGCGCGGCTGCTGGACGGCTGGGATCCCGCCCGCCGCATCCTGTGGGCGGACGAGGCGCTGGCCGGGCAAGCCGACACGCTCGCGGCGCTGCCGCGGGGGCCGTGGGCGATCCTGATCGGCCCCGAGGGCGGCTTCAGCGAGGCCGAGCGGCGGCGGCTGGCGGCGATGGACTGCGTCACCCGCATCGGTCTGGGGCCGCGAATCCTGCGCGCCGATACCGCGGCGGTGGCGGCGTTGACCCTGTGGCAGGCGGCGCTGGGGGACTGGTGATTCGCGGCGACAGTCGCGTGATGGTCGCGATTAGGCAAAAGCTAGAATTCTCACGATCATGCGCCTTGACGGCTGATGTCGAAATAAATCTCTTTTTCGTCGGGTAAGATCGGGCGTTTGTTCGACGATTTCCGTAACCGGCGACAGAATATGCGCAGGCTCTCGAAAACGTCAGCCATGTTAACAGTTTATGACTGTGCCGAATGTTGCATTGGGTGCATGGCTGCAATTCCGTCCCGGGCGTGGCGGAAAAACCGGCAATCGACTATGTAATTGGGCATCCAGATTTCATGTGCCTGTCCGGTGATGGCAGGCCGCTGCAAGAACAAAGGTGAACCCATGTCCGCTATCGAAACCTTCCGCGCTTGCGCCGCGCGTCCCGGCTTTTTCGGCCGCATCGCCGACACGCTGATTCACTGGGCCGATGCCCGCGAGACCCGTAACCAGCTGAACCGCCTGACCGACCGCGAACTGACCGACATCGGCCTGTCGCGCGGCGACATTGAGCGGGTCGCCCGCGGCGTCTGAACCGCCTTTAAGGTGCTGAGTATCCGAGGGTCGGGAGCTTCTCCCGGCCCTCTTTTTTCATCGGCGGCCCCGGCGAAAAAGGCGGCCCCAGCGGGACCGCCCCCGAGGCCGGATCAGACTCCGGCTTCGACGATGGCGCGGGCCAGAATCGGGACGCTGTCGCGGTTCAGCCCGGCGATGTTCAGCCGCGAATCCCCGACCATGTAGATCGCGTTCTCGTCCTTGATCTTCTGCACCTGCGCGGGCGTCGCGCCGAGACGCGAGAACATGCCGCGGTGATGTTCCAGGAAATCGAAGCGGTCGCTGCCGGTCAGCTCGCGCAGTTCCGCCGCCAGCTGCTGGCGCAGGCCCAGCATGCCCAGCCGCACCTCCTCCAGTTCGGCCTTCCAGTCGGCGGTCAGCGCGGCGTCCTCGAGGATCGTCATCACGATCCGGGCGCCGTGGTCGGGCGGGAAGGAATAGGTCTGCCGGTTCAGGAACGACATCGTGCCTTGCGCCAGGTCGCGCTGCGCCGGGTCGGCGACCTTGGCCAGCAGCACGCCGGCGCGTTCGCGGTAGATGCCGAAGTTCTTGGAACAGGACGCCGCGACCAGCGCCTCGGGCGCATTGCCGACCACCAGCCGGGTGCCCGCCGCATCCTCGTCCAGACCGTCGCCAAAGCCCTGATAGGCCAGGTCGACGAACGGCACCGCGCCGGTGCGGTCGAGGATCTCGGACACCTGGCGCCACTGGTCCAGCGTCAGGTTGGCGCCGGTCGGGTTGTGGCAGCAGCCATGCAGCAGCACCAGATCGCCCTTCCTGGCGCGGGCGAGGTCGGCCTTCATCCCCTCGAAATCGCCGCCGCGGGTGGCGTCGTCGAAATAGCGATAGGTCGCCGTGGGCAGGCCCATGAAGTTCAGGATCGAGACGTGGTTCGGCCAGGTCGGGTCCGACACGTGCACGGTCAGGTCGGGGTTGCCGATCCGCGCCAGTTCCAGCGCCTGCCGGATCGCGCCGGTGCCGCCGACGGTGGACAGGGCGGCGGTGCGGTCGGTGTCCAGCGCGTCGGCCAGAACCATCCGGCTCATCCCCGACAGATAGCCGGGCTCGCCGATCAGCGTGGTGTAGGTCTTGGTCGTCTCGGCGTCCCAGATGCGCTTTTCGGCCTCGCGCACCGCCCGCATGACCGGGGTCAGGCCGGTCGGGTCCTTGTAGACGCCGACGCCCAGGTCGATCTTGCCCTGCCGGGTGTCGGCCTTGAATTCGCCCATCAGGGCCAGGATCTTGTCGGGGGCTTGGGGCTTGAGGGTGCCGAACATCAGGCGTCTCCTGTTTCGATTTTCAGGTCGGGATAGCTGCCCCATTCGGCCCAGCTGCCGTCATACAGCGACCAGTCCCGCTTGCCGATCCGTTCCAGCGCCAGCGCCAGGCTGGCGGCGGTGATACCCGAGCCGCAGGTGGTGATGACCGGACGCGACAGGTCGACGCCGGCCGATTCAAACGCCGCGCGCAGGTCGGCGACCGGCTTCATGGTGCCGTCCGCGGCATACAGCGTGCCGGCCGGCACGTTGCGGGCGCCGGGGATGTGGCCCGCGCGCAGGCCGGGGCGGGGTTCGGGGTCGGTGCCCGCGAAGCGGCCGGGCGGCCGGGCGTCCACGATCTGCTGGTCGCGCAGCTTGGACGCCGCGGCCACCTGGGTCACGTCGCGGACCAGCGCCGCCTGGCGCTGCACGGTCATGTGCCGGTCGCGGGTGATCGGCGGCAGGTCCTCGACCGGGCGGCCCTCGGCCTGCCACTTGGCGAAACCGCCATCCAGCATCGCAACGTCTGTCTTGCCCATCAGCCGGAAGGTCCACCAGACCCGCGCCGCCGAGTGGGTGTCGGCGTTGTCATAGACGACGACCTGGTGCCCGTCACCGATCCCCATCGCCCGCAGGCGGCTGACGAACAGCTCGGGCGGCGGCGCCATGTGCGGCAGCTCGCTGCGGGTGTCGGCGATGGCGTCGATGTCGAAGAACCGCGCGCCGGGGATGTGCGCCGCCTCGTATTCCGCCCACGCGTCGCGGCCGCTGGCCGCCATGTGCCAGCTGCCGTCGATGATCCGCAGGTCGGGATCGTCCAGATGCGCGGCCAGCCAGTCGGTCGAGACGAGGGTCTTCGGATCGTCAGTCATGGCGGGCCTCCTCGCGTATCCGGGTGCGAGCCGAGCATTAACCGTCCCCGCCCGCCCCTGCAATCGTCCAGCGGACGATGCGCGGGCCGCCGTTGTCCCGCCCGCCTCGTCAGCCCTGCTTGAGCAGCCGCTGCTTTTCGCGGCCCCAGTCGCGCTTGGCCTCGGTCGCGCGCTTGTCGTGGTTCTTCTTGCCCTTGGCGACGCCCAGCTTGAGCTTCACGATGCCGCGGTGGTTGAAATACATCACCAGCGGGACCAGCGTCATGCCCTCGCGCCCGATCGCCTGCCACAGCCGCGCCAGTTCCTTGCGGCTGACCAGCAGCTTGCGGTGGCGCCGTTCCTCGTGGCCAAAGACGCCGGCCTGCTTGTAGGACGAGATATAGCCGTTGATCAGCCACAGCTCGCCGTTTTCCACGCTGGCGTAGGATTCGGCGATGTTCGACTGGCCGGTGCGCAGCGCCTTGACCTCCGACCCGGTCAGCACGATCCCGACCTCGATGTCGCTTTCGATGAAATAGTCGAACCGCGCCCGCCGGTTCTCGGCGATCACCTTATAGTTCGGGTCTGATTTTGCCTGCGCCATGATCGGGTTCAGATAGGCGGCAGGCCCGCGCAAGTAAAGGCGGGCTTTCCAGCGCCGGGCGCACGCTCTAGCCAGGGCCACGGGGCTGCGATGCGGTGTTCTCACAGATCGCCCTTGGCGCGGCGCTGACGCTGTCCACCATTTCGCAGTGGAAACCTTCACCGCGCTGGGCTTTGGCGACATCCTGCCGCCGCATCAGCGGCGCATCCTCGCGGGGATGGCGGCGGCGAGCGGGCTGCCGAACTTCGGCTTGATGAACGCCGTGCTGATGGAGGGGGTGCTCGACCTGCGCCTGCGCCAGACCCGCCGGCACGGGCGGCGGGCCCGGTCCGAGACCGATCCGGCCGTCCCGAATCCGGCCGCCCCGAATGGCGGGGGCGTGGAGCGCCACTGATCGCCCCGCCCCCCTCGCGCCGGGCTTGCCGCGCCGCCCGCGGTGCCGCAAGGTCGCGCCGGCTGAGGACCAAGGGGGAGAAGGCGGCATGGCACGGCACGGGGGACGGATTCTAGCGGATGCGCTGGCGCTGCACGGGGTGACGCGGGTGTTCTCGGTCCCCGGCGAAAGCTTTCTCGCGGCGCTGGACGGGCTTTACGACGTGGGCATCCCCAACACCGTCTGCCGGCAGGAGG
This sequence comes from Paracoccus sphaerophysae, assembly GCF_000763805.1. GTDB lineage: Bacteria > Pseudomonadota > Alphaproteobacteria > Rhodobacterales > Rhodobacteraceae > Paracoccus > Paracoccus sphaerophysae. The sequence goes on along the minus strand of NZ_JRKS01000056.1, from coordinate 10,559 downwards.
GCGGGGCCGCGATGATGGCCGAGGCCTGGGGCAAGCTGACCGGGCGGCCCGGCATCTGCTTCGTGACCCGCGGCCCGGGCGCCGCCAATGCCAGCGCCGGGGTCCATGTCGCCCGGCAGGATTCGACGCCGATGATCCTGTTCGTCGGCCAGATCGCCCGGTCAGACCGCGACCGCGAGGCGTTTCAGGAGGTCGATTACCGCCAGATGTTCGGCGGGCTGGCCAAGTGGGTGGCAGAGATCGACCAGACCGACCGCATCCCCGAATACGTCGCCCGCGCCTTTGATCTCGCGCAGTCCGGGCGCCCCGGCCCGGTGGTGCTGGCGCTGCCCGAGGACATGCTGTCGGCGGACTCGGACGCGCCCGACCTGCCGCCCGCGCCGCGGCCGGTGCAGGGGGTCTCGGCGGCGCAGCTGGACGCGATCAGCGAGGCGCTGGCGGGGGCGGAGCGGCCCATCGTGGTGCCCGGCGGCGCGCTGTGGTCGCAGGCCGATGCCGACCGGCTGACCGCCTTTGCCCAAGGCTGGGGGCTGCCGGTCGCGGTGCCGTTCCGGCGCCAGGACTACATGGACAACCGGCATCCGAACTATGTCGGCGACCTGGGCGTCGGGATGAACGGCCGGCTGGGCGAGGCGCTGACCGCGGCCGACTGCATCCTGTCGCTGGGCTCGCGGCTGGGGGACACGCTGACCGCGGGCTATGAGTTGATGAACCCGCGCGCGCAGGGGCGGCGGATCATCCATGTCTATCCCGACCCCGACGAGATCGGGCATCTGTGGCGCGCCGATCCGGGAATCGCCGCCTGTCCGCGCACGGTGCTGGCGGCGCTGGCCGGGACCGAGGCACCGCGGCGCTGGGACGACTGGACCGCAAGCCTGCGGGCGCATTACGAGACCTGGCAGACGCCGAAGCCCACCCCCGGCGCGGTGCGTATGGAGCAGGTGGTCTGCTGGCTGTCCGCGAACCTGCCCGAGGACGCGATCCTGACCAACGGGGCGGGCAATTATGCGTCCTTCGTGCACCGCTATTTCCGCTTCAAGCGGGCCCGGACGCAGATCGCGCCGACCTCGGGGTCGATGGGCTACGGCCTGCCGGCGGCGATCGCTGCCAAGATCGCCCATCCCGACCGGACGGTGATCTGCATGGCGGGCGACGGCTGCTTGCAGATGACGGTGAACGAGCTGAGCACCGCCGCGCAGGAGGGTGCAGGGGTGATCGTGATCGTGGCGAATAACGGCCGCTACGGCACGATCCGGATGCATCAGGAGAAGCACTATCCGGGGCGGGTCTCGGGGACCGACCTCTTTAACCCTGACTTCCCGGCGCTGGTGCGCGCCTATGGCGGGCATGGCGAGCTGGTGACCGACGGCGCCGATTTCGGCGCGGCCTTCGGGCGGGCGCAGGCCGGTGGGGGCCTGGCGCTGATCGAGCTGCGGCTGGACCCCGAGGCGCTGACCACCGGCGCGACGCTCAGCGAGACGCGGGCCGCCGGGGAGAAGGCGACGAAGGGATAGCCGCCGGGGCGGGTGCGGCAGCGCCAAGTTGCCGCCGCGCGCGATACGGCAGCGACCTGTCGCCGCTGCCGTCTGGCCGGGGTGCCGCCCCCGGTCAGTCCTGCATGTCGGCGATGATGCGTTCGCCCATCGCCACCTGGTCGGGATGGCGCACCATCAGCGTCATCGCCAGCGCCTCGATCACCTGGCCCACCAGCGACATGGCGAATTGCAGGTTCGCCCCGATCTGCGGGTTCGGCATCCGGCCGCCGTTCAGCGTCGTGGTCGTTTCCGCGAAACGGTCATGCGCCGCCATCAGCTCGCGCCGCAGGTCGCGGTCCAGCAGGGTGGCCACAAGCTCCAGCTCGGTCAGCACGTCCAGGCAGATGTCGCGCGGCAGCTTCACGCGGTTGCGCCGCAGCACGGCCTCTTCCCGCGCGGCGTCGCGCAGCAGGTGAAACAGGTTCGAACAGGCGCGCATCTGTCCCAGGGGGGTCAGCCGGCCCGCGGAGATACTGCTCAGGATCATTGTCCCTACCTTTTCGTTTTTGGGTCATCATCCACCCGTGCGACCGAGGCTCGCAGAAAATCCTTTCCGTAAGGTTCATGTCGGGAACGCAGTGTTGCGCCGCTGCCGCAAAACCGTCACAGACAAGGGGATTCCCAGCCCTCAGCCGTGACCCCACGCCCCATGCGCCAGATCCCCACGCTTGCCCCGCTGCCCGCGCGCCTGCCCGATTCCGTCCCCTTCGTCGGCCCCGAGACGCTCGAGCGCCAGCGCGGCGCGCCCTTCGCGGCCCGGCTGGGCGCGAACGAGAATGGCTTCGGACCGTCGCCGCGCGCCATTGCCGCGATGCAGGCCGAGGCCGGCGAGGTCTGGAAATACGGCGATCCGACCAACCACGACCTGCGTGCCGCCATCGCCGCGCATTGCGGCGTCACGCCCGCGCACGTGGTGGTGGGCGAGGGCATCGACACGCTGCTGGGCCTCGCCGTGCGGCTGATGGTGGCCCAAGGCGACCGGGTGGTGAGTTCGGAAGGCGGCTATCCGACCTTCGATTTCCACGTCACCGGCTTTGGCGGTGAACTGTTGCGCGTGCCGTATCGCGACGACCGGCAGGACCCGCAGGCGCTGGTCGCCCGGGCGGTCGAAATCGGCGCGCGGATGGTCTATCTGTGCAATCCCGACAACCCGATGGGTGGCTGGCATCCGCCCGAGGTGATCGAGGCCGCCCTCGCCGCCCTGCCCGACGACATCCTGCTGATCCTCGATGAGGCCTATGCCGAATTCGCGCCGGCGCTGCCCCGGATCGACCCGGACGATCCGCGGGTGCTGCGGATGCGGACGTTTTCCAAGGCCCACGGCATGGCCGGGGCCCGGATCGGCTGGGCCATCGGCGCCCCGGTGATGATCCGCGCCTTCGACCGGGTGCGGAACCACTTCGGCGTCAACCGGATCGCGCAGGCGGGTGCGCTGGCGGCGCTGGCGGATACGGCGCATTTGGACCGCACGGTTGCGCAGGTCGCCGCCGCCCGCGACCGCATCGCGGCCATCGCGCGCGACAACGGGCTGACCACGCTGCCCTCGGCCACGAACTTCGTCGCGGTGGATTGCGGCGGCGACGGGGACTTCGCCCGTGCTGTCTTGACCGCGCTGGGCGACCGCGGAGTCTTCGTGCGCATGCCCTGGGTCGCCCCGCAGAACCGCTGCATCCGCGTCAGCTGCGGCCCGGCCGGGGCGCTGGATGCCTTTGCCGAGGCGCTGCCGCACGCACTCGCCATGGCGCGGCAGGGGGCTTCGGGCGGTTAGAAGGCCGGCGTCGGCGGGGCTGGCCCCCGGCCCGGCCGCTCGGACCAGTCCGGCTCAGACCAGCCCGGCGTGGGCCAGCGCGGCGTCCACCCGCGCCCGCGTCCCGGCGGTCAGCGGCACCAGCGGCAGGCGCACCGTCTCGCCGCACAGGCCCAGCCGCGACATGGCGTATTTGACCCCGACCAGCCCCGGCTCGATGAAGATCGCGATGTGCAGCGGCATCAGCCGGTCCTGCAGCCGCAGCGCCTCGGCGTAATCGCCGCGCAGACAGGCCGCCTGCATCTGCGCGCAGAGCTGCGGCGCGACGTTGGCGGTGACCGAGATGCAGCCGACCCCGCCCTGCGCGTTGAAGCCATGCGCCGTCGCATCCTCGCCCGACAGCTGGACGAAGTCGGTGCCGCAGGTGATCCGCTGGCAGCACACCCGCTCGAGCTTGCCGGTGGCGTCCTTGACCCCGGCGATGCGCGGCAGCTTCGCCAGCTCGCCCATCGTCTCGGGGGTCATGTCCACGACCGAGCGGCCGGGGATGTTGTAGATGATGATCGGCTTGTCGGTCGCGTCATGGACGGCGGTATAATGCGCGATGAGGCCCTCTTGGGTGGGCTTGTTGTAATAGGGCGTCACCACCAGCAGCCCGTCGGCGCCGACCTTGCAGGCGTGCTGCGCCAGCCCGATCGCCTCGCGCGTGTTGTTCGACCCCGCCCCTGCCATCACCGGGATGCGGCCGGCGGCGACCCGGACCACCGCCTCGACCACCGCCTCGTGTTCGGCATGGGTCAGCGTCGGGCTTTCGCCGGTGGTGCCGACCGGGACCAGCCCGTTGCTGCCCTGGTCGATGTGCCAGTCGACCAGCCGTTCCAGCGCGGGCCAGTCGATCTCGCCATCCTCGCGCAGCGGGGTGACGAGTGCGGGCAGAGAGCCTTGGAACATGACGCGGCGGTCCATCTGAAAGGGGCGTTCCGCCGGGCATACTACCGCAGGATTTGCTTGCCAAGCGCGCCTGCCGCGGATGTGAGTTGCCGATGCGCCTTGGCATCCCCAGATTGCAGGGCATGACCGCCCGCCTGATCCGAACCGCCGCCATGCTGGCCGCGCTGCTGCTGCCCGCGGCTGTGGCCGCGCCCGCGGGCGCCGAGGATGCCGGTGCGATCCGCCGCGCCCTGGCCGCCGCCGGGGCCAGGGACTGGGCGGCCGCCGATGCCGCGGCGCGCCAGTCGGGGCCGATGGCGGTCGATCTGGTGCTGTGGCAGCGGCTGCGGGCCGGGCACGGGACCTGGCCCGAATACCGCGACTTTGCCACCCGCCACGCCGACTGGCCGGGGATGGAGCTGTTCTGGCGCCGGGGCGAGGCGGTGCTGCGCCCCGATCTGCCCGCCGCCGACGTGCTGGCCTGGTTCGGCGACCGGATGCCCACCACCCTGACCGGGGCGCGGGCCTGGATCGCGGCCCAGCCCCCGGACAGGCGCGACGCGGCCGCCGCGGCCTTCTGGACCAGCGCCACGGCGCTGGACGCTGCCGCGGAAACCGCCCTGATCGCCGATCACGGCCCGGCGCTGGCCGCCCATCACCCGGCCCGGCTGCGGATGCTGCTGGATGCCGGGGAATGGCAGGCGGCGGAACGGATGCTGCCGCTGGTGCCCGCGGGACCCGAGGCTGACCTCGCGCGCGTCCGCATCGCCGTGCAGGCGCGGCGCAGCGGGGTGGACGCGCTGATCCTCGCCCTGCCGCAGGCGCAACGTGACGATGCCGGGCTGGCGCTCGACCGCTTTCGCTGGCGGGTGGCGGCCAAGCAGGGGGACCTCGCGCGCGAGTTGATGCTGCAACGCTCGACCTCGGCCGAGGCGTTGCGCGACCCGGCGGCCTGGGCCAGCCGCCGCAAGGACTATGCCCGCGCCGCCCTGCGCGCCGGCGACTGGGGGCTGGCCGAACGGCTGGCCGCCTACCATTTCCTGCCCGACGGCGAGGACGCGTTCGAGCTCGACTGGCTGGCCGGCTATGCCGCCTTGCGCGCCGGGGCGGCGGATCGCGCGGCCAGGTTCTTTGCCCTGCTGCCGGCGCAGGACAGCGGCCCGATCACCCTGTCGCGCACCCATTACTGGCGCGGCCGCGCCGCCGAGGCGCTGGGCGATTCCGCCGCCGCCACCGCCAGCTTTGCCGAGGCCGCCCGCCACCAGACCGCCTATTACGGCCAGTTGGCCGCCGAACGCATCGGCGCGCCGATGCAGCCCGATCTCGCCCTGCCGGGCGCGGCGGTGGACAGCCTGCCCGACTGGCGCGGCGCAGCTCTGCGCGAAAACCCGGTGTTCCAGGCCGGGCTGTGGCTGATCGCGGCGGGCGACCCGGCGCAGGCGCAGCGGTTCTTCCTGCATCTCGCCGAAACCGCTCCGCCCGAGGACATCGCCCGCATGGCGCGGCTGATGATGGAGCTGCACCGCCCCTGGGACGCCCTGCGGCTGGGCAAGGCCGCGGCGGGCAAGGGCGGCATCTGGCCGGCGATCTATTACCCGCTCACCGGGCTGGAGCGCTCGGATCTGGGCCTGCCCCCTGATCTGGTGCTGTCGATCGCGCGGCGGGAAAGCGAATTCAACCACACCGTCAGCTCGCATGCCGGGGCCAAGGGACTGATGCAGGTGATGCCCGACACCGCGCGGTCGATGGCCCGCGTGATCGGCGAGCCCTTTGACCTGCCGCGGCTGACCCGGGATGCGGCCTATAACGCCCGGCTGGGCGCGGCCTATCTGCAGGGGCTGAGGGATCGCTTTGGCCCGTCCATCGCGCTGGTCGCGGGCGGCTACAATGCCGGGCCAGGCCGGTCGGCGCGCTGGCTGCGCGACTTTGGCGATCTGCGGGTCGCGGGGCGGCACGGGGTCGATCCGGTGGACTGGGTCGAGATGATCCCCTTCGACGAGACCCGCAACTACGTCATGCGGGTGGCCGAGGCGCTGCCGATCTATCGCGCCCGCATCGCCGGGCACCCGGTGCCGCTGGTGCCGACCTGGGACCTGCGCGGGGGCGTGTCGATGCCGCCGCCGGCGATCTCGCCGCTGGTGCTGGCGCTGTCGGACCGCCCGCCCGCGCTGCCCGGATGGGTCGGGCTGGCGGCGGTCACGGCGCGGTCGATGGCGGCCTCGGGCCAGTTGCCCGCAGCGCCTGCGCCCGCCGCGGCGCCCGCCAGCGATGGCCCCGAGCGGGCCGAGCCGCCCCAGCCGCAGGCGCAGATCGCCCAGATCGCGCGGGCGCTGGACGTGCCGCGGGCCACGGTCGCGCCGCCGCGCCGGCCCGATGCGGCGGCCGCGGATGGCGAGGTCAGCGCCCGGAACCAGCCCGCTGCACCCGCAGCGTCCGCCACCAGGTGAACAGCCCCGCGCCGACGATGATGACCATCCCCAGGATCACGTTTGGCGCCACCCGCTCGCCCAGCAGGAACACCCCGATCAGGCTGACCCAGACCAGCTGGGTATAGGCGAAGGGCTGCAGGCTGGACGCCTCGGCCAGTTCATAGGCCCGGATCAGCAGGTAGTGCCCCGCGGCCCCGGTCAGGCACAGCGCCCCCATCCACGGCCAGTCGGCGCGGGCGATGGGCTCGGCGAACCAGATCCCGGCGAGGGTGATGCCCACCGCGCCGGCGACTCCGGTCCAGACGAAGCTGACCAGCGCGCTGTCCTCGGCCGAGACGCGGCGGGTCAGCAGCGCATAGACCGCGAACATCAGCGCCGAGACCAGCGGCAGGATCGCCCAGGGCGAGAACACCCGGAACCCCGGTTGCAGCACCACCAGCACGCCGATGAACCCGACCCCGACCGCGACCCAGCGCCGCCAGCCGATCCGCTCGCCCAGCATCGGCCCGGACAGGGCGACGACCAGCAGCGGCGCGACGGTGAACACGGCGTGGGTTTCGACGATGCCCAGCTTGACGAAGGCGATCAGCATCAGCACGACCTCGAAGGCGAGGATCAGGCCGCGCACGGTCTGCGCGACCGGATGCGGCGACCGCAGCGCCGCGCGCAGGCCGCCGGGGCCGCGCGCCGCCATGACCACGGCGAAGACGGCAAAGAACCAATAGCGCAGCATGGTCACGAAGACCGGCGGATACAGGCTGCCCAGATGCCGCGACACGGCGTCCTGCACGGCAAAGATCAGGCTGGCGAGGCAGATCATCAGGATGCCCGCGCGCTGCCCGTCAAGGCGCTGCCGGCGGGCGACGGCGCGGGCAAGCGGGGGTCGAGAACCGGAAACGGGTGCCGGCTGGCCGGGACGGGACATGGCGATGACTGCGCGAATAAACGGTATACCATCCGTCACAGCGCAGGGACCCGGCGTCAAGCCTCGGGCGAGCCGGTCCGCGCCGGGCAACCCAGCCATGCGCCCAGCGTATGGCCCCGAACCGTTGCGGCGAGGTCAGTCGCGGCTGCGGATGATGCCCGAAAAGGTCTCGAACAGCTGCGCGTTCGCCGCGACGACGTCGCCCGCGTCGACGCCGGGGCCGTCATGCGGGCGGATCGGTTCCACGAAGCCGCCCGCCTCGCGGACCAGCAGCCAGCCCGCGCCCACGTCCCAGGCGTTGATGCCCCGCTCCCAATAGCCGTCGTAACGGCCCGCCGCGACATAGGCGAGGTCGAGCGCCGCCGAGCCCCAGCGCCGCACCCCGGCGCAGACCGGCATCAGCCGCGCGAGGTCCTTGAGCGTCGCGGGCAGGGTGCCGCGGCCGCCGAACGGCACGCCTGTGGCGAAGATCGCCGAGTTCATGTCGCGCCGCCCCGACACCCGCAGGCGCTGGTCGTTGACGAAGGCGCCGTCGCCCTTTTCGGCGCTGAACAGCTCGTCCTTGGCGGGGTCGAAGACCACCGCGGCGACCACCTCGCCCTTGTGTTCCAGCGCGATGCTGACCGCCCAGTGCGGCAGGCCGTGCAGGAAGTTCGTGGTCCCGTCCAGCGGATCGACGATCCAGCGCCGGGTGGGATCCTCGCCCGGCTCGGTCCCGGTTTCCTCGCCGCACCAGCCATAGTTCGGGCGGGCGGCGCGCAGCTCTTCCTTGATGATCCGCTCCGCCTCGCGGTCGGCGCGGGTCACGAAATCGCCCGGGCCCTTTGAAGAGACCTGCAGGTTCTCGACCTCGCGGAAATCCTTGACGAGACTGCGGCCCGCCTTGCGCGCGGCCTTGATCATGACGTTGAGATTGGCGGAGGCCATGCGGGGAATCCTTTCGGGGCTGGCCTGCGGGATTAGGCGAAAGCGGCGGGAATGAAAAGCGGCGCAGAGCGCGCCCGCATTTCGCCGCGAACAAGCCGGCCTGCGATCTTCTGTCTGAAAATATCCCCGCCGGAGGCGCCGGCCGTCCCACCCGCGCGGCCGCCGCCATTGCAACGCCGAGACTACCGCGCCCCTCGCGCCAGCCGCAGCATGTCCTGTATGAAGGGCAGATCGCGGTCCTCGTCGCGGATCGCCGCGTACAGCCGGCGGGTCACGCCCTTGCGGCCCAGCCGCAGGGTGCGGATGTCGGGGTTCTGGGCCTCGCGCGCCAGCACCCAGTCGGGCAGCACTGCCACTCCGCGCCCCGAGGCGACCAGCAGCAGGATGACGTCGGTCAGCTCGATCTCGCGCACCGCCGCCGGGCGCACCCCGGCCGGGTCGAGGAAATGCGAGAACGCGTCCAGCCGCGCCCGGTCCATCGGATAGGCGATGAGGGTTTCCGTGGCCAGATCGGCGGGCTCGACGCTGTCGCGGCCGGCCAGCTGGTGGGTGGCGGGGACGGCCAGCAGGGGGTGATAGTCGAAGAGCGGCTCGAAACTGACCCCGGGCAGCTCCTCGGGGTCGGACGAGATCACCAGGTCGGCGTCGCCCCGGGTCAGCGCCGGCAGCGCGGTGAAGGCGAGGCCCGCGCGCACGTCGATGTCCACCTGCGGCCACAGGTGGCGGAACTGGTCCAGCGCCGGCAGCAGCCAGTTGAAGCAGGCGTGACACTCCATCGCGATGTGCATGCGCCCGACGCGGCCCTGGGTGACGCCGCGCATTTCGGATTCCGCCGCCTCGACCAGCGGCAGCACCTGCCGGGCCAGGGCCAGCAGGCGCATCCCGGCGGGGGACAGGCGCATCGGCTTGGTCTGGCGCAGGAACAGCGCGGTGCCGGCCTGATCCTCCATCGCGCGGACCTGGTGGGACAGGGCGGACTGGGTGATGTTCACCACCTCGGCCGCGCGCGCCAGCCCGCCGTTGTCGTGGATGGCGCGGATCGTCCGCAGGTGCCGCAGTTCAAGATGCATGAGCGAGGCTCAACTTTATCTTGCAGAATATGAATTTGTCTCACGACGGTGCGCGTGGCACAAGCGCTGGAAAGAGGAATCGCCCATGTCCGCCCGTTCTGTCCCCACCCGTGCCGTGCCCACCCGTTCCGTGCCCGCCGTCAGCTTCGAGTTCTTCCCGCCCAGGACGCTCGACCAGTCCTTCAAGCTGTGGGAAACCGCACGCGCGCTGGCGCCGCTGGCGCCGGATTTCGTGTCGGTCACCTATGGCGCCGGCGGCACCACGCGGCAGCTGACGCACGAGGCAGTGACGGCGCTGGCCAGCCATTACGGGCTGAACGTGGCGGCGCACCTGACCTGCGTCGAGGCGACCCGCGACGAGACCATGCAGATCGTCGACGACTATGCCGCCGCCGGGGTGCGCGAGATCGTGGCCCTGCGTGGCGACGCCCCGCAGGGCGCCGCGGCCTGGGCGGCGCATGAGGACGGCTTTGCCAGCTCGGTCGAGCTGATCGAGGCGATCGCCCGCCGCGGCGGGTTCACCATCCGCTGCGGCGCCTATCCCGAGCCGCATCCAGACAGCGCCGACACCGCCGCCGACGTGGCGTTCCTCAAGCGCAAGGTGGATGCGGGGGCGACCAGCGCGATCACCCAGTTCTTCTTCGACGCCGACACGTTCTTCCGGTTCCGCGACGCCTGCGTGGCGGCCGGGGTGGACGCGCCCGTGATACCCGGCATCCTGCCGATCCAAAGCTGGACCGGCGCCAAGCGGTTCGCCGCGCGCTGCGGCACCAGCGTGCCGCAATGGGCGGAGGACGCCTTCGTCCGCGCCGGCAAGGACGGAGAGCGCGCTTTGGCCCGCGACATGGCGATCGACCTGAGCGCCAGGCTGATCGCCGGCGGGGTGGACCGGCTGCATTTCTATACGCTGAACCGTCCCGAGCTGACCGCCGATGTCTGTGCCGCGCTGGGCGTCGCGGCGGCCGAGCACGCGGCCTGATCGGGCGGGTCGGGGAC
>NZ_JRKS01000055.1 GCF_000763805.1 Paracoccus sphaerophysae | reverse complement strand
GGGCGTCGTTGTAGCTGGACCAGTTCGTCGTGCGGTAGCGGGCGGGAGAAGGCTTGCTCATGCCCCCAGCCTAACCGACTGGATTCCCGCCGTGAATCCTCCGCGGGCGGACTTCTGCAACAACGCCCCTGATCGCCTTCATCAGCGAGGATGCCGGCATCGACCGCGCCGAGATCGGGGACGATACGCTGCTGTTTTCCGAGGGTTTCATCGACAGCTTCACGATGTCATCGGTGCTCGCCGTCATCGAGGAACAGAAGGGCATCCAGATCGAAATGAGCGACGTGACGCTCGAGAATTTCGATTCGCTCTCGCGGATTCTCGCCTTTGTGGACCGCCAGACTGCAGGAGGCTGACGCCGTGGCGATCAAGGTTTCGTCCTTCGACGAGGTCAGCCGGCGAATCGCTGGAAACGCTTTGCGAAGCTATCCCACGTCCAGAAAGGGACGAGAGCGCTTATTTCCAGTTCCAAGGCCGCGGCTAAACTGTCGTGAAGCCCTTCCGAAAACAGCATCCTTTTTTGTCATTGGCTCGTGTTTCGCCCGTTCAGTTGAGTGGGCGTTGGAATGCGCCGGACGCCGGGTGTTGTCGAGTCGGACTGGGTTGGGAATGCCGGGATCTCTAGAAGAACAATTCAACAGGTACAACACTGCGAATGTTGACGTTGCGTTGAACGAAATTAAATGGTGCGCAGGAATTCACTCCGCCTCACCAGATGCGCCGTTGGTTCCACTTGGCAATGAGGTTGTCGACCTGCAGTTGCACTGGTCGTTTGCCCACTCCGAAAAGCAGGCTAAACAATTTCGAAAGATATATCGAGAAAGCTTTCGCCCTGCTCTGACCGCGGATGCGCTCATCATCCTCGCGGGCGGTACGCGGCAATGGTTCGACAGTGAGCATGAGACCTATATAAATGGAATGCCGCCTTCTGCGTTGTCAGCCGCCCATCCCGGCCGCTTCCTTTTGCACGAGTTCGACGTTGCGGCCTGCGCTGATCGGTTAAGGGAAGCAGTCACAACAATTCAAAACAACTCCCTCGCAAAACCTTCTTTCTTCCTCGCTGTCTCGCCCGGATGGGAGATTTTGTCATTGAGTGGTGACGACGCGTTGGTCGATCAGGTTCGCGGGCGCTCAATCCAGCGCGCTGCAATCGAGGAGGTTTGTCAGGACCTCCCTTGCACAACTTACTTACCGGCTCTGGATGCGGCTCTACTTGGCGACAATGTCCACACCTATCTTGAACGCAGTCCCAGCCACGCAACGCAAAATCTTGCCGATCGCATCGTCTCGGCGCTTCTGATCGACACGGGGACAGGGGACGAGGAAGGCGCACGCATGCTTGCGGCGCGTGCCAGAGCTCAGGTTGCACTTGCATGCGACCTGGCGGAGGAGGCTGTTCGCGAGTGTCGTGCGTTTCTGGAGACGGATTCAACCGCCGACGCGGATTTTTGCCAGTTATACCAGCGCGCACTTCTGAAAACGGGTGGTCACGAAGAATTGGCCGAGTTTTCACTTTTCCTTCTCGAATCTGGAAACAGCGCCGTGCCGAATCGGGATTGGCAATACTGTACGGCGGCGCGCGGGTCGAGATCACCAGAACTGATGGAACGACTGAATGCAATGGCCAAAAAATATGGCTTTGACAGCGCCGATGTGGTGAAGTCCCGATCCAGTCAAAGCGCCGCCGATAAATCCGTGTCAAAGGCCCTTGCACAATGGCACGCTCTGAGGCGCAACAACCTATTCGATGACGCGAAGGCCGCACTGGATCAGGTTGTGGCCTATCGGGCCGAAATCGCTGAAGAACTTCGGTATCGCCTTGACACGGCTATGGCGAGATCTATGCGAGATGCTTCTAACGAAGCAGGCGTAGTTGAATGGTTCATCGATCTACTTCAATCGGATCACCTCCCAGATACGAGGGTCCTGCAACAGGTTTCGTTCGTCGCTGCGCGGATTGGTTCGCTCGAGCAACTCGAGCGCATGGAGGCCGGCCTAAACCGTTACAGTTCAACGCCGAGAGATTCAGCATCGTTCGACTCGGCTACCCAGCAATTAAAAACCGGGAAAAAGAAAGCGCGGATCAGGCTCGAGCGTGCTAGTGGAAAGTAATGCACTACCTGCTTTCGGTCGGTCGACTCAATCGCCTGCGCTCTCCTTTACCCCGGCCTATGTCTATGACGCCGCCGTGCTGCGCGGGCGGGTGGCGGTGCTGAGGGGGCTGTTCGGCGATCTCTTCCGCATCTCGTATGCGATCAAGTCGAACCCGAACCCGGCCGTGCTGCGGATCATGGCGGCCGAGGCCGACCATCTGGACGCCTCGTCCTGGGCCGAGGTCATCCGCGCGCTCGAGGCCGGCGGCGCCCCGCGCGCGATCACCTGGTCGGGGCCCGGCAAGCGGCTGGCCGAGCTTCGGGCGCTGGCCGCGCCGGGGCGCGCCCGCGGCGTCGCGCTGGTCGCCGAGGGGCTGGACGAGATCGACGACATCGCGCGCCTGTCCGCCGAGCACGGCGTCGTGCAGGACGTGCTGATCCGCATCAACCCCGACCACGTGCCGCGCGGCTTTGGCGCCTCGATGTCCGGCAAGCCCTCGCAGTTCGGGATCGACGAGGCGGCGGTGCCTGAGGCGGTGGCGCATGTCGATGCGCAGCCGGCGCTACGGCTGGCGGGGTTTCACGTCTATACCGGCTCGAACTGCCTGAGCGCCGATGCCATCGTCGAGAATTTCGCCAACATGGCGCGGCTGTTCCGCGAATTGTCGCGGGACGGGACGCGGGTGCTTGACAAGCTGATCTTCGGCGCGGGCTTCGGGCTGCCGTATCACGCCGGGCAGGCGGATCTGGACGTGGCGGCCGTGCGGGCCGGCATCGCGCCGCTGGTGGCCGGGCTGCGCGCCCTGCCGGGACTGGCCGGCGCCGCCTTCGTGCTGGAACTGGGCCGCTGGCTGTCGGGGCCGGCCGGGGCGCTGGTGACCGAGGTGCTGGCCGTCAAGGACAGCCGCGGCCAGCGCATCGCGGTCTGCGACGCCGGGTTCAACAACCACCTCGCGGCCTGCGGGATGATGGGGTCGGTGTTCCGCAAGGACTACCCGATCGCCAACCTGACCGGCGCCGCCCGCCCGCCCGAGGAGGTCCGGCTGACCGGCCCGCTCTGCACCTCGATCGACGCGCTGGCCGGGCCGCTGCCGCTGCCGCGGGTGGCCCGAGGCGACCGACTGGCGGTGATGCTGTCGGGCGCCTACGGGCTGACGGCGAGCCCCACGCGCTTCATCAGCCACCCCGACCCGGTCGAGCTGATGCTGGACGGCGACTCGCTGCGGGATGTCAGCGAGACCGCCATGAACCACGTGCTGCCATGACGCCGCTGGCCCGGTTCCAGGCGTTGGCCGCCGCCGCGCCCGACGCGCCCGCGATCCTGCAGGGCGAGGCCATCGCCACCCGCGCTGCGCTGCTGGCGCGGGCCGGGGCGCTGACGGCGACGCTGGCGCGGCGCGGCGTCGGCGCGGGGGACGCGGTGATCCTCAGCGCGCAGAACGGGGCCGAGGTGGCGGCGCTGGTGCTGGCCGCCTGGCTGCGCGGCGGCTATCCGGTCTTCGTCTCGCATCACGCGCCGGCCGATCATGTCGAGGTAGCCCGCGTCCGAACCGGCGCCAGGGCGGTGCATGACCCAACGCGCGACCCGGACGCCGCGACCGCGCTGCTGGCCGACGCCGGCGCGCCCGTGCCCGGCACGCCCGCACCGCCCGAGGCGGTCGCCTCGGCCGTCTTCACCTCGGGGTCCACCGGAGCGCCCAAGGGGGTGATGCAGTCGGGCGCCAATCTCGTGTCTGGCGCAGAGCGCATCGCCCGCACCCTGGGCTATGGCGCGGAAACCATCCTCTGCCCGGTCCCGTGGAGCCATGATTACGGGTGGGGCCAGCTACTGTCCTGCCTGGTGCTGGGCCTGCCGCTGGTCCTGCCGGAAACCGAGGGCGTGCAGCCGATGGTGGCCGCGATGGTCCGCCACCGCCCGACGGTGATCGCCGGGACGCCGTCGGTGTTCGCGGGGATGGCCTATGGCGTGTCGGACATCCGCACCGCCGACCTGGCCCATGTCCGCAAGCTGACCAGCACCGGATCGCACCTGCCGCCCGAGTTGGTCCGTGACGTGGGCACGCTGTTTCCGAACGCGCAGGTCTATGCCAATTACGGCCTGACCGAGACCTATCGCAGCGCCTGCCTGCTGCCCGCCGACAGGCCGGGCCGCGAGGCTAGCGTCGGGCGGGCCGTCGAGGGCGCGCGGCTGGCCATCGTTGACGAGACGGGACGCCCCCTGCCCCCGGGCGAGGTGGGCGAGATCGTCCATCTGGGTGCCGGCGCGTTCCTCGGCTATGTCGGCGACCCCGAACGCACCGCCCGCACCCTGCGCGAGATCGAACTCGACGGCGTCCCCCAGCAGGGCGTCTTCACCGGCGACCTGGGGCGGATGGACGCGGAGGGGTTCCTCACGCTGGTCGGACGGCGCGACCGGATGATCAAGTCGATGGATGTGCGGCTCAGCCTCGATGACGTCGAAAAGCGGCTGGTGGCGTCCGGGCTGGTGCGCAGGGTGGCGGCGGTGGGCGTGCCGCACAAGGTCTTTGGCACGCGCATCGTGGCGCTGGCCGAGCTGAAGGACGGCGCCACGCCCGCGGCGCTGAAAGCCTACGCGCGGGGGGCGCTGAACAAATACATGCAGCCCCGCGACTGGCGCTTCCCCGAGACGCTGCCGCAAACCCCCAGCGGCAAGATCGACTATCAGGCGATCCAGCGCGCCGAGGAAGCCGGCGCGTGACGCTCCCTCGGGAAACGACCCTGACCGTTTCCGACATCCCGGAAATCCGCGGGCTGCTCGACGAGATCTGGGCCGCGACCTATGGCGATGCGGGCTCACCGGTCTTTACGGACGATTACCTGGAATGGCTGTATGGCGGGCCGATGCAAGACCGGCACCTGCTGATCGGCTATCGCGCGACCGGCGGACGGCTGGTCGGGTTCCGCGCCTTCCTGTTTCGCCAGTGCATCCTGGGCCGGCCGGTTCCTGCGTATATCTCGACCCATCTGACCGTTCGTCACGACCTGGGACTGGCGGATCGACTGGCGGTCCTAAAGGGCGCGGGGCGCCCTCGATGCCTCGAACGGTTCCCGGATTCGCTGCTGATCTCGTTCTATGAAGCCGGCAAGCCACTCGTGCGCCGCAGGCGGACCGAGGCGGAGGCCCTGGGCCACAGCTTCGTCGAACAGGAGTTCGCCCAGCATCTGGTCAACCTGCGGCGTCTCGCGGCGTGGGCTGGGCAGCCGGGGGCGGAGCCGTGCGAGCTGCGGCCGCTGTGCAAGGCGGATATGCCGGCTCTGGTCCGGCTGTCGGCCGCGGCGCCGCCGGATGTTCTGGCCTGGACGCCCGACCCGCACACGCTTTGGCACCATGTCTCGGGCTCAGCCCAACCCGTTGCCCTTGCGGCCCTGCGTGGCGGCGATCTTGTGGCGGGGCTGGCGGCCTATGTCATGACCGCGCGACGCAGCGACGGCGATACACGCGTGCTGGTGTGCGACAGGCTGATCGGGGATGACCCGGTCGCCGTCAACACGCTGATGCGGGCGGCTCTGGACCGCGCGTCCGCACTGGCCTGCCGGGGGGTCGTCGTCGAAAACGCTACGGGCCTTGCGCCCGAGATTCGGGCGGCCGCCGGTCTCGTCCAGACGTCGCGGCGGATGCTGCTGACGGTCTGGTCGGTCGATGCGCCCGGGCCGATCCGGGGCTATGCAGGGGACGTGAAATAGGAAGACTGGCGGCGGTGACGAAGCCGGGGCAGCCACCAGGCTGGCGGATTGGCCGCGAGCCGACGGCGCAGCAGCGAGGTTTCCCGACCACGGAGAACAGAGGATTTTCCGCAGAGCATCTCGCGGCGCCAACATGGCATACCCCGCGGGACGACGGTTGCCTCCCTTCAGCGCGCAACGATCAAGTCGGCCGGTGCGAACCGCCCGCGTCTGTGGGATGATCGGGCGCGCAGATCAGGTCTTGAGCGCGAAGTTCATTCGGCGTGTCGGCGGCCGGGCCTGAGTGGCAGATCAGCGTCGGGGCGCGTGTTGCCAATTGCCCACGAAGAGAGATCGGCGTTGGTCGCAGACAAATAGTCATAAAGCGTGTGGCGGAGGGGATGGGTCTGAAAGACAGCCTTCTCCACTGATTTACTTTACAACGCAATGACTTACGTGCGTTTCCGTCAGCCGTCCGGCTGCCTTACCAATAAAATCCGAAGGACCTGAACCGCGGTTGAGCCTGTGGCGACGTCAGTGCGGGCATCGCGTGCCCGGCCATCGGCGGGCCGGAAAGCGTTCGGCTGGGGGCCAGCGCGCGGAGCCTCGCGATCCGGCTTTCTACCGGCGGATGCGTCCGCAGCAGAGAGGGTTCGGGGATGCGTCTGCCGGGCAGGAAGATGTCCTCCCAGAACCGGCCGACGCGGCGCTCGAGCTTGCCGAGCGCGCCGATCAACCCCTCGGGGTCGCCGGTCACGTCCCCCGCCACCCGGTCTGCATCGTATTCGCGGGTGCGCGACAGCCCGAGCTGGATCAGCGCCATCAGCGTGGGCGCGAAGATCAGGAGCACCACGACCGACCAGGGCACATGGACCATGCCCGCCATCACGAGCGGCAGGTTCACCAGCACAAGCAACTGTCCCATCCAGCTTGCCAGCTACACCAGCCGCGACATCACATCTGCGAGCCCCATGATCCAGAGGTCGCGATGGGCGATGTGGCCGATCTCGTGCGCGAGGACGCTGGCAAGTTCGCGGCCGTCGAGGATCTCGAGCAGCCCGTCGGTGACGCAGATCGTGCTGTCCTCGGGGCTGCCCATGGCAAAGGCGTTCGGCAGCCGGCTCGGGACGCGATAAAGCGCCGGGGTGCGCGTCAGGCCGGCGCGGCGCGCGAGCTCGGTAAGTGCTGCGATGAGACCGGGGGCCTCGCGCCCCCTCAGACGCTGGGCGCGATAGGCCGACAGCAGCATTCGTCGGGACAGGTCGGGGGCCAGAAACAGGCCGGCGACCATGCCGAGCGCGACGAGCAGCCCCGTTCCGGGCCCCAGGATCACGGTGACCGAAACCCAGGCGATCGCGGCCATGAGCCCGAGCAGCAGCGCCGATTGCACGAAATTGAGCAGGCGGTGGCTGGCGGAAGCCGCGGTCATCGCGTCTCGTGGCCTTCGAGTTCGCGCCGGTCCTGATCGCGCACCAGCCAGTGGACAGCGCCGAGCGCAAGCGCCGCGCCCGCGAGTGCTGCAATCTTGGATGCTTCCGTCTCGCCGAGGTCCAGGATGATGAATTTGCGCGCGATGGCGAGGAGCGCGATCAGCACGATCGTGCGGACCTGGAGGATCCCGAAGCTGCGTTCGGTCGCAACAAGAAGGGAGCGCTTGAACTCGAGCGCGATCACCACGGTGAAGATCATGCCGAACACCACCTGGAAAGTGGCGTAGTCGAGCGTATCGAATGCCCCCAGAAGCAAGCGGTTCACGACTTCGCGCATCAGCGCCCAGACCGACGCGACGACGATCGCCGCAATGATGACGCTGAGGACGAGGATGACAACTTGTTCGAACTTCTCGTAGAGCGTCATCGCCGACCATTGTTCACGGGTCAGCCCGGATGGTTTCAGGTCTTTCATCATTACCCCTCGAAGTTCCCCCCGAATAGACAAGCTCTCCCTGGCTTCGCCGCAGACCGGGATCATTCGGGAATTCTTTACCTGCGATGGAGCCAGGAACCAATTGTTATGTGTCGAGAACCGAAACTCTGGGCCCAGACTATCGATCGTTCCTCAGTCTTCCTGCGAAAGAGCCCCGCCGCTGGTCTCGTTTGCGGCGGGGCTCCATTAGAGGTTCTCTTTTAGTTGAAGATGCGCGTTCGAAGTTCCTCGAACCGGGTCGCAATCGTTTCGAAGATCCCTCCGGTATCCTCCTGCGCCTCAATCTGACTGTCCAACTCATCCAGCGCCTCATGCAGATCCTCGAAATCGCTTTCGCGGCCGTAGCCGAGCGCTTCGGCGATTTTGAGTTCCTGGCGTGCCGCCTCAACATAGTCGGCGGCCGTCAGATCGGCATCTTCAGTAGCGGCTTTATCTTCAGTAGCGGCTTTATCTTCAGTAGCGGCCTTGTCGTTTGCCGCCTCACCGTCGTCATTGAGCAGAGCTTTGGCCTTCTCGATCATCGCTACGGCTCTGAGCGGAGGCAGGGCGACCACTGTGTCGGTCACCACCTGGGTGCTCAGTGCGGCGTTGAGTACCGTCATCGCTTCGTCGGTCTTTCCGTCATCAAGCAGTGCCGTCGCTGCGAGGATCGCGTCGGGATAGGTCGCAAGCGGCAGGCTGGTTGTCCGGATGACAACCTCGGACGCGAACTCGCTCAGCAGCGGTCTCGCTTCCTGGAACTTCCCATCGTCGACCAAGTCCTTGATCTGTTTGCCGAGTACTCGGACGGCTTCGACGCTGCCCAGAACGTCATAGGTGAAATGACTGACCGACACGGGCGCCAAAGCGAGATCCGGTTCACGCGCGACGACGGTTTCGAGCTTCCCCGTGGCCAACGCGAGCGCAGCAATCGCCGCATCTTTATCGCCCTTCTCGATCGCGGCGATCGCAGCCATCGTTTGATCGAGCGCGTCGACCGCCTCCTGGATCAGGGCGGTGCGTTTATCGGCGAACTGTGAATCGGTTTCGGCGGTCACGCTCTCTTCGACCTGCTCCCGGTTGACCGCCTGCGCTTCAGCTTCCGCCTGAGCCGTATCCTGAGACCAGGAAGGGCCGGCGCTGACAATCAGTAGGGCCAAAGCTGTTCCCGCGTAAAGATTCCTGAGTTTCATCAGTCTGTTCCTTTCGGCTGTGATTGGTTCTACGGCGGTTTCGCCGCAGAGTTGGCACGATCAATGCCCGGCTCAGGCCTCCTTGACCGCGATTTTCCTGACCTTGGCTTGGGCTTCGGGCGTTTGCGGCAACTTGATCGTCAGAACCCCGTTCTTGAAGGATGCTTGCGCCTTTTCGCCATCCACACCGGGCGGGAGTGGAATTGTCCGGTAGATCGCGCCGTAGCTGCGCTCGGAGAGGTAGTATCCCTTCTTCTCCTCCTGGCGCTCGATCTTCTTCTCCCCCTTCACAGTCAACATGTCATCGTTGACCGTCACCTCGATGTCCTTCAT
Organism: Paracoccus sphaerophysae; assembly: GCF_000763805.1. Lineage (GTDB taxonomy): Bacteria > Pseudomonadota > Alphaproteobacteria > Rhodobacterales > Rhodobacteraceae > Paracoccus > Paracoccus sphaerophysae. Next base: position 9,534 of record NZ_JRKS01000055.1, on the reverse strand, counting down.
CTCCATGCCCGGCAGCTCGATCGACACTTCGATCGCGTTGTCGGTCTCGACCACGTCGGATTTCGCCTCGCCGCTGCCCCAAGGCCATTCGAACTGACCGACCCGGTTCCAGAAGTTCTCGAACACATGGTTCATTTCGCGCTGGAGCGTCGCGATCGGGTTGTCTTCGCTGCTCTTGGCATCTGGCGCGCCGTCCTTACGCGCCCAGGGGATCAGGTCCTTGATCTGCATGATATGGTCTCCTTCGGTTTTCAGGCGCCCTTGAGAGCGATCCTTTCCGGCTGCGCCTCAGGGGCTCGGCGAAGCGTCAGAGTGACGAGGCCTCCACGCATCTCGGCGTCGATCCTGTCGGGGTCGAAATCCTCCCAAAGCGTGAAGGCCCTCTCGAAATCAGCCTCGCCATATTCGGCATAGGCAAATTCCAGGTTTTCCGGCCGCATCGGCTCATCCTTGCCGCGGATCGTCAGCACGCGGTTTTCAAACGTGATTTCGACCGCAGCGGCGGCCACGACAGGCATTTCGACCATCATGGAGAAACACTGATCGGTCTCGAAGATATCGGTCAGCGGGCGGTAGATGCGGCCGCCGCCGGCGGTTTCAGGCGCGTGGGTCGGCGTCTTTTCGGTGGCTGGCGTGATGTCGGTGCTCATCGTTCAAGCTCCTCTCAGGCTGCCCTGATCTGAATTCTCTTCGGCTTTTCCCCCTCAGGCCGGAAGATGACGATCCACAGTATGCCGTTCGCGGATCGAGCGCCATGGCAAGAGATATTGATCATGAAACCGTTTCAGTTCTACGGCCACAATGATACCACGCAGGCATAATTCATGCCAGCATTTCAGCCTCCAGCGGCGTGTGATGGAGCGTCGCGACGACCGACAGACCCTTGGAGGTCAAATGATGATTGCATCTGACGATTCGTTGATCGGCGCGACGATCCATCCGGTCGCCCAGCACATCCAGCCGCGGATCGACGATGAAGGCCGTGACCCCGGTCAGACGCGACTGTCGTGGATGGCAGCCGCCCATGTGGACGATTCCCCGGCCTCGCGATCGGCGACCTCACGGCGCGGCTGGAAGTCGGCAGTGCGACAGCCGGGCAACTCGTGGACCGCATGGCGCGGGGGCTGGGTTGAGCGGTCGCCGTCACCGAATGATCGGCGGTCGCAGACCGTTGTGCCGACGAGAAAGACGCAAAAAAATCTTGCGAGAACCAGACCTACGAGCGCGCTGAAGGAAGACATCTGACCGACCTATCAGTCGACGGGAGGCGTGTTCTTCTCGCACTTCTCGAACGCATAGGTGCGCAGCTCTCACGCTAGAGGGAGCAAGTCGGTATGGAAAGGAAGACTGGATCTTCTCGAACAATCGGCGCAGGATCTCCTGCAACGAGAGACACTGGACGAGCCCGATCTTGTGGCAATTGGGTCCAAGGTGAAAGAGCGGAAGCGGGCGCTGCGTGACACTGTCACTGGCGCAGACGATCGGCGAACAACCCTGACTGGATAATGAAAACGGAGAAGACGAATGGCAAACGGAGCTTGCGATATTTGCGGTCGCCCGGCGACGGCGCGCGTGCGCGCCTCGGTGAACGGCAGGGTTCAGAACATGGAGCTTTGCGACCAGCATTACAGCGAAATGGCCCGCCGGTCGGGGCGCAGCGCCTCGCCGCTGGAGTCCCTGTTCGGACGGCGTTCTCTTCTTGACGAATTCTTCGGCGAGAGCGGTTTCGGCAGCCTCTTTGGTGACAGTCCGCTGCGAGGCGGCACGCCCGGCCCCATGGGTGACGGCGATGACGCTGTCGTGGACGCCACTTTCGGCGAGGGCGCGCCGCGGCGTGGATCGCGGCGCGGCGGTGGACGCACCATCGCCGACCGGCTGAGCGAACAGGGCAACAAGCTGCTGCAGGATGCAGCACAGAAGGCCGGGGAATTCGGGCGCAGCGAGGTCGATACCGAACATCTGCTTCTGGCATTGACCGCGTCTGACGTCGTCAAGACGATCCTGGAGCAGTTCAAGGTCGATGTGGACGATCTGCGGCGCCAGATCGAGAATGAAGCAAAGCGTGGAGACGCCAAGACGGAAGGCGAGATCGGCGTCAGTCCTCGCCTGAAGGACGCGCTGAACCGGGCCTTCATCGCCTCGAACGAACTCGGCCATTCCTATGTCGGTCCCGAGCACCTGCTGATCGGCCTTGCCGAAGAGGGCGAAGGCCTCGCGGCGGCGATGCTGCGCAAGCTGGGGTTGACGCCGCAGGCGCTGCGTCAGCAGGTGACGAAGGTGGTCGGCAAGGGTGCCGAGGAAGGCCGCGTGGAGGCGCCTTCCAGCACGCCCGATCTTGACCAGTTCAGCCGTGACCTGACAAAGCTCGCCCGCGAGGGCAAGCTCGATCCCGTCATCGGCCGCGCCCGCGAGATCGAGACGACGATCGAAGTGCTGGCCCGCCGGAAAAAGAACAACCCGGTGCTGATCGGCGAGCCCGGCGTGGGCAAGACCGCCATCGTCGAGGGACTTGCACAACGGATCGTCGCGGGCGAAGTGCCCGAGGCACTGCGCGACAAGCGGCTGGTCGAGCTCAACATCAACTCGATGGTGGCCGGGTCGAAGTATCGCGGCGAGTTCGAGGAGCGAGTCCAGAAGATCCTCAAGGAGATCACCGAGGAGAAGGACAGCCTGATCCTGTTCATCGACGAGATGCACACCATCGTCGGCGCCGGCCAGGGCGGTGGCGAAGGTGGTCTCGACATCGCCAACACCTTCAAGCCGGCGCTGGCGCGGGGCGAGCTGAACCTGATCGGCGCGACGACGCTCAACGAGTACCAGAAATACATCGAGAAGGACGCGGCGCTCGAGCGACGGTTCCAGCCGGTTTATGTGGACGAGCCCACGGTCGCACAGACCATCATGATTCTGCGCGGGCTGCGCGACACGCTCGAAAGCCACCACAAGGTGACGATCACCGACGAGGCGATCATCGCCGCCGCGGAGCTTTCGGATCGCTATATCACCGGTCGCTTCATGCCCGACAAGGCGATCGACCTGATCGACCAGGCCGCGGCGCGGGTGAAGATCTCGGCCACTGCGCGCCCCGTGGACGTCCAGGAGCTGGAAGCCGAGGTCGCGCAGATCAAGCGCGAACAGGACTATGCCGCCGCCCGCAAGCAATTCGACCGGGCAGCGGAACTGAAGAAGGAACTCGAGCAGAAGCAGAAGGAACTGGACGAGCTTCTGGAAATCTGGAAGCGCGACCAGGCTTCGGCGACCGCCGAGGTGCGCGCCGATCACGTCGCGCAGATCGTCTCCAAGATCACCGGCGTTCCGGTCACGGAGCTGACCACCGAGGAGAAGGACAAGCTCCTCAAGCTCGAGGAGAAGCTGCACGAGCGCGTCATCGGCCAGGAAGAAGCGATCCGCGCCGTGGCCGATGCGGTGCGTCTGGCGCGTGCGGGTCTGCGCGAAGGTTCCGGTCCGACCGCGACCTTCCTGTTCCTCGGGCCGACCGGGGTTGGCAAGACGGAACTGGCCAAGACGCTCGCGGAGGTGATCTTCGGCGACCAGGATGCGCTGATCCGTATCGACATGTCGGAGTATGGAGAGCGTCACGCAGTGGCACGGCTCGTCGGCGCTCCTCCGGGCTATGTCGGCTATGACGAGGGGGGGCAGCTGACCGAAAAGGTCCGCCGCCGGCCCTATTCGGTGGTGCTCCTCGACGAGATCGAAAAGGCGCATCCCGATGTCTACAACATCCTGCTTCAGGTGTTCGACGATGGCCGCCTGACAGATGGCAAGGGCCGCGTGGTGGACTTCACCAACACCATCATCATCGCCACATCGAACCTCGGTTCGGACATCATCCAGCGCAACCTCACGAAACGCGGCAGCAGTGAGTTCGACGAGGCCAAGCAGAAATCCGAACTGATGGAGGTGTTGCGCGGTCATTTCCGGCCAGAGTTCATCAACCGGATCGACGAGATCATCGTCTTCCATTCGCTGAATCAGTCGGAGATCCGCCAGATCGTCGAGTTGCAGCTCAACCGGGTGAAGCGGACCGCCCTTACCCAGGGCGTCGAACTCGAACTCGATGTGAGCGTCGTGGATCACTTCGCCGCGGTCGGCTTCCGCCCTGAATTCGGCGCCCGCGAGCTGCGCCGGCTGATCCGGTCGGAGCTGGAGACCGAGTTGGCCCGCGAACTGCTCTCGGGGCGGATCGAGGATGGTGACAAGGTCCGCGTCGCCTGGTCAGCGGACGAACAGAGGGTCGTGTTCGAAAAGATCGTAAAGGACACCAGTGACGACAGCCAGGACGATCAGGCCAAGGCCGGGATCGAGGAGCCCAGCGAAGTTGCCGAAGACAAGACGGACGTTCCGAAGCCCAGCGTTGGGGATGAGGTGCAGTCCAAGGACGACAAGTCCGCCGAGTGACAGCGCAAAAGACTGGCCCGGCGCGATATCGGTCGCGCCGGACCATCTCTTCGGAGAGTTATAGGAAGGTCCACGGCATGAACGTGATTAGATCATTCCGCAATCTCGACCGGCACGGCCAACAGCGCGCGCCTGAGGTCATCGAGGAAGAGGTGCGGCAACTTGAACCGCACCTTGCGCGCTTTCGCGAGGATCTGGTCCGGCTCGAAGTCGTTGCCTCGCAGACGAGGGGCAAGACGCGCATCCATGTCAGCCTGCGCCTGCAACTGCCGTCGGGCGTGATCGCGGCGCGGGAAGATGGATTCGAGATCGAGCCTGTCCTGCGCAAGGCCTTTGCCGACCTGCGCCACCAGGTCGATCGGCATGTGGCGCGCCTCAAGCACGAGCCTGAATACAAGCGTCCCGCCCGCCGGCGCCGGATCGGCGCCCCGCTGCCGCCCGCGCGGGATGCGGCGGAAGCGGACCGGCGCCAGCTCTTCTTTGACCTGATCGAGGATCATCTTGATACGGTCTACGATACCGTCAGGCGCGAGTTGACCTATCTCGAATGCAGCGGGTCTGTGCCGGCTGGCTACCTGAGCGTTGGCGATATCGTCGATGCGACGATCCTCAACGGGCTCAACCGCTTCGAGCGGCGGCCGACCGAATTCTCCGTCCGGGACTGGCTGACGCAGCTGGCCTTCGAGACCGTCGAGGCCGAGGCGCAGGCTGCGCGCCGCGCCGTGCCCGAGGATGCCGCCTCCATCGAGGCGGAACCCGAGGCCCCGGCGGAGGATCCGACCGAGGCGGATCAGGCGATGTTCGAGTTCTACCAGCCCGACGACGCGCTGATGCTGGAGGACCTCATCGCCGACGACGGCGGCACAGACCCCGAGACCGAAGTGGATCGTCATGATATCGCCATGGCACTGCACCGGGCTATCGCAGATCTTGCTCCGGTCGAGCGCCGCGTCCTGTATCGGATGTACCTGGAAGGCGCCACGATCGCGGAGACGGCGCACCTCCTGGGTCTCACTGAGGCGGAAGTGTTGAAGATTGCAGAGAACGCGGCGGAGACACTGCGCGGCACGCTGGTCGAAGCCGGGTTGATCGGCGAGGCATCGGGGCGCGCGCCCGTGGAAAGGGAAATTGCCCGGACTCAGTGTCTGCCTCAACCGTTCGAGGACCGCCGCCGCGTGGCGGCCGCCCTGGCCGGCGCGGAGACAATCGGCACTACTGAGTTGAAACCTGAACAGGAGATGGACCAATGACGACAACCTCTGCAAACCAATCCGACACGATGCAGGACATGCTGTGCAGCCTGTCCGGGAACTGGGGGCTGTTCGTGCTGCGCGGTGTCCTGGCGCTGGTGATCGCGGTTCTCGCCTTCCTCATGCCTGCGGAGTCGCTGCTTGCTCTGACGCTGGTCTTCGGCGCTTTCGCCTTCGCCGATGGCGTGTTCGGCCTCGTCGCCGCCGTCCGCAACATCCGCGGGGGCGATCGCTGGGGCTGGCTGATGTTCAGCGGCATTCTGGGGATCGCCACGGGGGTCGTCGTGGTCTTCTCGCCGTTCGTGGCGACGCTTGTGCTTGCGACATTCCTCTGGGCCAGCATCGCATTCTGGTCCGTGTTCTCGGGTGCCTTCGAGATCGCGGCAGCAATCCGCCTGCGCAAGGAAATCGAGGGCGAGATCTGGCTGATCCTGAGCGGCCTTCTCTCTGTCGTTCTCGGTGTCGTCGTGACCTGGATGCTGCTGACGCGCCCGGTCGAAAGCTTCCTCGCGCTCGGCTGGCTGATCGGCTTCTACGCCGCGGTCTTCGGGGTGATGATGATCCTCCTCGGGCTACGGCTTCGCAAGGCGGATCGTTCGGACGGTGCGGCCTTCGATGACGCTCCCCCATCGGCATAGGCGTGAGGTGCCCTGTGGTGGATGACGGGCGACTTGCCGGCGAGGAGCCCGATTTCACTCGATGGGACGAAACGATCTTCGACCGTTGCCTGAGCACCGGCTTCAATCCGTTCGGCAGCGGTCCGACGCCGATCTTCCTGCGGCACCCGGACGCAGAGGCGCGCGCCGATGCAAGGCCGTGCATCCCCCTGATACCGAAAATGCGAGGTGCTGATGTCGAACCGCCTGCCTGACTTGGCATTTGCTGCTGCGGCCGCTGCCTTGGGCATCGGCATCGTTTTCCTTTTTCGCTCGATGTATCTTGCCAAAGACACGCTGCCTTTCGCGCAGGAGATGACGCTCATCTTTCTCGGCGCTGTCGTGACGATCATTCTGACCGCGGCGCTTCTCAACCGCCAGACCGATCTCGAGCTTCGCAAGGAAGGAAGGGTCATCGTCCTCCAGCAGCAATGCGACATTTACATGGCCTGCATCGAGAAGGTCGCAGAGATCGTGGAAACCGCAAGGCACGATGCGAGGCTGATCGATGAACTGCGTGTTCTCAGCCACAAGCTGGCTGTGGTCGCGAGTGCAGGGGTCGTGTCCAGCTTCGAGCAGGTACTGGAGAGCTTGCAGTCCGGTTTTGCTGACGGCACGCTCTCGGACGGGGACGGAGAGGGCGTGATGCATGCCGTCGCCGATCTCACGATAGCGATGCGGTCGGACGTCCTGCACGCTGCTGCCTTTCCTTCGCAGCACACCGAACACGCCGTTCGCCTGAATTCGAGGCGAATGGAAAAACTCGACGATCTCGAACGTCACCTTCTCGTATCCACCGACACCCGAGAGAACTGATATGCGCGGCCATAATCGCCCACCATTCCCGCCGAAAATTCCCGGAACGGATCTGCCATCCTGGGACGTTCCGACCGCGATCATTTACCGGCCGGCTCGTTCCGCGATGACGTCGGCGCCGCGGCCCAACTACTGGGTCCTCGAGTTCGAGCCATCCCGGCCGCCGCAGATCGAGCCGCTGATGGGATACACGTCCAGCAACGATCCTTATCGTCCGATTCGGCTGAAGTTTCCGGATCGCGACAGCGCCGTGGACTTCGCCGAGCGGCAGGACTGGCGATATGTCGTGCGCGAGGACTTCGTGCGTGAGGGCGTGGCTCATCGGCATGCGCCTGACCGCTGGCGGGGAGAGGAGCGGCATCGCCTCTACAAGGGAGCCGACGCCCCGAACGCCTTTCGCATACCGTCCCGCCTGGATCGGGTTCGCACGGACCACCGACTCCGGCGCGCAGTCGATCAGGAAGGCTCGGTGGACCTGCCGTCGCGAGAACAGGCGGAATTCGATCCGGTTATCGAAGCCAGTCTTGAATCCTTTCCGGCCTCCGATCCCCCAGCCTGGACGGGCGTGACGATCGCCGGGAAAGAATAACGAACGCAATGGTCAGCTCGAGCGATGATCTGCCGCTTGTTTCCTTACCTTGACAGCGTCGCGAGCCGCTATTGGCCTTCCCTGCGCCATGCCATCAGGAGAAGAACATGCATGGCGTGACCGGATTTGTCGAAAGTGCGGCCTTGTTGGTCTTTGCCGCGTTCGTGCTCGTGACGATATGTTCACGGATCGGCGTGCCCAGCATTGTCGGTTACATTCTTGCCGGCATAGTCATCGGACCTGCCGGCCTCGGCCTGATTGCCGAAAACGCTGCCCTCAGCAGCATCGGCGAGATCGGAGTGGTACTCCTGCTGTTCGCTCTTGGCCTGGAATTCTCGTTCGAGAAGCTCGTAACGCTCAGGAAGCATGTCTTCGGTCTTGGAGCCGCGCAGGTTGCAGTCACCACGATATCGGTATCGTTGATAGCGAGTCTGATCTTCGATCTCGCGCCCGTCCCCGCAATCCTCATCGGCGGGGCCGTTGCCATGTCATCCACGGCCATGTGCCTCAAGGTGCTCGCAAGCGCGCACGCTTTGGGATCGGCCCAAGGACGCCTGGCCATTGCGGTGCTTCTGTTTCAAGACTTGGCAGCTGTCGCATTTCTGCTTCTGCACGATTCGATGAGTGGAGCCGCCGAAGGGTATGGCGTGATAACGGTCGTCGCCAGTGCAACGGCATTGGTTGCAGCCCTGTTCATTGCTCGTGGCCCGTTGCAGTTGCTGGCCCGTTGGGTAGCGTCGCGTGGCGATCCGGAACTTGCCCAGCTTCTCGCGCTCACCATTGCATTAGGGTCTGCGATTGTCGCGGCCACCGCCGGCCTTTCTCCGGCACTCGCCGCATTCGCGGCCGGGATGATCATCGGCGAGGGTGACGCGCGCCATGCTGTCGAGAACGAGATCCGGCCTTTCCGCGATCTGTTTGTCGGGATATTCTTCGTCGGCATCGGAACGCAATTGCCACTCTGGATCATCCCGTATGCGTGGCCAGTCGTGCTGAGCTGGCTCGCGATCATTGTCGCGGGCAAGACGCTGATCGTTTTGGTCGTCGCCCGAATATTCGGCGAGTCGCTTCAGACCTCATGGCGGACTGGGATCATCCTGGCCCACGGAGGAGAATTCAGCCTGATGCTGCTGTCGGCTTCCACGACATCGGGCAGTGTTGCGGAGGAATTCGCTGGTCCCTTACTCCTCGCGATTGGCATGAGCATGCTGGCAGGGAGTGTTATGGTCAGATGGGCGGGGCGAAAGGTTTAGTGGGGTCAACATTAATATAACTATGTTTCTCAGATTACTGACAGCCCGCCCGCGCCTGATCCTGCAAGACGCTTTCGGAGAGCAATTTGGCGATTGCCGACCCATCCGGCAGCAGATCGAGCTCGTCGGCGGCGTGCGCCTGTGACCTGCCACGGGCTTTTTCCTCCATCTGTGACTAGAGTCCGGCCCAACGAGAGGACGGACGAAGATGAAGAAGGCACGACGGACCGAGGAACAGATTATCGGTATCCTTCAGGAGCATGATGCCGGCGCGAAGTGCGCAGATCTGTGCCGCAAGCACGGCATGTCGGAAGGCACATTTTACGCTTGGAAGGCGAAGTATGGCGGGATGACGGTGTCGGAGGCGAAGCGGCTGAAGGCACTCGAGGACGAGAACGCCAGGCTGAAGCGCTTGCTGGCTGACGGCGTTGTTGCGCAACTCAGCTAGCGGCGTGAGCTGCCCCTTTCCCCGCTGAACTCAGCTGACGCGAACGATCTCGGCGGTGCCGAGGGCGGAGAAGCGGTTCATGAGAGCAATGCGGATGTGGATC
>NZ_JRKS01000054.1 GCF_000763805.1 Paracoccus sphaerophysae | reverse complement strand
ACGGTACACGGTACCAAAAACCGATGCCTTACCACTTGGCCACGCCCCAGCCTTGGCTAAACACCCCCGCACTGCTGGGGCGTGGCCAAGTGGTAAGGCATCGGTTTTTGGTACCGTGTACCGTAGGTTCGAATCCTACCGCCCCAGCCAGTCTTCTCTAAAGCGTTGAAATCAGGCGACTTTCGCCGCAGCATCGGCCGCTGATGGACAATTGTCCATCGCGGCTGTCCATCAGGAGCCCGCGCCCTTCACGCGAGGGGACTGCGATGGGTGTAGCGTGACAGCCGTTTTTGCAGTGTTTGACAGCGATATTTGCAGCAGAGCGATTTTCGCAGCCACTTCCTGAGGCGTGCGGCTGAAGACCACCTGAACAGCCCTGCCACCACCGCATTCTGCTTCCATCGTGAGCCTGCCGCTGCTGCCAGGCGTGTGCCAAACGTTTAAACCTGACCGCCGTGTGGATAATTTGGGGTCCCTTTGAAGGGGCTTTAACGGTCGGCCTATGCTCGTCCGGGTTGGCGGGGGTATCGCGGTCCTCAAGAAGCGGGGCGACAAGGGCTCCAAACTCGACCGGGCAGCAGTTGAACTATTCCAGGCAGGCGGAAGCTAAAGCCACTGCTCGACCAAGGCGGCAAGGTCTGCCTGGCGGCGCCCTTCAGCCCACCAGATTGCCTTCTGCAAATGCCCCGACCACATGTTGGCCGACGTGTCGAAGCCGCGCAGCAGGCGCGGAGTTGCGTCTGCTGCGACTGTCCCTGTGTCCACCGTGGCAACCTCACCATTGACACAGGCGGAAAGCACGCCGCCAATTCGCGAAACGCCGACACGGTAGATCGTTTCCGGCTTCCACCGCGTAGCAAACGACCACCGCGGGGTGCCGCTGTTGCGGTCAATCAGGAACAGCGTGTTGTCCGCTCCGAAGCGCAGTTCCGTGCCGCTGTTGCCGGAGTTTGACCACAGGAACAGCCCTGCCGACCGCCGGGTCTTCGTCCAACCAGAACGGGCGCGGAAGACGCAAGTGAAGTCGGCCGCGTCGGCGACCATGGTCGTGACCTGTGTCAGATTGTCGTCGGCCTTACCGCTGGACGCGGTGTGCGGCCACAATCCTGGCGCTGGCATGGTGGCACTTCCATAAGCCGCAACCCGCGGAGCTCGCGCCGCGAATGCCAAGCCAGCCGCGCCCAGCTTAGCGGTAGTCAGTGCCGCGACAGACGCCATGTACGGCTGCACGTCTCCCGCCACAGCTATGGCGACGCAGGCGAACACGGTCCAGCCATCTCGGCGCCGCATGGCCTGCCCAACAGCCCCGGCTCCGGTCACGACCTCGCCCGTGAGCAGATTGACGTTGACGTAGGCGTCAGCGGCAGCGTTGCGCGCGCCTAGCTGCACTATCCCACTGCCCCGCACGTCTACGGCGATATAGGCGTATGACCCCGCCGAGACACTGCTTGTGGCCAAGGTCAGGCTTGCCTCGCCGCTCCCAGAGGGGGTGACCGCATACCACTGCTGATAGGGCTGCGCGGCCGCGCCAACCGCCGCGACACTCGCGCCCGTCATCGCTCCCGCGGTCAGGTTGATCCGATGCTCCGTATTGAGACGCTGGGTCCAGTCACCATCGACCAACAGGCCCAGGCATTCGCCGTCTGCCGTATACTCGATGCGTTCCCACAACTTGTTTGTCATAAAGGCGATGTCGTTCTTGCCGTAGTAATAGCCAGGTGCAACTGACGAGATCGGTCCGAAGACCAGCGAGGCGTTGGTCGCAACACTCTCTGCCGCTTGCGTCATGTGCAGGCCGGTCAGAAAGTCGACGTAACCGACAGCGTCGTTCGGGATCGGTGCTCGAGCCAGAAGATCGCCCATAATCCCGCCCGTTGCGGTCGTTCTAAGGTCAACAGCCATATCAGATCCCCGGATTGCGGCCGAAGGTCACGCGTATCTGCGCGCCGATCAGATTGATGGGGGCGCATCCGACGCCTTGCACCCCGTCGATATCGAAGTCAGTGAGCGCACCCGCCCCCGAAATGCTGCCTGTCTGCGTTGGCGTCGTCTGTAGGTCGCGGATCGTCGCCCCGCTGATGCGCCCACCCCGGATCGCTGCGTCCAACCGCACACCCGAGCCAGTGTTGCGGAGCAGGCGCTCATCAAGAATATCGAGGTTAGTGATCGTGCCGCTCTCGACATGAATGCAATGACCGCCGTTTCCGATCACGTCGTCGCCACGGAACGAGAAGTCATCGACCGTGCCGCCCGCGCCGCCCCTGATCCAATGGCCCGGTCCCCTATTGCCCTCGATCCGATTGCCGTCCGAGGAATAGCCACGAGGGCCGAAGTTCTTGGTGCCATCGAACTCGAACCCGGCACCGCCGTTACGGGACACATCACAACCTCGGAGCATGAACCGCGGCCCTGGCCGAGGCGCACTGCTGAAAGTGCCGTGGTGCTGCACGACGCCAGATGACAAGTTGTCGGTCAGCTGGGACGCCGTCAGGATTGTGCCATCGCAGCCCGCCTCGCCGAAGCCGTGGTTGTTTCCCTTTGAGATCAGCCCATGCACGATGACGTGCTGAGCGTTGAAATAGTCAGCGCCGGCGTTCTGTCTTTCCACGAACGTGCCATAGTTGCGGCAGTCGATGGTCATGCAGTCCGCAATGATGAGAGGCTCGGAGAGCAGCCATCCGGTGCCTATCCCGATGCCTGATGCACCGGGATTGCCAATTGCCGCCAGTCGCCCCCCGCGCTCCACAAGAACACGCTGAATGATCGAGCGATCAGCGAAGTCGATACCGAGAGCCGTAGCCCCCGTGTCGTATAGATGCAGGTCCGAGAAAAGACAGTTGCGGAAGCCTTGGATGAACAAGGCTTTGGACCCGACCGAGTATTCCCCACCGTTAAGAACCTGGTTGGACCCATCCACCCCGAAGTGCGAGAATATGCAGTTCTCGAGATAGTCGCCACGGCTTGGCTTGCGCTCGAATGCTGCACGGATGCCGGTGGGCAGGAATATCGCCTGGTCCCGGCCCGCGCCGATGTGGCTCACATTCGACTTCGGCAGGATGCGCTCGGTAAGGCGGTAGTAGCCGCGAGGATAGAAGATTGTTGCCGGACCGCTCGAGGTGGCGGTCAGCTTATTGATCGCGGCGTTGATGATCCCTTGGCATGGCTCGTTGCCGTTCGGATCGCAGCCGAGATCGGACACCGCGTTGATGACTGTCTGGTAGGGCAGCACCTGCGCGGCTTCCGCGACCCGCGCGTAGAGGCGCTGGACATGTTCCTGCACTGACAGCCCCCGCAAACCCGGCAGATGTAGCCCGCCGCCGAGATCCATCAGCTCATGCACCCGCGACTGCGCGTCGGTCGAACGGCGCAGGGCGGGTGCGGCGACCTCCGAAACCGCCGACATTGTCGGGGCGACAGTCTCTTCCAGAGGCGCGCGGGATATGCGCACCCAGACCTTACCGTCTGTCGTGCGCTTGCGGGTGTCGCTCTCTGGCTCTGTCTGATTGTCCGACACGCGCCAGACCGACAGCCAGCCGCCGCCCTCGGTGATGATGCGGGCAGTGCCTCCGGGCACCGCATAGCCGGCGGGGTCAATGGCGGCGATCTGGACCGTGCGATCCGTCCAGCGCGCCTCCTGGCCGGACAGGCGCGTGCCCAGATCGAGGATCTCCCGATACGACACGCCCCCCGATACCCTTGCGGTCATGCCCCGCCGGCGCAGCTTGTAGATGTAGCCAACCCGGAACCCGCCCGCAGGCCAGTCCCCGCCGCCCGTATCGCGGATGCCCAGGGTCATCCCGGCAACAGTGATGGTAGGGTTGGCTGCCGCGTTCGTGGCAATCGGGACATAATCCAGTTCTGCCAGCGACGACAGCGTGGTGATGCCGGCCGCAATTAGTGTGCTCGACAGGTCGGCCGTGATGGCGTCCCCAGTGCCCGCCACGTTGACCAGGGGCAGGATCAGCCCGTCACGAGCCGCCGCGCGGATCGCATTGTCTGCCGCCTCGCGCGCAGCCCTCTCGGCGGTCAGGTCGCGCGCGTCGAAGCGACGCAACCACCACTGCCCCGTGGCATCTTGGGCGTATTCCTCGCCAGTCCCGCCCTCGGTCACCGGCGCCCACAGCTGCACTGACCCACCCGCGGGGGTCAGCAGCCAATCAGTCCCCTCTGGCGGTGTCAGGGTGAGAAGGTTGCCCGACCAGTGGCCAAAGACCCGCCCCGATCGCACCTCGGTTATCAGCGCGTTCAACGCGGTCAGATCCGCCTTGCCAGCAAGCTGCGCCACGGTGAGCGGACTGACAGCCAGATCGCCCGTCCGCGTCCAGCTGCCCGTGCCGGCGGCGCCGCTCTTGCGGTAGGTGCCGTTCTGGCCGGCGGTGTCGCCATAGACCTGCCCGATTGCGCCATCCGGCCAGGCCTTGTCCGCGAACAGCTCGGCCGAGGTCGTGTAGGCCGGGCCCTGTAGATAGGACAGCAAGGCTGCCAGCCGCGACAGCGCGATGCGGACAGTGTTACCACCGCTGTTCCCTACGACGTCATCGACGCCGTTGGAAAGGGGAAGATTTGGCGTGGCGGTGCCGCTCATATTGACCTCAGATCACGGTAGCGTTGAACGGCCCGGCGACGGGACCGGGGATGCCGTCCCGGTTGATCGGTTCGAGCCAGACGAAATGCGCCCCCTGGGCAAGGCAGGTCGCCGTCTCCTGATAGGCCACCACATCATCCAGTTGGCCGGTGAAGTCGTTCGTCGCAGCCCAGCCCACGGCAGCATTGCCGGTGACCACCTGGATGCGCGCGCGGTGCTGGCCGTTGGCGCCGGCGCCGGCTCCGCTTCTGGGCGTTCCTTCCAGCAGCTGCGGCGTGACGCTGCCCCCGGTGACCTCGGACAAGCGGAAACCGATCCGCATCCACTTGCCCGCGGTCATGGCGACGTTCTGGCGCACCGTCCCGCCCGACCCCGGCGCATGGGCCGCCACGCCCCCGCTGACGTCCCATCCGCCGCTCACGGTCCATGCGGAGGGATCGGACATCCCGGGCGAGGCCAGCAGGTTGCCGCGGGTCGCGTCCCCCAGACTGACCGACCAGGTCCGCGAGGGCGAAACGGCCAGTTTGAGGGCCTTGTCGGCGGCACGGTCGAGTGAAGCCGTCTGCGATCGATACACCTGAACGGAAGCGATCTCGGGATCGTCGCCGGTCGCGAAGTCTATCCGAAGCCCGCCCAGCAAGGGCGTCAGCGCAACGTCGGTCGCCTCGATCGCGCCGGGCAGGGGCGCGTCGCCGCTGCCCACGGTCAGGGCGAGGATCGGGGTCCACGCGCCGATGACCCCGTCCAGGGACAATGCCGCTGCCTGCAGTTCGATTGCGGTTCCGGTGGTATAGGTGGTCAACCTGAAGCCACCATCCGCCGCCGGCGCATAGGTGGTGTTCCACGCGCCGGCCCCCGAAATGCGGTGACGAAGGGCATAACGGGCCGTGACAACCGCACCGCCGCCGGGAACGAGGGCGATCTCGACCGCCTGGCGCTCACCAGTCCCGGATGCACCGCTGGAAACGCCTGCAAAGCGGGGCTCTGCCGGCTGCAGGGCCGAGAGCGGCAGTTCAGCTCCGACGCGCGGCGACCAGGCCGGGATCGGGGTCGCAGACAGCGTCTCGTCGATCTCGGGCGCCGCGGCGACTGCCCGCACAAGGCAGGTCATGTCTTCACCGGCCTCGACCCCCGTGACGATGACCGGCCAGCTCTCCCTGCCGGCCCGGCCGAACAGGATGAGATCGCCCGGCGACGGCAGAGACCCGGTGCCCTCGATGGTGATCAGCCGCGTGAGGCCTTGGGCACCTGACGCCGGCCGGATCATCGAAGCCCCGACGGTATCGGCAGCATTCAGGCCGCGAAACCGAATGGCGTGATCGACGCCCGGGGCGATCATCACCTCTTCGTCCAGTTCCAGCTCCCGGCCCCGGACGGCCAGCACCCGTGCGGCGCGCTGCACACCGTCGAGCACGTCGTGGGACAGTGCGATCTGGTCGCCGCGGGTCGCCACCCGGACCGGACCGTCCTGCATGGCCTCGAACTGATCGGGGCGATGGATCGCCTCCAGCATCCGGCGCCGGGCCTCGCGCCAGACTTCGCTGGCCCGCGTCTTGCCCGGCAGATCGAGCTCTTCGGTAAGGGTTACCTCCCCGGTGTGGCCCGGCCACAGGACCAGGCGCTCGCGCGGCGCGTAATCGGCATCGGCGTCGTTGAACCGCACCCTGAAGGCGTGCGGCGGCCGGGTGTAGTTGCGCACGGCCCTGAATGCCCAGCTATTGCGCGGGGTCAGGTGGTCAACGACCAGCGACTGGGGGCGGTCGATCGTCACGCCCCACCGCACCCCGTCATGCCTGGGGGTGGCCCTCCCCGCCGCCGCGATCTCGACCAGGACATCACGGAGCGTCAAAGCCGGATCGTCGAGAACCCGGTCATAGCGCAGATCGTTGACGCGGCAGAATTCGTGCCAGTCCTCCAGCAGCGCCAGGTCGATGCCCGCATTGCCGACCCGCCGCGGATTGGCGGGGCTCTGCAGCACATGCCGGAAGAGACTGGCCGGGTTCGAGGTGACCCGGTCGATCCAGGTCCCCGATATGCGGTCGTAATCCAGACAGGCACGCTGCGCGACGGCCGAGAAATCGTCCAGCTGCCCCGACAGCTGATGGGTCGCCTTGATGCGCAGCGCGACCAGAGCCTGCCCCGGCATGTTGAAAGGGTATTCGGGGCGGATCGACTGCAGCGCCACCCACACGGTGCGGCGGGTGCGGCCCAGATTAGCGGGCTCCTCGGTCAGCATGGTGAGCCGGATCTGATAGCGGCCGCGGGACGGAAGGGTCCAGCTGTGCTGGCGGTAGAAGGCCTCGGCCTTTCGGGCCCGCACCGTCAGTGTTTCGACCAGAGACCAGTTCGCAGCATCGACGCGCCGTTGCTCGATCCTGATCCTGACCTCTTCGGTCCGCTTGTCGCCATCGTCATCGACATAGATCAGGCCGGCGGGCCAGGTCAGGATGATGCTGACCCGCTCGGCATCGTCGGCCGTGGTCCGCACCACGGGGGTCTCGATCGAGACGTCGTCGTCGATGATGTTGCCGGCATCGTCGCGCGGCATCGGGCGGGTCAGTTCGGCGCTGATGCTCTCCTCGATCACCTGGCGCGGATAAAGGCTGATCGGCGCGTTGCCTGCCACCCCGTCCCGGACCTCGATCTCGACCTCGTCGTATTCGCTGATCGAGGTTTCCCCGAGGCGGAAATCGGACAGCTGGACGCGGCCGTAGCCGAAGGTGAACGCGGCCCGGACGTAATGCCAGTCCCCGACGATCTCGGACCAGCTGGTCGCCGCGAAGGGCGGTGCGTAGCGGTGCGTGCCCAGCACGAAAGGAACCGCGCCGCCCGGATCATACCGGTTGCGCCAGCCCGTGATGGTGAACCGATCGCGCCGCTTGTCCTCATCCGGTTGGGGTGGAGGCACCAGGGCATTCGCCAGCAGCGATCCGACGATATTAAGACCCGCCGTGACCAGGGCCACGCCAACCTGCTGGCTGACCCCGATCGCGCCGGCCAGTTGTACCCCCCAGATATTGCCCATCGCGATCGAGGCGACCGTGACCGCGATCATCAGCACCGACCGCAAAGCATTCTTGCCGGGGACGACGCGGATCAGCACCTGGACGCCGGGCCGCGGCCGGGCGCGCGCCCACAGCTCCGGCAGGATGATCTGCGAGCCCTGACTGGTCACCAGGGCCACGCGCACGCGCTGGCGTTCCTCGGCCGGCAGATCGGGCAGCGAAAGCGCCACCATCTCGGCGATGGTCAGGCCGGCGGGCAGTTCGATATCGACCCGCCCGGCCCCGGGATCGAACAGCGGCGCCGCGATCAGCCTGACCGGCGGGCTCATGCCGAGGCCCCCGCGTGGCGCCAGTAACCGACCAGGCGGCTGGACCAGGGCCCGGCGATCCGCTCGACCTTTGCGGCGTCCTCGTCGGCCATGTGCAACATGATGCCGGGCAGGACGACGAGCCCGAGATGCGTGGCCAGCCGGCCCCGCCGGAAAACCGCCAGATCGAAGGACCGCCCCCCCGCGCAAGGGCTCCATTCCGGCCCGGCAGCCGCCCCGTCGATCAGCGCGGCAATCTCGGCATGCTCGTCAGCCGAGGCATAGCTGCCATATTCCGGCAGATCGATGCCCAGCTCACCCCGGTAGACGAGCCGCGCCAGCCCATAGCAATCGCAGCCGGAACGGTCGCGGCCGTGATCTTTGAAGGGGATGCCGACATAGGCGGCCGACCAGTTCATGGGTGCAGACCGGGAAAGCGCTCGCGCGACAGGCGCGCCAGCGGGAACGGCTCCAGCTCGATCTCCTCGCGGCTGAACTGCAGCGTTATCTCACCTGCCGTGATTTCCGCCGTCACCAGGGTCAGACCGGTCCATTCGGCCTCGACCAGGTCGGGAGACGATGCCAGCACCACCGCCATGCTGAGCGAAGCCGCGTCGGTGAAGGATCGCAGCAGTCCGGTCATGGCGCTGTCAAGGTTTTCGAGGATGATCGTCGATGCCGCCGGCGCGTCTTCCAGGTCCGACGGCAAGAGCGCCGAGGCGATCACCCACAGGTAGGGCTGGACCGCAGGGTCGGCCCCGCGCCATCTCGACCGGGTTCCATAGACCAGCGGCTCATCGCTGACCCGGTGCGTGTTGTCCGTGGACAATCGTATCGGCTCGGACAGCTGCGGATGCGTGATCTCCAGCAGCACCGCGTGAATTTCCGACGACGCGGGTGCGTCTTGGGCAAGGCGGGCGTTGATAGACAGGCGGCGCATGGCCGCGCTATGTCACACGTGCGCCGCCAGAGCGCCGGTGAAGGACTTCCTCTCTAGGGCATGACCACGACGCCGAAGGCGATGCGGAACTCGTGGTCCCCATGCATCGTCTCCACCGGCGGTTCGTCGCCAAAGCTCACCAGCCGGCGCGATCCCATCACCAGCGGCGTCCCGTCGCCGGCCAGCAAGGGCGATCCGGTCGCTGCGATCACCGGCCAGCCTTGCGTGGCGGGGTCGGGCATCCAGAACAGCCAGGCCCCGAGCTGGGTGGCGTCCTCATAGAACCGGTCGAAGACCGCCTTGCCGTTGCGATCGGTCACCAGCGACAGGCTGACCATCGTCGCCGCCGAGGTGAAGCGTCGCCGGAAAGCGGGCGGGCCGGCATCAGCCTGGCGCCGGCGGCGGGCATCCTGCCGCTGCACCTGATAGCCGGACCGCTCGAACTGGTCGAGCCCGGCGGGCCAGACGGGATAGCTCATCGACGCGTCCCCTTCTTGGTGACCCCGAACTGCGCGCGCAGTGTCTGGCTGGCGCGGCCGCCGGGCGCGGTCAGCGCGCCGGCCACCGCGTCTGACAGAACCAGCTGGTATTGCCGCCCGCCCCGCTCGTCACGGGTCTCGCGGACCCGGCCGTCAACCTGCGTGGAGGACTGGTTGATCACCTGCACGACGGGACGGGTATCCAGCACCGGCTGGTCGCCCCGGCCGCCCGCCAGCCCGGCCAGCGAACTGACCAGTGCACCGGCGTTTTCCAGCATCCGTGGCGTCATGACCCGTTCGCCATCGCGCAACATCGCCAGCCGCTCATCCGCCCGCTGTCGATTGCCGGCACTGTATGTCCGCATGACCCCGGTCCCGCCGGTGTGGGCGGTGGGCAGGGTCACGCCGGCGCCGCCGCCCAGAAAGCCTCCAAGCGCGCCTGCAGCCGACTGCAACAGCCCGTTCAAGCCCGGTTGAATGGCCTGTTGCCAAGCCAGCCGGGCCAGCTGCTCCAACGTGAAATCCAGCAGGTCCTCGAGCTCGGCCTTTCCGGTTTTCACGAAGTTCACGAAAGCTTCCTCGCCGCCCTTGGCCCAGCCTGTGACAAGGTCCTCGGACACGTCCGACCAGCTGACGGCGCTCTCCTCCAGCTCTGCGAACCCGCGCTCGATACCGGCGGACCAGGCGTCCTGCCGAGCCAGGTCATCCTCGCGCGCCTTTGCGATCCGCTGCTGGTAGATCGCCTCGATGTCGGCCGCGAAGGCGTCGTAACCGGCCTTGGTCTTGTCCAGCCCGGCAAGAGCCTCGGCCTTCCACCGGTCCGCGGCCGCGACGGCGCGCTGGTAGCTGGGCGCAAGCTTGTCGAGCTCGGCCGTGACGCTGTCGCGCATCCGGCTGTCCTGGTCGGCCCGGGCTTTGACCTCGCGGGCCCGGCGGTCCTCGTCGGCCTTGCGCTGGCGCTCGAGCTCGTCTGACTTGCGCTTGGCCTCCCGTGCGGCTTCCTCCCCCGCTGCCAGTGTGGCCTCGTTGGCTTCCCGCACCCCGATCGCGTCGCCGAAGGCCGCGGCCTCGCCCATGCGGCGGTTGTAGTTCATCGGCCGGCCGGTCTTGCCGGCATCACGCTCGGACCTAGTGTAATCCATCGCCAGTCCGGCGATCGCCTGGGCGATGATCTGGGCATCGCCGGTCTGCAGCGCCGGGCGGATGCGATCCGGCAGCGATCCGTAATTGTGCTGGATGCTCGCCAGCGCCGCCACCTGCGCCGGGTTGAACCCTGCCCAGGCCGCGCCCGCGACGCGCTGCTGCTCCTCGAAATAACCCCGGATGCGCCGGTCCAGATCCCGATCGGCGTCGGCCTTGTTGACGGTCTCACCCTTCTGAAGGGTCCGCTGGCTGCCGTCGGCCAACGTGACGGTGCTTGATCCCCAGCCGCCCCGGTTGGCGTTCTCGTCCCATTTCGCGACGGGCGCCCATCCTTCATATTTCTGGATCATCGCGCGGGTCGCGCTGAGACCGTCGGCGTAGCCGGAAAGGTCCATTCCGCCGAACCCGCCGCCAAGTCCCGTTGTGGCCTGCGCCATGTCGCGCGCGGCTCTGGCAATCCGATGAAAGGCGTTTTCCAGCCTGCTCAGTTCGGCATCGTTCAGATCGTCTACGTTTTTTCGAGCGGCCAGAAGGTCGGCTTTCGCCAGATCCAGAGCGCCGCGGAACTTCCCGTCCTTGTCGAAGGCGATGGTAGATGCCACATGCTCGATTTCTGCCAGGCTCGTCCCGAGGGCGTCGATCCGAACGCGCGCGTCCGTCGTCGCCGCGATCTGCCGCTCCGTTTCCGCGATGACCGCCCGCGCCGAGGTAGCTGCAGCTGCATCGCGCGCAGACAGCGCGTCTGCCAGCCGCTGCTCGGCATCGGCGCGGACATCGGTCAGGCGCTTCAGCTCAGTCTGCCGGGCCGTCGCCTCGGACAGGAGGTCGTTAAACGCCTTCGCCGCGTCGGCACTGCCGTTATAGCCCGCCTCGAGCTCGGCCGTCCGGATCGCCACATCCCCAAGCGCCGTCAGCGTCTCCGCCAGCGCCGCATTCATGTCAGTGATCGGACCGCCATCGGCCATGTCACGGATGAGCTGCTGGACCTTGCCCGCGACCTCCTCCACCTGCCCGGTCTTGGCCAGCAGGTCGATCTCCTGTCGACGGGTCTGGAAGTCGTCGTAGGACAGCCCCTTGCCGCCGGTCAGCTGGGCGTAATTTCCACGTTCCATGATGGCGGCGTATTCCTGCCGCCCGCTGCCCCACAGCGGCTGGTTCAGGCGCTGCCAGGTGCTCAGCTGCAGGTTCTGGCCAAAGGTCTTGTCAAGCGACTGCTGCAGCGCGCGCAGCTCGGCCGCACGGTCGAGTTCCAGCATCGCCGCCGACAGGTCACGGACCGACCCGGCCATGCTCCCGAAGGTGTCGCCGAGCCGGGGATCGTTGACCCGCTCGATCCCGTCTGCCACCCGGCCAAGGGCGGTATCGAGGGCCTTCAGCGATGTCTCCGCCTGCTTCGCCGCATCCCCCGCCCCCAGGAAGGCCGAGGTGAGCGGGACGCCGATCGCGACCGCAGCACCGGCCAGGGCGCCGAACGCGCCGAGACCGCCCAGCATTTGCGGCAGCTGCTGGCCGAAGGCGACCGACGCGGCCGTGCCCGCGCCGATCTGGGTGGCGAGGTCCGCGACCTGAAACGACATGTTCTGGATCTGACCGCGCGCGCCGCCGACCGCTCTGATCATGCCGGTCTGCCCGGCCTCGAACCGGATCACAGGGACAGCCGTGCCCTCGGGGAAATTCAGCCGCGTGACCGGCGTCGCCACGTCGCGCATCAGCGTTGCCGCCAGATCGTCCGCATCGGCGTCACGGATGTCGCCGCGCACCTCCTCGTGGATCTTGCCGACGGCATGCCCGCCCGCGATCGCGTCGGTCGTGGCCACCTGCCCCAGCACCCCCTTCGAGATCTGCTCGTCCCAATAGCGTGCCGTCCGCTCGTAGAGCTCCTGCGTCCCGCTCACCGCGGTCGTGATGATGTCGACCAGCATGTTGTTGGGGATGATTGCCGCCATGTCGGTGCCCATCGACCGGACCGCGCGCAAGAGGGTGGCCTTGTCCTGGGCGCTGGCCAGCGCCGGGTCGTACTTCCCGATCCGCAGCGGGTGGCCATACGCCTCGGTGAAGATCGCCCAGTCCCGGATGGTGAAGTGCTTGAACATGAAGCCCCAGGCGGCCAGCCGGGCCAGCCCTCCGCGGATCGGCAGGCCCGATTTCGCTTCCGCGAAATGCACGACGTACTTCCACGGCCGCAGCTCTTCGCCGCCGGCCGCGCCGCGCAGGCGGATATGCCGGCCATTGACCGGGTCGAACTCGAACCAGCGGGGATCGACGCGCTCGATGCCCTCCACCGTCCAGCGCCGGCCCTCGGTGTTCCACAGGATTTCGCTGACCGAAAAGCCTTTGCCCACCGCATCGAGAATGCCGATGAGGCTGGTGCGGACAGCAGGACCGCTCAGCGCATCGCGCACCATGTCCGCAGCCTCCTGGGCGGCCGTATCGTCCTCGGCGCCGGGCTCGACCTTCAGCCCGAGGCTGCGGACCGCGCGCTTGCGCACCCCCAGGACGGCCGCATAGTGCAGGTCCTTCTCTTCCATCTGCTCGGCCAGTTCCAGATAGGCCGTCGCATCGCCCGTCTCGGCCGAGTGCAGGATCGCGGCCAGGCGCAGCGGCTCGAGGCCCTCGGCCGGATGGCCGCTGGCAATCTGCCGCACCGATCCCAGCGTCGGCGCAGCCTGTTCGGTCGTCAGTTCGTCCTTCGTCGGCGCCCGCAGCGGCCGTCCGTAGCGATCGATCAGCATCACCAGATCCCCCGTCGCCGGTTCTCCGGCTCGTCGTCATCATCGATGACCCCGGCAAAGCGCGATCGCGCCGAAGGCAGGGCCGTGTATTCATAGCTGGCGGGCGCCTCCCGCGCGGCCGACGCGGCCAGTGCGCCGGCCCAGAAGCGGTCGGCGTGGCCGTCGCTGTCACCGTCCGCGACCAGCCGCCGGGTGCCGGTGACACCGACCACGCTCTTCACCGAATGCAGGTCGGCGCGCAGCAGGGCGTTCCGGCGCGATCAGCAGCGCGATCCGGCGACGTATGGTCTCAAACATCACGCCACTCCCTTCCGCAGGTCTTCGGCATGGGTCTTGAAGCGGGCCAGATAGCCGGCGCGGACCACCTCGGGGCCAGCGGCGGCGATCAGCTTCGCCAGCAGCGCACGGCCCTTGGGGCCTTTGGCGACCCCAAAGGTGGCGTTGCGGGCGATGCTGGGCGCAACACCGTTTTCGGCGCACCAGACCTCGAAACTGCCGCCCGTCGCGCGGAAAGCGCCAACGATCGCTTCGTGCAGCATCACGCCCGGCTGGAAGGGGAAGGGTTTTTCTGCCATCGTGCCTCGCAAGGCGTCTCTGCGCCGTTACAAGGCAAGATTAGGTGAACAATGCTGCGCTCGTCAATGGACGAAGTGAACAATTCGTCACTCGGCGGCAGATTGTTGGCTGAGCGGATGCGGCTTGGCCTCACCCAAGCCCAGCTCGCTCAGGTGGCCGGCGTCTCGAAGCGCTCACAAATCCTCTATGAACAAGAGCGTTTCCCCCCAGCCGATTACTTAGCAGCGATCGCTGGGGCGGGCGCCGATATCACCTATATCGTCACAGGCAAAAGCCCGTCCGACCGCCTCGCCCAGCTCACGGCCGACGCCCTGCATGTCGCCGACGACTTCGCCAGCATCCCGATCCACGACGCCTTCCTGGCGGCGGGCTACGCGGCTCAGAACGACACCGAGGCGGTGATCGGCCACCTTGCCTTCCGCCGCGACTGGCTGGACCGCATGGGGATCGCGGCCGACAAAGCCCGCATCGCCCGCGTCCGCGGGGAAAGCATGGCCCCCACGCTGCACGACGACGACATGGTGCTGATCGACACCGGCGCGCGCGACGTCCAGGTGCGCCGCCGCGGCCCCGAGGATCGCCGCCTGCCCCCGATCTATGCCGTGAACACCGCCGACGGCCCCCGCATCAAGCGCGTCGAGCGCCCCGAGCCCGGCCAGATGCAGCTGCTGTCCGACAACAACGAATACCCGGTCGAGGTCCTGACCGGCGACCGCCTGAAACGCGCCGAGATCATCGGCAAGGTGGTCTGGTGGGGCCACACGGTGAGGGAGTGAGCGATGGAAGAAGATCTTGAGCGCGAAGAGCACAATCACCTGTCGGACGCCGCTCAGGTTGCCTTCGATGAAGCCTTGACCAGCTTTCCCCCAAAGGTCGCGGCGGTACTACGCAAGTTCAAACACGAATTCATCATCGAATGGCTCGTAGATGAAGTCTGCCGGAGGCTAAAAGGCTGCCGCCCACTGGAGCGCCAATGGGCAATGCACAAGTTGCAGAAAGGTGAAACCCTCGCGGCCGTCGTTCGGATCATGGTTCAAGGTCGCCTTGAGGGTCGCTACGTTGAACCTGAGGATGGTTTCGGTATGTAGCCTCTCGCCGAGGCGTGCCCGAACCCTGCGAGCGAGGAGAGAACGAAATGCGAGATCTGGTGGCAGACCCGTCCACGGTAATTCACACGGTGGGTTACGAAAAATCTGACCTGCCGGGCTACCTCGATCGGCTGACCGAGGCCGGAATCGATGTTCTCGTTGACGTCCGAGAGCGGCCCCAGTCGCGAAAGCCTGGCTTCTCCAAGAAGAAGCTTCAGGAGGCCGTCGAGGCGGCAGGGATGAGATATCTGCACGTCCAACAGTTGGGAGACCCAAAGACTGGGCGGGATGCTGCGCGCTCGGGGAATCATGACCTCTTTCTGCGCATCTTTAATGCGCATATGGCTCTGCCGGAAACACTGGAAGCCGTCGAAAACCTGGCCGATCAGACATCAGGTTTGCGTATCTGTCTGACATGCTTCGAGCGGGATCACCGTTGTTGCCATCGGTCGATCGTTGCCGAGCATCTTTCTCGCCTTACAGGCGCCTCGGTTCATCACATCGAAGTGTAGAGCAACCTATGGCGGCGATCGACTTCGAGGATGAGGTAGAAGTCGTGATCTTGATCAAGGCTGCTCCGGAAATCGGTCGGAGACACGGCGAAACCGTCTGCGTGGCAGGTTTAGATCGGTACGGGCGCTGGCATCGCCTTTATCCAGTACCTTACAAGGATTTGCAGCAGTCGCAGCGGTTCAACCGCTGGGATCGGGTCCGGGTCAGGTGGCGCCGGCCCGGGGACGACAATCGCCCCGAGAGCAAGCGCATCGACCCTCAATCGCTTCGTGTCGTTGGTGCGGTTCCCCAGGCAGAGCGTGGCGCTTTCATCGAGAGAGCCATCGTTCGGTCGTTGGAAGTGGAATACTCTTCCGGTCGATCCCTCGCCCTGATTCGTCCGGAACGACCAGAGCTACGGATTAAGCGTCTAAGCGCTCATGAGCTGGCCAAGTCACAGCGTCGCCGCGATGAACTGCATGCTCAAGCCGACATGTTTGCCAATGCTGAAATCCCTAAGCAAGCACCTCCCTATAGCTTTCGATTTGTATTCGAACACGCGGGAAAACAGCGGGAATATCAGTGCCTAGACTGGGAAACCGAGTGGACATTCTTCAAGTGGCGGGAAAAATACGGCGAAGACGCGACGCTCAAGATGATGATCGAGACTTGGTCTAGCTTCCGCGACCGCGGCCTCGTCTTTGCCATGGGAACCCATCGCGTTTCGCATTGGAGGAACTGGCTGCTGTCTGGGCTGATCCGCATTGACCAGCCACAGCAAGGACAATTTGCGCTGTAGAGACTTCAGGACGGTGGTGCCAAGGAAAGATGTTCCTGTTATGTTCCTGGCATAACCGGAGCCACTCATGAACCCCACTCACCCGACCTCGCCTGTCGCCCCTTGGCTGGGCGGCAAGCGCAACCTCGCTCGCCGGATCTGCGCGATCCTCGATGCCACCCCCTGCACGACCTACGCCGAGCCCTTCGTAGGGATGGGCGGCATCTTCCTCCGCCGCAGCGCCCGCCCCCGGGCCGAGGTGATCAACGACCGCGGCCGGGACGTCGCCAACCTGTTCCGCATCCTCCAGCGGCACTATCCCCAGTTCCTTGAAACCCTGCGCTTTCAACTCACGACCCGGGCCGAGTTCGAGCGCCTGGTAGCGGTGGACCCCGACACGCTGACCGACCTCGAGCGCGCCGCACGGTTCCTCTACCTCCAGCGCACCGCCTTCGGCGGAAAGGTCAGCGGCCGGAATTTCGGGGTCGATCGGGCGCGCCCGGGCCGCTTCAACCTGACCACGCTCGAGCCGATGCTTGAGGATCTCCACAGCCGGCTGGCCGGCGTGGTGATCGAGTGCCTCGACTGGTCGGCCTTCATCCCGCGCTATGACAGCCCCGACACGATGTTCTATCTCGATCCGCCCTACTGGGGCTGCGAGGATGACTATGGCCGGCAGATGTTCGCGCGGGGCGATTTCCAACGTCTCGCCGATCTGCTGGCAGGCATCCGGGGCCGGTTCCTCCTCTCGCTGAACGACGTGCCCGAGGTGCGGGCGATCTTTTCCGCCTTCGTGGTCCAGGAGGTGCGGACGACCTACTCGATCAGCGGCACACGCAACGATGCGGCAGGATCACGAGCCGAATTGCTGATCAGCAGTTTCCGCTGACATGACCCGCCGCTCGACGCCCCAGGCAAAAACCGATGACCGTGCCTTCCCGGTGCGGTTGATCATTCGTGTGCCCCAGGGCGGGTTCGGTCACCTTCTGAACGATGCACATCGCTGGCTCGACACGGCAGCAGGGCGGCCGAACTACGCCTGGCACGGCGGTGGTGCAGCGACCGGCCGGCACGTCTGCGCCGTCTATTTTCGCTGCCCGTCCCTGGCTGCTGCCTTCCTGGATGCGATCCCCGGCCTCGAATTGGCAGACGGCACCTGCGAGCCATGGTACACCAGCCCGAACCGTCCGCCCGGGCACCACGACGAGGATGATCCTGTGTGCAACCTCTACAGCCAAACCCGCGCGGTCGATGCTATGCGCCAACTGTTCGGCGGACAGCCCTTCACAAACCTGGCGGGCAATCTCGAACCCGGCAGCGTCTACCCGGATCAGCTTGCCCCGATCATCCGGCATGGCACGGGCGGGCTAGAACTCGCCCGCGCCCGATGGGGTATGCCCACCCCACCGATGTTCCTGAAGACCGACCGGGATCCTGGCATCACGAACATTCGCAACACCGGGTCCCCGCACTGGCGGCGCTGGTTGGGTCCGGCACATCGCTGCCTGGTCCCCGTCACGTCTTTCGCCGAGCCGCTCGGCAAGGGTCGCGGCAACCAGTGGTTCGCCCCGGCCGACGGCGCGCCCATGTTCTTCGCCGGAATCGAGGTCCGAGGCTGGCAGTCGGTGCGGAAGGTGAAGGACGGCGCCACGACGGACGACCTGTTCGCCTTCCTGACCGCGGCCCCGAATGCCGAGGTCGGCGCAGTCCACCCCAAGGCGATGCCTGTGATCCTGCTCGATCCGGCGGACTGGGACACCTGGCTGACCATGCCGTTCGAGATCGCCGGGGCGCTTCAGCGTCCCCTTGCCGACGGCAGCTTGACCCTCGTCGACGGACCAGTCTGAGCAAAATCGCGTCCCACTTAGATCGAGCCGCCAGACGCCCCCTAGCGCCCTTATGCCACTGTTTTCGCCTCGCAATTCGCTAAGTGGGACGGCCGCGTCCTAAGTGGGCGCTCACCGTCCCACTTAGGACGCCCGAAAACTGCCCCTGAAGGCCCCTTCAGCGGCCACCTGTCCCCACCTTGAAGCCATATTTGAAGGGGTTTGAACGGGCTCTACCATGGCCGACGGGTTCGGTGTCAGCTGCAGGTCTCAACAGCTAAATTTGGTCGGTTTACGGCACCCACTGCAAACACCGGCCCGCAGGCATCACGCCAGCTTCCTACGCCCGATTTTCCTCGCAATTACTGGCTCTTCCGCATTCTTCCGGCATCACCCGGCCTCTTCCGGCTTCACTGCAAGAATGGTTGTCACCTAACAATGGGTGTCTGCAACTACGTGATCCGGCGATGTAGCGTGACAGCCGTTTTTGCAGTGTTTGACAGCCAAAGTTGCAGCAAACGAATTTTCAAACACAGCCCATTCATGGGCCGGTGAAACCCCGCTTCAACCTCTGCAAAATCGACTGTCAGCGCACAACGGCGCGTGAACACCCCGTTGATGGCACGGTAACTAGGCAATCAACTTGCCGTCAGCCCCGCCGCCCTAGCCGACGCCAGTATGTGTTGAGCGTGCTTCTGGTCCTGCATGCCCGCCGTCTCGATCACCCTAAGTATCTCGATACGCAGATCGCGGCGCCCCAGTTGGGCCGCGGCCTTCCAGGCGGCTTTAAGGGCTTGGGCGGACGGCATGCTGGCAATCAGCGCCGCTGTGGTGTCGGCCATCGCCGCCTTGTCCTTGGCGCGCGCGGCCTGGCGGAACGCCAGCAGACAGGCGTCGGGCGACCCGTCTTCGAACACCCGGATTTCAGGGGCGATGTCTCGCCCCGCGAATGCGTCGAACACCAGCGATTTCAGGCGCCCGGCATCCTGCAGTTTGCGGGCTGTCTTATGGCCAGTGATAGGGACATGCACGAATTGCGCATCGGGATAGGCCGGTCTGGCCCATCCATCAACAAAATCCGCATCCTCGGCATGCCAAGGGTCATAGGCGATGACAGGGGAAATCGATGACCTAGGCATATCGAATAATGAGGCGGTGTGCCGATAATCGAAAACTGCGCCGCGTATGGGATGCATACGGTTGTTCGGGCTCAGGGCAACAATGCGGGCGTCAACATGGCTGCCGAAATAGATTGCGCAGTATCCCCCCAAGCTTGCGCCATAGGTGACAATCTCCCGATTGCCAGCCACGGGCACGATAGCACGCATATACGCATCGGCCGAAAGTCCCTGAAAATAGGTCTTCGCCCCCTGCGCGACATAGACCACGTCGTACCCATTGCGGGTCAGAAAATCGACACCAAAGCCGGTTCGCGCAATCTTCGTACCCCGGGTATCCAAAGGTGACGGCCAGCTTTTCGGAGGGGACAGGCTGACGATGCAGCGTCATCAGATATTCTGGCCCCTGGCCGATCGTGACAACCTCAATCGCATCGCCCATGCGTGCCCCCATTACCATACACGGTCTGTATTGATAGGCGGTCGCTCACGGGTCAAGGTACGAATTTGCGATGCCACTCCCGTGCACCGGGCAATCCGCCACCATCCACTCCGGCCACAGCGCATTGTCTACGGGTTCGCCGTCGTTCGGATAGCATGTGCATCCCAGATGGCGTTGTTGCAGAAGTCCGCCCGCGGAGGATTCACGGCGGGAATCCAGTCGGTTAGGCTGGGGGCATGAGCAAGCCTTCTCCCGCCCGCTACCGCACGACGAACTGGTCCAGCTACAACGACGCCC
>NZ_JRKS01000053.1 GCF_000763805.1 Paracoccus sphaerophysae | reverse complement strand
GGCATCGGGGGTCCAGGCGTCGGGAGCCTAGGCGTCAGGGGCGGCGGCCTGCGGAAAGGCGACCGTTACCGTAGTGCCGGACGGCCCGGTGGTCCGCTCGACCCGGCCGCCCAGCTGCTCGGCAAAGGCCTCGACCAGCTGGCTGCCGATGCCGCCGGCCTCGGGCGCGGGGCTGGGCCGGATGCCGACCCCGTCATCGGCCACGGTCAGCGCCAGCTGCCCCTGGGCCAGCGCCAGGGTGACCGACAGGATGCCGTGACGGCCGTCGGGGAAGGCGTATTTCATCGCGTTGGTCATCAGCTCGTTGACCAGCAGCCCCAGCGGCGCGGCCTGCGCGGTGGGCAGGTCGACTGCGGCGATGTCGGTGCGCAGGGTGATCTGGGCCGCGTCCGCGACCGAGGCCGCCACCGCGTCCACCACCTGCGACAGATAGGGCCGCGCCGCGACCCAGTTCACCCGCGCGGCGTTGTTCAGCGCCCGGTACAGGGCCGACACCGCCGCCAGCCGGGATTGCAGCCGCGCCATCCCCTGCCGGCCGGCGCTGTCCGCCTCGAACTGTCCCGCCTCCATCCGCACGATCGAGGCGATCATCGCCAGCGTGTTCATCACCCGGTGGTTCAGCTCGACCAGCAGCCGCTCGGCCTGGGCGCGGGCCTCCTCTCGCTCCAGCTCGGCGCGGCGCTGGGACGAGATGTCGCGGAACACCAGCGCAAAGCACCCCTCGGGCGGGACCGGGCTGCCGAACACGTCGAACCAGCGGCCCATCGCCTCGGACCCGTTCTGGAACCGGGCCGGGACGCCGCGCGCGATGGCGTCATAGGCGTCGATCCAGTGCTGTTCCAGGCCCGGCACCAGTTCGCGGGCGGTCCGGCCCTGGGCGTTGCTCAGGCCGGTCATCTCGGCAAAGACCGGGTTGGTTTCCAGGAAGCGATAGTCGACGGGCCGCCCCGATTCGTCGCGGATCATCTCGCACAGGCAGTATCCCTGGTCGAGCGCAGCAAAGAGTGATTCCAGATGCGAAATGCGGGTGGTCGGCATCAATATCGCTGCACAGGGTCGAAAACGATCACGGCACTGTAATCCCGAATACGAGCCAGGCAAAGAAATCATTGGTTTATCGGCAGCTGCCCACCATTCTCGCGCAGCACCCGGCCGGCGAGATACAGCGAACCGCAGATCAGGATCCGCGCCCCCGGATGGGCCTTTGCCAGCGCCGCCACGGCCTGCGCCGTATCCGCGGCGATGGTCGCCGGTATGCCCGCCTCGCGCGCCGCGGCGGCGGTATCGGTGGCCGGCAGGGTGTTGGGCTCGCCCGGGATCTCGACCGCGGTCAGGGTCTCGGCCACCGCGGCCAGCGGGCGCATGTAGCCCGCGACGTCCTTGGTGTTCAGCATCCCGCAGACCAGGTGCGTGGGCCGGGGGGGCATCGCGGCCAGCGTCGCCGCAACCGCCTGCCCGCCGGCCGGGTTGTGGCCGCCGTCCAGCCACAGCTCGCAATCCCCTGCCGCCGCGACCAGCGGGCCGCGGGTCAGCCGCTGCATCCGGGCCGGCCAGTCGACGCGGGTCATCGCCGCGGCGGCCTCGGCCTGGCCGAAGCCCAGCTCGCGCAGGCAGGCCACGGCGGTGCCGGCATTGTCGATCTGGAACGGCCCTGGCAACGCCGGCACCGGCAGGTCCAGCAGGCCGCGTTCGTCCTGAAAGACCAGCGCGTCGCCGTCGCGCGCCGCGTGCCAGTGCTGGCCCGAGACCGACAGCGGGCAGCCCAGCCGGGCGGCCCTGGCCTCGATCACCGCCAGCGCCTCGGGCGGCTGGGGGGCGACGACGCAGGGCACACGGCGTTTCAGGATGCCGGCCTTTTCGCCGGCGATCTCGGCCAGCGTGGTGCCCAGATATTGCGTGTGGTCGATCGACACCGGGGTGATGGCGCACAGCCGCGGGGACTTGACCACGTTGGTCGCGTCCAGCCGCCCGCCCAGCCCCACCTCGAGCAGGGTGTAATCCGCCGCCACCCGCGAGAAGGCCAGGAACGCCGCCGCCGTCGTCACCTCGAAGAAGGTGATCGGTCGGCCGGCATTGACCGCTTCCACCTCGGCCAGCGTGTCGGCCAGCGCCGTGTCCGAGATCAGCCCGCCCGCCAGCCGGATGCGTTCGTTGAAATACGCCAGGTGCGGCGAGGTATAGGCGTGGACCCGCAGCCCCGCCGATTCCAGCCCGGCACGGATATAGGCCTGGGTCGAGCCCTTGCCGTTGGTCCCGGCGACATGGATCACCGGCGGAATCGCGTCCTGCGGATCGCCCAGATCGGCCAGCAGCGCGGTCAGCCGGTCCAGCGACAGGTCGATGACCTTGGGGTGCAGCGTCGTCAGCCGGTCGAGGATCGCGTCGGTCGCGGCGCTCACGCCTGTTGCGCCTCGGCCGGCGCGGGCGCGCCGTCGCCGGCATCGGGCAGCGTGACAGGGATAGCGCCCGGCGGCGGCAGGTCGGCCACGACCGGGGCCGACTGCCGCATCAGCATCCGCAGGATCGAGACGAGTTCCTCGCGCAGCTTCTTGCGGTGCGTCACCCGGTCCAGCATCCCGTGTTCCAGCAGGTATTCGGCGCGCTGGAAGCCCTCGGGCAGCTTTTCGCGGATGGTCTGCTCGATCACCCGCGGCCCGGCAAAGCAGATCAGCGCGTTGGGTTCGGCGATCTGCACGTCGCCCAGCATCGCATAGGACGCCGTGACCCCGCCGGTGGTCGGATGGGTCAGCACCACGACATAGGGCAGGTTCGCCTCTTTCAGCATCTGCACGGCGACGATGGTGCGCGGCATCTGCATGAGGCTGAGGATGCCTTCCTGCATCCGCGCCCCGCCGGCGGCGGAAAACAGCACCAGCGGGCGCTTCAGCGCCACGGCGCGTTCGGCGGCGGCGAGGATGGCATTGCCGACATACATCCCCATCGACCCGCCCATGAAGCTGAAATCCTGCGCCGCGGCGACGATGGGGGTGCGCCCGACCTCGCCCTCGGCGACCAGCATCGCCTCTTTCTCGCCGGTCTGCTTCTGCGCGGCCTTCAGCCGTTCGGGGTATTTCTTCTGGTCCTTGAAGCCGAGCGGATCGACGATCGGCTCGGGCACCTTGACCTCAGTGAAGATGCCGCCGTCGAACAGCGCGGTGAATCGCGCCCGCGGCGTGATCGCCAGGTGATGGTCGCACGAGGTGCAGACGTTCAGGTTCTCGGCCAGTTCGCGGTGAAACAGCATCGTCCCGCATTCGGGGCATTTCGTCCACAGATTCTCGGGCACCTCGCGCCGCGAGAACAGCGAATTGATGCGCGGGCGGACGTAGTTGGTGATCCAGTTCATCGGGTGCCCCTGCGGCCGTCGGTCAGGGCCGTGAAATAGGCCGCAGCGGCCCCGATTGCAATCGGCGCGCCGCCGCAGTTACATGGCCGCATGTGGGGACAGGTCGGATTGCTGCTGCACATCGCCGCCACCGTGACGGTCGGCCTGCGGGTGCTGACCCGGCCGCGGATGGAGCCGTCGGTCCGGCTGGCCTGGATCATGATCGTCGAAGCGCTGCCGCTGGTCGGGGTCATCGGCTACCTGCTGTTCGGCGAGATCCGGATGAACCGCGGCGAGGCCAAGCGCCGGGCCGACATCCGCCGCCTGCTGACCGGGCTGTTCACGCCCAGCCCGCAGGCCGTCGACCACCCGCCCGCCCATGCCCGGGCGGTGCTGGCCGCCAACAGGGCCGTCGGCGGCTTCGACGCTGTGAGGGGCAGCGCGGTGA
Source organism: Paracoccus sphaerophysae (assembly GCF_000763805.1). Taxonomy (GTDB): domain Bacteria; phylum Pseudomonadota; class Alphaproteobacteria; order Rhodobacterales; family Rhodobacteraceae; genus Paracoccus; species Paracoccus sphaerophysae. Next base: position 16,143 of record NZ_JRKS01000053.1, on the reverse strand, counting down.
CGCTGCTGCCCGAGGACGATTCGGCGCTGGATGCGGTGGTGCAGGCGATCGACGCCGCGACAGATCACGTCCACATGCTGTTCTATATCTGGCTGGACGATGCCTCGGGGCGGGCGGTGGCGCAGGCGGCGATGCGGGCGGCGCGCCGCGGGGTGGACGTGCGGGCGCTGGTCGACGGGCTAGGGTCGCGGCACTTCACCCGCTCGGCCACCTGGGCCGAGATGCGCGCAGCCGGGGTGGACTGCCGCTGCGCCGATCCGGTACGGCTGTCGCTGATCCGCGCCATGCTGCAGCGGGTGGACCTGCGCAACCACCGCAAGATCGTGGTGATCGACCATGTGACCGGCTTCACCGGCAGCCGGAACTGCGCCGACATGGCGTTCCGCCCCAAGCCGCGCTTTGCCCCCTGGGTCGACATCCTCGTGCTCGTCGAGGGACCGGTGGTGCGGCAGATGCAGGCGGTGTTCCTGCAGGACTGGATGAGCACGACCGGCGCCGACCTGGGCGCGATGCTGACCCAGGTACCCCCCGCAGGCCCGCGGGACTGCATCGCCCAGGTCGTGGCGACCGGGCCGGACGGGCGGCCGGGGTCGATCTCGGACTGCCTCACCACGCTGATCCTTGGCGCCGATCGCCGGGTCACCATAACCACGCCCTATTACGTGCCCGACCAGCCGCTGGACCGCGCCATCCGGGCCGCCGCCCTGCGCGGCGTCGAGGTCACGATGATCGTCCCCGCCCGCAACGATTCGCTGCTGGTGGGGGCTACCAGCGAGGGGTTCTTCGGCGGCCTGATCGAGGACGGGGTGCAGTTGTGGCGGTTCCGTCCCGGCCTGCTGCACGCCAAGATCGTGACCGTGGACGGCCGCATGGCGATGATCGGATCGGCCAACCTGGACCGCCGCAGCTTCGAACTCAACTACGAGATGAACCTCATGATCGTTGACCCGGCGGTGGTCGCCGATCTGGATGCGCGGCAGGCAAGCTATGTCGCCCGCGCCGACCGGCTGGACGGGCCGGGCATCGCCCGCTGGCCGGTCTGGCGGCAGGTGCGCAACAACCTGCTGGCGATCGCCTCGCCGGTGCTGTGAGGAGGGACGGGAATGAACAGGCTGACCGCACAGAAAGCCAGCGCCGGCGTGGCGCAGCTGGACGGCTGGAAGGTCAAGGACGACACCATCATGCGGCGGATCAAGACCAGGGACTTCGCCGAGGCGTTGCGGATCGCCAACCTCGCCGGCGAGGTGGCCGAACAGCGCAACCACCACCCCGAGATCCGGCTGGGCTGGGGCTTCTGCCGCATCACCTTCACCACCCATGACGCGGGCGGGCTGACCCAGGCCGACCTGGACGCCGCCGCGGCGCTGGACGCGGCGCTGGCGGGCGGCTGAGGCCATCTGGCGCCGGACCCGCCGAAGCGGCTATGGGGCGGCGATGACACAGGACGTTCGCCCGCCCCCCTCGGCGCCCGCGCGCGAGGGCTTCCTCGCCGGCCTGCGCGCCGCGCTGCCGATCGCCGTCGGCTATCTGCCGGCGGCCTTCGCCTTTGGCGCCGCCGCGACGGGCATCGGCCTGACCGCGGCCGAGTCGGGCGCGCTGTCGGCGCTGGTGTTTTCCGGCGCCAACCAGGTCTTCCTGCTGGCGGCGATCCCGGCCGGCATGGCGCCGGTAATGATCGTGCTGCTGACCGGCGCCGCCAGCCTGCGGCATCTGCTGTACGGGCTGGTGCTGGCGCCGCGGATCGGCGGCTCGCTGGGGCAGCGGCTGATCTTTGCCTTCGGTCTCACCGACGAGGTCTTCGCCACCGCGCTGGCCCGGCCCGTGGGCGCGCCGCGGCCCTCGGGCGCGTGGCTGATCGGGCTCGCGCTTGCCGCATGGGCGGCGTGGTTCGGCGGCACCGTCGCGGGGGCGATCATGGGTGACGCCCTGCGCCGCAGCAGCACCGCCGCCGCCGAGGCGATGAGCTTTGCACTGCCGGCGCTGTTCGCCGCGCTGGTGCTGGGCGCGGCCCGGCGGGCGGTGCTGGCGCCGATGCTGCTCGCCGCGGGTGCGGCGGTGGCGCTGATCCTGCTGGGCCAGCCCGATCTTGCCATCCCGGCCGGCGCGGCCATGGCTCTGACCGCACGGCGCCGCCCCGTGATGGTCCCCGCCGACACGGAACTGGACCACATGCCATGACCACGGCCCTGTGGATCGCCGTGGGCGCGATCGCCGTCGCCACCTATCTGACCCGCGCCCTGCCCTTTCTGCTGGCCGAGCGGCGGCGCGGCGGGGACCGCAAGCCCGGACCCGCCCCGGCCTGGCTGGACGCGCTGGGGCCCTGCATCCTGGCCGCGATGGGGGCGGCGATCCTGTGGCCCGAGGCGGGCAAGGCCGCAGCGTCGGGCAATCTGGCCCAGTTCCTGTCCGGGCTGGCCGCCGCCGCGGCGATCATGCTGTGGCGGCGCGATGCGGGACTTGCGACGCTGGCCGGGATCGCGGGCTATGCGCTAGCCGGTTGGCTGACCTGACGATTGCGCCGAACGCCACGGTGCGGGGTTTGGCTTTCGTTTGGCGACATCCTGCCACAACGCCCCCCAGAGATACCAGAACCTCGGGCAAGCCGTCATGCCGTCCGTGTTCAACCGCTACGCCACGCCATTCATCACCGGGCTGTTCCTCGTCTCGCTGGTCTCGGGTATCGCGCTGTTCTTTCACATCGGCCCGAGGGGTTTCCACGGGATGCATGAATGGCTCAGCATGGTGCTGATCCTGCCGCTCGGCCTGCATGTCTGGAAGAACTGGCGCGCCTTCACCGTCTATTTGAGACACGCGCCGATCGCGGTCGCGCTGGTCGTGTCGACTGTCGCGGCGGCCGTCTTTCTGATGCCATCCTCGCAACCCGCAGGCGCTGGCGGCGGCAACCCCGCCCTTGCGGTGCTGAACCGCCTGACCGCAGCCACGCCCGCCGAGCTGGCGGCGGTCCTTGACACCACGCCCGAAGCGGTGACGACGGCGCTTGCGACCCAGGGCATCGCGGCGACCGCGCCCGATCAGCCGCTGACGGCCGCCGTCGCCGCATCGGGTAAATCCGCGATGCAGGTCGCGCAAGCGCTGAACGCCATCGGGAACTGATCCCGCCACCCTTGCCCCCCTGCCCGCGCGGCACTATTCCGGCAGCAGCCAAGGGGGACGCCATGAAGAATACGCGCTTCGACAAGTCGAAACTGCCCAGCCGTCACGTGACCGAAGGGCCGGCGCGTGCCGCGCATCGCAGCTATCTCTACGCAATGGGCGTGACCGAGGAGGAGATCCACCAGCCGCTGGTCGGCGTCGCCACCTGCTGGAACGAGGCCGCCCCCTGCAACATCGCGCTGAACCGCCAGGCCCAGGTCGTCAAGATGGGCGTCAAGCGCGGTGGCGGCACGCCGCGCGAGTTCACCACCATCACCGTCACCGACGGCATCGCCATGGGGCACGAGGGGATGCGTTCATCGCTGGCCAGCCGCGATGCCATCGCCGACACGGTGGAACTGACCATGCGCGGGCATTGCTATGACGCGCTCGTGGGCCTTGCCGGCTGCGACAAGTCGCTGCCGGGGATGATGATGGCGATGGTGCGGCTGAACGTGCCCTCGGTCTTCATCTACGGCGGCTCGATCCTGCCCGGCCGCTATCAGGGCCGCGACATCACCGTGCAGGACATGTTCGAGGCCGCGGGCAAGCACGCCGCTGGCCTGATCTCGGACGCCGAGCTGGACATCATGGAGCGGGTGGCCTGCCCGTCCTCGGGCGCCTGCGGGGCGCAGTATACCGCCAACACAATGGGTTGCGTCAGCGAGGCGATCGGGCTGGCGCTGCTCAACTCCTCCAGCGCGCCGGCGCCCTATGAAAGCCGCGACCAGTTCTGCGACCTGTCGGGCTTTGCGGTGATGAACCTGCTCGAGAAGAACATCCGCGCCCGCGACATCGTCACCCGCAAGAGCCTTGAGAACGCCGCCCGCGTCGTGGCCTGCACCGGCGGGTCCACGAATGGCGGCCTGCACCTGCCCGCCATCGCGCACGAGGCGGGGATCGAATTCGACCTGTTCGACGTCTGCGACATCTTCAAGGACACCCCCTATTTCGTCAACCTGCGGCCGGGCGGCGAATATGTCGCCAAGGACCTGCACGAGGTCGGCGGCGTGGCCGTGGTGATGAAGGAGCTCGCCAAGGCCGGGCTGCTGCATCTCGACTGCATCACCGCCTCGGGCCGCAGCCTGGGCGAAGAGCTGGACGAGATCCGCGGCGGCCCCGACGGCAAGGTCATCCACCCGGTCGAAACCCCGATCACCCCCACCGGCGGGGTCGTGGGACTGAAGGGCAACCTTGCCCCCGACGGCGCCATCGTGAAGGTCGCCGGGATGAGCCCCGAGGAGCAGGTCTTCACCGGCCCCGCCCGCGTCTTCGAATGCGAGGAGGACGCCTTTGCCGCCGTCCAGGCCCGCACCTACAAGGAAGGCGAGGTGCTGGTGATCCGCAACGAAGGCCCCGCGGGCGGCCCGGGGATGCGCGAGATGCTGGCCACCACCGCCGCGCTGTCGGGCCAGGGCATGGGCAAGAAGGTCGCGCTGATCACCGACGGGCGCTTCTCGGGCGCGACGCGCGGCTTCTGCGTCGGCCATGTCGGCCCCGAGGCCGCGCATGGCGGCCCGATCGCGCTGGTCCGCGACGGCGACATGATCACCATCGACGCGGTCCGGGGCAGCATCGAGGTGGCGGTCGGCGACGACGAGATGGCGCAGCGCAAGGCCGACTGGAAGGGCCCGCGCCCGACCGATTACGCCTCGGGTGCGCTGTGGAAATACGCCCAGCTGGTCGGCGTCGCCCGCTATGGCGCGGTGACCCACCCCGGCGCCCAGGCGGAAACCCACGTCTACATGGATCAGTGACCCTGCTCCCCGAAAGGGGCCGGGCCGCGCGCGTTCGACCGGTTAACGAGACACGAGGCCGACAGATGGCAGTCCACCCCCGCCGCTGGATCAGAAGCCGGGTCCGCACCCGCGCCCAGCAGGAATGGCAGCGGCTGGTGGACAGCGCCGAGGCGATGCCGCTGCGCCAGCTGCGGTCGCTGCAGGACGAGGCACACGGGCTGCGCCGCACCGCCGACCGCTTCCTGGCCCGGGCCAAGTTCCGGCTGGACGGCGCGCAGCGCTCGGCCGACCTGCTGGGGCTGCCCGGCGGGACCGACTGGCGCTGGCGGCCGTCGTTCCTGTCGACGCGGATCTCGCCGACCGGGATCGCGGCGCCGGGGACCGGCATGCGGCTGGGCGACGAGGCCGCGGTCTGGCACGACTGCCCGGCGCGGGCGCTGATCCTGCGCCAGATCCCCAACCGCAGCAGCGCCGACCTGGCGCCCTTCGGGCTGCAGCTGGAAACGCTGGGCTTTGCGGGCAGCTATCTGTCGGTGTCGATCGACCTGCCCGACACCGCGCTGCAGGGCCTCACGCGGTCCCATATCATTCGGCTGGACATTACCATGACCGTGGAACGGCCGATGTCGATCTATGGCCGCCTGAACATCGGCCACGGCCCCAACACCGACGAGCTGCTGCGCCACCTGGGCGACCTGCGGCCGGGCCCGGTCGCCGCCACCACCACGGTGGAATTCGACCTGCATTACGTCGAGATGAACGAAAAACGGCTGGAAAAGCTGTGGCTCGACCTGATCTTCGAGTCGCCGCAGATGAATTCGGTCCGGATCCGCGACGTGTTCCTGTCGCGGCATCTGCGCGCCGACATGTAAGAGGGGACCGGGATGTCCGACAGATTCTCGTCGCTGGGGCTCAATGCCGGGGTATGGCAAGGCGCGCTGCGCGGCGACGCGCCGCCCGGGCGCATCGCGCTGACGCTGAACGGCCGCACCGTGGGTCTTGCCGAGGTGACCGAGGACGGCCCGCAGCTGTGGCGGGTCAGCGCGACGCTGCCGCCCGAGACGCTGGCCGACGGCGCCCAGACCTACATGCTGATCGCCGATGACGGCGAGGGGACCGAGGGGCCGCGCCCCGCGGCGGTGCGGCTGGCCAAGCTGCCGCTGCTGGCCGGTGAGGCGCTGGACGACGACCTGCGGGCGGAAATCGACCTGCTGCGGGCCGAGATCGACCTCATCAAGCGCGAGTTCCGGCGGCTGGCGACCGGCTAGGCCGGCTCAGCGCGTCCAGTAGGCATAGCTGCCGATCCGGTGGAACCCGAGCGCGTCGTACAGGGCGCGGGCCTCGCGGTTGGCCTCGGTCACCGCCAGCGCCAGCGTGCCGGCGCCCTGGGCGGCGGCGAAGCGGGCGGCGCGGCGGACCATCCAGCCGGCCAGCCCGCGGCGCCGGAACCCTGGCAGCACCGCCAGCGCATGCAACGTGGCGATGTTCCCATGCACCGCCGCAAAGCCCGCCGCCGCCGCGCGGTCGTCGATGCGGCCGAGGATGGCGACCCGCGGGCCGGCCACCCGGCCCATTACCGCCTGCCGGTCAGGGCCGATGCCCTGTTCGGTCCACAACTCGCGCAGGATCGCCAGAGGCGGCCAGCATTCCAGCGCCATGACCGGCGGGATCGGCGGCTCGGCCAGCGGCGCCACCGGGGTCGACAGGATCAGCGTGGGCCTGGTTCGCACGTAGCCGCGATCCGCCAGCGCCGCCGCGATCGGATCGCCGTCCTCGATGGCGAACAGCGGCGGCTGGTCCCAGGCGTCGTGCTGCGCCTCGGCCTTCGCGATGTCGGCGGGCGCCCACGGCCCGGTCACCCGCGCGGCGCTGACCCGGCCGCCGCCGCCCAGGCCGCGGCCGACGCGCAGCCCGCCGGTCTGGGCATAGTCCGCCGCGGGCCATGTCGCCTGCAAGGCGGCGTCGAACTCGTCCGAGATCACAGCGCCAGCCTGTCGCGCAGCGCCGCCGCCGCCTGAGCCACGCGGTCGGGATCGAGCCCGCGGATGACCAGGTTGGTGCCGAAGCCCGCCTCGTCGCGGAACGGATAGCTGCCCAGCGACAGGTCGGCAAAGCGCCCCGCCACCTCGCGCAGCCCGTCGGCCACGTCGGATTCGGGGCGATCGACGCGGATCGTCTCGCTGACCGGGGGGCGGCCGGGGTTCAGGCGCGGGACCAGCGCCTCGACCATGCTGCGAAAGACCGAGGGCACCCCGGCCATCACATGCGCCCCGCCGATGGAAAAGCCCGGCGCAGCGGATTCCGCGTTTTCGATTAGCGTGGCGCCCACCGGGATGCGGGCCATGCGCAGCCGGGCCTCGGTGATCTCCATCCCCAGCCTGGTCCAGCGTTCCTCCATCATCCGCCGCGCGTCGGCGTTGATTTCCAGCACCGTGCCATAGGCGTCGGCCACGGCATCGGCGGTGATGTCGTCATGGGTCGGCCCGATCCCGCCCGAGGTGAAGACCATGTCCCACGCCCCGCCCAAGGCCTGGTCCAGCGCCCGCAGCGCCGCGACGATCGCAGGGTGATCGTCCGCCACGACGCGGATTTCGCGCAGGTCGATGCCGATGCCGTTCAGGATTCCGGCGAGGTGATGCGCGTTCAGGTCGCGGGTCCGCCCGGACAGGATTTCGTCGCCGATCAGCAGGATCGCAGCGGTCGGATTGTCGGATTGCATGATTTCCCCCGGTTTCGCCGCCATAATGCCCGCAAGCGGGGCTGGAACAAGGGCTGTCCCGGGGCTATCTGGCAGATCAGCGAAAGGACCGTCCCGATGAACGAAGCCCGCCTGACCCGAGAAGGCATCCGCATCCACGCCCCCGAGGATTACGCCGGCATGCACGCCGCAGGCCGGATGGCCGCGCAGATCCTCGACGAGGTCGGGCCGCTGGTCGAGCCGGGCGTGACCACGGGCGCGCTGGACGACTTCATCCGCAACCGGGTCGAGGAGCTGGGCCTGACCAGCGCCACCATCGGCTATCGCGGCTATCAGCACGCCAGCTGCATCAGCGTGAACCATGTCGTCTGCCACGGCATCCCCGGCGACAAGCTGTTGAAGGACGGCGACATCCTGAACATCGACGTGACGGTGATCCAGGACGGCTGGTTCGGGGACAGCTCGCGCATGTACGTGGCCGGCACGCCGTCGGTAAAGGCCAAGCGGCTGATCCAGGTCACCCACGACGCGCTGATGAAGGGCATCGAGGCGGTCCGCCCCGGCGCCACCTTCGGCGACATCGGCGCCGCGATCCAGACCTATGCCGAGGGCCAGCGCATGTCGGTGGTCCGCGATTTCTGCGGCCACGGGCTGGGCCGGGTCTTCCACGCGCCGCCGAACGTGCTGCATTTCGGCCGGCCCGGCAAAGGCCCGATGCTGGAAGAAGGGATGTTTTTCACCATCGAGCCGATGATCAACCTCGGCCGCCCCGACACCAAGGTGCTGGCCGACGACTGGACCGCGGTGACCCGCGACAAGTCGCTGTCGGCGCAGTTCGAACACGCGGTCGGCGTCACGGTCGATGGCTGCGAGATCTTCACCCTGTCGCCGGCCGGCAAGTTCTACCCCGAGATCTAGGGCCTCTCAGCCGTCGGTGAACTGCAGCCGGGCGAGCCGGGCGTACAGCCCGCCCTGCGCCACCAGCTCGTCATGGGTGCCCTGCTGGACGATGCCGCCATCCTCCATCACCACGATGCGGTCGGCCTTCTTCACCGTGGCCAGCCGGTGAGCGACGATGATCGTCGTGCGGCCACGGGCCAGCGCGTCGACCGCCTGCTGCACGGCGCGTTCGGATTCGGCGTCCAGCGCGCTGGTCGCCTCGTCCAGCAGCAGGATCGGGGCGTCGCGCAGGATCGCGCGGGCGATGGCGATGCGCTGCTTCTGCCCGCCCGACAGCATCACCCCGCGTTCGCCCACCTCGCTGTCATAGCCCTGCGGCAGGGCGGTCAGGAAATCATGGGCATTGGCGGCACGGGCGGCGGCCTCGATCTCGGCATCCGAGGCGCCGGGGCGGCCAAAGCGGATGTTCTCGCGCGCGGTGGTGGCGAAGATCACCGGGTCCTGCGGGACCAGCGCGATCGCTTGGCGGAAATCGGCGCGGGCCATGCGGCGCAGGTCGATGCCGTCGATGGCGACGCTGCCCCGTTCGGGGTCCCAGAAGCGCTGGATCAGCTGCACCACGGTGGTCTTGCCGGCGCCCGAAGGCCCGACCAGCGCCACCGTCTCGCCCGGGCGGATGGCCAGCGTCACGTCCTTGAGCGCCGAGACGTCGGGCCGGGTCGGATAGTGTAAGCTGACATCGGTCAGGTCGATCTGGCCCCGCACCGGCTGCGGCAGGGGCACCGGGTCGGCCGGGTCGGCGAGTGTGTCGTCGGTGGCCAGCAGCTCGCCCAGCCGCTCGGTGGCACCAGCGGCACGCTGCAGCTCGCCCCAGATCTCGGACAGCGCCCCGACCGAGCCGGCAACCATGACGGCGTAGATCACGAACTGCACCAGCTCGCCCACAGTCATCGCGCCATGCGCCACGTCGCGGGCGCCGATCCACAAGACGCCGATCACCCCGGCGAAGATCAGGAAGATCACCGCCGCCGTCATCACCGAACGCACCCGGATGCGCCGCGCGGCGGCGGCAAAGGACCGCTCCGTCACCTCGGCAAAGGCGGCGCGGGCGGGGGCCTCGGCGGTGTAGGCCTGCACGGTCTGCGCGGCCAGCAGCGTTTCCGACGCGGTGCCGGACGAGGCGGCGATCCAGTCCTGGTTTTCGCGCGACAGCCCCCGCAGGCGGCGGCCCAGCACGATGATCGGGACCAGCACAACCGGCACGATCAGCAGCATCAGCCCGGTGAGCTTGACCGAGGTCAGCAGCAGCATGACCAGCCCGCCCACGGCGACCATCGCCTGGCGCAGCGCCAGCGACACCGACGAGCCGATGACCGACAGGATCAGCGTGGTGTCGGTTGTGATGCGGCTGATGATCTCTCCGGTCATCACCCGTTCGTAGAAGGCGGGGGACAGGCCGATCACGCGGTCGAAGACGGCGCGGCGGATGTCGGCGACGACGCGTTCGCCCAGCCGGGTGACCAGCGCATAGCGCAGCGCCGTGCCCAGACCGAGCAGCGCCGCGATGCCCAGCGCGGCGACGAAATATTCGTCCAGCAGCTGCGCGCCGTGGGAAAACCCGTCGACGATGCGGCGCACCGCGACCGGCAGCACCAGGCTGATCCCGGCGGTCAGCATCAGCGCCGCCAGCGCCGCCGCCAGGAGGCCGCGATAGGGGCGCACGAAGGGCCACAGCGCCCGCAACGCGCCGATGCGTCTGGTGGTCGGGCGATCCACGATCACCTTGGGGCTGCGGGCCATGTGCGGTCTTTCTGGTCAGGGAAACCCAAGGGGGTTTAGGCAGGGACGGCCATCGCGGCAAGCCTTGCGGCTGCGGCATGGGCGCACGGCAGCGTGTGCCTCGCCGCGGGGCTAGACGCCGCCCATCACCGCGCCGACGACGGCGCAGGCCGCCATCGCATAGCCCATGTCGACCAGCGTCATCACCATCGGCCGGGGCGAATAGGTGTTCTCGATCACGAACCACGGCGCGACGATGGCCGCGCCGATGCCGAAGCCCCAGCCCAGCCCCGGCATGATCCCGTCGATGCCGGCACGCACGAACAGCACCCGCATCATCGCCGCGACCGCCACCAGCGCCACCCCGGCCAGCAGGTAGGGCATGACCGAGCGCGACTTGGGATGGCCGATGTTCTGCACCTGCAGGGCCGAGGCCGCGCCATAGATGCGGTCGGTCAGGCGATACCAGATCGCCCCCACAACCCAGGCGAGGACCGCCGCGGCGATCACGATCATAAGTTCCATTGGCTCAGCCCTTCTGTTTCGGCTTCGGCTTTTTCGGTTTGGTTTCTTGCGGCGATTTTTTCGGCGCGGCCTTCTCCGCCGTGGCGGCCGGCGTGCCGGCAAGCTTCAGGATCGCCGCCCATTCCGCCTCGGTCACCGGCTGCACCGACAGGCGCGAATTGCGCACCAGCACCATCTCGGCGAATTGCGGGTCGGCCTTGATCTCGGCCAGCGTCACCGGGCGCTCGAGCGGTTCGACCGCGCGCACGTCGACGCATTCCCATTTCGGATCGTCAGCGGTGCTGTCGGGGTGGGCGGTCGCGATCACCTCGACGATACCCACGGCCTCTTTGCCGATGTTGGAATGATAGAAGAACCCGCGGTCGCCGATCTTCATCTCGCGCATGATGTTGCGGGCCTGGATCGAGCGGACACCGTTCCACTCCTCGCCCGCATTCCCCCTGGCGACCAGGTCGTCCCAGGAAAACGCGTCGGGTTCGGACTTGAAGAGCCATCTGGCCATCAGATGACCTGCTTCCATTCGATGACCTCTACGGACTCGAACAGACCAGCGGACTTGTAGGGGTCGGCGGCGGCCCAGCCCTGCGCGTCGGCCAGGTTGTCGGCCTCGATCACGATCAGCGAGCCGGCCATGTCACCGTTCCGCATCAGCGGGCCGGCCATGCGGACGATGCCTTTTTCCCGCAGGAAGCCCAGATGCGCCTCGCGCGTGTCGATCCGGGTCTGCAACGCGCCGGGCTTGTCCCGGCAGATCACGGCGAACAGCGGCATTCATTCCTCCTTGAGCGGTCGGGCCAGCAGCAGCTCCATCGCCTGTTTAACGTCGATGCGCACCTCGGCAAGCCCGGCGACCAGGGCCGAGATCGGCATCTCGACCCCCTCGGCCGCGGCGATGCGGGCCACGGCGCGGGCGGTTGCGGCGCCCTCGACGGTGACCGCGGGGTCGAAGGATTCGCCCCGGCCCAGCGCCTGGCCAAAGCGGAAATTGCGCGACTGCGCCGAGGTCGCGGTCAGGATCAGGTCGCCCAGGCCCGACAGGCCGGTCAGCGTGTCGGGCTGGGCGCCGCGGGCGGCGGCAAAGCGCGACATCTCGGCAAAGCCGCGGGTGACGATGGCGGCGCGGGCGCTGTCACCCAGCCCCGCGCCGATGGCGGCCCCGGCGGCGATGGCGATGACGTTCTTTAGCGCGCCGCCCAGCTCTACCCCGGTCACGTCGGTGGTGCGGTACAGCCGCAGCGTGGGCGTGGACAACTGGTGCTGCAGCCGATGCCCCGCCGATGGGTCCGCGCAGGCGAGCGTCAGCGCCGTGGGCAGCCCGCGGGCGATGTCGGCGGCAAAGCTGGGGCCGGTCAGCACCGCGACGGTCGCGGCCGGGCAGGCCTCGGCCAGCAGCCGGGCGGGGGACAGGCCGGTGGCAAGGTCGATGCCCTTGGCGCAGCTGACCAGCGCCCGCCCGTCCAGCGCCGCGGCATGGTCGGTGAGGAACGCCCCCAGCGCCTGCGCCGGCACCGCGATCAGCAGCGTGTCGGCTGCAGGCAGCGCCTCGGTCATGGTCACCGCTTCGGGCAGGGTCACCCCGGGCAGCAGCGGGTTTTCCCCGCGCCAGCCGATGCGGCGGCCCCACAGCCCCACCGGCCCGTTCGCGGCCAGCGCCACGGCCAGCGCGGTGCCGAAGGCGCCGGCGCCCAGGACCGCGACGCGTCCCCCCTCGTTCATGCCTTGGCCCCACGCTTGCCAGCGCCCAGCATCGGCGCGGCGCTTCGGTCCAGCGGCCAGCGCGGGCGGGCGGCGAGGTCCATGCCGTCGCGCTGGCCCAGCGCCAAACGCTCGATCCCCGCCCAGGCGATCATCGCCGCGTTGTCGGTACACAGCGGCAGCGGCGGGGCGAGGAACCGGACCCTCGCGGCATCCGCCACCGCCTCGAGCGCCGCGCGAATGGCCCGGTTGGCCGCCCCCCCGCCCGCCACGGCCACCAGCGGCGCGCCGGTCAGGGCCAGCGCGCGGCGGGTCTTTTCGGCCAGCACCTCGGCGACCGCGGCCTGGAACGCCGCGCAGATGTCGGCGCGCACCCCGGCGCGCAGTCCGCCATCGCGGGCCACCGCCTCGTCGCGGGCGCGCAGGACGGCGGTCTTGAGGCCCGAAAAGCTCATGTCGCAGCCCGGCCGGTCCAGCAGCGGGCGCGGCAGCGGAATGGCGCGGGGGTCGCCCGCGGCGGCCTGGGCCTCGACCGCCGGGCCGCCGGGCTGGGGCAGGCCCAAGAGCTTGGCGACCTTGTCGAAGGCCTCGCCCGGCGCGTCGTCGATGGTGCCGCCGAGGCGGGTGAAGTCCTCGGGCCCCGACACGGTCAGGAACTGGCAATGCCCGCCCGACACCAGCAGCATCAGATAGGGGAAGTCGACGCCGTCGGTCAGCCGCGGGGTCAGCGCGTGGCCGGCCAGGTGGTTGACGCCGACCAGCGGCAGCCCGGTCCCGGCGGCGAGCCCCTTGGCCAGCATCACCCCGGCCAGCACGCCGCCGATCAGCCCCGGCCCGGCGGTCACGGCGATGGCGTCCAGATCGCCAAGGGTCACGCCGGCCTCGGCCAGCGCCTGCTCGACCGCAACATCCAGCCGCTCGGCATGGGCGCGGGCGGCGATTTCCGGCACCACGCCGCCGAATTCGGCATGCAGCGCCGCCTGCCCCGCCACCACCGAGGACAGGATTCGCCGGTCGCCGGTGACCACCGCGGCGGCGGTGTCGTCGCAGCTGCTCTCGATGCCCAGAACGGTCGGCGTCATGGTTGAAGTCGCGGGTCGGGACGGCATATCCCCGACCTAGCACCCGCCCGAAGGAAACGCCATGCAGCCGCCCGTCCCCGCCGCCCCGCAAGCCGCGCCTGCACCGGCGGTGCTGATCACGCGGCCGCAGCCCGCAGCAGAGCGCTTTGCCGGGCAGATCGCCGATCTGGGGCTGGCGACGGTGCTGGCGCCGCTGATGCGGATCGTGCCGGTGGCGCATGATCCAGCGGTGATCGCGGCAGCGCAGGGGGTGGTGCTGACCTCGGAAAACGCGGTGCCGTTTGCCGGGGCGGGACGGGGGCGGCCGGCGATCTGCGTCGGCCCTCGCACCGCGCAGCAGGCGGCGGCTGCGGGGTTCCGGGTGACCCAGGGCCCGGGTGACGCGGCGGGGATGATGCAGATGCTCGCCGATCTGGGCCCCGGCTGGCTGCATGTCCGCGGCGCCGAGGTGGCCGCGGAATTGCCGCTGCCAGGCATCGTCGTCTATCGCCAGCAGGCGCTGGCGCTGTCTCAGGCGGCCCGCGCGCTGGTGCAGGGAACGGCGCCGGTGATCCTGCCGCTGTTCTCGCCCCGGGCGGCGGCGCTGGCGGCGGCCGCGGTCACGGACAGCCGCGCGCCGCTGTGGATCGCGCCGATCAGCGCCGCGGCGGCCGCAGCATGGGACGACGCCGAGCCCCCGTGTGCAGCATCGCGCCGCAGCATCGCGCCGACCCCGGATGCCACGGGCGTGCGGCGGGCAATCGAAGAGCTGCTCGGAACGCAGTCGCGTGGCGCGGGTTGAGCCGGTGGCGCAGCCTGTCTAGTGTGAATGCCACCCGCGCGTCACGCCGCGCAGACTGCCACCTGTCGAACGTTGCGGGATGCCTCCCGCGCCCGAGCTGCAAGGGATCGCCGCGCCATGACTGACCGCCCAGATTCGACCGATCCTGACGCGACCGATCGCACCGAAGGCACCGCGCGCCCCAAGCCAGCAGCGCCGGGCAGCGTCGTCGACATGCGCGACGCGACGCCGGTGGTGCGGCCTGGCCCGGATACGCCGGCCGACCGTGGCGCCCAGCCGACGGTCGACTCGAGCCTCGTGGGCGAGGGTGGCCTGCCGGCGATGGAGCGCCGCGCGGATCAGGCTCCGCTGCGGCTGGGCACCCCCACCGTCCCGGGCGGCGCGCGTGACGAGACCGACGCAGAGGCGCCGATTCGCCGGCCGGACACCCGCCCGGCGGACCCGGTTGCGGCGAAGGTCGCCCCCAAGCCGATCCCGCCCCAGCCCGAACCCAAGTCCGACCCGAAGCCGACCGAGCCGCGGCCCGTGCCGACGGTGACCTCGGCGCCGACCGCGCGGCCCGTGGCCCCTGCCCCGCAGCGCAGCGGGTTTGCGCCGCTGTTCCTCGGCGGGCTGGTCGCGGCCGGCCTCGGCGCCGGCGCCGCATGGTGGGCGATCCCGCGGCTTCCGGCGGCGTGGCAGCCGACCGCCGCGGCCCCAGCTGTCGATACCGCCGCCCTGAACCAGGCTGCCACCGCGGCCGCCCGGGCCGAGGTCGAACGCCAGACCGCGGCGCTGGAAACCCGCGCCGTCGAAGCCGCCAGACAGGCTGCGGCGGCCGCCGCCGATGCGGCCAGCCGGGCCAGCGGGGCGAGCCTCGCGGCGCAGGGCGACGGGCTGATTGAACAGGCCCGGCAGGCAGGCGCCGACGCGGCGGCCAAGCTGATCGCCGAGGCCCCGGCCAGCGCCGCGCAGCCCGACGGCACCCTTCAGACCACGCTCGCCGCGCAGGCCCGGCAGCTGGCCGCGCTGGACGAAAAGATCGCGCAGATCGGACAGGCCCCCGCGGCCGAGGCGCCGGCCGTCGATCTCGCCACCCTGCAGGCACAGGTCGAATCGCTGGCCCGGCGCCCGACGCTCGATCCCGCTGCGGCCGAGCGGCTGAGCCAGCTCGCCGCCGATGCCGAGGCCGCCACCGCCCGCATCAACGCCGCCGCCGACCAGGCCGAGGCGCGGCTGAAGGATGCCGAGGCCCGCGCCGCCCAACTGACCGCCGCCGCCGACGAGGCCGCGCGCCGCGCCCGGGCCGCTGCGGCCGCCGCATCGATCGGCGAGGCGATCCAGACCGGCCAGCCGCGCACCCAGGGGCTGGCGCAGCTGCAAGAAGCCGGGGTGGAGCCGCCCGCCGCGCTGACCGCCGACATCCCGACGCTCGGGCAGCTGGCCGACGAATTCCCGGCCGCGGCCCGCGCCGCCCTGCGCGCCGACCTGCGCACCAACGCGGCGCAGGGCCAGGGCAGCCTGATCGGGAACTTCCTGCGCGCCCAGACCGGCGCCCGCTCGGTCACCCCGCGCGAGGGCGGGACGGCCGACGCGGTGCTGTCGCGCGCCGGCGATGCCGTGCAGCGCGGTGCCGTCGCGCAGGCACTGACCGAATTGCAGGCCCTGCCGGAAGCCGCCCGCCCGGCGATGGCGGACTGGACCGCCCGGGCCCGCGCCTATGCCGAGGCGCAGGCGGCACTGGGCACCCTGTCGGGCGCGGCCCCGGCCAACCCGGCGGCAACCCCGTCTGCGGCACCCGCCCCATCCGAT
>NZ_JRKS01000052.1 GCF_000763805.1 Paracoccus sphaerophysae | reverse complement strand
CCCGACAACGTGTCGTTGTCGGGAGATGCCGACGACGACCGCCTGTCGGGTGAGGACGGTGACGACGTGCTGCGCGGCGGCGATGGCAACGACATCATTGCGGGGGGTTCCGGCAACGACCGGCTGCTGGGCGATGACGGAAACGACAGGCTGGTCGCCGGCGCCGGCAACGACGTGCTGCAGGGCGGCGCCGGCGACGACGAGCTGTGGGGCGACGCCGGGGCCGACCTGATGACGGGGGGCGCCGGGGCCGACCGGTTCGTCTTTACCCGCGGCATGGGCCGCGACGTCATCACCGACTTCTCTGCGGCGGATGGGGACAGCCTGGTCTTTACCGGCATCGCCTCGCGCGCCGGGTCGCTGCAATACGCTCATCAGGTCGGGACCGCCACGGTGTTCGACTTTGGTGCCGGCGACATGCTGGTGCTGCAGAACGTCAACCTCGCCGCCCTGACCGACCTGTGGACCTGAACGCCCGGGCCCCCGACTGAACCTCGCCCTGCACAGCCGGCGATTGACGCGCCGGCTGCGCTGCGGCAAGGCGCGGGGATGCTGAAGATCGACGACATCTCCTATGCCATCGCCGGGCGGCCGCTGTTCGAACATGCCTCGGCGGTGATCCCGGACGGCCACAAGGTCGGTCTGGTCGGCCCGAACGGCGCCGGCAAGACCACGCTATTCCGGCTGATCCGGGGCGAGTTGGGGCTGGACGGCGGGTCGATAACCCTCCCCGCGCGGGCACGGATCGGCGGGGTGGCGCAGGAAAGCGCCGCCACCAACCTCAGCGTGCTGGACACGGTGCTGGCCGCCGATACCGAACGCCACGCCTTGCTGGCCGAGGCCGAGACGGCGACCGACCCGCACCGCATCGCCGACATCCAGACCCGGCTGGCCGACATCGACGCCTGGTCGGCCGAGGGGCGGGCCGCCTCGATCCTGCAGGGGCTGGGGTTTTCCACCGAAGACCAGGCCCGGCCGACCGGGGATTTCTCGGGCGGCTGGCGGATGCGGATGGCGCTGGCCGGCGTGCTGTTCGCCCAGCCCGACCTTCTGCTGCTGGACGAACCGACCAACTATCTGGACCTGGAAGGGGCGCTGTGGCTGGAAGGCTATCTGGCGAAATACCCCCACACCGTCATCATCATCAGCCATGATCGCGGGCTGCTGAACCGGGCCGTGGGCTCGATCCTGCATCTCGAGGATCGCCGGCTCACGCTCTATTCCGGCGGCTATGACAGCTTTGCCCGCACCCGCGCCGAACGTCGCGCCGTGCAGGCGGCCGAGGCCAAGAAGCAAGAGGCCCGCCGCGCCCATCTGCAAAGCTTCGTCGACCGCTTCCGCGCCAAGGCGACCAAGGCCGCGCAGGCGCAGTCGCGGCTGAAGGCGCTGGCCCGGATGGAGCCGATCGCCTCGCCCGAAGAGGCGAAGTTCCACCGCTTCACCTTCCCCCAGCCCGACCAGCTGTCGCCGCCGATCGTCTCGCTGGACGGCGTCTCGGTCGGCTATGGCGACCGGGCGGTGCTGCGGCGGCTGAACCTGCGGCTGGACCAGGACGACCGGATCGCGCTGCTGGGCCGAAACGGGCAGGGGAAATCCACGCTGTCCAAGCTGCTCGCCGGGCGGCTGGCGCCGATGGAGGGCCGGCTGGTCAAGTCGCCCCGGCTGCGGGTCGGCTATTTCGCCCAGCACCAGGTCGACGAGCTGCATCTGGACGAGACCCCGCTGGATCACGTCCGCAGCCTGCGCCCGGACGAGGCGCCGGCCCGGCTGCGCGCCCGTCTGGCCGGGTTCGGCCTGATGGAGGCGCAGGCCGAGACCCGCGTCGGCGCGCTGTCGGGCGGGCAGAAGGCGCGGCTGTCGCTGCTGCTGGCGACCATCGACGCGCCGCATCTGCTGATCCTCGACGAACCGACCAACCACCTGGACATCGAATCCCGCGAGGCGCTGACCGAGGCGCTGAACGACTATACCGGCGCCGTGGTGCTGGTCAGCCACGACATGCACCTGCTGGAGCTGGTCGCGGACCGGCTGTGGCTGGTGGCCGACGGGGCGGTGACGCCGTATGCCGACGATCTGGACACCTATCGCCGCTCGCTGCTGGCCAGCGACGAACCCAAGGCCCCGGCTTCGCCGCCCAAGGCGCCCGCGCAGCGCGCCAGCCGCGACGAGATCCTCGAACTGCGGGCCGAGGCGCGGCGCGGCGAAGAACGGGTCGAGAAGCTGACCGCGATGCTGGAAAAGATCAGCGCCCGCATGGCCGACCCAACGCTGTATGACGACCCGGCCGAGGCCGAGAAATGGGGCCGCAAGCACGCTGAGGCGTCCGAGGCCCTGCCGCGAGCCGAGGCGCTGTGGATGGAGGCACTGGAGCGGCTCGAGGCCGCCGAGCGCGGCTGACGGCGCTGGACAGCCCGGCCCCGCCCCGGCAGAATCCCCCGCAATGACGAAAGCCGCACCGGCGATCACAAGGACAGTGACATGACCCGTTTCCCGCTTGCGGCCCTGCTGGCCGCGCTGACCGTCACCCCCGCCGCCGCGCAGGAGGGCTGGGGCATCGCCGCCGATATCGGCCTGGGCGCCGAGGTCGAACCCGACTGGCTGGGCTCGAAGGACATGGAGACCTCGCCCTGGGTCATCTTCCGCAACGTGGACCTGACCCGGCCGGGGCAGGCGGCGACCGCGGACGGCTCGTCCGACGGGCTGCGGGTGCTGCCGACGCTGAACTGGCGCGGCGGCCGCAAGGCCGACGATTCCGACGCGCTGACCGGGCTGGACGACATCGACGGCACCGTCGAGGCTGGGGTGAAATTCAGCTATACCCGCGGCCCGGCGACGGCGCAGCTGATCGTCCGCAAGGGCTTTGGCGGCCATGACGGCCTGGCCGGCTCGGTCGGCGGCAAGTACCGCATCGCCCCGAGCGACCGGCTGACGCTGTGGCCGGGGATCGAGGCCAAGTTCGGCGACGACAGCTTTACCCAGACCTATTTCGGCGTGACCGCCGACGAATCTGCGCGCAGCGGCTATGCCGCCTACAGCCCCCAGGGCGGGATCTATGCGGCGGGCGTCAGCCTCGAGGGGCGGTATGCGGTGACCGACAGCCTCGCCGTGGTGGGCGAGGTCGAATACAGCAAGCTGGTCGGCGATGCGGCGGATTCGCCCTTTGTCGAGGACACCAGCCAGCCCGCGCTGCGGCTGGGGATCGTTCATCGCTTCGACCTGCGGTTCTGACGCCGGGCGTCGGCCGGGCCGAACGCGGCGCGGCACCCATGCCGTCACGGCACACCGGCCCCCCGCCGCGTCCGCCCCCGGGGGGCCTTTCACCGCCCGCGGCGTTCCCCTATATAATCGCTCAGCTATTGAAGGGGAGCCATCCCGCATGGACCAGTCACAGACCCAGCCGATGATCGAGGGGGCGCCGCTGATCGCGCCCTCGACGACCGATCATCCCCTGTACGACAGCGTGGTCGAGGCGTGCCGGACGGTCTATGACCCTGAAATCCCGGTGAATATCTTCGACCTGGGGCTGATCTACACGATCGCCATCGACGACACCGACGCGGTGCGGGTGATGATGACCCTGACCGCGCCGGGCTGCCCGGTGGCCGGCGAAATGCCCGGCTGGGTCGCCGATGCCGTCAACGCCCTGCCCGGCGTGCGTCAGGTCGATGTCGAGATGACCTTCCAGCCCCCCTGGGGGATGGAGATGATGTCCGACGAGGCGCGGCTGGAGCTGGGGTTCATGTGACCCGGCCCCTCGGCCCGGCGCGCCGCGCCATGCTGGACGGGCAGCCCTATGATCCGTCCGACCCCGAACTGCTCGCCCTGCGCCAGCGCGCGCAGCGCCTGACCGCCGCGCGCAGCGGGATCGAGGGCGACGCCGCGGACCAAGCGATCCTGTCCGACCTGCTGGGGACCTGGAACGGCGCGGTGATCCGGGCACCCTTCGCGGTCGATTACGGGCTGCACATCCATTTCGGTCCGGGGTGCTTCGTTAACTACAACTGCGTGTTTCTGGACGTCGCCGAGATCCGCATCGGCGTGCGGGTCCAGATCGGCCCGGCGGTGCAGCTGCTGACCGCAGACCACCCGCGCGAGGTCGCGCGTCGGGCCGCGGGCGAGGAATACGGCCGGCCGATCCGAATCGGCGACGATGTCTGGATCGGAGCCGGCGCGCTGGTCCTGCCGGGCGTGCGCATCGGCGACGGCGCCATCCTCGGCGCGGGCGCGGTCGTCACCCGCGACGTCGCGGCCGGGGCCACGGTCGCGGGCAACCCGGCTCGCCCCGTCGGTCAGGCCGCAGCCCGCGCAACGCCCTAGCGCCGTGGCTTGCCGCGCCAGCTGTCCACCCAGCCGCTGAACCGCCCCCGCGCCTGCCGCGATTCCGCCACCACCCGGTCGCGCGCGCTGTCCAGGCGGTCGTCCACGCGGTCGATCGCGCGGTCGGCGCGGGCCAGCGCCGGGTCGATGGACCGCTCGCGGAACTGGTTCCACATCCGCCAGATCAGGAACAGCAGCGCGCCGATCACCCCCAGGATCGCCATCGCCGGCCAGTTGAGCGGGTGGTCGCCCGGTCCCGCCACGGGGCGCATCGAGATCGCGTTGGGGAAGATGCTCAGCGGCGAGATCCGCCAGCCATAGGAGGTCACGCTGACCCAGCGCGGTGCCTCGGCGCTGGATTTCAGGTCGCCCGCCACCGCATGCAGGTTCGAGCTGTCGTACTTGAAATAGGGCGGCCAGATCGTGCCGGTATCCTCGTTGCGATAGACCAGAGGCTTGCCGTTCGGCCGCACCGTGTCGATGAAACGGATGTCGCGCAGGCCCTGGGCATTCTGCACCGTGCCCGTATCGGGCGAGGCATAGAAGATCTTATTCCAGCCCAGATCGGTCAGCTTGTTGTAGGTGTTGGTGATCCGCACCGTGTTCCGCGACGGCAGCGCATAGTCGAGAAACAGGAACACAAGGACGCCGAACAGCACCCCCAGCACGACCTGAAAATTACGCATGGGCGGGGTTCCTCAGCGGTTGTTCACAAGATACGCGATCACGAAGATCGCGAGCGTCGGCAGCATGAACACCAGCGCCACCAGCCGCGACCTGAGCGTGCGGTGAAAGTCATGCATCGAACGCCGCACGAACTCGTCGCGTTCCGGGCTGTCGCCGGGCTCGGCAGGGTGGCGCTCGGCCCACTCCTCTTCCAGCCGCTCGCGCCGCAGCGAGCGCAGATAGTAGGACAGCATCACATAGAACAGCGCCTCGATGGCAATGACGATGGCGGCTAATCGGATGATGGCCATCAGCGTGCCGCCCCCCACGGCCCGGCCGCCGGCGCGGCCCGTTCAGTCAGCGTCACCCGCGCCGGCCCCCAGGGCGCGGCGGGTGCGGCAGGCGCGTTACGCTCGGGCGCGCCGGGTTCGGCCATGCCGGGTTCCGGCCCGAACAGTGCCTCGCGCGTGCCCTGCTTGTCGATCTGGTATTCCCGCGCCAGCTGGTCCGCGACGTATTTCTGCTTGGCCGCGTCCCAGCCCTGAAACAGCTTGTAAAACAGCGTCTTGTTCAGGGTGAACAGCGCTCGCACATCATGCGGGGCAAGCTCGGTCAGAAGCTGGTTCACCACGTCGCGGGCCGGCAGCGCGGTGGCGCGCAGGACATAGAAATAGGCCGGATCGCCGGAATCAATCACCGGCCAGTCGCCCCCGGTTTCGACATAGCGCAGGATCGCGGCCAGCCCGCGCAGCTCGGCCGGCATGGCCGCGGGGGCCAGCCGGGCCGCGGCGCGGCGCAGGTCGGCGCGGGTGCCGTCGCCCGGGTCGATGCCGGCCCGGGTCGCCGAGTCGACCAGGATGAAGTCGATCTTCTGGCGCAGGATCGCGGCAGTGTCGGCCGCCGCGGCGGCCGCGATGGGTTCGGCGAGACCGTTGCGGGCGAGCCAGGCGGCGATCTCGTTGCGGTCATGGGCGCTCATGGTCAGGACGCCGGACAGCGGGACCTCCTGCGCGGGATCGGTAAAGATCACCGCCGGCTCGCGCGCCGACCGGATCACGTAGACGCCGCCGAAGGCAGGGGTCCAGAAATCCGGCACGTCAAAACTGGTGTGCGCCAGCCGCACCGGATTGCGGGTCACGTCGCCGGACTTCTTGGCCTGCTCGATCATCTCGGCGATCAGCACGTCGTCCCACCAGGCGTCGGGCTGGCTGCGGAAGCGGTCGATCATCGCGGTCAGCCGATCAGCCTCGGCGACATGGTTGCCGGTGGTGTCGGCGCTGATCCGCACCTTGCGGATGTCCAGAAGGTCGGCGGGCTGGGCGACCTGCCAGACCTCGTCGTCGATCTCGCCCACCACCGCGTCGCGGGCGGTGAGGCTGAAGAGCTGGCTTTCGTTATCGGCGATGAAGCGGCGCAGGATCGCGCGATAGACCGAGAGGTCCGCGGCCAGCATCGGCGCGGTCTTCTGCTCGGTCGTCAGCAGGATGAACTGGCGGTTGCCGTTCGGCGGGTTGAGATAGTCCAGATCGCCCAGCTCGTCGCCGATCTCGGGCGACAGGCCGGTGAGGTCGATGTGGAACTCGGTCAGCGCGGTGGTCTTGCCTGTCAGCTTTTCCAGCGCACGGTTGTAGAGCGCGACCCAGGCGGGGGAGTCCACCCGCAGGAGGTTCCCGAACATCAGGCCCCGTTCGATGAGGAGATTCATGTCCGTGTCCTCGACAGGACCACGGCATCCCTGAGCGCAAACGTCATGAGGATGCCTGCCATGACGAATCCGCCCGCGAAGCTGGCGGCAGCCACGTCGTTCCCAAAGCAATGGCCCGGAGTGAAGGGCTCCTGCCAATACGCGCCGTGGCACTCGAGGGTCGTGGCATACATCGTGAGCAACCCGGCGAACGCGATCGAGCCGGAGATAACCACGGACCAGCCGGCGCCGCGGGGCCGCACGAGGGTGGGGCCGGCGAAGACCGCGAAGAGGATGGCAATCAAAATGGCCCGACCCATCAGTGCCCCGCCCCCTCATACCTTCTCTTCGCCTCGGCCATGCGCTCCATCCCGCGTACCGTTTCCTCGATGGCGCTTTCGTCTGCCGTCTCGGCATAGCGCCATTCGCTGTCGGCGTAGCGGTTGATTTCCTGCACCACCATCGCCGGGGTGATCGGCTGGCGCAGCGCTGCGATCATCTCGAGCTTCACCGCGTACGGCTGGTGCAGGAACGGCTCGGGCGAGGTGAACCATTCGTCGGGCATGTCGAAATCCATCGCGCGGGTCTTGATCGCGTCGGTGATGTTCTTGACCGCCCGCCCCGTAAAGCGCGGCTCGGCCTCGGCGATGGCGTGCAGATAGGTGCCGATCTCGGACAGCGTGTCGACCGGGCCCAGCCGGGCCGACACCTCGTCCCAGATCGCGGCCAGCGAGGCCTCTGCGGGGCGGTCGTGGCCGGAATAGCCCTTGCGCACCGCGGTGCGGATTTCCTGCGCCTTCATCAGGTCGTGCTCGCCCACCGGGATGTCGTGGCGCTTGCCCAGCAGCAGGGCGAAGATGTCGATGTAGTCCTCGCGCGTCTTCGGGCCGTCGATCAGGAAGCGGGCGCCGGCGCGCTGGCGCAGGGCGTCGTCAATCGACTCGGCGTGGTTGGAAAACATCCCGAAGGTCGCGTTGCCGCGCACCACCGTGCCGGCGCCGGCGAAGGCGTCCATCAGCACCGCGGTGATCTCCTGCTGGCCCGAGGAGGACTGCCGGTCCCCGCGCCGCCCCGCCACCTGGTCGATGTCGTCGATGGTGCCGAAGCCGATCACCGATGGATCCAGCACGCTGTCGATGAACGCCCGCGCGTTCTGCCCCGACTTGCCCTGATAGCTGTCCACGTTGTCGATGCCGAGATTGGCATAGCGCCACGGATAGCCCGCGACGGCGCAGTAGTCGTTGATCAGCCCCGCCATCATCTGGATCAGCGTGGTCTTGCCGGTCCCCGGCCGACCGTCGCCCAGGAAGGTGAAGATGAAGCCGCCCAGCTCCACGAACGGGTTCATCCGGCGGTCAAAGTCATAGGCGACCAGCATCCGCGCCAGCCGCATCGCCTGGTGCTTGGCGATGGCGTTGCCGACGACCTCTTCCGGGCGCTTGAAGGCCATCTGCACGGGCCTGCCGCGGGCGCGGGTAGCGGGGGCGAAGCCGGCGATGGGCAGGTCGTCGGCGGACACCCGCCAGCGGGCGCCGGCAAAGGCGGCGGTGCGCGGCGCGGCGTCGGCGCGGGCCTGGACGGCGGCGGCGAGCGCCTCGGCCCAGGCCAGCGTGATCGCGGCCACCGCCTTGTCGTCGGCGGCCGCGGCGAGCTTCTGGTCCAACTCCCACAGCGCGCCCTGCAGGGCGGTGTGGGGGGCGTCGGTGAGGATTTCCGAAACGCCGCCGATGTCGGGCGCCTCGCCGTCCGCGTGTTCGGCCAGCAGGAAAGCGGTCGCGTTGGCCAGCACCGACAGCACGGCGAGCGATTCCGCGGCCAGCATTTCCTTGAAGGCGCCGGCCTGCTCGGGCGGCAGGCGGTTTTCGAGGTTGGCGCGCTTCAACTCGGCCGCGCCCGACCGCGCCGACACCTCGTCCCCCACCGCAAGCGCGATGGCGAGCGCCCGGCGCAGGGCGCGCAGCACCGTCGCCGACAGCGCCGAGGGCAGGTCGTCGCCGCCCACCCGCTCGATCCGGTCCACCAGCCGCACCGCGCCGGGGCGCTGCGTGGACAGCCCCGCCAGCCCCGGCGTCGTCGAGCGGAAGCGCGAGGCGCGGGGGATGCCGGGCGAGCGTTCCGCCACCGCCACCGGCGCGGCGGTGGCGAGCCGCGGCGCGTGGTCAAAGCCGGTCAGCAGGGAAAGCGCCTGCGGGTAGTGGGCGCGGATCTTCGGCTCGGGCAGTTCCATCTCGTCGCGGGTTTCCATCAGTTCACCCCCATCACCCGCCCGTCGGGCATCGGCACGTATTTGCGGATTCCGCGGAAGCCCGGCGGGTCCAGCCGCGACAGCGCCTGGAACGGCCGCTGCGGGATCACCAGCAGCCGCTGGGCCGAGGTCAGCCCCTGCCCCATCCCGTGCGCGCCGGTGGTGTCGATCCGGTAGACCTGCTTTTCCACCACGCTGAAGACCCCCGAATTCTGCATCTCGACCCGGCCGGATTGCAGGTCCTCGACCGCCATCGCCAGCGCCCAGTCCTCGCCCGGCCTGGCGTGGGCATCCTCGAGCACGCCCTTGATCGGCCCCTCCTGCAGAGTGAATTCGCGCGAATGGATCGGCCCCAGCGTCACCCGGCGCAGCCGCCAGGGGTGGAGCGTGTCGAAATCGGCGTCGAAGCCCTGCGCGATCGTCAGCAATTGCAGTGCGCCGACGGATTGCGCCAGCAGATGCGCCTGCGCCTCGGGCCAGCGCTTGGCGTCGTCGGGCAGCGGCCGGCGGCCGGTGTCGTCGCAGTCCAGCAGATAGACCACCGGCAAGTTCTGGCGGCTGTCATAAACGCCCCAGTGGATCAGCCAGCGGCGGCGGTGGCCTTCCTGCCCCATGCCCAGCGCCATCGGGTGGATCTGCGGCCAGAACAGCCCCCCGGCGGCGAGCGCTTCGTAATACATCCGCTGCGACAGGGCGAATTGCAGCCGCGTCGGATGGCGCAGGTCGGACAAGATCTCGCGGATCATGTCGTCCTTGATCGCGGCGGCGGTGGGGGTACGCGCGAGCTGTTCGCCAGCCTGCGCCGCATCGGCGGCGGTCTGGGCGATCTCCTGCCAGACCGGGAAGCCGGAATCGTGGATGTCGATCACCAGCCGCCGCGACAGCGGGCCCTCGACGCGCGAGGCCACGAGATACTTCATCGACAGCGCATCGACGGTTGCCAGCAGCGCCCGCAGATAGCCTTGGATCACCTGCGTGTCGGTCAGGCCAAAGACCCGGTCCCGCACCATCTCGCCCAGGGCCGGGGTCAGCGCCGCGGCGATCCGGCGCAGTTGCAGGAAATAGCCGCGGGCGACGAGGTCGTCGGCGATCTCGCGGTGGTCGGCAGACAGGCCGGCGGCGGGGTTGGTCACTTACGACCCCGAATACAGGTTCTTGTCGTGCTTCTCGACGATCTCGCTGAACCGGCGGGCAAAGCGTTCGTCGGCCTTGGCCTTCTCCTCGAGCACCTTGCGGGCAAAGACCATGTGTTCGCCGTGCGCCTCCAGCATGTCGGCCATCTTTTCGTTGGTCGCGGCGCCGATGCCGGCCATCGCGGTCGCGGCCTCCTGGTCGGTTCGCACGCCGATCTCGTTGATGCGGTGGGCCACGTCCTGCTGCTGGGCGGTCTTCAGCGATTTTGTCAGCGCGTCATACAGCACCACGCGCTGCTTGGTGTCGGTCTGCAGCTTGTTGATCAGCACCATCTGCGTCGCGGCCTGGTTCTGCAGGCTGTCGACCCAGGTCTTGCCCGACTCGATATAGCGTTCCAGCGTCTGCGACCGGGCCAGAGCCACCTGCTCGGCCTGCACCAGCTCGTTGTGGTCCTTGTTGGCCATCGCCAGCTCGGTTTCCAGCCGGGTGCGGTCGCTGGGGTCGGTGGTGCTGGAAACCTTGTTTTCCAGTTCGATCAGCCGCGGGTCCATCGCCTTGATGCGCTCACGCAGGCTTTCCAGTTCGGCCACGGCGGCCTCGCGGTCGGCCAGCGTCTGGGTCAGGTTGCTCTCGACCTTGACCTGCTGGTCCTGCAGCAGCGCCAGCTGGTCCTGCAGCAGCCGGGTGATGACGTCCGACTTGGAAATCAGGTCCTGCAGCTTGTCGTCGACCGAGGCCGTCCGCAGCCGTTCCTGCCGCATCGATTCCGACTTGC
The DNA here is from genome assembly GCF_000763805.1 of Paracoccus sphaerophysae. Classification (GTDB taxonomy): domain Bacteria; phylum Pseudomonadota; class Alphaproteobacteria; order Rhodobacterales; family Rhodobacteraceae; genus Paracoccus; species Paracoccus sphaerophysae. Next base: position 9,221 of record NZ_JRKS01000052.1, on the reverse strand, counting down.
CGCGGGCGAAGATGCCGACAAAGCTTTCCCAGCCGGTCTTGGACCGCATCTGCTCGAAGTCCTTGGAAAACCCCGCGGTCACATCGTCCAGCCCCATGATCAGCTCGGCGATGTTGGCGTTCATCTGCTCGGTGTGCTTATGGACATCGGCCAGCGTGGCATTGGCGATGTCCATTTGCGGGGCGGTCGCGGCGGTGTCGGCCCGCGCCATCCGGTCCAGCGTCACGCCGATCTGGTTGATCTTGTCCTGGGTGACGGCCACCTGCTTCTGGCTGTCGATGATCTGCTGGTCGAGGCTGGCCATGCGGGCACACTCCGTTCAAATCGGCGTCGGTCCAAGTTACGGAGGGAAAACCGCCGGTTGGCAAGGCGGTTCCCCTGGCGATTGCGATGCCGGCGCTTCGCCCCTAGCATCGCGCGCATGGACACGCTGAAATCCGCCGTCGATGCCCGCCGCGAGGACCTGATCGCGCTGACCCGGGCGCTGATCCGCATCCCCACGCTGAACCCGCCGGGCCTGCATTACCTTGACATCTGCGAGGCGCTGGCCGCCCGGATGGAACCGCAAGGCTGGCGCGTGGAGCTGATCCGCGCCCAGGGCGCGCCGGGGGACAGCGAGAATTACCCGCGCTGGAACGTGATCTGCACCCATGACGCGGGGCGACCCGGCGACACCGTGCATTTCAACAGCCACCACGACGTGGTCGAGGTCGGCCACGGCTGGACCCGTGACCCCTTCGGCGGCGAATACGTCCCCGACGAGGACCGCATCTATGGCCGCGGCGCGTGCGACATGAAGGGCGGGCTGGCGGCCAGCATCATCGCCGCCGAGGCCTTCGTCGCCACCCATCCCGACCACGCCGGCCGCATCCAGATCAGCGCCACGGCGGACGAGGAATCCGGCGGCTATGGCGGCGTCGCCTATCTGGCCGAGCACGGGCATTTCGCCGACGTGCAGCACGTCATCATCCCCGAACCCTTGCACAAGGACCGCATCTGCCTGGGCCATCGCGGCGTCTGGTGGGCGGAAATCGAGACCCGGGGCCGGATCGCCCACGGCTCGATGCCGTTCCTCGGCGACTGCGCGGTGCGCCACATGGGCGCGGTCATCGACGAGATGGAACGGACGCTGTATCCGCTGCTCGCCGGCAAGCAGACGGCGATGCCGGTGATCCCGGACGGGGCGCGGAACTCGACCCTGAACATCAACTCGATCCACGGCGGCGCGCGCGAACCCGAGGAGGGCTATACCGGCCTGCCCGCCCCCTGCGTCCCCGACCGCTGCCGCATCGTCATCGACCGCCGCTTCCTGATCGAGGAACAGCTGGACGAGGTGAAAGCCGAGGTCGCCGCCCTGATGGAGCGGGTCAGGGCGCAGCGGGCGAGCTTCTCGTACGAGATCCGCGACCTGTTCGAGGTCATCCCCTCGATGACCGACCGCGACGCGCCGGTGGTCCGCACCACCGCCGCCGCGATCGAGCGGGTGCTGGGGATCGAGGCCGGCTATGTGGTCAGCCCCGGCACCTATGACCAGAAGCACATCGACCGCATCGGCAAGCTTAAGAACTGCATCGCCTATGGGCCGGGCGTGCTGAACCTGGCGCACCAGCCCGACGAATGGATCGGCGTGCGCGACATGCTGGACAGCGCGCAGGTCATGGCGCTGGTGCTGGCCGACCTGCTGGTGACGAACCCGGATTCCCCTGCCCGCCCCGGCATGGCATAAGGGCCGAAACCAGCCGGAGCGATCATGTCCCGCACCCTGCCCGTCAGCGCCGTCGTGTTCTTCATCATCATGCTGCTGCTGGGACTGTATTTCGCCTTCGCCGCCGTGCAGGGGCCCTCGGGCCTGCTGCGCCGGGTGCAGCTCGAGGCCGAGACCGCCGATCTGGTCAAGGAACGCGAGGTCCTCACCGGCGAGGTCGCCAAGATGCGCAACCTGACCCGCCGGCTGTCGGACGACTATCTCGATCTCGACCTGCTGGACGAACGCGCCCGCGACGTGCTGGGGCTGGTCCGGGCGGACGAGCTGGTCATCCGCTAGGCATCCCTGCACCGGGCGAATGACGCCGCGTCAGGAATCGGCTTGCACCGGCCGCCGGGCCGCGTCAGGACTAGTTCAACGCTGAACTATTCCGCAGCATACCGGAGGACTAGCATGGCCCGTAGCCCGGCACGGCCCGCCCAGGCGGCCGCCCCCGCCCCGACAGCATCCGCGAACACCGCCAACGTGTCCCGCGACGATCTGCTGAAATACTACCGCGACATGCTGCTGATCCGCCGGTTCGAGGAGAAGGCCGGCCAGCTTTACGGCATGGGTCTCATCGGCGGCTTCTGCCACCTGTATATCGGCCAGGAAGCCGTCGTCGTGGGGCTGGAGGCCGCCGCCAAGGAAGGCGACAAGCGCATCACGTCCTATCGTGACCACGGCCACATGCTCGCCTGCGGGATGGAGGCGCGCGGCGTGATGGCCGAGCTGACCGGGCGCGAGGGGGGATACTCCAGGGGCAAGGGCGGCTCGATGCACATGTTCTCGAAAGAGAAGCATTTCTACGGCGGCCACGGGATCGTCGGCGCCCAGGTGCCGCTGGGCGCGGGGCTGGCATTTTCGGACAAGTACAAGGGCAACGACAACGTCACGTTCACCTATTTCGGCGACGGCGCGTCGAACCAGGGCCAGGTCTATGAGACCTACAACATGGCCGAGTTGTGGGACCTGCCGGTCATCTTCGTGATCGAGAACAACCAGTACGCGATGGGGACCAGCATGAAGCGGTCCACCAAGTCGACGACGCTGTACGGCCGGGGCGAGGCCTTCGGCATCCCCGGCGAACAGGTCGACGGCATGGACGTGCTGGCCGTCAAGGCCGCAGGCGACAAGGCGGTGGCCCACTGCCGCGCCGGCAAGGGACCGTATATCCTCGAGATGATGACCTATCGCTATCGCGGGCATTCCATGTCCGACCCGGCGAAGTACCGCACCCGCGAAGAGGTGCAGAAGATGCGCGACGAACGCGACGCGATCGAACACGTCCGCCAGCTGCTGCTGCAGGGCAAGCACGCGACCGAGGACGACCTCAAGGCCATCGACAAGGAAATCAAGGACATCGTGAACGACTCGGCCGATTTCGCGCGCGAAAGCCCGGAACCGGCCGAATCCGAGCTGTGGACCGACATCTATGCCGACGCTGATCCGGCGCCGCAGACCGCCTGAGGAGGGGACGACATGGCAACTGAAATCCTGATGCCCGCACTGTCCCCGACGATGGAGGAAGGGACGCTGGCCAAGTGGCTGGTGAAAGAGGGCGACACGGTGAAATCCGGCGACATCCTGGCCGAGATCGAGACCGACAAGGCCACGATGGAATTCGAGGCGGTGGACGAAGGCACCGTCGGCAAGCTGCTGGTGGCCGAGGGCACCCAGGGCGTCAAGGTGAACACCCCCATCGCCATGCTGCTGGCCGAGGGCGAGGACGCCTCGGCGGCCTCCGCCGCGTCGTCCGCGTCGGCCGAGCCGCCGGCCCGGACCGGCACGGGCGAGAACAGCAAGGACGAAAAGGGCGAGGATGCCGGCGCCGCCCCGGCCGCCGCCAGATCCGCCGTCGAGGCGGTCAGCACCCCCGAACCCGACGAATCCCCCGACTGGCCCCGGGGCACGGCGGTCAAGCAGATGACCGTGCGCGAGGCGCTGCGCGAGGCGATAGCCGAGGAAATGGAGCGCGACGAGACCGTCTTCCTGATGGGCGAGGAGGTCGGCGAATACCAGGGCGCCTACAAGATCAGCCAGGGCCTGCTGGAACGCTTCGGCCCGCGCCGGATCGTGGACACCCCGATCTCGGAAATGGGCTTTGCCGGGATCGGCGTCGGCGCCGCCTTCGGCGGGCTGCGCCCGATCGTCGAGTTCATGACCTTCAACTTCGCCATGCAGGCGATCGACCACATCATCAACTCGGCCGCCAAGACGCTCTACATGTCCGGCGGCCAGATGGGCGCGCCGATGGTGTTCCGCGGCCCGAACGGGGCCGCCGCCCGGGTCGGCGCCCAGCACAGCCAGGACTATGCGGCCTGGTATGCGGCGATCCCCGGCCTCAAGGTCGTGCAGCCCTATACGGCGGCCGATGCCAAGGGGCTGCTGAAGACCGCGATCCGGGACCCGAACCCGGTGATCTTCCTGGAAAACGAGATCCTCTACGGCCGGACCTTCGACGTCCCGGACCTGCCCGATTTCACCATTCCCTTCGGCAAGGCCCGCGTCGCCCGCAAGGGGCGTGACGTGACCCTCATCAGCTTCGGCATCGGCATGGCCCATGCGCTGGAGGCGGCCGAGAAGCTGGCGGGCGACGGCATCGACGCCGAGGTGATCGACCTGCGCACCCTGCGCCCGATCGACTATCCGGCGATCCTGCGGTCGGTGCAGAAGACGAACCGGGTGGTCACGGTCGAGGAAGGCTTCCCCGTGGCGTCCATCGGCAACCACCTGTCGGCCTGGATCATGGAAAACGCCTTCGATTACCTGGACGCCCCGGTGATCAACTGCACCGGCAAGGACGTGCCGATGCCCTATGCGGCGAACCTGGAACGCCTCGCGCTGGTGACGGCGGACGAGGTGGTCGAGGCGGTCCGCAAAGTGACCTATCGGTAAGGAGCGCGTGACATGGCAACCGAAATCCTGATGCCCGCGCTGTCCCCGACGATGGAGGAAGGCACGCTGGCCAAGTGGCTGGTGAAAGAGGGCGACACGGTGAAATCCGGCGACATCCTCGCCGAGATCGAGACCGACAAGGCGACGATGGAATTCGAGGCAGTGGACGAAGGGGTGATCGGCAAGATCGTCGTCCCCGAGGGCACCCAGGGGGTCAAGGTGAACGCCCTCATCGCCGTCCTGCTGGAGGAAGGCGAGGACGCCTCGGCCGCCGCTTCGGCGGGCGGCGCGGCCAAGGCCGAAGCGCCGAAAGCCGACGCACCGAAAGAGGCGCCGAAGGCCGAGACCGCTGCCCCCTCTGCTGCCCCCGCCCCGGCACGCGGCAAGGGCGACCGAGTCTTCGCCTCGCCCCTCGCCCGCCGGATCGCGGCGGAAAAGGGCATCGACCTGGCAGGCATCACCGGCTCGGGGCCGAAGGGCCGCATCGTCAAGGCCGACGTCGAAGCCGCCCAACCCGGCGCCGCCAAGCCTGCCGCCGCCGCAGCGCCCGCGGCAGCGCCGCAAGCCGCCGCTCCTGCGCAGGCAGCCGCCGTCCCGCAGGGTATGGGCTATGCCACCGTCGCCAAGATGCTGGAAGGCCGTGAGACCGAAGAGGTCGCGCTCGACGGGATGCGCCGCACCATCGCGGCGCGGCTGTCAGAGGCCAAGCAGACCATCCCGCATTTCTACCTGCGCCGCTCGGCCAAGCTGAACGCGCTGATGGAGTTCCGGGCGACGCTGAACAAGCAACTCGAATCCCGCGGGGTGAAGCTGTCGGTCAACGACTTCATCATCAAGGCCTGCGCGCTGGCCCTGCAGCAGGTGCCGGATGCCAACGCGGTCTGGGCCGGCGACCGGATCATCAAGCTGAAACCCTCGGACGTGGCGGTCGCCGTCGCCATCGAGGGCGGGCTCTTCACCCCGGTCCTCAAGGACGCCGACAAGAAGACGCTCTCGGCGCTGTCGGCCGAGATGAAGGACCTTGCCACCCGCGCCAAGACCAAGAAGCTCGCGCCGCACGAATACCAGGGCGGCAGCTTCGCGATCTCGAACCTCGGCATGTTCGGGATAGAGAACTTCGACGCGGTCATCAACCCGCCTCACGGCGCGATCCTCGCGGTGGGCGCCGGCATTCAGACTCCGGTGGTTGAAGACGGCGAGATCGTCATCCGCAACGTGATGTCGATGACCCTGTCCGTCGACCACCGCGTCATCGACGGCGCGCTCGGCGCGCAGCTTCTGCAAGCCATCGTCGAGCACCTGGAAAACCCGGTCGGCATGCTCGCCTGACCGACGCTCCACACAAGAAGGGCCGCGCCACACCGCGGCCCTTCTTCTTTGCCCAAATATCCTGGGGTGAAGCGCCGCAGGCGCGAGGGGCGAAGCCCCCGAGTACGCCTCAGACCTCGGACCGCGGCGCCCGGTTCAGCCCGACGATGCGCTGGATGAACCGCCCCGCGCCCTCCTGCGCCCCGTGGATCAGCGAGAACAGCGACGGCACGAACAGCAGCGACAGCAGCGTGGACAGCAGCAGCCCGCCGATCACCGCGATCGCCATCGGGGCGCGGAACTCGGACCCCTCGGCGGTCGAGATCGCGGACGGCACCATCCCCGCTGCCATGGCGATGGTTGTCATGACGATGGGGCGGGCGCGCTTGTGCACCGCGTCCAGGATCGCGTCGCGCTTGGCCGCGCCGGCGTCCATCGCGCTCAGGGCGAATTCGACCAGCATGATCGCGTTCTTGGTCACGATCCCCATCAGCATCAGGAACCCGATCACCACCGCCATGCCCATCGCATAGCCGGTCAGATACAGCGCGAACATCGCCCCCCCGATGGCCAGCGGCAGCGACAGCAGGATCGAAATCGGCGTCACGAAGTTGTGGAACAGCAGCACCAGCACGACATAGACAAGCAGCACGCCCGACCCCATCGCGATGCCAAAGGCGGAAAACACCTCGCCCATGATCTCGGCGTCGCCGGCGGTCTGGAACTCGGTCCCCGGCGGCAGCGCGATCTGTTCCTGCAGCGCGGTGATCTTGGCCGACACCGGGCCCAGCACCGCCCCGTCCACCAGGTTGGCGTTGACGGTGGTGCGATAGCGGCGGTCATAGCGCTCGATCTGGGTCGCGCCGGCCGACAGCGACACATCGGCCACCGCCGCCAGCGGCACCTGGCCCGCCTGCGACGGCACCCGCAGGTTGCGCAGTTGCAGCAGGTCCTTGCGCGCCTCGGCGTTCAACCGCACGAGGATCGGGATCTGCTCGTCACCGGCGTTGAACTTGGCGAGGTTCGATTCGCTGTCGCCCAGCGTCGCCACCAGCAGCGTCTGCGCCATCGAACTGGCCGAGACGCCCAACTGCGCCGCCAGCTCGGTCTTGGGCGCGATCTGGATTTCCGGGCGGCGCAGGCTCGAGGATGAACTCACCGTCTCGAGATCCGGCATCCGGCGCATCTCGGCGACCAGCAGCGCTGCGGCCTGCCCGGCAGCCTCCTCGCTGTCGCCCAGCACGCTGATCGACACGTCGTTGGCGCCGTTCTCGTTCTGGAAGTTCAGCCGGACGTCCGGCACCGTGGCCAGGTCGCGCTTCAGCTCGGCCTCGATGGCGAACTGGTCGCGCTCGCGGGTGCTCTTGCGGCCATAGTTGATCATCACCCGCGACGTGGTGACCTCGTCGGTGCCGCCCATGACGAAGACCGACCGCACCTCGGGCACCCGCGCGATACGCGCCGACAGGTCGCGCGAGACGGTCTGGTTCTGGGCGATGGTCGATCCGGGCGGCAGCTCAAGCTCGATCTGGCTGCGGCCGATATCGCCCGAGGCGATGAACTCGGTCGGCAGCAGCGTGGCGGAATAGATCGAGCCCGCGAAGACCCCGAAGCCCAGCAGCAGCGTCAGCAGCCGGTGCCGCATGGTCCAGCGCAGGACGCCCATCAGCCCGCGCATGACCGGCCCGTCGCGTTCCTCGTGCGCGGGCCCGGCGCCGCGCATGAAATAGGCGGCCAGCATCGGCGTGATGATCCGCGCCACCAGCAGCGAGAACAGCACGGCGATGGCGACGGTCAGGCCGAACTGCTTGAAATACTGCCCGGCGATGCCGCCCATGAAGCTGACCGGCGCAAACACCGCCACGATCGACATCGAGATCGCGATGACCGTCGTGCCGATTTCCGTCGCGGCTTCCTCGGCCGCCTGGTAGGGGGGCACGCCCATGTGAATGTGGCGGACGATGTTCTCGATTTCCACGATCGCGTCGTCGACCAGGATGCCGGTCACCAGCGTGATCCCCAGCAGGCTGATCCCGTTCAGGGTAAAGCCCAGCATGTCCATCACGAAGAAGGTGGGGATGACCGACAGCGGCAGCGCCACCGCGGCGATCAACGTCGCGCGCCAGTTGCGCAGGAACAGCATCACCACGATGACGGCCAGCGCGGCGCCCTCGTACAGCGTCTCCATCGCGGTATGGTAAGACTGTTCGGTATAGGTGGTGGCGTCGTCGATCAGCGTCACCCGCAGGTTGGGGTTCTGCGCCGAGATCTGGGCCAGCCGCTCTTTCGCGCCGTCGCCGGCAACCAGGTCGGACTTGCCGCTGGCGCGATAGACGCCGAAGGCCACCACCGGCTTGCCGTCCAGCAGCGCAAAGCTGCGTTCGTCGCTGGGCCCGTCAGTGACCTGCCCCAGCTGGTCCAGCCGCACCGTCCGCCCCGAGGCGATCGAGATCGGCGTCGCCGACAGCTGCGCCACGGTATCGGCCGAGCCGAGCGTGCGGATGGAATACTCGGTCCCCGCCAGATCGCCGCGGCCGCCGCCCATGTTGATGTTCTTGGACCGCAGCTCCTGGCTGACCCCGGCCGCGGTGAGGCCCAGCGCCAGCAGGCGGTCGGGGTCCAGCGCCACCTCGATCTGACGGTCGGCGCCGCCGATGCGGCTGACCTGCCCGACCCCGTCCACGGTCGACAGCTGGCGCGCGATCACGTCCTCGACGAATTTCGACAGCTCCTCGATGGACCGGGTCGGGTCGCTGACCGCATAGGTCAGGATCGGCATGCCGGTGACGTCGAGGCGCCGGACGAGCGGTTCGGTGATCGAATCCGGCAGGTCCGAGCGCACGCTGGCGACCGCGTCCTTGACGTCGTTCAGTGCCCGGTCGCTGTCGGTTTCCAGCTCGAACTCGACGGTGACGTTGGCGGCGCTGTCGGTGGCGGTCGAGCTGATATGCCGGACGCCGGTCACGTCGGCGATGGCGTCCTCGATCGGCTTGACGACCTGGCTGGTCAGTTCCGCCGGGGCGGCGCCGGGCTGGCCGATCGAGACGGTGACGATCGGCAGGTCGATATTCGGCATCGCCGTCACCGGCAGCCGCATGAAGCTGAACAGCCCGACGATCAGCAGCACGAGGAAGATCGCGGTCGGCGGGACCGGATTGCGGATCGACCAGGTGGAGAGGTTCATGGCCGCTGCCCCGACTCGGCCGCCGTGGCTTGGGGGGCGGCGGGCGCGGCGGGGGCCTGCGGTTCGGTGGGTGTAGCAGTTGGGGTC
>NZ_JRKS01000051.1 GCF_000763805.1 Paracoccus sphaerophysae | reverse complement strand
CCGCAAATCTGCCCCCCGCAAATCTGCCCCCTGTCAATCTGCACGGCCTGTCCCCTGTTGCGGCGCGGACCATAGGCCCGGCGCGGCGGCCGCGCCAACCTCTTTACCCGGTGCCGCCCGCGCCCTAGCGTCCCCCCATGCTGTTGCTGGTCCGCCGCCTCCTGACGCTGATCCTCAGCCTGATCATCGCCTCGGCGGTGATCTTTGCAGTGGTCGATCTGGTGCCCGGCGATCCGGCGAGCTTCATGCTGGGCACCGGCGCGCGCCCCGACACCATCGCCGCCCTGCGCGAGCAGCTGGGCCTGGACCTGCCCTGGCCGGTCCGCTACCTGCGCTGGCTGGGCGGCGTGGTGACCGGCGATCTGGGGACCAGCCTCGCCTACAAGACCCCGGTGGCGGGGATGATCCTCGACCGGGTGCAGGTGTCGCTGCCGCTGGCGCTGATGGCGCTGGCGCTGGCCGTGGCGGTGGCGTTCCCGGTCGGGATGCTGGCTGCCCGCCGCCGCGGCGGCGCCGCCGACGTGGCGGTGATGGGCGGCACCCAGCTGGGCATCGCGCTGCCGAATTTCTGGTTCGCGATGCTGCTGGTGCTGGTCTTCGCGGTCAGGTTGCGCTGGCTGCCGGCGGGCGGCTTTCCGGGCTGGGACGAGCCCGCCCGCGCCCTGCGTGCGCTGATCCTGCCCGCCGTCGCGCTGGCCCTGCCGCAGGCGGCGATCCTGGCGCGCGTGCTGCGCTCGGCGCTGATCGAGACGCTGGGCCAGGATTATGTCCGCTCGGCCCGTGCCAAGGGCCTGTCCCGCGGCCAGGCGCTGCGCCGCCACGCGCTGCGCAACGCGATGATCCCGGTGCTGACCATCCTGGGCATGCAGTTTTCCTTCCTGCTGGCCGGCGCGATCATCATCGAGAACGTGTTCTACCTGCCCGGCGTCGGGCGGCTGATCTTTCAGGCGATCACCCAGCGCGACCTGGTGGTGGTGCAGTCGGCGGTGCTGGTGCTGGTCGCGGCGGTGATCCTGGTCACCTTCCTCGTCGACCTGGCCTATGCCGCCGTCGACCCGAGGCTGCGCGGGCGATGAGACGCCTCGCCCTGACGCTCGGCGTGATCCTGACCGGCATCGCCGTGGCCGCGGCGCTGCTGTCGTGGTTCTGGACGCCCTACGGCGTCACCGGGGTCAACATCGCGGGAAAGCTGCAGCCTCCGGGACCCCAGCACTGGCTGGGCACCGACCATTTCGGCCGCGACCTCATATCGATGGTGATGGTCGGCGCGCGAACCTCGATCGCCGTGGCGCTGGTCGCGGTGGGGATCGGGGTCGCCGCAGGCGTGCCTCTGGGGCTGGTCGCCGCGGCCGGCCGCGGTGGCTGGGTGGACGACGTCATCATGCGCGGCAACGACCTGATCTTTGCCTTCCCCTCGCTGGTGATCGCGATCCTCATCACCGCGGCGCTGGGGCCGTCGGCGGTGAACGCGATCCTCGCCATCGGCATCTTCAACATCCCGGTCTTCGCCCGCGTCACCCGCGCCGCCGCCCTGCCGCTGTGGACGCTGGATTATGTCCGCGCCGCCCAGGTGGCGGGCAAGGGCCGGGCGCGGATCAGCGTCGAACATATCCTGCCCAACGTCGCCAGCCTGCTGATCGTGCAGGGCACGATCCAGTTCTCGCTGGGCATCCTGGCCGAGGCGGGGCTGTCCTATGTGGGCCTCGGGGCCCAGCCCCCCACCCCCAGCTGGGGGCGGATGCTGGCCGAGGCGCAGACGATGGTGACCATCGCCCCGCATGTGGCGATCGTGCCGGGGCTGGCCATCGTGTTGACGGTGCTGGGGCTGAACCTGATGGGCGACGCGCTGCGCGACGCGCTGGACCCGCGGTTGCGGGCGCGGGTCACATGATTTCCGTCCGCGACCTGTCGGTGACGATCCAGGGGCGGCCGGTGCTGGCCGATGTCGATCTGGACCTGACGCCGGGACGGATCACCGGGCTGGTCGGCGAAAGCGGGTCCGGCAAGTCGATGACGGCGCTGGCGATCATCGGCCTGCTGCCCGAGGGCGCGGTCGCCCGGGGCCGCGTCGATCTGGACGGCCAGAACCTGCTGGACCTGCCGGAACGGGCGCTGAACGATCTGCGCGGCCGCCGCATCGGGATGATCTTCCAGGAACCGATGACGGCGCTAAACCCGCTGATGAACATCGGCGACCAGGTGGCCGAGGTGCTGGTCCAGCATCACGGCATGGACCGCGCGGCGGCGCTGGCCGTCGCCCGCGCCCGTCTCGACCGCGTCGGCCTGCCCGCGCCGCGCTTTCCGCTGTCGCTGTTCCCGCACGAGCTGTCCGGCGGCCAGCGCCAGCGCGTCGCCATCGCGATGGCCATCGCCGACGCCCCCGACCTGCTGATCGCCGACGAGCCGACCACCGCGCTGGACGTCACCACCCAGGCCCAGATCCTCGACCTGCTGCGGGAACTGGTGGGGACCGAGGGCATGGCGCTGCTGCTCATCACCCACGACCTCGCGGTGATCGCGGGGGTGGCCGACCGGGTCGCGGTCATGCAGTCGGGCCGCGTCGTCGAACAGGGCGCGACCGAGCCGCTGTTTCGGACCCAGGCCCACCCCTATACCCGCGCGCTGTTCGCGGCCGCGCGCCACCAGCCGGAGCGGGTCAGCGTGCCGGCCGACGACACCCCGATCCTGCAGGTCGAGGGCGCGGTGCGGGAATATCTGCTGCCGCGCCCGTCGATGTTCGCGCCCTACCCCGTGCTGCGGGCAGTGGACGGGGTCAGCCTGACCGTCGCCGACGGCGAATCTGTCGGGTTGGTGGGCGAATCTGGCTGCGGGAAATCGACCCTTACCCGCGCGGTGCTGGGGCTCGAGCCGCTGCAGGCCGGGCGCATCCTGCTGGACGGCGAGCCGGTCACGGCGGCCATGTCCCGGTATCTGCGCGCCAAGGTGCAGGTGGTGTTCCAGGACCCCTATGGCAGCTTCGATCCGCGCTGGCGGGTGGACCGGCTGGTGGCCGAGCCGTTCCACCTGACCGGCCGGCCCCGCGACTGGCGCGACCGCGTGGCCGCCGCGCTGGACGAGGTCGGCATCCCGCCCGACGCCATGTCCCGCCACATCCACCAGTTCTCGGGCGGCCAGCGCCAGCGCATCGCCATCGCCCGCGCGCTCATCATCCGGCCGCGGCTGGTGATCCTGGACGAGGCGGTCAGCGCGCTGGACGTGCAGGTCCGGGCGCAGGTGCTGGACCTGCTGGCGCGGCTCAGGGCCTCGCACGGGCTGGCGTGGCTGTTCATCAGCCACGACCTGTCGGTGGTGCGCGCGATCACCGACCGGGTGCTGGTGATGGAAAAGGGCCGCATCGTCGAGGAGGGCGCGACCGAGGCCATCCTGACCGCGCCCCGCCATCCCTATACCCAGCGGCTGGTGGCGGCGACCCCGCAGATCCCTGCCGACTGGGTTCCCCTCTCTCGGCCCGGGCCCTTGCAGGATGCCGCGCCGCCCCTAAGTCGGTGAAAACGGCAGAGAGGATCAGCCATGCAGTGCCCGGTGGACGGCGAAACCCTGGTGATGACCGACCGCAGCGGGGTCGAGATAGATTATTGCCCGAAATGCCGTGGCGTGTGGCTGGATCGGGGCGAGTTGGACAAGATCATCGACCGCGCCGGCAGCGGCGAGGCGCGCCCGGTGGTCATGGCCCCGCCCACCGCTGCGCCGATCGCCCAGAATCCGGTGGTCCCCCCGCAGCCCGCAGCGCATCCCTCGGCGGCGCCCGACCTGCACGGCCAGCCGCCCTTCGACCGCCGCGATTCCGACCGCCGCGATGCCGACTATCGGCCGCACGACGACGACCGCTATCGCGACCGTGACCGCGACGACCGCCGCCGGTATCGCGATGACGATGACGACGATTACCGTTACCGCAAGGGCAAGAAGCGGGACTCGTTCCTGTCCGACCTGTTCGATTTCTGACCGGACCAGCCACTTGATCTGACTGTGAAAACCGCGCCCCGGCGCGGTTTTCTTGCATCTGCTCCCCGCATCGTGGGAAGGTCACGCCCTCTCACGGCGCCACGAGGCGTCCCATCATGAGGTGCAGATGACAGATCCCATCCACGGGCCGGGCCATCCCGGCGACCCAAGCCATGAACGCCCGATCCTGTCCGGCCATCCCGAACTCGCCCCGCAGACCGACCCCGATGCCGGCGACGGCCTGCCCGTCCCCGAAGGCCCGACCGAGATCATCGACACCGCCTACGAGATCGGCCAGGACAACGTCAGCCGGGCCGTGACGCTGGAAATCGACATCCACAAGGTGGTGTTCATCGTCTCGGCCGTGGTCATCGCGCTGTTCACCGTCGGCACGCTGATCGGCCAGATCCTCACCGCCCAGCCGCCGCTGGACGGGGTGCCGCAGCCCAGCGGGATCGAGACCGCCTTCGGCAGCCTGCGCGACACCATGACCGGCAGCTTCGACTGGCTGTTCCTGACCGCCGGCAACGTCTTCGTGCTGCTGTGCCTCGGGCTGATCGTGACCCCGCTGGGCAACGTCCGGCTGGGCGGTCCCGAGGCGACGCCGGACTTCTCGCTGTTCGGCTGGTTCGCGATGCTGTTCGCCGCCGGCATGGGCATCGGGCTGATGTTCTATGGCGTCAGCGAACCGATGAGCCATTTCACTGCCGCGCTGGGAGGCGTCGAGATCACCGACGGCGTCCGCACCGACTGGGCCCCGCTGGAGGGGGCATCCGGCGACCCGATGGCGGCCCGGCGCCTGGGGATGGCCGCGACCGTCTATCACTGGGGGCTGCACCCCTGGGCGATGTACGCCGTGGTCGCGCTGGCGCTGGCGCTGTTCAGCTATAACAAGGGGTTGCCGCTGACCATGCGGTCGGTCTTCTACCCGATCTTCGGGGACCGGATTTGGGGTTGGCCGGGGCACCTGATCGACATCCTGGCGGTCTTCGCGACCATCTTCGGGCTGGTCACCTCGCTGGGCTTTGGCGCGGAACAGGCGGCCGCCGGGCTCGATTTCCTGTTCGGCATCCCGGCCGGCAACGGGACCAAGATCGCGCTGGTGGTGGTGATCTCGCTGATCGCGATGGCCTCGGTCGTGCTGGGCGTCGAAAAGGGCGTCAAGCGCCTGTCCGAGGCCAACATGATCCTTGCCATGGCGCTGCTGGCGTTCGTGATCGCCGTCGGGCCGACCTGGCAGATCGTCACCGGCTTCTTCGGCAACCTGACCGCCTATGCACGCGAGATCGTGCCGCTCTCCAACCCCTTCGGGCGCACCGACGACAACTTCCGTCACGGCTGGACGGCGTTCTACTGGGCGTGGTGGATCAGCTGGTCGCCGTTCGTGGGGATGTTCATCGCGCGGGTCTCGCGCGGGCGGACGGTGCGCCAGTTTCTGGCCGCGGTGCTGGTGATCCCGGCGCTGATCTCGGTGCTGTGGATGACCGCGCTGGGGGGCACCGCGATCACCCAGTATCTGGGCGGCTTCCAGGGCGTGGCCGACGCGGCGCTGGAACTGAAGCTGTTCGAGATGCTGCGCCAGCTGCCGCTGACCCAGCTGGCCAGCCTGATCGGGATCATCCTGGTCACGGTGTTCTTCATCACCTCGTCGGATTCAGGGTCGCTGGTGATCGACACCATCGCCTCGGGCGGCAAGGTGATGTCGCCGATCCCGCAGCGGGTGTTCTGGTGCACCATGCAGGGGCTGCTGGCGATCGCCCTGATGTTGGGCGGCGGTCTGGCGGCGCTTCAGGCGATGGCGGTGTCGACCGGGCTGCCCTTCACCATTGTGCTGCTGGGCGCCTGCTATGCGATCGTGGTCGGCTTGCTGGGCGAACGGCGCGAGGTCCGCAGCGCCGACTGAGCCCCGCCCATGAAAAAGCCCCGCGTCCCGGCGCGGGGCTTTCCTGTGCGGGCGGCGGCGGGCGCCCCCTCAACAGAGACAGGCCCCGCCGGTGATGCGGGACCTGTCGCTCCTCCCCCAGAAGACGGCTTGGCCTCCCCGCCTGGCCGTCTGGGTATGACGTTACGTCATTTGGCAGAATCGCGGATCAACTCTGCCTGACGTACGATCACTTGTGCCTGACGAATAGACGCAATGTCAACCAGTCTACCTTTGTATACCGCCGCACCCGCACCCGATCTTTGCGCTTCTTCCATCGCCGACAGGATTTCCCGCGCTTCGGTGACGGCTTTTTCGCCCGGAGAGAATATTTCGTTCGCCAGCGCGACCTGGCTGGGGTGGATCGCCCATTTGCCGACCATCCCCAGCGTGGCCGAGCGCAGCGCTTGCGCCCGGAAGCCCTCGGCGTCGCTGAAATCGCCGAACGGGCCGTCCACCGGCAACACCCCGTGGGTGCGGCACGCCGCGACGATGGCCGCCTGCGCCCAGTGCCACGGATCGGCCCAGTATTTCTGCCCCTGATGGGCCATGTAATAGTTTTCCTGCGTCCCGCCGATGCCGGTCGTGGCCATGCCCATGCTGGCGGCAAAGTCCGCGGCCCCCAGGCTCATCGCCTGCAGGCGCGGGGTGGCGGCGGCGATTTCCTCGACATGGGAAATCCCGGCGGCGGATTCGATGATGACCTCGAAGGCGATGGGCTTGGTCCGCCCGCGCGCCTTTTCGGCGGCGGTCACCAGCGCATCCACGGCATACAGGTCCATCGCGTTGCCGACCTTGGGAATCATGATCTGGTCCAGCCGGTCAGAGGCCTGCTCGATCAGGTCCACGACGTCGCGATACCACCACGGCGTGTCCAGCCCGTTGATCCGCACCGACAGCGTCTTGGTCCCCCAATCCACGTCGCCGATCGCCTGGATGATGTTCTTGCGGGCCTGTTCCTTGTCGTCGGGCGCGACCGAGTCCTCAAGATCGAGGTTCACCACGTCGGCGGCCGACGCAGCCATCTTTTCGAACAGCGCCGGGCGCGAGCCGGGGCCGAAGAGCTGGCAGCGGTTCAGGCGCGCGGGCGGGCTGGGTTGCAGGCGGAAGGACATGGCGGCGGACCTTTCGGCAATTATGTGTCGTCTCGGACTGCGCCCGTGTTAGATAATTGCTGCGGTCGCAGCAAGGCGTTCTGCATCTGCGTCCCCGGCGCCGCGGTTGAAGCCGGCGCGGCTTTGGCGCACAACGGCCGCGTCACAGCGTCAGGAGCCCGCGATGTCCCGTATCGTCCATCTGAACGGCGAGTATCTGCCCGAGGATCAGGCCAAGGTCTCGGTCTTCGACCGCGGCTTCGTGATGGCCGACGCGGTCTACGAGGTGACCAGCGTGCTGGACGGCAAGCTGATCGACTTTCCCGGCCACATGGCGCGGCTGGCCCGCTCGCTGGGCGAACTGGGCATCCAGAACCCGCATAGCGACGACGAATGGCTGGCGATCCACCGCGAGATGGTCGCCCGCAACGAGATCACCCACGGCATGGTCTATCTGCAGGTCAGCCGCGGCAACGGCGGCGATCGCGACTTCGTCTATCCGCCGGCGGACACGCCCCCGACGGTGGTGCTGTATACATGGCAGAAGCCGCAGCTGATCGACAACCCGGCCGCGGAGACGGGCTGGAAGGTCTGCACCCTGCCCGACATCCGCTGGCACCGCCGCGACATCAAGACGGTGCAGCTGCTGTATCCCTCGATGGCCAAGATGGAGGCCAAGGCCAGGGGCTGCGACGATGCCTGGCTGGTCGAGAACGGGCTGGTGACCGAGGGCACCTCGAACAACGCCTATATCGTCAAGGGCGGGGCGATCATCACCCGGGCGCTGTCGAACGACATCCTGCACGGCATCACCCGCGCCGCCGTGCTGCGCTTTGCGCGCGAGGCGCAGATGACGGTCGAGGAACGGTCTTTCACCGTCGAGGAGGCCATAGCGGCGGACGAGGCGTTCATCACCTCGGCCTCGGCCTTCGTCATGCCGGTGGTGGAAATCGACGGCGTCCGGCTGGGAGACGGTGCGCCGGGCAAGGTGTCCCGCCGGCTGCGCGAGATCTATCTGGAGGAAAGCCGCGCCGCGGCGATCTGACTGGGGGCGGACGCCTGCCAAAGCGAAACGCCGGGACCTCAGGCCCCGGCGTCGCGCGCTAATCCCGCGGCGATCAGGTGGAAATGACGACCGGCACGACGTCGGTGACCGGGACGACATACCCGCCACCGGACGCAGGCGTGACATCGTCGGTCTGGACGCGCACATCGCCCGCGGCCGTGTTCTGCAGCGTCGCCAGCACCCGGCCATCCACGATCAGTTGCGCATCGTCGCCGGCCTGCACCACGCGGATGTCGGGCTCGGTGCCGGTATAGCTGACGACCAGCCGATCCTCGGGGGAATAGGCGATGGTGGCCGGGCCGGCGCCGTTGGTCAGCAGATAGCTGTCGTCGCCGTCGCCGCCTTCGGCAAAGTCGCCGTCCAGCAGGGTGATCTCGTCGTTGCCGTCGCCGCCCAGCAGCGAATCGGCATCCTCGTCGGCGCCGCCGGTGAGGGAGTCGTCGCCATCTCCGCCGTCGATGGTGTCGGCGCCGGTGCCGCCGTCCATCACGTCGCCGTCCTCGTCCTCGTCGCCGGGCAGGATCACGTCGTCGCCGGCGCCGGCATAGACGGTGTCGTCGCCGCTGCCGCCCTCGATCGTGTCGTTGCCGTCGGCGGCGGCGTTGTCATCGGCGTCGCCATACAGGTCGTCGCCCTCGCCAAGGAACACCCGGTCGTCGCCCGCATCGGCGATCACCGTGTCGTCGCCGGTGCCGGCATAGGTCCAGTCGTCGCCGCCCCCGGCGTTCACCGTGTCGTTCCCGCCCAGCGACCGGACAATCTCGGCCCCCGCGGTGCCGTTCAGTGCCTCGGCGTCGTCGGTGCCGTCGACGAAAGGCAGCTCGGGGATCTCTTCGCCCTGGTCGAATTCCTCGTCGTCGTCGCTGGACAGCAGGCTGCCGACCGCCGCGATCCCCAGCACGCCGATCAGCAAAAGATACATCTGGTTCATCGCGTCCCCCGCCGTGAGCAATATGGTTGCCGCATCAATGCCCCAGAATCTGCGAAAGGAACAGCTTGGTGCGTTCCGATTTCGGATTGTTGAAGAACTCGGACGGCGTGTTCTGTTCGACGATCTGGCCCTGGTTCATGAAGATGACCCGGTCGGCCACCGCCTGGGCGAAGCCCATCTCGTGGGTGACGCACAGCATGGTCATGCCGGATTCGGCCAGCTCGATCATGGTGTCCAGCACCTCCTTGATCATCTCGGGGTCCAGCGCGCTGGTCGGTTCGTCGAACAGCATGATCTTGGGCCGCATGCACAGCGACCGGGCGATCGCCACCCGCTGCTGCTGGCCGCCCGACAGCTGGCCCGGGTATTTGTGCGCCTGGTCCGGGATGCGGACTTCGCGCAGGAAATGCATCGCGGTCTCCTCGGCCTCGCGGCGTGGCAACTTGCGGACCCAGATCGGCGCCAGGGTGCAGTTTTCCAGCACCGTCAGATGCGGGAACAGGTTGAAGTGCTGGAACACCATCCCGACCTCGGACCGCACCTTGTCGATGTTCTTGAGGTCGTTGGTCAGCTCGATCCCGTCCACGACGATGCGGCCGGACTGGTGCTCCTCAAGCCGGTTGATGCAGCGGATCAGCGTCGACTTGCCCGACCCGGACGGACCGGCGATGACGATGCGTTCGCCCTTGCGCACGCTCAGGTCGATGTCGCGCAGGACGTGAAAGCTGCCATACCACTTGTTCATCCGCTCGATGAGGACGGCGGTCTGGCCGGGATCGGCGGCGGCGCTCGGGTGCAGGTCGGTCTGGGTCATGGTCGCCCCCTCAGCGATGGTCACGTTTCAGGCGCTGTTCCAGATACATCGCGTATCGGGACATGGCGAAGCAGATGATGAAGAAGATCGTGCCGGTGAAGACATAGGGCTCCCAATAGGCGCCCTTCCATTCGAAGGTGGCGCGGATGGTGTCGGCCATCTGCTTCAGCGGATCGAACAGGCCCACGAAGGTCACCAGCGTGGTGTCCTTGAACATCCCGATGAAGGTGCCGACGATGCCGGGGATGGAAATCTTCAGCGCCTGCGGCAGGATGATCAGCCGCTGCGCCTTCCAGTAGTCGAGGCCCAGCGAATCCGCGGCCTCGTATTGCCCGCGCGGCAGGGCGGCGAGGCCGCCGCGGATCACCTCGGCCATGTAGGCCGACGCGAACAGCGTCACCATGATGATGACCCGCAGGATGATGTCGAAGTTCGTGCCCGGCGGCAGGAAGTAGTTCAGCAGGATCGAGGCCACGAACAGCAGGGTGATCAGCGGCACCCCGCGGATGAATTCGATGAACATCACCGCCAGCGACTTGACCACCGGCATGTCCGACTGCCGGGCGAGCGCGAGGATGATGCCCAGCGGCAGCGACATGACGATGCCGGACACGCCAATGGTCAGCGCCAGCAGGAAGCCGCCGAAGCTGCGCGATTCCACGCGATCCAGCGCAACCGGCAGCATGGCGTGCAGGTCGGCGGCGGCGTCGGGGCCTAGCCACAGCCACCAGGCGACGGTGGCGGCGATCCCCAGCGCCACGGCCAGCAGCCCCAGGCCCAACCGCGCGGCAAGGCGCCAGACCACGCCGCCCAGCACGAACCCCGCCAGCGCCGACACGACCGGCCAGACCGAGCCGCCCCACAGCAGCCAGACGGCCAGGAACGGGAACAGCAGGCTCAGCACCAGCGCGCGGCGCGGCGCGTATTCGATCAGCGCCGCCCACAGCACGAACACCCCGCCCGTGATCAGCGCCGCTCGGGGCGGGATGCCGACCGCGACGGCCGCCGCGAACGAGGCGACCGCGGCAAAGCCGAGCACCGCCCAGCGCAGCCCGCGGCTTTCGGAAAACAGCACCGGCGCCACGGCGAACAGCATCAGCCCGAAGACGATCGTCGGCCGCCAGTACAGCGCCGAGGGGTAGAAGCCGTAGATGAACTGGTTCCAGCGTTCGCGAATGACGCCGAAGCAGGCGCCCGTCGCATCCTCGCCCGCCTTCGCCGCCACCGCCGCGCGGCACTCGGCCATCGAACTGGCGTTCCAGACCGAATTGGCGAACCACGGCCACAGATGCGACACGATGAACCACACCGCAGCCAGCCCCAGCAGGGTCAGCACGGTGTTGAGCGGGCCGGAAAACAGGTTCTCGCGCAGCCACAGCGTCACGCCGCGCTGGCGCGCCGGCGGCAGCGCCGGGGGCAGCATGGTGTCGCGGACGAAGGCGACGGTCTCGGCGTGCAGCTCGGACATCTCAGCGCTCCTTCAGCGTCACGCGGGCGTTGTAGACGTTCATCACCCCCGAGATGACCAGGCTGATCGCCAGGTAGATGCCCATCATCACGATCATCGATTCCATCTCGCGGCCCGTCTGGTTCAGCGTCGTGCCGCCCAGCGTGGCGCGCAGGTCGGGATAGCCCACCGCGATCGCCAGCGACGAGTTCTTGGTCAGGTTCAGATACTGCGAGATCAGCGGCGGCACGATCACCCGCAGCGCCTGGGGCAGCACCACCAGCCCCATGATCAGGCGGGCGCGCAGGCCCAGGGCGGCGGCGGCCTCGGACTGGCCGCGGCTGACGGCCATGACGCCGGCGCGAACGATCTCGGCGATGAAAGCGCCGGTATACAGCGACAGCGCCAGCAGCAGCACGACAAAGCCATTGTCGAGGTTCAGCCCGCCCGCGAAGTTGAAGCCCTTCAGCTCGGGCCGGACGAGATGGACCTGGAACAGCCAGCTCAGCACCAGCAGCGGGACCAGGAACAGCAGCGCCGTGATCCACCAGGTCGCGGGCCGGCGGCCGGTCGTGTCCTGCAGCAGCTGCGCCCGGTCGCGCAGCCAGCGGCGGATGCACCAGGCCGCCAGCAGCGCCACGCCAAAGGCCAGCAGCGCCGCGTCGACTTGGAACCCGCCCAGGCCCACGCTGCCCGGATCGTTGTCCACCGCCAGCCGCGGGATGGCCGTATAGCGGTTCGTCGGCGCCACCGAATCGAACAGGATCATCGAGGCTTTCGCGGTCCCGTCCGCCGCGGGCTTGTAGTCGCGGGGGGCCGGCATCACCTCGGTGAACAGCGCCAGGATCACCAGGATCCACAGCAGCAGCGGCACGTTGCGGAAGGTCTCGACATAGATGGTCATCAGCCGGGCGACCAGCCAGTTGCCCGACAGCCGCAGCACCCCCACGACGACGCCGATGACGGTGGCGAACACGCAGCCCAGGGCCGACACCAGCAGCGTGTTGGTCAGCCCGACCATCGCGGCGCGCAGATGGCTGTCGTTTGAGGAATACGGGATCAGGCTGAACGGGATGTCATAGCCCGCCCGGTTCCACAGAAAGCCGAAATCCAGCGTCTTGCCCATCCGGGCAAGGTTGGTCAGCGTGTTGTTGACCAGCCACCAGCCGACCAGCATCACGGCGATGAACACCACCGCCTGGATCAGCAACGACCGGTAATGCCGGTCATAGATCAGCATCGACAGCCGGAACGGCCGGTCGGCCGGGTTGTTGGGCGTCATGGCTCACGTCTCCCTGGGGCGGTGTGCGGGTCTTGGCGCCCGTCCTGTCCGCCGTGCCGCGGCCGTGGGCCGCGGTCTTGTCGTTCCGTCACGCCGCGCGGGCGAAGGGGCCGCGGCGAGGGCCACGGCCCCGGGCCAGGTTCAGCGGAATGGCATCGCGTACATCAGCCCGCCCTGGGTCCACAGCGCGTTCAGGCCGCGGGCCAGCCCGATCGGAGTCTGCTCGCCGATATTGGCGGCGAAGATCTCGCCATAGTTGCCCGAGGCGGCAATGGCGCGCTTGGCCCATTCCTTGTCCAGCCCCAGCATCGCGCCATAATCGTCGGTCGCGCCCAGCATCCGCTGCACGTCGGGGTTGGTCGAGGACTTGGACAGCTCCTCGATGTTGGCCGAGGTCACGCCGTATTCCTCGCCCGAGATGAGCGCGTAGAGCACCCAGCGGACGATGTCGCCCCAGTTGTTGTCGCCGTGGCGCACCGCCGGCCCCAGCGGCTCTTTCGAGATGATCTCGGGCAGGATGATGTGGTTGTCCGGGTCGGCAAAGGCCGCCCGCGTCGCGGCCAGGCCCGAGGCGTCGGTGGTATAGGCGTCGCAGGCGCCGGCCATGTACTGCTGTTCGCCCTCGGCGTTCGAATCGATGTTGACCGGCTGATAGGTCATGTTGTTCGCGCGGAACCAGTCGGCGAGGTTCAATTCGGTCGAGGTGCCGGTCTGGATGCAGATTGTCGCCCCGTCGAGTTCCTTGGCCGAGCTGACTCCCAGGTCCTTGCGGACCATGAAGCCCTGGCCGTCGTAGTAGTTCACCCCGGCGAAATCGAGCTTGAGGTCGGTGTCGCGCTGGAACGTCCAGGTCGAATTGCGGGCCAGCACGTCGACCTCGCCCGAGGACAGCGCGGTGAAGCGGGTCTGGCCGGTGGTGGGGACGTATTTCACCTTGGAGGCGTCGCCCAGGACGGCCGCAGCGACCGCCTTGCAGATGGCGATGTCGAAGCCTGACCAGTTGCCGTTGGCGTCGGGCGCCGCAAAGCCGACCAGGCCCGTGTTGACGCCGCAGTTCAGCACACCGCGCGCCTTGACCTGGGCCAGTGTTTCGCCCTCGGCGGCCATCGCCCCGCCCGCGGCGAGAGCGGCAGCGGCCGCGGTGGCCAGGAATACGATCTGTCGCATGGAAATCCTCTCTGTTGGTCGCCCGGATCTGCGCCCGGAACGGTTATGCGGGGCCGAGGATGGCCCCGTTCGGCGGGGCGCCGGCGGCGTCCCTCGTCGGCATCATTGTGACGACAGGGTCGTGTGCGTCAAGCGTCCGTGCGATCCGCCGGGTCGTCGGGGTGGCGGTCGGGCGTCCTGTCCGCCCCGCGATCCCGCAGCAGCGCAAGCAGCCGTTCCGAGGACCGCAGCGCCTCGAGCCGGGCGGCGGCGGCGGCCTCGGCCTCGTCGTCGCGGCCCCAGGCCTCGGCCTGGTGATCCTCGTCGATGCGGGACAGGGCGTGGGCCTCGTCGGCGCTCAGCCGGCCGTCGAAGACCGCCAGCCCCAGCACCAGCGAGCCGGGCAGCGTCACCAGATCATGCAGCGCGGTCAGTTCCCACGGGTCAAGCGCGTCCAGCCGGGTGCGCAGACGGGCCAGCGCCGCGGCGTCCTGCGGGATCGGGATCACCCCCTGCGTCACCGCCAGCCGCGCCCCCATCGTGGCGTCGGCCCAGTCCAGCAGCGGGTCCCAGCCCGCCGCCTGCCGGGCCGCCAGCGCCGGCGGATGGGTGGCGCGATAGGACAGCAGGTCGGTCCCGCCATAATCGCCCAGCATGTCGGCCACGGCCTGGAACTGCGGCGCGACCTTTTCGATGGCGGAATTGGCCGCGCGGGTCAGCGGCATCGCGTTCGGGTCGATCGCCTCGCTCTGCGCGTCCCATTCGGCGGCGATGGCGTCGGCCAGCGCCCGGGTCGGCAGGATCAGCGACAGCTTGCCCGGGGTCCGCACCGGGCGGCCGTCCAGCGTGACCTGCCAGCCCTCGCCGGCCGGCTCGACGGCGGCAGCTTTCCAGAAGCGGCGGGCCTTCCACTCGGTCATGCGCCCAGCCTCGCGTCCAGCAGCCGCGACAGTTCGGCAAAGTCGCGGGCGACGGCGACGGCCCCCGCGGCGGTCAGGTCGGCCGCCGGGTGGTGGCCCCAGGCGACGCCGATTCCGTCCACGCCGGCGTTCCGGCCCATCAGCATGTCGAAGCTGGTGTCGCCGATCATCACCGCGTCGGCGGCGTCGATCCCGGTGTCCGACAGGCAGGCCAGCACCATCCCCGGTGCCGGCTTGGACGGATGGTCGTCGGCGCATTGCGTGGTGGCGAAATAGCCGGCCAGGTCGTGGGTGCGGATCAGCGCGTCCAGCCCCTTGCGCGACTTGCCGGTGGCGACCGCCATCAGCACGTCCTCGCGCGCCGCCAGCCGGTCCAGCAGGTCCCGCGCACCCGGAAACAGCGGCGATTCCGCGGTGCTGCGGGCGCTGAAATAGGCGTTGCGATAGCCCTGCACGACCTTCTCGCGGGTCGCCGCGTCGCTGTCGGGCAGCAGCGTCGCCACTGCGACCGGCAAGGACAGCCCGACGATGCCGCTGACCGCAGCGGTGGGCAGCGGCGGCAGGGCGGCGGCGGCCAGGCCCGCGGCCATAGAATCCATGATGATCGCGTGGCTGTCCACCAGCGTCCCGTCGATGTCCCAGATCACCAGCTTCATGGCGCATCCTCGAACGGGTCCGCGGGCACGTCGTTCTCGTGCCAGCCGAGCGTCTTCCACGTCCGCGCCATATGCTCGGGCAGGGGCGCGGTCAGGGTGATGCGCTTGCCGGTCACCGGGTGGTCAAAGCTGATCTGGCGGGCGTGCAGGTGCAGCTTGCGGCTGATCTCTCCGCCCAGCTGGGCGCCCCAGCCGTCGCCGAGATTCTCCTGCCCCGAGCCGCCATATTTGCCGTCGCCGCTGATCGGGTGGCCGAGTTCGGCCATATGCGCGCGCAGCTGGTGGGTGCGGCCGGTGACCGGCACCAGCGCGCACCACGACACCCGAGTGCCGAGGCTGTCCAGCACCGCGTAATCGGTGGTGGCGCGCTTGGCGCCCTCGGTCTGGTCCACCTTCGCGGGGTGGATCGCCATCATCTTCTCGCCCTCGCCGCCGCGGCCGTGGCCGGGAGCCTTGATGAGGCCATAACGCACCGTGCCCATCCGGGGCGACGGGACGCCCGCGACGGCGGCCCAGTAGATCTTGCGGGTGGTGCGGGCGCGGAACGCCTCGGACAGGCGGCGCGCGACGCGGTCGGTGCGGGCCAGCAGCAGGATGCCCGAAGTGTCCTTGTCCAGCCGGTGGACCAGCTTGGGCTTGTCCTTGTAGCCGAACATCAGCGCCGCGCTGAGCCCGTCCACATGCCGGTCGCCCTGCCCCGAGCCGCCCTGCGAGGGCAGCCCGGCCGGCTTGTTCAGCGCGATGATGTGCTCGTCCTTCCACAGCACCGCCGCCTGGATCATCTGCGCGTCGCCGTCGCGAGGCGTCGCGGTGCGGGGCGGCGGCGCGGGGGCGGCGTCGGGCAAGGGCGGGATGCGGATGTCCTGCCCGGCCTCGATCCGGGTCGCCGGCTTGGCGCGGGCGCCATCGACGCGCAGCTCGCCCTTGCGGCACATCTTCTCGATGGCGATCTGGTTCAGCTGCGGAAACTTCTTCTTCAGCCAGCGGTCCAGCCGCTGGTCGCCCTCGTCGTCGCCGACGCGCAGGGTCTGGACGCCGCTCATGCCGCGCGCCCCAGCGCCATGCCGGCGGTCAGCGCCGCCAGCGACAGCAGGACCGAGGCCGCGACATAGCCGGCGGCTAAGCCGTGCTGGCCGCGTTCCCACAGCGTCACCGCGTCCAGCGAAAAGGCCGAGAAGGTGGTGAAGCCGCCCAGCGCCCCGGTCATCAGCAGGGGCGCCAACGCATTGCCGCGTTGCGCGAGCAGCACGACCAGCAGCCCCATCAGGAACGAGCCGACGATGTTGACGATCAACGTGGCGACCGGAAAGCCCGGCGCCAGCGCCGTCGCCGCACGGTTCACGCCGTAGCGCGCCACCGACCCTGCCGCGCCGCCCAGCGCCACCTGAAGGAATGGGTTCATCATGCGGGTGTCCTGTGCGCGGCAGGGGGCAAAGTCAACCTTGGCGGGGCCGCCGCACCGGGGCTCTGCCCCGGACCCCGGGATATCTGCGACCGCCCGAAGCGGCTTGGGTCAGCCGCCGCGCTTGAGCCGCTGGCTGACGAACCAGTCCAGCCGCTTCTTCAGCTCGCGTTCATAGCCGCGCTCGACCGGCTGATACAGGACCGGGCGCTTCATGCCTTCGGGGAAATAGTTCTGGCCCGAAAACCCGTCCTCGGCGTCGTGGTCATAGGCATAGCCGGCGCCGTAGCCCTGCTCCTTCATCAGCTTGGTCGGCGCGTTTAGGATATGGGCCGGCGGCATCAGGCTGCCGGTGGCCTTGGCCTCGCGCTTGGCGGCGCCGAAGGCCATGTAGCCGGCGTTCGATTTCGGCGCGAGCGCGAGGTAGATCACCGCCTGCGCCAGCGCCAGCTCGCCCTCGGGCGAACCCAGCCGTTCATAAAGCGCCCAGGCGTCCAGGCAGTGGCGCTGCGCGGCGGGATCAGCGAGGCCGATATCCTCGATCGCCATCCGGGTCAGGCGGCGGGCGAGATAGCGGGGGTCCTCGCCCCCGTCCAGCATCCGGGCGAGCCAGTACAGCGCCGCGTCCGGGTCGCTGCCGCGCACCGATTTGTGCAGCGCCGAGATCAGGTTGTAATGTTCGTCCCCCGACTTGTCGTATTTCGCCGCCCGGCGCATGAGGCGCTGGGACAGCTCGTCCCGCGTCAGTTTGCGGTCGGTTTTCCACGCCATCACCTGCTCGATCAGGTTGAGGCTGGCGCGGCCGTCGCCATCGGCCATCTCCAGCAGCGCGTCGCGGGCCGCGCCGTCCAGCGGCAGGGCGCGGCCCAGGTCGCGCTCGGCCCGCTGGGCCAGCAGTTCCAGGTCGGTCAGGTCCAGCCGTTTCAGCACCACCACCTGCGCCCGGCTCAGCAGCGCGGCGTTCAGCTCGAACGAGGGGTTCTCGGTCGTGGCGCCGACCAGCAGGATCGTCCCGTCCTCCATATGCGGCAGGAAACTGTCCTGTTGGGCCTTGTTGAAGCGGTGGATCTCGTCGACGAACAGCAGCGTGCCCCGGCCCTGATCGCGGCGCAGCCTGGCCGCGTCAAAGACCTTGCGCAGTTCCGGCACCCCGGAAAAGATCGCCGAGATCTGCACGAAGGCGCGGTCGGTCTGGTCGGCCAGCAGCCGCGCGATGGTGGTCTTGCCCACCCCCGGTGGCCCCCACAGGATCAGCGAGGACAGGCTGCCCGCCGCCAGCATCGCCCCCAGCGGGCCGCTGTCGCCCAGCACCTCGGACTGGCCGATGACCTCGGAGAGCGATTTGGGGCGCAGCCGGTCGGCCAGCGGCTGATGGGCCGAGCGCGCCGCCGGGGACCGGGGCGCGGCGTCAGGGGGAAGCGAGTCGAACAGGTCGGCCATTGACGAATTCCAGGGTTGCCCGCCGGCAGAGGGTAGCTCTCAACCGGCGGGATGGCGATATGGCCTTAGTGCATCTTGCTGGCCAGGTTGATCGCCGTGCACTGGTAATAGCCGTCGTCGATCCAGCACAGCCGGCCGATCGCCTGCGCGTCGATCTTGCAGCGGCTGAACACCCGCGGCCAGTAATCGCCGTTCAGCGACAGCAGCCGGGTCGCGCCGACGCCGCGGGCGCAGGTCACCATCGTGTCGACCAGCTGCCCGTGGACCCGCCGGCGGATCGACTGCGGCACGTCATGGGCGACGAACAGGCGCGTCGCCTCCCATGTCTGCTCGTCGACGGGGGCCTCGTCATACAGCAGGTCCTGCGGGATCGAGCCCCCCAGGATGCCGCGCTGCGCGTCGCGGATCATGTAGGAATAGATCCCGCAGCTGGCGGTGGTCGGCGTCAGCCGCATCCCGGCCAGGACGGTGCTGCCGTCGTGAACGGCTACCCATCGGCTTTGCGGGGTGTCGTACTGGTCGAATTCCATCCCGTCGGTCTGGGGCAGATCCCAGTTGCGCTGGATGATGAAGCTCTGGCGACGCGCGCGGAAGAAATTGGCGAACAACTCGCCGTAGTTGTGAAGGTTGGTGAACGAAAGGGTCGTGGTCTGCATGGTCTTCTCCTGGGGTTGGGGGGAAGGCCCCAGGGAGCGACGCGGGTGGTGCGGGCGTATCCTACAACAGGCGGTAGTCCTTGGCCCGTTGCAGCGCCTCGGCAGTCGTCTTGGCCATCAGCCTTTCACGGGCCGAGATCAGACGCGCCTTGAACGCGCTTTCGGTGATGCCAAGCTTGGCAGCCGCTGCTGCATGACGATCGCCCTCCGCGATACACCGAAGGGCCTCTTGCTGAGCCTTCGTCAGGCTCTCCGGCGGCTCGGTAATATCGTGGAGCCGGCGTACCAGGGTCGAGATCGCCTCGATCTCGTCATTCGTGAATTCGCGCATGTCATGGGCGCAGCAGGCGATGGTGCGGGATTTCAGCGGCCCGCAGGACACGACGATGCCGTTGACCAGCCCATAGCGGGCGGCATCGGCCATGATGCCGAAGGGGTCGGGGATCGGCATCATCGACCACCGGATCGCCCCGGTCGTAGAGAACCCCCAGGCGATCGTGGGATCGCGCAGCGCATAGCCGTTCGAGGCGTAGTTTTCGATCCACGCGGCCGGATAGGTCTGGAATTGCATCACGGGCGCCGCAAAGCGGATATGCGCGCCGATGAAATAGCCCATTGGCGCCAGCTTGCGCAGGCGGGCGAGGATGGCGTTGATCTCGGCTCTCGAAGACATGTCTTTTTAGATATATTGTCTGTGACAAGGTCAATGGGATAGCCGAGCCGGCCCCCCTATGGCGAATCCCGATTGTGTCGTATTTGTTCCAGTGTTCGGCCGCCACACGGCCGAAAATGGAAAAACCCGCGCAGCTGCTGCCGCGCGGGTCGGGTGACGACACGTCACTTGATTTTTGTTGGCCCGGTGCGTCGGGCGCCTGGCTCAGACCTCGAAGTCTGCGTCCGCTTCGGCCTCGGTCCGGGCGCGGTCGGCGGCGCCCTTGGCGTTCACGTCGCGGTCGACGAACTCGATGATCGCCATCGGCGCCATGTCGCCATAGCGGAAGCCGGCCTTCAGGACGCGGACATAGCCGCCCTGGCGGTCCTTGTAGCGCGGGCCGAGGATCTCGAACAGGCGCGCGACGTGCTGGTCCTGCTTGAGCTGGGCGGCCGCCTGGCGGCGGGCGTGCAGGTCACCGCGCTTGGCCAGCGTGATCAGCTTTTCGATGATCGGGCGCAGTTCCTTGGCCTTGGGCAGGGTGGTCTTGATCTGCTCATGCTCGATCAGCGAGCCGGCCATGTTGGCGAACAGCGCCTTGCGGTGTTCGTGGGTGCGGTTCAGGCGGCGATAGCCGCGGGCGTGACGCATGATGGTCTCCTGGACGTCTTTTGCTTTGTCCGGCCCCCGTGCGTGGCGGGGACTCTCCTTGGGGCGGGATTGCCCGGTCGTGGCG
>NZ_JRKS01000050.1 GCF_000763805.1 Paracoccus sphaerophysae | reverse complement strand
GGCCCTGCCGCCCGGCCCGGAATCTCGGCGGCTGGGCCTGCCGCATGTCGGGTCCCAGCCCACCTACGGCCCGACCGCCTCTGCCGCTCGCGCCCGGCGGCGCCATGATGCCGGTTATCACGTCGCGGTCATGGCCGCGCTGGTGGCGGTGGCGCTGTATGCGCTCGCGCCCCGCCTCGCCGATCAGGGGGCGCTTGGCGCCAGGCTGATGGCGTGGCGGGCGCAGGTGGATGAGGGGCGCGACTGGCTGGACCAGCGCGCCACCGCCGCCGTCGACCGGCTGCGAGGCCTGGTCGACTGAGCCGCGGGCCATCGCCAAGCCCCGCTCAGGCCAGCAGCGACCACAGATTAGATGCGGCATTCGCCAGCCCGCCCTCGAACCCGGCCAAGCGCCCCCTGCCCCCCCGCCGGGGTCAGGCCGACCGTCGCCGCCGTCGTCGCAAAGGCCGGATGATCTGGGGCGGGACGCTCGGGTAATGGGCGATGGCGGAAATCCGGGGGATGCCGGGATGTCCACGAAGGTGCGGACGCTTCGTCGGGGCGATTCGGCGCGCTTCCAGCGTGGCGCTTCCGATGCCCCCGGCCGCGCCTCCCCCTTCAGAACCGATCCAGCAGCCGCCCCAAATAGTCCCGTTCGTCGCGGGGCCGTTCGGGTTCGCCGGACCGGCGGCGGATCTCGTCCTGCAACTCGCGGGCGCGGCCGGCCTGGCGCTCGCCCTCGGCCAGGGCCTCGCCGGTGGTGATGTTGCCGCCTTGGCCACGGGTTTCGCGGCCCAACGGGTCGCGGCCGTTGCGGTCGCGGGACTGGCCCTGGCCGTCGCCCTGGGCCTGCCCCTGCTCGCCCTCCTGCCCCTGCTGGCCCGCGCCGGGCTGGCCCTGCTGGCCCTGCTGCCGGTCGTTCAGGTCGCCCAGGGCGCGCATGCCCTCGCGCATCGCCTCGATGGCGTCGGCCTGGCGCTGCAGCGCGGCCGCGGGGTCGTCCTGGCGCAGCGCGCCCTCCGCGTCCTCCATCGCCTGCCCGGCGCGGTCGAGCTGGCGGGCGGCCTCGTCGCCCTCGGCGGTGCCGCGGCCGGGCAGCAGGCCGCGCTGGCGGCCGAGCTCCTCGCGCAGGCCGCGCTGGCGATCGGCGAGCGAGCCCTGGCCCTGGCCCTGACCCTGACCCTGACCCTGAGCCTCGCCCTGCCCCTGCTGGCCTTCACCCTGCTGACCCTGCCCCGGCTGGCCCTCGCCCTGTTGTCCCTCGCCCGGCTGCCCCTCGCCCTGCGGCGGACCCTGCTGCCCGTCCTGGCCCTCGCCGAAAGGATCGCGCTGCGCCTCGCGCATGGCCTCGTCGGCCAGCCGCTGCTGTTCGCGCAGGGTCTCACCCAGCCGCTGCTGGGACCGCGAGCCCTGCCCCTGGCCCTGCCCCTCGCGGACCTGCATGTTCTCCATCATCCGGTTGAACTGCTCGAGCAGCTCGGCCGCCTCGGCCATACGGCCCTCGTTCATC
Source organism: Paracoccus sphaerophysae (assembly GCF_000763805.1). GTDB lineage: Bacteria > Pseudomonadota > Alphaproteobacteria > Rhodobacterales > Rhodobacteraceae > Paracoccus > Paracoccus sphaerophysae. The sequence continues at coordinate 19,263 of NZ_JRKS01000050.1, read as the reverse complement.
AGCCGCTGGATCTCGTCCATCATCTGCTGGATCTGGTCGCCCGAGATCATCTCGCCCTGCTGTTCCGAGCGGTCGAACTTCGCCGCCGGGTCCTCGTTGCGTTCGGCCAGCATCTGCAGATAGTCGTCGGTGGCGGCCTTCAACTCGTCCATCAGGCGCTGAATCTCGTTGGGGCTGGCGCCGTTGCGGATCGCCTCGGACAGGCGCTCCTGCGCCTGCTGCATCCGGGCCAGCACGTCGGACAGGCCGCCATCCTCGATCTGCACCGCGGCGTCCCACAGGCTGTCGGCCAGGCTGTCGCGGGCCTCGGGGGTCAGGGCCGGGCCTTCCAGCGCCTGCACGGCGGCGACCACGGCGCGGGCGGCCTCGGCGGGCACGGCGCGGTCGGGCTGCCAGAGCATCGCCCGGATCAGCCGCGCCGAGCGCGCCGCGTTGCCCCGCGACCACAGCAGGTCGCGCCGCATCTCGACCAGCCCGGCGGCGAGCGGGTCGAAGAACCGCCGGCCGGGCAGGATCATCGCCGTGGGCGGAGTAGCGGCGGTCTGGTCAATCCCGTCGCGGACGCTCAGCGTCACCCGCACCGGCAGGTTGGCCCACGGATGCCGGGCCAGATCGGCGGACAGCGTTCCGGTCACCTGCCGGCGCTGGCCGGCGCCGGGCAAGGGCAGGTCGAGCGTCAGCGCCTCGCGCGGCTCGGGGTCGGCGCTCAGCCCGAAACGGCGGTCGACGGCGGCGAGGTCCAGCTCGATGCGGGCGCTGCCCGCGGCGATGCCGTTGTCGTCGCTGGCGGTGAAGCCTTGCGCGAACCGGCCGTCGGCACGCCGGTCGGCCAGCGCCGCAAGCTGCACGGCAGGGGCGTCGTCCGGGGTCACGGTGACCGCGAAGTCGCGCCCGCCGACCTCGACCCGGCCGGTGCGGACGGCCGAGAACCGCAGCGTCTCGACCGGGGACGCGCCCTGAGACGCGCCCTGGGCCGCGCCGGCAGGCGGGTCGGCCTCGATCGCGGGGGGGCCGACATCCTGAGCCACCTGCGCCCCCTCGCCATACAGGCGAAAGGTCAGCTCGGTCCCTTCCGGCACTGTCAGTGCGTCGTCCTTGAGCGCGTTCAGATAGATCGTCGGGCGCCGGGTATAGCGCGGCGGCTCGGCCCAGCCTTCCCACGAGGGGCCGGCGGCGACGGTCTCGCCGGGCGGGCGGGGGGCGGGTTTCCAGCTGGCGGCGATCGCGGCGAGCCCCTGCCCGGCGGGTCCGGCGCCGCCGAACAGCACCGCCATCGCCAGCGCAGTCAGCCCGATCAGCCGCAGCGCATAGGGGTCGCGGTGGACCAGCCCGGAATCGGGGGCGATGGGCCGCGCGGTGGCGGCGGCGGCCTGCGCCTGCGCCAGATGGGCGCGCCACAGCGGCGCCGCCTGCGGGCCGCCCAGCACCATCCGGTCGCCCAGTGCGTTCAGCGGCCGGCCGGCCAGCCGGCTGTCCACCCGCGCGACCGCCTCGGCCTGGGTCGGGCGGCGGAACACCCGCCCCCCGGCCAGCAGCGTCGCGCAGAAGAACAGCGCCCAGAGCCCCGCCACCCAGGGCAGCGCGGGGCCGGGCAGCGCGGCGACCAGCCCCAGCCACAGCGCCGCCAGCGCCAGCGCGGCCAGCGTCGCCGCCAGCCAGAAGCTGCGCGCGAGGCGTTCCCACCACAGCCCGACCCGGGTCAGCCCGATCGCACGCCGCGCCCGTGGCGGCAGCGCCGCCATCGGATCCGCTGCGACTGGCACCCCCGCAGCGGGGTCCGCCACGGCGGACAGCATTGCCCCCGGCTCCGCCACGGCGGGATCGGGGCGGCGCGCCATGCTACAGCCAGTCCGGGATGCGGTCGCGGCCCAGCATCTCGTCGATGCTCGGGCGCGGCCGGATCACCGCGAAGCGGTCGCCCGCGACCAGCACCTCGGGCACCAGCGGGCGCGAGTTGTATTCGGATGCCATGACCGCACCATAGGCGCCCGCCGACCGGAAAGCGACAAGTTCCCCATCGCCCAACGGGGGCAACTGCACCCCTCGCGCGAAGGTGTCGCCGGTCTCGCAGACCGGGCCGACCACGTCGACCGGCGCCACCTCGGCCCCCACCGCCGGTTCGCGGACCGGGACGATGTCGTGATGGGCGTCATACATCGCCGGCCGGATCAGGTCGTTCATCGCCGCGTCGAGGATCAGGAAGTCCCGCCCCTCGCCGCGTTTCGTATGGATCACCGAGGCCAGCAGCACGCCGGCATTGCCGACGATGTTGCGGCCCGGCTCGATCTCGATCTCGCAGCCGAGATCGCCGACCGTCTCGCGGATGACCTGCCCGTATTCGATCGGCAAAGGCGGGGCGGCGTTGTCGCGGCGATAGGGGATGCCGAGGCCGCCGCCCATGTCCAGCCGCATGATCGCATGGCCGTCGGCGCGCAGGGTGCGGCACAGCTGAGCCATCTTGGAATAGGCCTGGCGGTAGGGGTCGAGGTCGGTCAGCTGGCTGCCGATATGCATGTCGATGCCGACCACCCGCAGCCCCGGCAGGCGGGCGGCCTCGGCATAGACCTCGCGGGCGCGGGCGATCGGGATGCCGAACTTGTTTTCGGACTTGCCAGTGGCGATCTTGGCGTGGGTCCGGGCGTCCACGTCGGGGTTCACCCGCACCGCGACCGGGACCACGGCGCCCTGCCCCGCGGCGACCTCGGACAGGGCCTGCATCTCGGGTTCGCTTTCGATATTGAACTGGCGGATGCCGCCCTGAATCGCCTGCGCCATCTCGCCTCGGGTCTTGCCGACGCCGGAAAACACGATGCGCTCACCCGGCACACCTGCCGCCCGGGCGCGGGCGTATTCGCCGCCCGACACCACGTCCATGCCGGCGCCCATCGCCCCCAGGAGCTTGAGCACGGCGAGGTTGGAGTTGGCCTTCACCGCATAGCAGATCAGGTGATCCGTCCAGGCCAGCGCCTCGCGGAACAGGTTGAAATGCCGCGACAGGGTGGCGGTCGAATAGACATAGACCGGCGTGCCGACCTCGGCCGCGATGCGGGCCAGCGGCACGTCCTCGGCGCACAGTTCGCCGCCCTGATAGTTGAAATGATCCATGCCGCCCCGCGCCGCCCGATAGGCGCGCAGATATAGCGCGACCGCCCGGCTGTGTCCAAGGCGTGCCTTGAACGGCCGCGGGCCGCGATGCCGGGGTTTGCGGGGGCCGCCTGAGCGCCCCTGCCGCCCCTCAGCGGATCTCGATCCCGACCAGGTCCGACCCCGACAGCGACACCGGAGCGTGACGCTTGTTGGGGTCATAGACATAGGTCCCCTTCTGGATCATCACCGCCTCTTCGGGGCCGTCCACCACCTTGCGGTTGGTTTCGCCCCCGCAGGCCGCCAGCGCCGCCAGCGCCGCCGTGGCCATTGCCCATCTGCCGATCATATCCTGCCCTCGTTCTGCCTTGGTGTGTCGTCGTGCCGGGTCTTTCCGCCCGGTGAAGTTCGGCGCCGATGTCGCCGCAGGTCCGGGGCCAGCGCGGCCCCGGTCGGTCTTACAGCGTGCCGCGCATCCCGATCCGGGCGTCGCCCGATACGGTCACGCCCGGCTTGACGGTCACGGTCGTCGCTGGCGCCTGCGGCGGGCCGTCGATCCCGCAGGCCGCCAGAGCGGCCAGCAGGCCAAGCGCCATCATCGTGCGAATCATCTCCATCCCTCCATCGCGCCCTTCCAGCGGGCGATCTGTGCCCGCACCTGATCCGGCGCGGTTCCGCCGTAAGACTGCCGCGAAGCGACCGAGTTGTGAACGCCCAAAACCGCATAGACCTGCTGCGTTATCGCAGAATTGACCGCCTGCATTTCGGCCAGCGTCAGGTCGGGCAGATCGACGCCGCGCCGTTCCGCCGCGGCGACCAGCGCCCCGGTCGCGTGATGGGCGTCGCGGAACGGCAGCCCGGCCTCGCGCACCAGCCAGTCGGCAAGGTCGGTGGCGGTGGAAAACCCGCTCGAGGCCGCCACTTCCAGCCTGTCGCGGTTCACCGTCAGGTCGGACATCATCCCGGTCATCGCCGCGAGCGCCAGCATCAGCGTGTCGGCGGCGTCGAAGACCTGCTCCTTGTCCTCCTGCATGTCCTTGGAATAGGCGAGCGGCAGGCCCTTCATAACCGTGAACAGCGCCACCGCGGCGCCCAGGATGCGGCCGATCTTGGCCCGGATCAGCTCGGCCGCGTCGGGGTTGCGCTTCTGCGGCATGATCGACGACCCGGTGGACCATTTGTCCGACATTGCGACGAAGCGGAATTGGGCCGAGGACCAGATCACCAGCTCTTCGGCCAGCCGGCTCAGATGGGTGGCGCAGATCGCCGAGGCGCTGAGGAATTCCAGCGCGAAGTCCCGGTCGCTGACCGCGTCGAGGCTGTTCGCCGTCGGCCGGTCAAACCCCAGCGCCTGCGCCGTCGCATGGCGGTCGATCGGGAACCCCGTCCCGGCCAGCGCCGCCGCGCCCAGCGGACATTCGTTCATCCGCGCTCGCGCGTCGGTGAAGCGGCCGATGTCGCGGCCGAGCATTTCCACATAGGCCATCATGTGATGGCCCCAGGTCACAGGCTGCGCGGTCTGCAGATGGGTGAAGCCCGGCATCACCCAGTCCGCCCCCGCCTCGGCCTGCGCCAGCAGCGCGCCGATCAGCGCGCGCAGGCCCTGCACCGCGGCGTCGCACTGATCGCGCACCCACAGCCGGAAATCCGTCGCCACCTGGTCGTTGCGGCTTCGCGCCGTGTGCAGCCGGCCGGCGGGCTCGCCGATCAGCTCCTTCAGCCGCGCCTCGACGTTCATGTGGATGTCCTCGAGCGCGGTCGAGAAGGTGAACCGCCCGCCCTCGATTTCTGACAATACCGTCAGCAGCCCTTCCCGGATCGCCTCGGCGTCGCTAGGGCTGATGATGCCCTGCGCGGCCAGCATCGCCGCGTGGGCCCGGCTGCCCCGGATATCCTGGGCGCTCATCCGCTGGTCGAACCCGATCGAGGCGTTGATCGCCTCCATGATCGCGTCCGGCCCGGCGGCAAAGCGCCCGCCCCACATGCTGTTGGCTGTCGGGGAGGTCTCGGGCGTGTCGGTCATCGGTTCGGTTCCTGGAGGTCACATGCTGCGGTCGCTCGCCCTTTATACATCCCTCGTTTTCGCTGCAAATGCAGCCATCGCGGGTCCGGTGGACTGGCAAGCGGCGCGGGACGCGGGGCTGCCCAAGCTGATCGAATCGAAGGTGGCCCCGGCGCCGCAGGTCGAGTTCACCGATGTCGAGGGCGCCACCCACACGCTGGCCGACTGGAAGGGCAAGGTCGTGCTGCTGAACTTCTGGGCCACCTGGTGCGCCCCCTGCCGCGAGGAGATGCCGTCGCTCGACGCGCTGCAGAAGGCCAGGGGCGGCGATGATTTCGCCGTCCTGACCGTCGCCTCGGGCAGGAACCCGCCGCCGGCCATCGACAAGTTCTTCGCCGAGGCCGGGGTGACCGACCTGCCCCGGCTTACCGACCCGCAGATGGCGCTGGCGCGTGCGATGGGGGTGCTGGCGATGCCGGTGTCGATCCTGATCGACGCCGAGGGCAACGAGGTCGCCCGGATGACCGGCGACGCCGACTGGTCCTCGCCCGCCGCGCTGGCGCTGATCGACCAGATGACCGCGGACTAGCGGGCCAGCGCGGCGACCGCGCGGTGGCGGTGGCAGGTGGTCAGGTGGTCGTTCACCATCCCCGTCGCCTGCATGAAGGCATAGGTGATCACAGGCCCGCAGAAGCGGAAGCCATCGGCCCGCAGCGCCCGCGACATCGCCCGCGATTCGGCCGACTCGGTGGGCACGTCGGCGGGCGTGGCGGGGTTGGTCTGGATCGGTTCGCCGCCCACGAACCCCCACAGGAAGCCCGCGAACCCGCCGGGTCTTTCCTGCAATTCTAGGTAAATTCTGGCGCCCTGCACGGTTGACTCGATCTTGCCGCGATGCCGGACGATGCCGGCGTCGGACAATGCGCGGGCGACCTCCTCCTCACCCCAGCGGGCGACCCGTTCGGGGTCGAAGTCATCAAAGACGCGACGGAAATTGTCGCGCTTTTTCAGGATGGTGATCCAGCTGAGCCCGGCCTGGAACCCGTCCAGCACCAGCTTTTCCCACAGTGCCCGCGAATCATGTTCCGGCACGCCCCATTCGTGGTCGTGATAGGCCTGATACAGCGGATCGGTCCCGCACCAGGGGCAACGTTCGCAGTCCATCCGGTTAACCCTTTCGGCAGAAGAGCGGTCGCGTTCACCGCCTGTTAGCGCATCGTGGTCATAGTGACGACACGAAGGACGCGAGGGACGGCGATGCAATTCGACACTGACAGGGCACCCCTCGCGGGGCTTTCTTCACCGCTGGATTTCGCGGCCGACCAGCAGGCGCGGCTGACCATGTCCACCGTCCGGCGGGCGGTGGAACGCGGGGACGCGGTCCTGGCGTTCCAGCCCATCGTGCAGTCTGACCGCCCCAGCCGGCCGGCCTTCTACGAAGGGCTGATCCGCATCATCGACGAAACCGGCCGCATCGTGCCGCTGCGCGATTTCATGCCGCTGGCCGAACTCAGCGAACTGGGGCGGCAGATCGACTGCGCATCGCTGGCGCTGGGTCTGCGCGCGTTGGCCGAGGAACCGGGCCTGCGGCTGTCGGTGAACATGTCGGCGCGCTCGATCGCCTATCCCGACTGGATCCGCACCCTGCGCCACGGGCTGGCGGCCGATCCCGGCATCGGCGAACGGCTGATCCTGGAAATCACCGAAAGCTCGGCGATGGGCCTTGCCGAACAGGTCGGCCCGTTCATGCGCGACCTGCAGGGCCAGGGGATCAGCTTTGCGCTGGACGATTTCGGCGCGGGCTATACCTCGTTCCGCTACTTGCGCGATTTCTCGTTCGACCTGATCAAGATCGACGGGCAGTTCATCCGGGAAATCTCGGAACATCCCGACAACCAGGTGCTGACCCAGGCGCTCATGTCGATCGCCCGGCATTTCGACATGTTCACCGTCGCCGAACAGGTCGAAACGGCGGACGACGCGGCCTTCCTGATCGACCTCGGGATCGACTGCCTGCAGGGGTTCTATTTTGGCGCGCCCACGATCTCTCCGCCGTGGCGCTCGCCCAATGCGGCGGCGCGGCGCTGACCTTCTGCCTCAGCTGGCCGGCATGAGGGCGTCCAGCACCTCGGGCAGGCGCGCAAAGTCGTCCAGCAGCGCCGCGTGCGGCAGCGTTTCGGCCGGGGCGTGGCGATAGCCGTGGGTGTACAGCACCAGCGGCAACCCGGCCGCCGCGGCACATTCCGCATCGACCTCGCTGTCGCCGACATAGACCACCGGACCCTTGCCGCAGGCGCTGCGCGCCAGCAGCAGCGGCGCGGGATGCGGCTTGCGCTCGGGGCAGGAATCGCCGCCGATGACGACGGCGAAATGGTCCAGCAGACCCACATGGCGCAGGATCGCGCGGGCCGGCGACACCGGCTTGTTGGTGCAGATGCCCAGGACGTGCCCCTGCGCGCGCAACTGCGCCAGCGCCTGCGGGACGCCGGGGAACACCGTGGTCAGGTTGACGGCGCTGTCATAGTGGCGGCCGAACTCGGCCATCATCCGCGCCCGCCGCGGCGCGTCCTCGATCCCGTGGGCACCCAGCAGCCGGCCGACCAGATGCGGCACGCCGCGCCCGATGAAGCTGCGCACCGTCGGCAGGTCCAGATCGCCCAGCCCCTCGCCGGCCAGGACCGTGTTCGCGGTGGCGTGGATGTCGGGGGCGCTGTCGATCAGCGTGCCGTCCAGATCGAAGATCACGATCATGCCGACACCCCCAGCCGTTCGGCGATGCCGGCGATCCCGCCCAGATCGGCAAAGCTGCCGACCAGCGGCGTGTCGGCCGGAAACGCATCGCCCTGCGTATAGGTCGCCGGCGACACGATGCAGGCGATCCCCGCGGCTTGGGCCGAGGCGAGGCCGTTCAGCCAATCCTCCAGCGCCACCGCCCGGTCGGCCTGAACCCCCAGCCGGTCCAGCGCCAGCAGATAGACGTCTGGCGCCGGCTTCTTGGCGGCCACCTCGTCCCCGGCGGCGATGGCGTCGAACAGCTCCGACTCCTCGCTCCCCAGCGTCGCCCGGATCAGGGCGTCGATATTCGGGCGGCTGGTGGTGGTGGCGATGGCGATCTTCAGCCCCGCCGCCCGCGCATCCGAAATCAGCGCGGCCACGCCGTCGCGCAGCGCGATCTCGCCCCCCGACATCAGCGCCGTATAGCGGTCGGTCTTGTCGCGGTGAAGCGACGCGATGTCATGGGCGGCCGGGTCCTCGCCACGCCGGGACAGGAACGCAGCGATGCGCTTTTTCCCGCCGGTGGTCTGCAGCAGCTCGCGATGGTCCTCGCGCGTCCAGTGCCAGTCGAGACCTCGGGCCGCGAACGCCTCGTTGAAGACCCGGCGATGCAGTTCCTCGGTTTCGGACAGCGTCCCGTCCACGTCGAAGATCAGCGCGCTGAACTTCACAGCGCCGCCTCGGCCGCCGCACGGATGGCGCGGATGTTCTCGCCATAGGGGGCGCTGTTCGACACCGACCCACCGGAAAACACCGCCGACCCCGCGACCAGCACGTCGGCCCCCGCCGCGGCGACGAGGGGTGCGGTGGCCGGCGTCACGCCGCCGTCGATCTCGACATGCACCTCGCGGTCGCCGATCATCTCGCGCAGGCGGCGGACCTTGGCGGTCATGTCGATGAACTTCTGCCCGCCAAAGCCCGGGTTCACCGTCATCACGCAGACCAGGTCGGTCAGGTCCAGCACGTGCTGGATCGCCTCGGCCGGGGTGCCGGGGTTGAGCGCCACCCCCGCCTTCATCCCGGCGCCGCGGATCGCCTGCAGGGTGCGGTGGATATGCGGCCCGGCCTCGACATGGGCGGTGAGGATGTCGGCGCCGGCCTCGGCATAGGCCTCGATATAGGGATCGACCGGCGCGATCATCAGATGCACGTCCATGACCGTGGTGACGTGCTTGCGGAACGCCTTCACGGCAGGCGGCCCGAAGGTCAGGTTCGGCACGAAATGGCCGTCCATCACGTCGACATGGACCCAGTCGGCGCCCTGATCCTCAATGGCGCGGATCTCGCGGCCGAAATCGGCGAAATCGGCGGACAGGATCGACGGCGCGATCTTGATGCGCCGATTGAAGGGGGGATTGAAACTCATGCCTCGTCTCTCTTGCGGCTGCCATCGGGGTCGAGCCCGCCCGAGAACACGCCGCTGGCGCGCAGGTCGGGCTCTGTGATCGTGGACAGGTCGGCGGCGCTGACCGGCCCGTCCTGCTGGAACAGCCGGTTGGCCTGCCTCAGACGCGCGCGGTCCAGCGCGTTGCGGATCGACCGGGCATTGGGGAAATGCGGCTGGGCGCGGCGCAGGCCGACATAGTCGTCCATCGCCGCCCGGGCGGCCTCGTCGAAGCAATAGCCCTGCCCGGCCAGCATGGTGTCGGCGATCCGGCCCAACTTGTCATCGGAATAGTCGGGAAAGTCGATGTCATGGGCGATCCGCGACCGGAAGCCCGGATTGGCCAAATAGAACCGGTCCATCCGGTCGGCGTAGCCCGCCATGATGACGACCAGATTGTCGCGGTTGTTTTCCATGACCTGCAGCAGGATCTCGATCGCCTCTTGCCCTTAATCCCGCTCGTTGTCGGGCTTGTAGAGGTAATAGGCCTCGTCGATGAAAAGCACACCCCCCATCGCCTTCTTCAGCACTTCCTTGGTCTTCGCCGCGGTGTGGCCGATATACTGGCCGACGAGGTCGTCGCGGAGGACGCTGACCACGTGGCCCTTTCGGACGTAGCCCAGCCGGTGCAGCAGCCTGGCCATCTTCTGCGCCACGGTGGTCTTGCCGGTGCCGGGGTTGCCGGTAAACGACATGTGCAGCGTCGGAGTCTCGTGGCTTAGCCCCAGCCGCGCCCGCGCCCGGTCCACCAGCAGCAGCGCCGCGGTCTCGCGGATCCGCTGCTTGACCGGCGCCAGCCCGATCAGCTCGTCCAGCACCTCGCGGACGCCGGATTCCTCGTATTCCGCGCGCAGGTTGATGCTGTCCGGCGTGGTCTCGGCATCGATCGCGTGGTCCCCTTCTTCTTTGCGCAAATATCCCGCGGGGGTCCGGGGGTGCGAAACCCCCGGTCCGGCAGTCAGGTCAGCGCACGACCTCGTGGGTATGGCGGATGGACCGCCCGTCCACCTCGGTGCGGCGCATGACGATCTGCGGCTCGACCTTGGGGCGGTTGACGATGAAGGACATCGTCACCGTCTCGAAGCCGCGCGTCGGATCAAAGGCGATCAGGCGGATATAGTCGTCGCAATGCGCCTTGCGGCACTCGTCCAGCTCCATCATCACGCCCTTGGGGTCTTTGAGGTCGAACATCGGGTGACCCCACAGTATCTGTTCCGGGGATGGGGCTCGTCGGTGTATTCGACCCCGACCGCCCAGCCGCGCGACAGCATGTAGTCGACCTGCGCGCTGATCTCGTCGTCGGTGAGATCGGGCAGGAAGGAAGCAGCCCTGAGTGATACGCATCTGGTCCTCCTTACGAGACGCTGGCGGTCGGGACGAAGTCCGACGTGTCGGTGGACGTGTAGTTGAAGGTGATGTTGCCCAAGGTATCCAGCGCGGGTTCCACCCGCTGGTAGCCTTGCTGGCCGTGGCGGCCGAGGGGTCCTATGCCGGGGCCGCGGACCGGCTGGTCCTCACCGCCCCGGCGCTGCACGCGCGCATCCGGGCGCTCGAGGACCTGTTCGGGACGCCGATGCTGACCCGCTCGGCCCGCGGCGGGTCGGAGCTGACCGAGATCGGCCGCCGCGTGGCGCAGACCGCGGCGGCGGTCGAGCACCAGCTGGCGCGGCTGGCCGAGGACGTGGGCGCGCTGCGTGCCGGTCGGACCGGCCGGGTGGTGCTGCGAACGGTCTCGACCGCCAAGTATTTCGCCCCGCACTTCGTCCAGCGCCTGCGCGCGACCCTGCCCGAGATTGAGGTCCAGTTGCGCGTCGGCAACCGCCAGTCGGTCATCGAGGGGCTGGCCAGCGGCCGCATGGACCTCGCCATCATGGGCCGCCCCCCGCGCATCCCGGCGGTCGATGCCGAAATCCTCGCGCCGCACCCGCATCTGCTGATCGCCGCCGCCGGGCACCGGCTGGCGGGGATGGCGCAGGTGCCGGTGGCCGAGCTGCTGTCCGAGACCTTCATCCTGCGCGAGGAGGGGTCGGGCACCCGCATCCTCGCCACCCGCTGGCTGGATCAGACCGGAAAGGGCTATCCCTTCGACACCGTCGAGATGGACAGCAACGAGACGATCAAGCAGGCGGTCATGGCCGGGATGGGCATCGCGCTGCTGAGCCAGCACACGGTGCTGCAGGAGCTGGCCGACGGGCGGCTGGTCGGGATGAAGGTGCCGGGCCTGCCGATCATGCGCAACTGGTTCCTCGTCCACCGCGCCGGCCACCCGCTGTCACCCACCGAACGCAAGCTGCACGACGCGATCCTGGGACTGCGCGGGATGCTGGCGACGTGACGTCGGGGCGGCGACGGGCGGCGGTTACTTCGTCAGGATCAGCTTGCCGGCGCGCGTGATGCGCAGGGTGTAGACCTGCCCGTCCAGCGCGATCTGGGCGAGGTTGCCGCCGGCGGTCAGCTGGGTGGCGTCGTGCAGGGGCAGGTTGGGCAGGACCGGCACCATCGTCGGCTCGCCGCTGCGGAAGGTGAGATCGTTCATCTTGGCCTCCGATGAAAGTAGCCGACCACTTTGGTCGGGAATAGCCGAGTAATTGCGTCGGGTTTGATTTCTGTCAACCGCAAAAATGCGAACGGCCCCGCCGATCAGGGCGAGGCCGTTCAGATCGTCAGAAAAATGCGGCGTCAGTCCGCGTGGACGGTCTGCAGCAGCGGCATCAGTTCGGCCATCTCGGGGCCGTGATCCATGCCGGTCAGCGCCTTGCGCAGCGGCATGAACAGCCCCTTGCCCTTGCGCCCGGTCGCGGCCTTGACCGCCCCGGTCCAGTCGCCCCAGGTCGCCGCCGTCCACGGACGCGGCGGCAGCATGTCCAGCGCCTGCCGGACGAAGTCGGCGTCCTCGGCGTCGATCACCGGGGTGGCGCCGTCGCGCATCAGCGTCCACCAGCCGTCCAGGTCGTCCAGCCGCGTGATGTTCTGCCGCGCCACCGCCCAGAACTGCGGCGCCACCTCGGCCGGCACGCCCATCGCCGCGATCCGGTCGGCGACCGCATCAAAGGGCAGGTGCTGGTTGCGCTCGCGGGTCAGCGGCCACAGATCCTCGGCGTCGAACTTGGTCGGGCTGGCGCCGAACTGGGACAGGTCGAACCCCTCGGCCAGCTCGTCCAGAGACAGCCGCAGCGCGACGGGCTGGTTCGATCCCAGCCGCGCCATCAGCGACAGCAGCGCCTCGGGCGCGACGCCCTGTTCGCGCAGGTCGCGCAGTGACAGGGTGCCCAGCCGCTTGGACAGCTCTTCGCCCTGCGGGCCGGTCAGCAGGCTGTGATGGGCGAATCGCGGCGGGGTGCCGCCCATCGCCTGCATGATCTGGATCTGGGTCGCGGTGTTGGTCACGTGGTCGGCCCCGCGCACGATGTCGGTCACGCCCATGTCCACATCGTCCACCGACGAGGCGAAGGTATACAGCACCTGCCCGTCGGCGCGGATCAGCACCGGGTCGCTGACCGAGGCCGCGTCGATCGACACGTCGCCGATGATCCCGTCCGGCCACTCGATGCGGTCCTGGTCCAGCTTGAAGCGCCAGTACCCCTCGCGCCCCTCGGCCCGCAGCGCGGCCTTCTGGTCGTCCGACAGGGCCAGCCCGGCGCGGTCATAGACCGGCGGGCGGCCCATGTTCAGCTGCTTCTTGCGCTTGAGATCCAGCTCGGTCGGCGTCTCGAAGACCTCGTACAGCCGCCCGGCCGCGCGCAGCTGGTCCGCGGCCTCGGCATAGCGGTCCAGCCGGTCGGACTGCCGCTCGATCCGGTCCCAGGTCAGGCCCAGCCATTCCAGGTCGCGCTGGATGCCGTCGGCGTATTCCTGTTTCGACCGCTCGCGGTCGGTGTCGTCCAGCCGCAGGATGAAGCTGCCGCCCGCCTTGCGCGCGATCAGATAGTTCATCAGCGCGGTGCGCAGGTTGCCGACATGGATGTGGCCGGTCGGCGAGGGCGCGAAACGGGTGGTGGTCATGGCGGTCTCCGTTGATCCGCCCGCTCTTTCATACCGGGCGATTCTTGTCCATATCGGCGCCATGTGACCGGAGGAACGCGCATGACCGACTGGACCGAACAGCCCGCGCCGTCCGCCGCCGAGATCGAGGCGCTGGCCCGCCAGGTGCTGGCCGGCCTGCCCGCGGAATTCGCCGGCCATGCCCAGGACGTGATCCTGCGGGTCGAGGAATTCGCCGGCGAGGACGTGCTGGACGAGCTCGAGATCGACGACCCGCTGGAGCTGACGGGCCTCTATGACGGCATCCCGCTCACCGAGAAATCGGCGACCGATCCCCAGCATTTCCCGGACACGGTGCATCTGTATCGCCGCGCGATCCTGGACGAGTGGACCGAGCGTGGCGACGTCACGCTGGGGGCGCTGGTGAGCCACGTCGTGATCCACGAATTCGCCCATCACTTCGGCTGGTCCGACGACGACATCGCCCGGATCGACCGGTGGTGGGAATGATCCCGCAGGGCAGCGGCGCGCAGGCCCCGATCCTGACCGTGACGCTGAACCCGGCGCTGGACCTGTCGACCAGCGCGGCCGAAGTCGTGCCCGATCTCAAGCTGCGCTGCGCGGCGCCGGTGATCGACCCGGGCGGCGGCGGCATCAACGTCAGCCGGGCGGTGGCGCGGATGGGCGGACGCTCGACGGCGCTGGTGGCGCTGGGGGGCGGAACCGGCCAGCGCCTCTGCGCGCTGCTGCAGGAGGCCGGGCTGCCGGTGCTGCGGCTGGACGCGCCGGGCGAGACGCGGCAGTCGCTGTCGGTGACCGACCGCGGGACCGGCGGGCAATACCGCTTTGTGCTGCCCGGCCCGGACTGGATGCCGCCCGATGTCGGCTTGGCGCTGGACGCGATCGCCGGTGCCGCCCCGGCCGGCGGGATCGTGGTGCTGTCCGGCTCGAACCCGCCCGGCGTGCCGGCCGAATTCGCCGCGATGCTGGCGCCGCGGCTGAACCGCCGCGGGGCGAGGATGTTCGTGGACACCTCGGGCGCGGCGCTGGCCGCGGTCGCGGCCGGGCAGGACGCCCCGGTCGAGGTGCTGCGCATGGACGATGCCGAGGCCGAGGGCCTCGCCGGCCGCCCCCTGCCCTCGCGCGCCGACACGGCCGATTTCGCCTTTGCGCTGGTTGCGGCAGGGGCGGCGCGGTCGGTGCTGATCGCGCGCGGCAGCGACGGCAACATCGTCGCCGGCCCCGATGGCCGCTGGCATGTCGAGGCGCACAGGGTCCCCATCGTCAGCAAGGTCGGCGCGGGGGACAGCTTCGTCGCGGGCTACACGCTGGGCGTGGCCCGCGGCCTGTCGCTGCCCGACGCGCTGGGGCTGGCCGCGGCCGCCGCCTCGGCCACCTGCATGACCCCCGCAACCGAGCTGTGCCATCCCGACGACATCGCCCGGCTCTACGACCAGCGGATCGTGACGCCCATCTGAGCCTTCGGGCAGTCTAAAGTATCCCGGGGGTCCGGGGGCTGGCCCCCGGTCCCGACGGTCGGCGGCGCTCAATCCGCTTGACCTTTGCAGGGGGCTCCGGTCAAAGCACCGCGTATTTGCCCATAGAACCGGGGTCCAAGCATGGACGACAACAACCGCAACCTGATCCTCGCCATGGTGCTGTCGGCACTGGTCATGGTCGGGTGGTATGCCTTCTTTGCCCCGGAACCGCCGCCCCCCGCCGATCCGGTCGCCGTCACCCAGACCCAGGGCCAGCCCGGCACCGCCCCGGCGACCCCGGCTGCGCCTGCCGGTCAGGCGGCGCCCAGCCCGACGCTGATCGGCGCCGCCGACGATCCGGTGCTGACCGCGCCGCGGGTGGCGATCAAGTCGCCGTCGCTGGAGGGCTCGATCTCGCTGGCCGGCGGGCGCATCGACGACCTGCTGCTGACCGGCTACCGCGAGACGCTGGACCCGAATTCGCCCTTTGTCCGGCTGCTGTCGCCGACCGCGCAGCCGCGGCTGACGACCAAGGGCACCCCGGTCGCCCCCGGCGCCGACCCCGAAGTCGTCGTCCAGAAACCCTATTACGCCGTCTATGGCTGGATGCCCGGCCCCGGCATCGACCCGGCGCTGGTGCCCTCGCCCGCGACGACCTGGACGGTGGAAAGCGGCTCGACCCTCGCCCCCGGGCAGCCGGTCACACTGGCCTGGGACAACGGCGCCGGCCAGATCTTCCGCCGCACCTTCGAGCTGGACGACAAGTTCCTGTTCACCGTCACCCAGAGCCTTGAAAACAAGGGCGCGGCGCCCTTCGCGGCCGCGCCCTACGGGATCCTCGCCCGGCACGGCAAGCCCGACACCCAGAACTTCTTCGTCCTGCACGAGGGCGCGGTCGGGATGACCGACGGCAAGCTGGTCGAGGAGAAGTACAAGGACATGGTCAAGTTCGACCCGGTGGGTAGCGAAGGCCCGGCGCTGGTCGCGCAGGCCGCCACCAACGGCTGGATCGGCTTCACCGACAAGTACTGGATGACCACGCTGATCCCGGCCCCCGGCCAGGCCTTCACCTCGGTGGTGAAATACGCCCCCGGCGCCGACATCTTCCAGACCGAGACCCGCCTGCCGGTGCAGACCGTGGCGCCCGGCACCGTCCTGTCCTCGGCCAGCTACCTGTTCGCCGGCGCCAAGGAATGGGAAACCATCAACCACTACCAGCAGACCAAGAACATCGACCGCTTCGTCGATTCGATCGACTGGGGCTGGTTCTATTTCCTGACCAAGCCGATCTTCCGCGTCCTGCACTGGCTGAACGGGATGATCGGCAACATGGGCTGGTCGATCATCGCCCTGACCTTCGTGCTGAAGCTGCTGGTGTTCCCGCTAGCGCGGAAATCCTACGTCTCGATGGCCCGGATGCGCGAACTGCAGCCGGAAATGGAGGCGATCAAGGCCCGCACCGGCGACGACAAGATGAAGTACCAGCAAGAGGTGATGGCGCTTTACAAGAGCCAGAAGGTCAACCCGGCCGCCGGCTGCCTGCCGATGCTGCTGCAGATCCCGATCTTCTTCTCGCTCTACAAGGTGATTTTCGTCACGCTGGAGCTGCGCCACGCGCCGTGGGTCGGCTGGATCCGCGACCTCTCGGCGCCGGACCCCTCGTCGCTGCTGAACCTGTTCGGGCTGCTGCCCTTCGCGCCGCCGGCGCAGGGCTCGATGCTGCATTCGCTGTCGCTGCCGTTGCTGGCGATCGTGCTGGGCATCACCATGTGGCTGCAGCAGAAGCTGAACCCGGCGCCCACCGACCCGGCCCAGAAGATGATCTTTGCCTGGATGCCGTGGATCTTCATGTTCATGCTGGGCGGCTTCGCCAGCGGCCTGGTGCTCTACTGGATCACCAACAACCTGATCACGATCGTTCAGCAATACTCCATCATGTCGATGCACGGGCACCCGCCGCAGCTGTTCGGGAACGTCCGCGACAGCCTGAGGCTGAAGCGGAAATGACCGCGCGACTCGCCCGCATCTTCCGCTATCCGGTCAAGTCGATCGGCGGGGAAGAGCTGGCCGAGGTCACGCTGACGCCCAGGCAGCCGCTGCCGGGCGACCGCCGCTTTGGCGTGCTGCACCAGGCGGCGCTGCACCATCTGACCGAGGGGCGGCTGGAAAAATGGCTGCCCAAGTCGGCCTTCCTGCGCGGCGCCGCGGCCGCCCCGCTGCAGGCGGTGCGCGGCGGATGGCAGGGTGAGACGCTGACCCTCACCCATCCCGACCTGCCGCCCCTGTCGGTCGAACCCGCAGCTGATCCGCAGGCGCTGGTGGACTGGGTGGCGCCGCTGTGGGCCGACAGCGGCAAGGCCCCGCCCGCGCGGCTGGTCGAGGGGCCGCAGGCGCTGGCGGACGTCAAGCAGCCTTTCGTGTCGATCCTGTCGCTGTCCTCGCTGGCCGCGCTGGAACAGCGGCTGGGCCGTAGCCTGGGCACAGACCGCTGGCGCGGCAATCTGTGGATCGACGGGTGGGAGCCCTTTGCCGAACATGACCTGCGCCTGCACACGCTGCGCATCGGCGAGGTGGTGGTGAAACTGACCGAGCGGATCGACCGCTGCCCCGCGACCAGCGCCGATACCCGGACGGGTCGGCTGGACGGGGACATGCCCGCCGATCTGCAACGGCTGTTCGATAACACTGATTTTGGCATCTATGGCGAGGTGCGGCAGGGCGGCACGATCCGTCCCGGCGATGCGGTGGAAATCCTGTGAAGGTCGCGTTCCCCGAGGCGCCCGAGCCGTCCGACGAGGCCGCCGAGGCCGGCCGGTTGCTGTTCGCGGGCCCGGTCGATTTCGTCAAGGGCGTCGTCGCGATGGACGGCCTGCCCCCGGCCGACCGCCCCGAAGTCTGCTTTGCCGGCCGCTCGAACGTGGGCAAGTCAAGCCTCATCAACGCGCTGACCGGCCGCAAGGGCATCGCCCGAGCCTCGAACACGCCCGGCCGGACGCAAGAGATCAACTATTTCGCCCTGGGAGATCACAGCTACCTCGTGGACCTGCCGGGCTATGGCTACGCGCAGGCGCCGGTGGCGGTGGTGGCGAAATGGCAGGCGCTGCTCAAACAGTACCTCGCCGGCCGGCCGACCCTGCGGCGGGCCTTTGCGCTGATCGACGCGCGCCACGGGGTCAAGCTGGTGGACCACGAGATCATGACCCTGCTGGACCGCTCGGCGGTGCCCTTCCAGGTCGTGGTGACCAAGGCCGACAAGATCGGCGCAACGACCCTGGCGGCGACGCTGGCGCAGGTCGAATCGGAGCTGCAGCGCCACCCCGCGGCCTTTCCGGAACTGGTCGTGACCTCGTCCGAAAAGGGCCGCGGCATCGCCACGCTGCGGGCGATCATCGACGGGCTGGGGCGGGGCTGAGCCTCAGACCATTTCCAGCAGGTCGCGATAGCGCCGCCAGATCAGCAGCAGGCCGCTGGCCAGCAGCACCAGCGACAGCGACACGATATAGCCCTCGCTGACGTAGTCGGCGGGATAGACGCTGTAGATCCCGCGCCGCATCAGCCCGACCAGCTGCAGGATCGGGTTCCACCACAGCACCTCCTGCACCGCGCGGGGCATCAGGCCGTAGGTGTAGAAGATGCCCGACATCAGGAACAGCGGCCGGCTGAGAATCGACCAGGCCCGTTCCCACACCGGGAACCGCATGCTGAGAAAGCAGTTCATCGTCCCCACGCCGGCCCCGAACAGCGCCGTCAGTCCCAGCGCGCGCAGCACGGTGCTTACGTCCATCACCATCGGCAGGCGAAAGATCATCGCGATCCCCCCGATCACCACGGCAAAGACGATGACGTGGGTGACGGTGTTCAGGATCAGCCGCGCGATCAGCGCATCGACGAAGGTCACCGCAGGATAGGCCAGCAGCGGGCGCGAAAAGCGCAGGCTCTGTGCGACCTTGTTGCCGATGTCGTGATACATCTGAAAGACTAGGTAGCCGCTGGCGTAGAACAGCGGAAAGTTCGTGCCGATCAGCGGCCGGGTGTTGCCCATCGCGCCCTGGAACACCGCCGTCAGCAGCGCGATGCCCAGGATCGGGTCCGCCAGCGCCCAGACATAGCCGCCGGCCGACCGCCCGTAGGATGTCGAGATCTCGCGCAGCATCAGCGCCACCACGGTCCGGGCCATGCGGAACAGGCCGTTCCGGGCCGGGCGCGCCGGGCCGACGGGCCGGTGGTCAGCCGCCGTCGCTGCGGCAGAGACAGATGCGGGCGAGATACGGGTATCGGACATGTTAGACGCCGAGGCTGGTCTTGTGCCGCATGGCTATGTAACAACTGGCGCGAAATTGGAACCAGCGAAAGCCCGCATGGCCAGCGACCCCGCCGATCCGGCGCAATCCGCCCCTCAGACCGCACCGAACCGGCCCGCCCCCCCGGGCGCGGCGCCGGAGGACCCCGCCGACGTGGCCATCGCCCTGAGGCGGGCCGCCCCCCGCCGCATCCCCGAGGGGCTGGCCGAGATGCAGGCCGGCCGCTGGGAAGGCTGGGCCCCGACCGCGCATCTGGGC
>NZ_JRKS01000049.1 GCF_000763805.1 Paracoccus sphaerophysae | reverse complement strand
CCGATCCGCCGGCCGGCGCCCCCGCCGCCCCCGCGTCCAACTGAGGTTTCCGCGATGCTGCTTACGCTTCTGAAGGTCACGTTCTTCTTCGGCGTCATCCTCGCGGCGGCGCTGGGGGCGATGTACCTGGCCGAACACGGCCAGCCGCTCGTGCTGCAATACAACGGGGTCGAATACACGCTGGGTCCGGTGCAGGCGGCGGTCGCGGCCGTTGTCGCGCTGCTGGTGGCGTGGCTGATCGTCCAGTTCCTGCGGCTGGTGCTGGCCTTCCTGCGCTTCCTCGCCGGCGACCGCACCGCCATCGACCGCTATTTCGACCGCTCGCGCGAGCGCAAGGGCTATCGCGCATTGGCCGAGGGCATGCTCGCCGTCGCCTCGGGCGAGGGGCGGCTGGCGCAGGAACAGGCGGCGCGGGCGGCCAAGTACCTGGACCAGCCCCACCTGACCAACCTGCTCGCCGCGCAGGCCGCCGAAACGGCCGGCGACGCGAGCCGCGCCGAGAAGGTCTATCGCGACATGCTGGCCGACAACCGCACCCGCTTCGTCGGCATCCGCGGGCTTATGCAGCAGAAGCTGGCCACGGGGGAGACCGACAAGGCCTTGAAACTGGCCGAGAAAGCCTATGCGCTGAAGCCCTCGCACGGGGATCTGCAGAACACGCTGCTGACCCTGCAAACCCGCGAACATGACTGGAAGGGCGCCCGTCAGACGCTGAAGGACAAGCGCCGCCAGGGGTCGCTGCCGCAGGACGTCCACCTGCGCCGCGATGCCGTGCTGGCGCTGCAGGAGGCATCCGAGGTGCTGGCGCACGGCAATTCGATCAGCGCCCGCGAGGCCGCGATCAGCGCCAACCGCGCCTCGCCCGACCTGGTGCCTGCGGCGGTGCTGGCCGCGCGCAGCTATCTGGCGCAGAAGGACACCCGCAACGCCAGCCGCCTGCTGCAGAAGGCGTGGGAGGCGCAGCCCCATCCCGCGCTGGCCGCGGCCTATGCCGAGATCGTCCCGGACGAGACCCCCGCCCAGCGGGTGCGGCGGTTCGAGGACCTGATCCGGCAGAAGCCCGATCACGAGGAATCGCGCCTGCTCAAGGCCGAACTGGCGCTGACGGCCGAGGATTTCCCCGCCGCGCGCCGGGCGCTGGGCGACCTGGCCGAGACAAGGCCCACCACGCGGTCGCTGGCGATCATGGCTGCGGTGGAACGCGGCGAAGGCGCCGACGACAGCATCGTCCGCGGCTGGCTGGCGCGGGCGATGAACGCGAGCCGCGGGCCGCAATGGGTCTGCGACAACTGCCACAACGTGATGGCCGACTGGGCGCCGGTTTGCGACAGCTGCCACGGCTTTGACACGCTGAGCTGGCGCGAGCCGCCGATCGCCGCGCGGCTGGCCAGCGCGGGCAACGGGGTCGAGATGCTGCCGCTGCTGATCGGCCGCCCGGCCGGGTCCGAAGGGCATGTGAACAGCGCCTTTTCCGAAGGCGACGCCTATGCCGAAGGCACCGACTCGCCGCTGCACCTGCCCCAGCCGGCGCGCCGGGATAGCGCAGGCACAGCGCCTGGGACGATCGCGCCCGAGCCCCCGGTCATGCTCCACCGCAGGCCGCCGACGCCCGATGTGCCCGCCGTGAAGCCGGGGATGGTGCCGCGCGAATCGGACTATGCGCCCTCGTCGACGGTGACCGACCCCGAGCCCCGGCGTGAGCCGCGCCGGTCCTGGGGCCGAGCGCCGCATGCGGCGCCGCCTGTCGAGACGGCCCCGCCGATGCCGGTGACGCCTACCTCCGCGCCGGTGCCCGGCGAAGCGGTGCCAGCCGCGGATCTCGGTTCCTTGGCGCAGCCCGTGTCGATCATCGTCCCGCCCCCCACGCAGTCGGATGCTGTCGCGCATCAGCGCGCCGCGACGCCTCGGCACGGCGAGGGGATGGTGGATCAGTCGGGCAACCCCCCGGTGCGCCCCGACGTCGAACCCCCGGCCGCGGACGACGCCTGAGGGCTGAGAGTGCAGACGGCGCTGGTGTGACACAGCGGGTCGGCGGGAGTGGCACGCGGCTGCGCGTGCTGGGCCGGATAGTCCGGGCTTGGCGGGCTGCGATCTAGCGCGGATCAGGAGGTGCGACGGCGGGCGTCGCTGGATCATGCGGAGTGGGGGTGAGGCCAAACGCATCCTGAGCGACCACGTCGGCGACGGCAGCACCGTCAAGGTGGACTGGTTGAGAGGCCCAGCGGGCTTCGATACCAAGTGACGCGCCGGTGCCGTCACCTCTACAACACGGTTAGGGACTAGGCCCACGGCCCAGGAGGGCCGTGCCGAAGCTCTAGGGTGAGGGAATCGTCAGACCAGTCGGGAGGTCGGTGAAAGGCGCGGCGGTTCCAGTGATGAAGGACAGCGGCGATGTGGTGCCGCCAAGAACGGCTGGATGAGATGACGGCGGTGCGGCGCGAAAGCGGCTCGGGGGTTGAGCAGGCGACGATGCGTCGCGAAGCACTTCGGCGGTGCCGCCCCCCCCCGATCGGAACGGCTTGGTTAGCGGCGCTTCGGCCCGAACCCGGTCCAGACTAACGGCGCCGATGAGAACATTGCCGTCATCAGCGATGAACGCGCAAAAGCCGGCCCGGCCTGGGGACGAGCCAGAGTTCCCCGTGCGGCGCCTGCACGCAACGGCCGCGACGAAGCGACGACCGTGTCCTCCCCGGCCCACGTCCCCGCACCGCAGCTCTGCTCGCGCTCGCGCAGCGCGAGCCCCGCGCCTGCAGCGCGCGCGCACCGGCGCCGCGAATCTCGCCGCCCCCCTTTTCCCCCGCGCCGGAAGGTGCTAACCCCCGCAGCACGCCGCAGTAGCTCAGCTGGTAGAGCACGTCATTCGTAATGATGGGGTCGGGGGTTCGAGTCCCTTCTGCGGCACCACCATCCCTCACACCCTACCGCGGCGCGGCATAGACCGCCGCCCAGAACACCGTGCGGCCGTCGGCGCTGACGGCGCGGCCGATGCCGACCTCGCTGATCTGCGGGATCAGGATGTTGTGCAGGTGGCCCTGAGACGCGTTCCAGATGGCCAGTACCTGGCCCAACCCGAACGGACCTGCGGCGATGTTTTCAGCCGTCAGCGCCGACCGATAGCCGGCCGCCTTGACGCGCTGGCCGGGGCCCTTGGTGGCGGTCCCGCGATGGGCCATCAGGCCGCGCCGGGCCATGTCGCAGGCATGCGCCGCGGCGACCCCGGCCAGCCGGGCGTTGGGCTTGACCGGCCGCAGTCCCTGGGCGCGGCGCTGCTGGTTGGTGGCCTGGGCCGCGGCGGCGTTGTCCTGCGCACTGGTTGCGACGCAGTTGGCCGGCCCGGGCGCAGCCACCTGGACGATGGTGCGGTCGGTGCGGACAGTCACGGCCTGCGCCGCGAACGGCGTCGTTGCAACGGATGCGGACGCCACCGCCAGCACGGCAGCCACGAAAGCAAAGCGAGTCATCACGTCCCCTCGGTTCGCCGTCTGAGACGGTCTGTTATCGCTGGAGGCAGTCGCCATTACGCCGCCAATCGGCGCTTTGGATCAACCACAGATTGTCGCGATTTTTAGGCACTTCCCGCCTGACGCCGCGTTTCGGCAAAGTTTCACCGCTGCAAACTTGCTCCATGGGAGGATTTTGCCTCATGCTCTGCGCCACGCGAGGATGGGGGAGGAACTTGATGGCGCGCTTTGCAACGATGGCCGATCGGGATCGGATCGAAGACGAGATGGCCTATGCCGACCGGCAGCTTCCCCGGACCATCTACGAATTCCTGACGCGCACGCGGCAGGCCCATCCCAACCGGCCCGCCATGGCTTTCCAGCTGATGTCCGATCCCGGCGCGCGCGCCTGCACGCTCACCTGGTCCGAGTTCCACGAGCGGGTGACCGAGACCGCCAATCTGTTCCGCAAGCTGGGCGTCGGGCCGACCGACACCGTCGCCTATCTGCTGCCGAACTGCCTGGAAACGCCGGCGGTGCTGATCGCCGGGGCGACGGCGGGGATCGTCAACCCGATCAACCCGCTGCTGGATCCCGAACAGATCGCGGGCATTTTACGCGAAACCCGGGCCAAGGTGCTGGTGACGCTGAAGGCGATGCCGAAATCGGACGTTGCCCAGAAGGCCGCGGCGGCGCTGGAACTGGCGCCGAACGTCGAAACCGTGCTCGAGGTCGATCTCGCGCGCTATCTGACCGGGATCAAGCGCCTCATCGTGCCGCTGATCCGGCCGCGCGTGAAGGCCCGCCACAAGGCGCGGGTTCTGGATTTCGAGGCCTCGGCCTCGGCCCAGCCGCATGACCGCCTGACCTTCCAGGACCCGCCCGAGGACCGCGTCGCCGCCTATTTCCACACCGGCGGCACCACCGGCATGCCCAAGGTCGCGCAGCACAAGTATTCGGGCATGATCTATAACGGCTTTCTCGGCGGCGAACTGCTGTTCGACGAAACCGACGTGCTGATGTGCCCGCTGCCGCTGTTCCACGTCTTTGCCGCCTATCCGATCCTGATGTCCTGCATCCATTCCGGCGCGCTGATGGTGATGCCGACCCCCGCCGGCTACCGCGGCGACGGCGTGTTCGACAATTTCTGGAAGCTGATCGAACGCTGGCGCGCGACCTTCCTGATCACCGTTCCGACCGCCATCGCGGCGCTGATGCAGCGCGAGGTGAACGCCGACGTGTCGTCGCTGCGCACCGCGATCTCGGGGTCGGCGGCGCTGCCGGTCGAGCTGTATAACCGGTTCAAGGCCGCCACTGGGGTCGAGATCGCCGAGGGCTACGGCCTGACCGAGGCGACCTGCCTGGTCAGCTGCAACCCGGTGGACGGGCTCAAGAAGGTCGGCTCGGTCGGCATCCCCCTGCCCTATTCCCATGTCCGCATCCTGCGGCACACCCAGGATGGCTACGAAGATTGCGACGTCGACGAGATCGGCGAGATCTGCGTGGCGAACCCCGGCGTGTTCGACGGCTCGACCTACACCGAAAGCGACAAGAACCGCGACCTGTTCGCCGAGGGCCGGTTCCTGCGCACCGGCGACCTGGGGCGGCTGGACAGCGACGGCTATCTTTCGATCACCGGGCGCGCCAAGGACCTGATCATCCGCGGCGGCCACAACATCGACCCGGCCGAGATCGAGAACGCGCTGATGAGCCATCCCGACGTGGTCGGCGCCGCAGCCATCGGCCAGCCCGACAGCTTCGCGGGCGAACTGCCCTGCGTCTATGTCCAGCTGCGCGAAGGCGGCACCGCGACCGAGGCCGAGCTTGCCGCCCACGCCCGCACCCATATCCACGAACGCGCCGCGGTGCCGAAGCACCTGGAAATCATGACGGAGCTGCCGGTGACGGCGATCGGGAAGGTCTTCAAGCCCGCCCTGCGCAGGCGCGCGATCGAGCGGGTGCTGAACGGCGCGCTGGAAGGCACCGGCGCAGCGGTCGCCGAGGTGGTCGAGGACAAGAAGCGCGGCCTGACCGCCCGCATCACCCGCGGCGAGGGCGCGGACGAGGCGGCGATCCGGCAGAAGCTGGGAGAATTCACCGTGCCCTGGGACTGGAGCTGAGGCACCCAGCCGCGCGCCCCGCGCCTTTGGGGGGAGGGGCGCTAAGCCAAGGAGAGCCGCCCGAGGCAGCCGGCCTCAGCCCAGCATCTTGCGGGCCTTGGCGATCAGCGCCTGGATGTCGTCGAGGCTCTGGTCCCCGAACACCGCATCGTCGCCGGCGATCAGGGTCGGCGTGCCCGCCAGGCTCATGTGGTCGGCCAGCTCGAACGAGGTGGCGATGTGGCTGCTGACCCGGTCGGACTGCATGTCGGCGCGCAGTTTCGCCTCGTCCAGCCCCAGCTTGCGCACGACGCGCATCACCGACGGCTCGGCGGCGCGGTCGCGCATCTGCATCAGGCCGCTGTGCATCTGCCAGTATTTCCCCTGCGCCAGCGCGGCGAGCGCGGCGCGGGCGGCGAATTCCGACCCCTCTCCGAACACCGGCCATTCGCGGAACACCACCCGCAGCCCCGGATCGGCCGAGATCAGCTGCTGCATCTTGGGCATGATCTTCTTGCAGAACGGGCAGTTGTAATCGAAGAACTCGGTCAGCGTGATGTCGCCCCTGGGATTGCCCAGCACCGGCGCGTTCGGGTCACGCTCCAGCGCCTTGCGCAGCGCCTCGGGCATCGGATTGGGGCGGTTGGCGGGCTGCGCTACGGCCAGCGTCGGCGCGGCGATCAGGACGGCCCCAAGGGCAAGCGTCTGGCGGCGGGTGGGCATGAGCTTTCCTTTCGTTTTGTGCTTGACAGGTTAGGGGCGCAGCCATGGATACGGAAATCACGATACGTCCATCCGCGCGGCCCTCTGCGACGTTCGTCGGAACCGTCAGGGCCGGTCGCGCGCCGACCCGTCAGGGAAAAGGGAGGAATTTCGATGCTCACCGCACTCACCCGCGCCATTCCGCTGGTTCTGCTGGCCTCGGCCGCGGTGGCCCAGCAGGCGCCCCCCAGCCCCGACGCCCCCCGCGTGGGCATTACCAAGGACATGGCCGAGGCCGTCTTCAGGACCCCCGAGGGCGAGTTCACCGTCAGCCGCGACCAGACCCCGGGCGCCAAGCTGGAAGGCGACTGGGCGCTGACCGGCCCGGTCTGCCCGCCCTTCTGCATCCAGCCGATGTCGCCCGCCCCCGGCGTGACCGCGGTGGGCGAGCTCGAGCTGATCGAGGCGATGAAGGCCGGCGACACGATCCTGGTCGACGGCCGCACGCCGGAATGGTTCACCGGCGGCACCATCCCCGGCGCGATCAACATCCCCTACACCCAGGCCGTCGAGCGACTGGCCGAGCTCAACTGCGAGCCCGATTTCGACGGCAAGTTCGACTGCGCGAACGCCAGCAAGGTGATCCTGTTCTGCAACGGCATCTGGTGCGGCCAGTCGCCCACCGCGATCCGGGCGATGATCGACGCCGGCTACCCGGCCGAGAAGATCAGCTATTACCGCGGCGGCATGCTGGCCTGGCGCCTGCTGGGACTGACGGTCGCCGGCGGCGCCGCGGCGGCCGACACCGACCCGGTGGCGGCGCAGGAGGTGACGCCCGAGGAGGCCGCGACCCCCGGGGCCGGGGCGGCGTCTGCCGCGGCGGACGGGGTGCCGCAGGGTGCCGGGCAGGCAGTGCCGGATGCGACGCTGACCGAGGGCGAGAACCCGGTGGTCGAGGGAACGACCGAGGAGGCCGCGAAGACCGAGGAGGCGCCGGTGGAGGGTGAGGCGACGGCGGATGGTCCCGCGGAGGTCGCCGAGCCGGGTGGAGCTGCAAATGCTCTACCGCAGGAGGCCGGAAAGAACCCTGCCAACTAATCGGCTATCGTATGCGAGGGGGTCATGGAGCCGCCCACGTCTTCCTTCGCCTACGTACACTCCACCAAGCAGGCAGGCGCGACCCTGTTACCGCATTGGGTATAGGCGGGAAAGATCAGATTTCCCTCATTCGTGCCGCGTTGCACAAGGGTGCTCCCGCGCACGCCCATCAAATAGACCGGCACTACGCCATCGTTACCCGCTGCCTTGGTAAGGTCCTGCAGGGCCGAAAAGGCCGATAATTGGCTGTCTTACTCCTTGAAGGATAGCCAATTATGTTCGTGATCCACCAACTCACTTGAGATGGAAAAATCGCACGGACTGGGCGAGTCTATGGGATGCGAAAAGGGAGAGAGGTTGACTGCTTGACGCATGGCTGTTTCACACAGGGTGGAACAAACGTGGCGCTGGTCCTCCGCCATATTTGTGGCATGGCGTCTTGGCAGAAGATCGCGCCGACGCAAAAATACTTGTATGTGCGCGCCTATACGACCCCAGCCGTAGCCGCCGCCCCGTCTCAACAACGCTTTGATAGCAACAAGAGAACTCTGGTCTCTTTTGATTCTCGGATGATACCGAAATCTGATCCGCTGCGTCTGAAGCTTGGAATAAACGTTACCAACCGTAACTCCCTCTGGCATAGCTTCACACACGTACCCGTCACCCACATAAATGCCCACGTGCGTCCATTGGGCATGTTTAGCGGAAACCTTTCGTCGTTGGGATTCGAAGATAAGTCTTTGCCCAACTCCAGGCCTCAGCGGTGCAAACATAACGATTGCTCCCGGGTGAATGGCGGACAGGTCCGGGAAAACTCCCGCACTGCTCAAAAACGGAGGCAAATGCGGCGGCGCACCATTCGCCAGTTTGTCACGATCTAACAAATCCGGCGCAAACTCGAAAAACTGCATTCAACCCAGCGTCACCTTAAAATCTCCGTTCTCTGACGTAATCGTAACTGTTTCGCCCACCTCAATCCGGGAAGATTGTCTCGACGCTCGACGAATCTTAATCTCGTCGGCATCAAACGCATGTGCACGTTGACGACTGTCGACAACAACGACCACACCGTCATCTGAAACGCGCTTCACTTTAGCGGTAATCACCCCGGTTCGAGGCGTATGCTCAACTACGCGGGCAGAGTAAGCGCCGGTTTTCTTATTCGAAAAGGAGCGATCCAAACCGTTATCGTTCCGCAAGACAACAGAAGAACCTGTCAGTCGGCCTGTTTTCCGATTCTGACCTATGCCTTTGGTCATCCCGAACCTCCATGCAGACCAAGATTATGCCACACCGTACCTCACCTCGTAAACTTCTTATACTTCACCCGCTTCGGCTCGATCGAGTCCGGCCCCAGGCGGCGCACCTTGTCGTCCTCGTAGGCCTCGAAGTTCCCCTCGAACCACTCCACATGCGCATCCCCCTCGAATGCGAGGATATGCGTGCACAGCCGGTCCAGGAAGAAGCGGTCGTGCGAGATGATGACGGCGCAGCCGGCGAAGTCCTCCAGCGCCGCTTCCAGCGCCTGCAGGGTTTCCACGTCCAGATCGTTGGTCGGTTCGTCCAGCAGCAGGACGTTGCCGCCTGATTTCAGCAGCTTGGCCAGGTGGACGCGGTTGCGCTCACCGCCGGACAGCAGGCCGACCTTCTTCTGCTGGTCGCCGCCCTTGAAGTTGAACGCCGAGGCATAGGCGCGGCTGTTCATCTGCGCGTCGCCCAGGTCGATCTGCTCGGCGCCGCCCGAGATCTCCTCCCACACCGTCTTGGCGGCATCCAGCGCGTCGCGGGACTGATCGACATAGGACAGATGCACCGTGTCGCCAAAGGTGATCTCGCCCGCGTCGGGCTGTTCCTGCCCGGTCAGCATGCGGAACAGCGTCGATTTCCCCGCACCGTTCGGGCCGATGACGCCGACGATCCCGCCCGGCGGCAGGCTGAAATCGAGGTTTTCGATCAGCAGCTTGTCCCCGAAGGCCTTGGTCAGGCCCTTGACCTCGATCACCTTGCCGCCAAGGCGCGGGCCGTTCGGGACGATGATCTGGGCGTTGGTGATCTTTTCGCGTTCGGACTTGGCCGCCATCTCGTTATAGGCGTTGATCCGGGCCTTCTGCTTGGCCTGCCGGGCCTTGGCGCCAGCGCGGATCCATTCCAGCTCGCGCTCCAGCGATTTCTGCCGCGCCTTGTCCTCGCGCGCTTCCTGCTCCAGCCGCTTGCCCTTCTGTTCCAGCCAGGCGGAATAGTTGCCCTCGTACGGGATGCCCCGGCCGCGGTCGAGTTCGAGGATCCAGCCGGTGATGTCGTCCAGGAAATAGCGGTCATGGGTCACGATCAGGATCGTGCCGGGGTATTCGATCAGGTGCTTTTGCAGCCAGGCGATGGTTTCGGCGTCCAGGTGGTTGGTCGGTTCGTCCAGCAGCAGCATGTCGGGCTGTTCCAGCAACAGCTTGCACAGCGCCACGCGGCGGCGTTCCCCGCCCGACAGGCTGTCCACGTCCGCGTCGTCGGGCGGGCAGCGCAGCGCCTCCATCGCCACGTCCACCTGGCTGTCCAGATCCCACAGGTTCTCGGCGTCGATCTCGTCCTGAAGGCGGGCCATTTCCTCGGCGGTCTCGTCGGAATAGTTCATCGCCAGTTCGTTGTAACGATCCAGCTTGGCCTGCTTGGCCTTGACGCCCTCCATGACGTTGCCGCGCACGTTCAGCGCGGGGTCCAGCTGCGGTTCCTGCGGCAGATAGCCGACAGTCGCGCCCTTGGCGGCCCAGGCCTCGCCGGAAAAGTCCTTGTCGATGCCGGCCATGATCCGCAGAAGGGTCGATTTACCCGCCCCGTTGACGCCGACGACGCCGATCTTGACCCCGGGCAGGAAGTTCAGGCGGATGTTCTCGAACGTCTTCTTGCCGCCGGGATAGGTCTTGGACACGCCGTCCATGTGATAGACATACTGATAGCTTGCCATGATCCGCTCCTGTCCGCTGGTTGCCGCCTATGTAGGGGATCGGCGCCCGAAGGTGAAGGCGCGCGACTCCCCGCACCCCGGCCGCGCCCGCAGGCTATCGGCCGGCCGATCCGGCCCGTCCGCCTAGCGCCGGCGCAGGCGGTCCAGCACCTTGTCGGTCCAGCCCGGCGCCGTGTCGTCCACGAACACGTCGCGCAACAGCCAGGTCGCATGGCGGCGCATCAGGTCGGGGTCGGGCGGCTCGGCCCGCTGCAGCGCCACCGCCAGCTCGGCCGGCGTCGTCGGGCGCCAGGTCAGCGCACCGTAGTCGGACGCCCCGCAGGTGATGACGGCGCCGCCGCGCAGCTGCGCCTCGAACCCGACGCCCGAGTTGATGCAGACCGTCACCCGCGCCGCGTCGATCAGCGCATAGATCGGCTCGTCCAGCACGTGGACGTTGGCGGCGGGGTCGTGCAGCGCGCGGATCCCGGCCTCGAAGTCGGGATCGCGTGACCGGGGGTGCAGCTTGATGACCACCGGCTCGCGTGGGGCGCGGGCCAGGCAGCCCTCCAGCATGGCGCGGGTGTCGAGGTGGGCCAGCGTCAGCACCTTGTCGCGCGGCACCTGCAACGCGACGAAGATGCCGCCGCGCGGAATCTTGGCCCGGCGCGCGGGCTGGGCGTACTTGCTGACCTGCGGGACCAGGAAGCGTCGCACCACTGCCCGGTCGAAATACGCCGCGGCCTCGGCCCGGTCATGGGAGGCCGGATCGAAGCGCAGGCCGGCATTCGCCGACCAGCCGGAATGGCCCGCCGGGTCGAAGGTGAAATACCCCGGCAGGTAGGCTTCCTTGAAGTGCAGGTTCCGCGGCCCGGTCCAGACGGTGTGGAAGTTCAGCGTCGACACAGCCTCGTCCGGAAACGCGCGCGGACGGCAGGCGGCCGCACTGCCCGACAGGCTGACATCCCCGCGCGCCAGCAGCGCCGCCTCGAGCGTCCGCAGCATGGCCAGCCGCGGCTCGGGCCGGGGCGGCGGGGCGCGCATCCACCAGGGATAGTGCAGGTTGATGCGCCACGCCGCCATCCGCCCGCCCTACCGCAGCCGGCGGGTGAACTCGGGGCCGAACGTGGCGTCCAGGAACGCGAATTGCGGCTCGAGCCGGCGGCGCAGCTCGGTGCGGACCTCGGGCGGGCAGGACAGCGCCTTGTTGGCCGCGAACACCTTGGCGGTCATGTTCTGATAGGCGTGCGGGGCCAGCCCGCAATGCGCCTCGACCCTGCGCAGGAAGCCTTCGGGATCGGCGGCGATCCCGCCGAACGGCAGGATCAGCAGCCGGTCGGCCCCGAACCGCGCCGTCCAGCGCGGCACATAGGTCGCGTAGTCGCCGCGGTCATACAGCACCGGGTCGTCGATCTCGGCCATCCAGGCTTCGACGCCGCGCGGCGTCCGCCCCTTGCGGCTGAGGTTCATCTTCAGCTGGCTGACGATCCGGTCGACCGGGTGGCGCAGGATATAGACGAACTGCGCGCGGGGCAGGAACTCGGCCACCCGCGCGATCCCCTCGTCGGGAAGGGTCGAATATTCCGGGGTGATGTCGCAAGGCTGCGTGCCCTCGGGGGCGGGCGCGAAGACCTGCTTGTACCAGTGGTTGGTGAACATCTCGCCACGGGTGATGCGGGTCAGGTAGGCGTCCAGCTCGGGCGGCATCGGCAGGCCCTTGGCGGCATAGCGCTTTTCCTGGTTCTGGCGGGCGCGCCTGAAATGCCAGGGCAGCCACTGGCGATGTTCCGGCACGTAGTGATAGTTGAAAAACTGCGCCTCCTTGAAGGGCGGCAGCCAGACCTGCGGGTGCTGGGACAGCATCTGGCTGAGCCAGGTGGTCCCGGCCTTCTGCGCGCCGATGCCGACGATCCGCGGCTTTTTCGGCTTGCCCTGCGTGTCCCACTTCATCCCGTACCCCGCGCGACTGCTGCACCACCTGATAGGGCAGCCCCGGCAGGGGGGAAAGCGCTACGTCGCCGCAGAGCGGCCGTTTTCCGGGGAATGGGTAAAGACCGCAGGTGCCGCGTCCGACCCCAAGGGCCTAGAGCGTCCCCCACAGGTCATACTCTGACGCCTCGTCCACCGTCACCTCGACGATGTCGCCGGGGGAGAGGGTCTCGAAGCCTTCGTCGATGAACAGGTTGCCGTCAATCTCGGGCGCGTCGGCCATCGTCCGGCAGGTCGCGCCGTCGGCGTCGACGCTGTCCACGATCACCCGCTGCCGGGTGCCCACCCGCGCCGCCAGCTTCGCCGCCGAGATCGCCTGCGCCTTCGCCATGAAGCGGTCCCAGCGGTCCTGCTTGACCGCGTCCGGGACGTGATCGGGCAGGTCGTTGGCCCGCGCGCCGCGGACGTTTTCATACTGGAAGCAGCCGACGCGATCCAGCTGCGCCTCCTCGAGCCAGTCCAGCAGATACTGGAACTCGGCCTCGGTCTCGCCCGGATAGCCCACGATGAAGGTCGACCGCAGGGTCAGCGCCGGCACCGCCGCGCGCCAGGCGGCGATCTCGTCCAGCGTACGGGCGCTGGCGGCGGGCCGGGCCATGCGTTTCAGCACGTCCGGGTGGGCGTGCTGGAACGGCACGTCCAGATAGGGCAGCACGCCGGTCCCCGCCTCGGCCGTCCCGGCCATCAACGGCACCAGGTCGCGGACATGCGGATAGGGATAGACATAGTGCAGCCGCACCCACGCCCCCAGCCCGCCCAGGTCGCGGGCAAGGTCGGTGATATGGGCGCGATGGCCGCGGTCAGTCGCGTGGCGCAGGTCCACCCCATAGGCCGAGGTGTCCTGCGAGATCACCAGCAGCTCGCGCACGCCCAAGGCGACCAGCCGCTCCGCCTCGCGCACGACCGCATGGGCCGGGCGGCTGACCAGGCGGCCGCGCAGGTCGGGGATGATGCAGAACCTGCAGTGGTGATTGCAGCCCTCGGAAATCTTCAGATAGGCGTAATGGCGGGGCGTCAGCCGCACTTCGGACGCGGGCAGCAGGTCGATGAACGGATCGGGCGCCGGCGGCACGGCGACGTGGACCGCGTCCAGCACCTGCTCGTATTGATGTGGCCCGGTGACGGCCAGGACCCGGGGATGGGCGCCGGTGATATAGTCAGGCTCGGCGCCGAGGCAGCCGGTGACGATCACCCGCCCGTTCTCGGCCAGCGCCTCGCCGATCGCGTCGAGGCTTTCCGCCTTGGCGCTGTCGAGGAACCCGCAGGTGTTCACGATCACCGCGTCGGCGCCCTGGTAGGCGGGGCTGATCGCATAGCCCTCGGCCCGCAGCCGGGTCAGGATACGCTCGCTGTCGACCAGCGCCTTGGGGCAGCCGAGGCTGACCATGCCGATGGTCGGCTGGCCGCCGCGGCCCAACGCGGCGCGGTCGTCGCCCAGCCGCGGCGCGGGGGCGAGGTCGGGACGCAGGTTCGGAGGATTGAGGCTCATGCGCCCGGCCTATAGCGCAGGCCGGGCGGTTTGCGAAGGGCGCGCGTAGGTGCCGCGGTCGAGGCCGTCAGCCGCCCGCGCCGGCGCGGCCCATGCGACCGCCGCCCTGGCCCCCGCCCTGGCCGCCACCCTGGCTGGAACCGCCGCCCTTGCCTGCGGCGCAGCGCTGGAAGGCGGGCAGGAGCCGTTCGGCCGAGGCATTGCGCAGCGCCAGCAGGACGCGCGCAACCTCGGGTTCGGCGGCGACCGCGGGCAGCAGCTCCTCGTCATAGAGCCGGATGTTCTCGATCTCGGCGGCCACCCCCGCCGTGCAGGCCGCGGCGGCGCTGGCGGCAAAGTCGCGCAGCGGCGTCCGGCCCGTCGCGTAGGGGTTCGCCGGGACCGGCAGGCCGTTGCGCCGCAAAAGGTCGAACAGCAGCGCCGCGTGCTGCTCCTCGGCCCGCATGATGTTGGCAAAGGGCCTGTCGGCGCCATGGCGGCGGATGATCTCGGCATAGGTGGTCCGGGCGTGATATTCGTCGTCCAGCGCGGTGAGGATGGCGCGATGGGCGGCCTCGCTGACCGCGGCACAGACGTGCCAACGCGGCGGCGGGAGTGTCGGGTGGAACGGCATCGGTCTTCTCCCCGTCATATTCGTATTGCGATATGTGTTTGGTCGGGGCAGCGACCAGAGCGAGGCGGTTCACACTGACGTGACGGCGGACGATCCGCCGGGACGGGATTCCCTTTTGCGATGGATCAGGGCAGGATGGCGGCATGACATGCCCGTTCCCGCTCCCCCGCCGTCGCACGGCCGCCCTCGTCGCCACGCTGACCGCCGTGCTGCTGGCTGGTTGCGCGGGGGTTCCGGCTCTGTTGACCTTTCCGGCCGCCGCGCCGCCCCCGCCCGCGACGGCCGGAGCCGTCGCGCCCGCCCCGGTGATGGCGCCCGCCGCCCGCCCCGTGGTCACTGGACCCGTGACGGCTCGCCCCGCGCCCGCCGGGCCGGTGGCCCAGCCCGCGGCCCAGGGTCCGATCGTGGTGCTGAACAACCGCGGCGGCAACGTGGTCCAGATGATGGCCTATCGCAGCCAGCTTGCCGCCTCGGGCCGGCCGGTGCAGATCCGGGGGGTGTGCAATTCCGCCTGCACCATGTTGACGACGCTGCCCAATGCCTGCCTCGCGCCGGACGCCTCGATCGGGTTCCACGCGCCCCGCATCCCGGGCACGCAGGTGATTCCGCCGATCGTGGACCAACTGATGGCGACCACCTATCGCAACGGCATCCGCGCGCGCTGGTACAACGAATGGCGCCATTCGCTGACCATCCAGTCGATCAGCGCCCGCGAGTATGTCCGGCTCGACCCGCTCACCCGGCTGTGTCCCGCCTGAGCCCCCCGCCTGGGCCGCCCCCGAGCCTCAGGCCAGCGGCGCGACCAGCGGCTTGCGGTTCCGGACCTGCCGTTCCACCAGCTTGCGGCACTGGCCACCGCGCATCACGGGGCGCGCCAGTGGCCGGGTGTCGCCCTGTCCCGCCAGGTCGGGGAACAGCGCGGTGATCTCGGCCCGGGCATCGGAGGTCAGCGCCTCCATCGCCATCGGCCCGAGATATAGCGACTCGGCCTCGGCCCCGTTGGCGAAGACGATCTCGTGGGCGTCGAACATCAGGTGCCAATAGCCGACCCCGCCGGTGCCGGCGCAGCGGCTCACCCCCGGCAGGTCCAGCAGATGCACGGCCGCGACCAGCAGTTCGGCCTGCCCCGCCATCCGCGCCGCGATGGGCGAGCGCACCAGCATCCGGTGCTGGGGCGAGACGGTCAGGTCCTGCGCCGGCATGCCCGGCCCCAGCGCGCCGGCCGCGATGCGGATCGGAAGCAGCCGCGGCGCCCGGAGCAGGTCCTCGGCCGACAGCCGCCGCCCCCCCAGCCAGCGCAGCGGCTGCAGGCCGTTGTCGCGGGTGCGCACCAGATCGCCCACCCGCAGGGACTGGACCGGACGCGGCCCCGCGGCGGTCTCGATCATCGTGCCGGTGGCAAAGCAGATGGCGTGCAGGGTGTTGTCGTTGTCGGCGGGGTAATACTGACGGTTCAGGTTGTTCCCGGTGTCATAATACCATATCGAGATGTACCTGACTTCGGCGTCGGGGCCCAAGATGTCGCGAAACGTGTCGGCAAAATAATCCTGTTCGATCGCCAGGTATTTTTCGGTCGTGCCATCGCTGAGATAGACGAACTGCAGGCTGCCATTGACCGCCGAGGTCGTCGCGGGGTCGCCCTCGAACTTGTTGACGTTCCCCTCGCCGAATCCCGTGACCGTCCAGACCGTGCCGTCCAGCGTCACCGTATCGCCGCGGAGGACCAGCCCCTGCTGCGCGGTCTGGAAGGTCAACGGCTCGATGATCGGGCAGAACTGGACCGGATAGGCCGCATCACCGCCCTTATAGGTCATCGTCATGCCGTTGGCAGGTTTCCCCGACAGCTCGAACATGTCGTGGAAGGTCGTCTCGTAAGCCATGCGCGCCCCTCGCCTTTTCTTCGTCGGCCTGTGGACCGGGGATAGGGGGCGAGGTGTTAACGGGCGGTTAACGGTAGAGCGATTTCCGGCGCCGCCGCCGGGTGTGGCGGATCGGACGCAGGGTCACTCGCGCAGGCGCCAGCCGGTGAGGAAGATCCAGCGGATCGCCACCAGCAGCACCGCAATCATCGCCGCGACCGCGCTCAGCGAAAGGCCGACCGGCACGTCGGCGATGTCGAAGAACGACCAGCGGAACCCGGAAATCAGGTGCAGCACCGGGTTGAAGCGGGCGATCACGTTCCACGGCTCGGGCAGCATCGAGGCCGAATAGAAAGCGCCCCCCAGGAATACCAGCGGCGTGATGACCATCAGCGGGATGATCTGCAACTGCTCGAAGTTCTTCGCCCACAGCCCGATGATGAAGCCCAGCAGCGAAAACCCCACCGCCGTCAGCACCAGGAAGGCCAGCATCCAGACCGGGTGCGCGATATGGACGCCGACGAACCAGAAGCTGGTCACGAGGATGATCAGCGCGATCAGAACCGCCTTGGTGGCGGCGGCGCCGACGAAGCCCAGCGCGACCTCGATCCAGCCGGTGGGGGCGACGAGATATTCGTAGATCGTCCCCGAGAACTTGGGGAAATAGATGCCGAAGCTGGCGTTCGAGACCGATTGCTGCAGCACTGTCAGCATCATCAGCCCGGGCACGATGAACGCGCCATAGGGGATGCCCTCGACCGCCTGGATGCGGCCGCCGATGGCGGCGCCGAAGACGACGAAATACAGCACCGTGGACAGCACGGGCGAGGCGACCGACTGCCAGATGGTGCGGAAGAACCGCGACATCTCGTGGTGATAGATAGCGCGGACGGACTGCCAGTTCATGCCGCGTCCCCGCCCAGCTGCGCGCCCTCTGCGCCCTGTTCCAGCAGCGACATGAACACGTCCTCCAGCGAGGATTGCGTCGTGGCGACGTCCCGCAGCCCGATGCCGCGGGCGTTCAGTTCTGCCAGCAGCCGGCCGATGCCGGTGCGTTCGGCCCGCGCGTCATAGTCAAAGACCAGCCGGTGCCCCCCCGCCTCCAGCGTCAGGCCCGCCGCGACCTCCTCCGGCAGCCCCTCGGGCAACGCCGCCAGCGGCGCGTCCAGCTCGACGACCAGCCGCTTGCGGCCGAATTCGCCCATTAGCTCGGCCTTGGGGCGGACCAGCAGCAGCCGGCCCTTGTCGATGACGCCGATCCGGTCGGCCATGTCCTCGGCTTCCTCGAGGTAATGGGTGGTCAGGATGATCGTCACCCCCGAGGCCCGCAGCCCGCGCACCACCTGCCACATCTCGCGCCGCAGATGAACGTCGACGCCGGCGGTGGGTTCGTCGAGGAACAGCACCTTGGGCCGGTGCGACAGCGCCTTGGCGATCAGCACTCGCCGCTTCATCCCGCCCGACAGTTCGCGCGTGCGGGCGTCGCGCTTGTCCCACAGCGCGAGGCTGCGCAGCACCTGTTCCAGCCACGCATCGTCCGGCGGCTCGCCATACAGGCCGCGGGTGAAGCGGACGGTGTCCAGCACCTTCTCGAACGGCTCCAGCGCGATTTCCTGCGGCACCAGCCCGATCAGCTTGCGCGCCGCGCGCCAGTCGGTGCGGATGTCGTGGCCGCCGACGCGGACGGTCCCGCCGGTCGGCACCACCAGCCCGCAGATGATCGAGATCAGCGTCGTCTTGCCGGCCCCGTTCGGCCCCAGCAGGGCGAGGATCTCGCCCGGCTGGATCTCCAGCGAGACGTCGTCCAGAGCGCGGGTCCCGCTGCCGTATTGCTTGGAGAGGTGGTCGATCCGGATGATCGGCGGCATGGGGACACTCGGGACATCGGGGCGCAGGCCGCAGACCTAGGCGCGCGGCCCGTGTTTGTCCACCCGCGCCGGGCGGCGGCAGGAAGGGCTCGGGGCGCCGGGTCATCGCCAGCGGGGCCGGAACCGGCCGCGGCATCGGGTCGCTGCGCGCAAGTGACGCAACAGCCCCCCGCCGCATCCAGCAATGGCGCGCATTCTAGGCATTTTCATGTATGCTGCAGGGGACCGTCCGGGGAGGGACGGCCGATTCTTACATCATTCATACCGAGGGAGGCGACGCCATGAGCGGGCGTGTGGGAACTGTTTACGGAACAGCAGGCGTGGATGCGATCAATCCGGACTATGTCGATGGCTCGGGCCAGTCGATCTGGATGTTTTCCGACGACAATCTGCCCGGCAACCTGCCGGACAGGGTCATCGTCGCGGCCGGGGACGCGACGACGCCATCCATTTCGAAAGCTACGGGTCGCATTGGGACAGCTTGTGGAACGACCAGCTTGTCATCCTTGCCGGCACGGGTAACGACGAAATCACGTTCGCTGGTGCCTTGTTTTCCTGGCAACCCGGCGCGCCGCTGATCATAGACGCGGGCGACGGCGACGACATGATCACGGCTTGGTGGCCGGGCCTGATTGCCCCGCCGCAGTTGATCGGCGGCGCAGGGGCAGACATATTCCGTGCCGCCTCGTTTGACGAGATCGGGGCGCTGACCATCAGCGATTACACCATCGGCGAAGACAGTCTGGAGCTGATGAGCAGCAGCGAGTCGTGGCATGAAATCACGCCTGACATTCTGAACCTCCCGCCCGCTGAGTATTTTGGTCAGTATCGAGCATTCGACACCGCCGACGGCCTTAGGATCGACGGTTATCACAGCATTCCGCATTGGGACGGGACGAACCAAACATGGACCTACGAGCAGGTCTATTCGATCACCCTGACCGGCGTCACGCTCGCTGATTTCATGGCGGGCGGGGCTCGGGGCAACGTCATCGACGGCACCGAGGCGCGCGACATCATCTGGGCGGATTATGTCGATGCCGACGGCGATGGCTTTACCCAATACGCGGACACCGTGATGGGCGGCGCCGGGCATGACAACATCAAGCTCGACGGCACGGGCGACGTGGTCATGGCCGGGGACGGCCGCGACTTTGTCATCGCCCGGGGCCAGGGCCACCGCGTGCATGGCGAGGCCGGCGACGACTATCTGATCGCCCGGCAGGGCGGCTCGGAACTGGACGGGGGCACCGGAAACGACCGGCTGGTGGCCGACATCCGCCAGGGTGGCGACCATGTGCTGACCGGGGGCGACGGCGCCGACAGCTTCGAATTCCTGTTCGGCGCGACCCGTCACGCCGCGCAGACCGAGATCACCGATTTCGACCTCGGCGTGGACCGGCTGAGCGTCGACGGCGCCGAGATCGACCTCTCTGCCCTGCCGGCCGGGATGCTGGCCGGGACCGACAGCGACGGCTCGGTAATCCTGAACGTGGGGCTGAACGACACCGTGACGCTGCGCGGCGTGACCGAGGCTGATCCGGGCCTCGTCTTCATCTGAGCCCCCCGGCGCTGCCGTCTATCGCGGCGGCAGCGCCAGCCCAGCGGCGGCCATGAGCCGGTCGGATTCCGTCTCGATCCGCTGCTCCAGCAGCGCGACGGCGGCGGCGGCGTCCTGTCCGGCGGGGACGGCGGGCAGGAACTCGATCACCGCCCGGCCCGGCCTGATCCGCAGCCCGTCGCGGCCCCAGAACATCCCGCAATTGACCGCGACCGGGTGGACGTCCAGCCCGGTCGCCGCCTGGATGGTGCCGACGCCGTGCTTGTATTTCCGCCGCTCGCCCGGCCGGGTGCGGGTGCCCTCGGGATAGATGATAAGCTGGCCCAGGTCGCCCGCCCGCAGCCGGTCCTGGATCTCCGCCACGATCTGGCGCATCGCCTCGGACCCGCGGGCGCGGTCGATGGGGATGCAGCCGGCCAGCCGGGCATAATAGCCCATCACCGGCACCCGCAGCACCTCGCGCTTCATGATGAAGCCGCATTGCGGGACGGCGTGCGAGATGGCGAGGATGTCCAGAAAGCTCTGGTGCTTGGCGGCGACGATCACGTCGCCCTGCGGCGGGGTGCCGCGCAGTTCGACCGAGACGCTCAGGATCGTCCGCGCCGCCGACAGGAGCCGGCCGGTCCAGACGATCGGCAGCACATGGGCGCGGGCCGGGTTGCGCATGATCTGCGGCAGCCACCACAGCCCCATGACCAGCGTGACCCCGGCGATCCAGAGGTAATAGGCCGCCGTCCGCAGCGGCCACAGCGCTGGTAGCGGCCGGGGGCGATAGGCGGACGGGTCGGCCGGCCCGCGGACCAGCGCCCAGCCGGGCTGCTCCTTGCGGCGGGGGGCGGCGGCCATCAGCGCACCTCGCGCAGCATCCGCAGCGCGGCGGCGCGGGTAGCCGCAAAGCCCACCAGCGCGCCCAGCGGCGGGATCAGCAGCGGCAGCAGCCAGCCCCAGCCGGTGAAGCCGAGTCCGGTGAGGAAGTCTCCGGCCGGCTGCATGTCGGGCAGCGCGAGGATCGCCAGCATCCCCAGCGCCGTGCCGATTGCGGCGCCCAGCGCGGCGCGGCGGGTCAGGCGGCGGACGAAGGCCTGGGCGATGGTCAGGTCGCGGGCCCCGATCAGCCGCATCACCCGGATCACCTGCCCGTTCGCCGCCAGCGCAGCCTGCGCGGCCAGCGTCACGATCGCCGCCCCCGCCGCCCCGATCAGCGCCAGCGACAGCCACCCCAGAAGCCGCAGCCGCGAGGCCGCCGATACCAGCGGCTGGCGCCACTGGGTATGATCGTCCAGCACCGCGCCCGGCGCCTCGCCCTGCAGCCGCAGGCGCAGCCCGGCGGCGTCGAAATCGCGGGTGGTGTGGACCTCGATCAGCCGCGGCACCGGCAGCGCGTCGACGGGGACATCGGGGCCGAACCAGGGTTCCAGCAGCTTTTCGACCTCGTCGCTGGGCAGGGGCCGGATCTCGGCCACGCCGGGGGTCGTGCGCAGCGCCTCGGTCACGGCGGCGGTCTGGGCCTCCATCTCGTCGGCCGGGGCCGAGACGCGGACGGTCACCGTCTGCGCCAGCCCCTCGGCCCAGCGATCAGCCAGCCGCCCCGTGGCCAGCGCCAGCGCCAGCGCGAAGACCGCGAGGAACGCCATCACCGCCGCCGCGAACACCGTCAGCCGGGCCGAATTGCCGGTGCGCGGCACGATCCGGTCGGCCAGCCCCGCCTGCCGCCCGATCAGCCCGCGCCACAGCGTCGGCACGTCCAGCGCCTTGAGATCCGCCTTGGCGATCCGGGGCGCGCGGCGGGCCGCGGCGCGCAGGCGGTCGGCGGCTGCGGATCGGGCAGAGGGCTTGCGCGGCGTCCCGGTCACAATTCGGCTCCTGCGGTCTGCAGCCGGCCGCCGGCGATGCGCAGCACGCGGGCCGACACCTGCTGCTTGGCGGCGCGGATCAGGTTCAGGTCATGGGTGGCGACCAGCACCGTCTTGCCCGAGCGATTCAGCTCGACCAGCAGCTGCAACAGCCGCAGCGACATGTCCCAGTCGAGGTTGCCGGTCGGCTCGTCGGCGAGGATCACGTCCGGCGACAGGATCACCGCCCGGGCCAGCGCCGCCCGCTGGCGTTCGCCGCCCGACAGCGCCGGCGGCATCGACCGCGCCTGCCCGGTCATCTGCACCCAGGCCAGCAGGTCGCGGATCGCGCCCATGTCGATCGGCTCGCCCGCCACCATCATCGGCAGGGCGATGTTTTCCGCCACCGGCAGGTGGTCGAGGAACTGGGTGTCCTGGTGCACGAGCCCCACCCGCCGGCGCAGCCCGGCGATGGCGTCGCGGCCCATCGTCGCCGCGTCCTGCCCGAACAGCGTGAGCTTGCCCGCCGTGGGCAGCAGGTCGGCGATGCACATGCGCAGGAAGGTGGTCTTGCCCGCCCCCGATGGCCCGGTCAGAAAGTGGAATGAACCGCGCGGCAGGCTGAGGGTCAGGCCCTGGAACAGCGCGCCCCCCCGAGGGTAGGCGAAGGCCACATCCCGCATCTCGATCAACGTCAACCCTCCTTGATCCGGTGCGCTTGGCGACCGGACGGGGGCTTGATAGAACGTCCCGGCGGCGATGGAAACCATGCGCCGTCACCGAAGTCCGAAGGGGGCGCAGGGGATGCGGCTGGTCTGCCCGCGCTGCGGCGCGCAGTACGAAATCGACGACACCTCGGTCCCGGCCGAGGGGCGCGACGTCGAGTGTTCCGCCTGCGACCATGTCTGGCGGGCGACGCGGCCCGACGCGCCGTTCGACGCCGCCGCGCGCCCCGCGCTGAGCCGCCCGCTGAGCGAATCGGTGATCGAGATCCTGCGCGAGGAAGCTGCCCGCGAACTGGAAACCCGCGCCGCCGAACGCCAGGCCGCCCGCGCCGCCGCGCGCCTGGCCGAGCGCGGAGAGACCGCCGGCAGCCCGCTGGTCGGCCTTGGGGATTTGGACGACCCGGCAGAGCGTGTGGCGGCCGCCGGGGGTGTCGGAGCCGGTGCGGCCGGCCCCGGTACTGGCGGTTCCGGCACGGGCGGCCACGGAGCGTCGGTGTCAGAGCGGTCCGCCGATCCCGGGTTCTCGTCGGTCCCCGAGCCCACGGCCGC
Source organism: Paracoccus sphaerophysae (assembly GCF_000763805.1). GTDB lineage: Bacteria > Pseudomonadota > Alphaproteobacteria > Rhodobacterales > Rhodobacteraceae > Paracoccus > Paracoccus sphaerophysae. The sequence goes on along the minus strand of NZ_JRKS01000049.1, from coordinate 247 downwards.
ACGCGGCTTGCCGGCCCCGGCAACAGCTACCGCATATACCGGCGCCCCTGCGGAAGCCCTGCTAGCCGACATGCCCGACGTCGAGGCCGATCCTGTCGGTCTCCACCCCGCCGGTCAGCCAACGACCGAGCAGGGAGCACCGTCTGCGGCGCAGCTTGGGCCGGCCGCCGACGCCACCGCTCCTGCGGTGACCTCGCCCGCCTCCGTCCCGCCGACCTCCATTCCGCCGGCGTCCTCCCCCTCGGCC
>NZ_JRKS01000048.1 GCF_000763805.1 Paracoccus sphaerophysae | reverse complement strand
CGCCCGCGCCGACGGAGCGTGGGTCGAGTTCCTGCGCGAGCCCGCGGCAACGCAGCCGGGGCGCTGCCCCGGACCCCGGGATATTTCGGGACAGAAGATGATCTGGGACGCGCGGTGGCAGATCGTGGCCCCCCCGGGCGCCGCGATTCGGGCGGTCCTGCCCTCGGACCTGGCCGGGCGGCACTGGCGCGGCTGCGGGCTGCCGCGCGCGGCGGTGCTGTCCTCGCCGGCCATCGTCGCCGGGGGGCGCGTCATCGTGCCGCTGCTGGACGGGGACGACGGCGGGATCGTCGCCCGGCCGCTGCGCGGGCTGGCGGATTTCGTCGCTCTCCTGCGGGCGCATTGATACCGGGCGGCCGAGCGCCTATTTTCCCTCGGACTCTCTTTCATCCTCGCGGAGGACATGCCCTTGGGCAACGCGCGCAACATCGCCTTCTGGGTGGTCCTGTTCCTGATGATCCTGGCGCTTTTCAACGCCTTCGGGGGCGACGGCGCCCAGATGAACAGCACCCAGATCAGCTATTCCGACTTTATCCGGCGGGTCGATGACGGCCAGGTCGCGTCGGCCACGATCGACGGCGAAACCGTCGTCGTCGTGGGCAAGGACGGCAAGCGCTATGTCACCGTGCGCCCGCTGGGCGAGGACCTGGCCGACCGGCTGCTGACCAAGGACGTCGAGGTCAAGGTCGAGCGCCAGCAGCAGTCCGGCTTCATGTCGCTGCTGGGCGTGTGGCTGCCCTTCATCCTTCTGATCGGCGTCTGGATCTTCATGATGAACCGGATGCAGGGCGGCGGCAAAGGCGGGGCGATGGGCTTCGGCAAGTCCAAGGCCAAACTGCTCACCGAAAAGCACGGCCGGGTGACCTTCGACGACGTCGCCGGCATCGACGAGGCCAAGGAGGAGCTCGAGGAGATCGTCGAGTTCCTGCGCAACCCGCAGAAGTTCTCGCGCCTCGGCGGCAAGATCCCGAAAGGCGCGCTGCTGGTCGGCCCTCCTGGGACGGGCAAGACCCTGCTCGCCCGCGCAATCGCGGGTGAGGCGGGGGTGCCGTTCTTCACCATTTCGGGTTCGGACTTCGTCGAGATGTTCGTGGGCGTCGGCGCCAGCCGCGTCCGCGACATGTTCGAGCAGGCCAAGAAATCCGCCCCCTGCATCGTCTTCATCGACGAGATCGACGCGGTGGGCCGCGCCCGCGGTGTCGGCATCGGCGGCGGCAACGACGAGCGCGAGCAGACGCTGAACCAGCTTCTGGTCGAGATGGACGGGTTCGAGGCGAACGAGGGTGTCATCATCATCGCTGCCACGAACCGCAAGGACGTGCTGGACCCGGCGCTGCTGCGCCCCGGCCGCTTTGACCGGCAGATCCACGTGCCCAACCCCGACATCAAGGGGCGCGAGAAGATCCTCAACGTCCACGCCCGCAAGGTGCCGCAGGGGCCGGACGTCGATCTGCGGATCATCGCGCGGGGGACTCCGGGCTTTTCCGGGGCGGATCTGATGAACCTGGTGAACGAGGCCGCGCTGACGGCCGCGCGGATCGGGCGCAAGTTCGTCACGATGGAGGATTTCGAGAACGCCAAGGACAAGGTGATGCTGGGGGTGGAACGCCGCAGCATGGTCCTGACGCCCGAGCAGAAGGAAAAGACCGCCTATCACGAGGCCGGCCACGCCATCGTCGGGCTGTCGCTGCCCAAGTGCGACCCGGTCTACAAGGCCACGATCATCCCTCGGGGCGGTGCACTGGGCATGGTGGTCAGCCTGCCCGAGATGGACCGGCTGAACATGCACAAGGACGAGGCCAAGCAGCGCATCGCCATGACCATGGCCGGCAAGGCGGCCGAGATCATCAAGTATGGTGAAGAGGGTGTCTCGAACGGTCCTGCTGGCGACATCCAGCAGGCCAGCGCGCTGGCCCGTGCGATGGTGATGCGCTGGGGGATGTCCGACAAGGTCGGCGCGGTGGACTATGCCGAGGCGCATGAGGGCTATCAGGGCAACACCGGCGGGTTCTCGGTCAGCGCCTCGACCAAGGAACTGATCGAGCAGGAGGTCCGCGACCTGATCGAGGAAGGCTACGCCGAGGCCCGCCGCATCCTGATCGAGAAGGAAGAGCAGTTCGAGCGCCTGGCCCGGGGTCTCTTGGAATACGAGACGCTGACCGGTGAGGAAATCGGCAAGGTCATCCGCGGCGACGCGCTGGGTGGCGACGACGACACCCCGCCCTCGGCGATCCCCTCGATCCCGGCGGTGCCGCGGGTCCCGCCCGCGGGCGGCAGTCCGGCGCCCATGCCCTCGGCCTGATCCGGGCCTGACGACGAGACCCGACCCCGGCCCGCTGCGGCCGGGGTTTTTCGTTCGGTAACACGCAGCGGGGTTGCAACGCGCGCCCCGGGCGGGCAATCAGCCGGCCATGATGGACCGTCCCGATCCCGCCTCGCTGCCCGACATGGACGCGCTGCGCGCCGCCATCGACGCGGTGGACCGCGAGCTTGCGGGGACGCTCGCCTATCGCTCGGCGCTGATCGACCGGGCGGCGCAGATCAAGGCGGACGCCGGCCTGCCGGCGCGGATCCCGGACCGGGTCGAACAGGTCGCCGCCAACGCCCGGCGCAATGCCGTGGCGGCGGGCTTTGATCCCGATCTGGCCGAGGCGCTGTGGCGGGTGATGATGGAGCATTTCATCGCGCAGGAAGCGCGGGCGCTGGGGGAAACCGATGGGTGCTGAACTGATCGACGGCAAGGCATTCGCTGCCCGCCTGCGTGCCCGGATCGCTGGCGAGGTGGCGGCACTGAAGGCCGCGCATGGCGTCACCCCCGGCCTTGCCGTGGTGCTGGTGGGCGAGGACCCGGCCTCGGCCGTCTATGTGCGCAACAAGGGCAAGGCCGCTTGCGAGGTCGGGATGGAGAGCTTTGAGCATCGGCTGCCCGCGGAGGTGTCGCAGGCCGACCTGCTGGCGCTGGTGGCGCGGCTGAACGGCGATCCGGCGGTGAACGGCATCCTCGTGCAGCTGCCGCTGCCGGCGCATATCGACGAGGCGGCGGTCATCAACGCGATCTCGCCGGAAAAGGACGTGGACGGGTTCACGGTGCTGAATGTCGGGCGGCTGGCGACGGGGCAGAGGGCGATGGTGCCCTGCACCCCGCTGGGCTGCCTGATGATGCTGCGCGACCGGCTGGGACCCCTGGGCGGCAAGGACGCGCTGGTGATCGGGCGGTCGAACATCGTCGGCAAGCCGATGGCGCAGCTGCTGCTGGCCGACAGCGCGACCGTGACGGTGGCGCATTCGCGGACCCAGGGCCTGCCGGACCTGTGCCGGCGCGCCGATATTGTCGTCGCGGCGGTGGGGCGGCCGCGCTTTGTGCAGGGCGACTGGATCAAGCCCGGCGCGGCGGTGATCGACGTAGGGATCAACCGGACCGAGGCGGGGCTGGTTGGCGACGTCGATTTCGACGCCGCGCGGCGCGTGGCCGGCGCGATCACCCCGGTGCCCGGCGGGGTCGGGCCGATGACCATCGCCTGCCTGCTGGCCAACACCCTGACCGCGACGGCCCGGGTCCACGGGCTGCCCGAGCCCGACGGGCTGACGCCCTGACGCCGGGGGCCAGGGGCTCAGGCGCCGCCTGATTTCTTGCCGCTGCGGGCGATCAGCCAGTCCATCGCGGCCAGCAGCAGGCCCGAGACGACGAACACGACGTGGATGGTGACCAGCCAGGCCAACTCGCGGTCGGCCAGCGGCTCGCTGCCGGGGCGGCCCAGTTCCATGAACCGCTTGAGCAGGTCGATGGCCGAGATCGCCACGATCGAGGCGATCAGCTTCATCTTCAGCCCCGAGAAATCGACCGTCCCCATCCAGGCAGGGCGTTCGGCATCGTCGCCCAAGTCGAGGCGCGAGACGAAGTTCTCGTAGCCCGAGAAGATCACGATCAGCAGCAGGTTCGCCGCCAGCGTCAGGTCGATCAGCGACAGCGCCGCCAGGATCGCGGTTTCCGCCGTCATGGTCAGCGCCTGCGGGATGTAATAGGCGGTCTGGCGCAGGAACACGACGACCATCATGCCAAGGACCGCGATCAGCCCCAGATACATCGGCGCGATCAGCCAGCGCGAGGCAAAGATCAGCCGCTCGAATGCCCGTTCCATCCTGTCCCCCTGCGGTGCCCTCTGCGATGCGCGTGCGCAGATAGGGCCGGCGCGGGATCGTGGCAAGGGTGCATCGGGCTTTTCGCCCCGACCGATCCGGTCTAGACCGGGGCCCGACCCAGCCAGGAGCGACCCATGAGATTCTTCGTCGATACCGCCGACATCGCCGCGATCCGCGAACTGCACGAACTGGGGATGGTGGACGGGGTCACGACCAACCCCTCGCTGATCCTCAAGTCCGGCCGTGACATCCTGGAAGTCACCAGGGAGATCTGCGACCTGGTGCCCGGCCCGGTGTCGGCCGAGGTGGTGTCGGACAAGGCCGACGACATGATCCGCGAGGGCAAGCACCTGGCCGCGCTGGCCCCCAACGTCACCGTCAAGGTGCCGCTGACCTGGGACGGGCTCAAGGCCTGCAAGGCGCTGACCGACGAGGGGCACATGGTCAACGTGACGCTGTGCTTCACCTCGGCGCAGGCGATCCTCGCGGCCAAGGCGGGAGCGACCTTCATCTCGCCCTTCATCGGCCGGCTGGACGATATCGGGCTGGACGGGATGGAGCTGATCGCCGACATCCGCCAGATCTATGACAATTACGGGTTCGAGACGAACCTGCTGGCCGCCTCGATCCGGTCGGTCAACCACATCATCGAATGCGCCCGCATCGGCGCCGACGTCATCACCGCGCCGCCCGCGGTCATCAAGGCGATGGCGAACCACGTGCTGACCGACAAGGGGCTGGAACAGTTCACCGCCGACTGGGCCAAGACTGGCCAGAAGATCGGCGCATGAGCGAGTCGACCGACTCTGAGGCGCCGACGGCCGAGCCCGCCGCTGCGCCTGAGCCCGCGCCGGCCCCCGCCGCCGGTCCCCTGGACGACACGGTGCGCGACCGGCTGCTGGCCGATCCGGCGCTGATTCTGGGCGACCGCGAACTGATGCGGGCCCTGGTCGCGGCGCGCGAGGCGGACCTCGGCGACAACGTCGTCGACATCCGCGGCCGCGCGATGGAGGCGCTGGAGCATCGGCTGGACCGGCTCGAGACGGCGCATGAAAGCGTGATCTCGGCCGCCTATGAAAACCAGTCGGGCACGCAGGTCATCCACCGCGCGGTGCTGTCGCTGCTGGAACCGATGGATTTCGCGGCCTTCCTGGAAACGCTCGAAACCGACGTCGCCCCGGCGCTGCGGGTGGAAACGCTGAAGCTCGTGATGGAGGCCGTCGATGGCGCCCCCGCCGGCGCCGATACCGGGCCGCTGGTCGTGATGCCCGAGGGCAGCGTCAGCCGCATGATCGCCGCCGGCCGCAAGGCGCCGCGGGGCGACGACATCGTGTTGCGCCGCGCCAGCGCCGAGACCCGCGCCGTCCACGGCACCGAGGTCGCGTCCGAGGCGCTGCTGCCGCTGGACCTGGGCCCCGGCCGCCGCCCGGCGCTGCTGGTCATGGGGTCGCTGGACCCGACCCGGTTCTCGCCCGCCCACGGCACCGACCTGCTGCGGTTCTTTGCCCAGGCCTTCCGGCTGGTGCTGATCGGCTGGCTGCGGGAATGACCGCAGCCCCCGCCCCGCTGGCGCTTGCACCGGCGATGGCGGATGCGCTGGCCCGCTGGCTGGACAGCGAACGGGCCGTGCGCGGCCGGTCGGACCACACCATCACCGCCTATCAGGGCGACCTGCTGGCCTTCTTGTCCTTTCTAGGTGGCCATCACGCCACACCGGCGCTGCCCGGCACGCTGGGCGCGCTGACCCAGTCCGACATGCGCGGCTTTGCCGCCGCGGAACGCGCCCGCGGCCTGTCGGCGCGCAGCCTGGCGCGACGGATGTCGGCGGTGCGGTCCTTCCTGCGCTGGCTGTCCGACCGCGAGGGGTTCGACGCCAGCCGGGCGCTGTCCTCGCGCAGCCCGCGCTATCGCCGCAGCCTGCCGCGCCCGGTCGCGCCCGACCAGGCCCGCGCCGTGCTGGAACTGGCCCGCGAGGGCCATCGCACGCCCTGGGTCGCCGCCCGCGACGCGGCGGTCCTGACGCTGCTCTATGGCCTCGGCCTGCGGATCTCAGAGGCGCTGGCGCTGGACGGGCGCGACTGGCCCTTTGGCGAGGCGCTGCGGATCCGCGGCAAGGGCGGCAAGGAGCGGGTGGTCCCGGTGCTGCCGGTGGCGCGGCAGGCGGTCGCCGCCTATCTGCGGCAATGCCCGTGGCCGCTGGGCCCCGGCGATCCGCTGTTTCGTGGCGTGCGGGGCGGGCGGCTGGGGCAGGCGCCGATCCAGTCGGCGATGGCCACGCTGCGTCAGTCGCTGGGCCTGCCCGAGACCGCCACCCCGCACGCGCTGCGCCACAGTTTTGCCACCCATCTGCTGGCTGCGGGGGGCGATCTGCGCACCATCCAGCAATTGCTCGGCCATGCCAGCCTGTCCACCACGCAGGTCTATACCGGCGTCGATGACGCGCATCTGCTGGCGGTCCATCGCGCCGCGCATCCGCGGCGCTAGCGGAGGGGGCACCGCGCCGCCCATCTGCGGCGCTGAGCGAGCCTCATTCGCTGCGGCGGGGTTCCTCGAGGGCCGCGACCATCGGGCTTTCGGCGGCGCTGTCGCCATAGGTGGCCCAGTCCGCGCCCGGCGCGGGCGGGGGCAGTTCCTCGCGCTTCCACGACAGGTGCATGTGCGCCTTGGCGATGAACAGCCCGGTGACCGGCGCAGTCAGGAAAAGGAACAGCGCGATCAGGAATTCGTGCCAGCTGAGGATGCCGAAGCGGAACCACATCGTCGCCATCGAGGCGACCAGCACCGCGCCCACGCCCAGCGTGGCCGCCTTGGTCGGCGCGTGCAGCCGGGTCATCGGGTCGGGCAGCCGCACCAGCCCCCAGCCGCCCACCAGGCCGAAGCCTCCGCCGATCACCAGCAGGACGGCGATCACGATCTCGCCCAGCGCGCTCATTCGATGATGTCCCCGCGCAGCACGAACTTGGCATAGGCCACGGTCGACACGAAGCCGACCATCGCGAACAGCATCGTCGCCTCGAAATACATCGCGGTGCCCTCGCGGATGCCGAACAGGGTCAGCAGCGCGATCATGTTGATCGCCATCGTGTCCAGCGCCAGCACCCGGTCGGACAGGCCGGGGGCAAAGACCACACGGTAGAGGCAGCAGAGCTGCGCCAGGCCGAAGCAGCCGAAGGCGAACAGCAGCGCCATGTCGAGAAGCGGGCTCAACGGAAGATCTCCTTCAGGCGGGCCTCGTAGCGGGTCTTGATCTCGTCCAGCACCGACGCCGGGTCGGGCGCGTGCAGGCAATGGACCAGCAGCGCGCGGCCGTCCTCGGACAGGTCGCAGCTGACGGTGCCGGGGGTCAGGGTGATGGTGCCGGCCAGCACCGTGATCGCCTCGGGCGAGGTCAGGTCCAGGGGCACGGGCAGCCAGCAGGGGCGCAGGTCCCGCTTGGGCAGGAACAGCACGATCCGGGCGACGGCGATGTTGGCCTTGACGATGTCCCAGATGACGATGGCGACATAGGCCACGATCTTGGCCGGGCTGCCGATCCGCGCGCGGTGCGGCCAATAGGGCGCCGTGGCGGCAGGGACCACCAGCCCGAGGATCAGCGCGAAGACCAGCGATCCCCAGGCAAAGCGGTTCACCAGCAGCAGCCAGACGAGGGCCACGACCAGCGACAGCACCGGGTGCGGCAGGATGCGGCGAATCATTTCGTGCCCTCCTGCCGGACCAGCACCGCCTCGATATAGGGCATCGGGTCGGCGAGCTGCCGGGCGGTCGCCTGGGCGTAGTCCATCACCGGCCCGGCCAGCACCGTCAGCAGCACCATCCCCGCCACCAGTGCCCCGGCGGCGGTCAGGGCCAGCGCGGGCGAGGCCGCGTCGGCCACGTCCTGCACCGGCTCGTCGGGTTCCACCTTGGGCGGCAGCGGCCGCTGCGCGTCGTGCGAATGGTCCAGCCGGGCCGGGTCGGTGCCGTGTTCATAGGCGCGCCAGAACACCATCGACCCCGCCCGCGACAACCCGTAGATCGCCAGCAGCGTGGTCACCAGGATCGTCGTCCAGATCAGCAGCGTGTCGGCCGAATAACGGGTCGCCTGCAGGATGGCGAGCTTGCCCGGAAAGCCCGACAGCGGCGGCAGCCCGGCGATGCCGATCGCGGCGGCAAAGAACAGCGCCGCGACGATGCCGCCCTGCGCGATGGGGGGCATCGGCCGCAGCCACAGGCTGCCGCCCTGCCGGCGCGACCCGATCAGGTCCACGACCAGGAACAGCGCCCCGGCGGCCAGGGTCGAATGGATCATGTACCAGATCCCCGCCGCCAGCCCGGGCAGCCGGAACTGGGCGATGGCGATCATCAGCGTGCCGACAGACCCCAGCGCCGCAAAGGCTGCGATCCGGCCCAGGTGCCGCGACCCGAGGATGCCAAGCTGCCCCACGATCAGGGTGATGAGCGCGGCGGGCAGCAGGATGTCGGCGGCGAAGCGCTCGATGGCGCTGTCAGCCGGAAAGACCAGCATGAAGAAGCGGATGATCCCGTAGACCCCGACCTTGGTCATGATCGCGAACAGCGCCGCCACCGGCCCCGGCGCGCGGGCATAGGTCGAGGGCAGCCAGAAATGCAGCGGCACCAACGCCGCTTTGACCGCAAAGACCAGCATCAGTAGCACCGCGCCCACCCGCAGCAGCGCGGTGTCCCCGGCCGGCATCTGCGCCACCCGGACCGACAGGTCGGCCATGTTCAGCGTGCCGGTGACGGCATAGATCGTCCCCAGCGCGGCCAGGAACAGCGACGACCCGGCGAGGTTGTAGACGATGTACTGGACGCCCGCGCGCAGCCGCATCTCGCCGCCGCCGTGGATCATCAGGCCATAGCTCGCGATCAGCAGGATCTCGAAGAAGACGAACAGGTTGAAGGCGTCTCCGGTCAGGAAGGCGCCGTTGATCCCCATCAGCTGGAACTGCCACAGGGCGTGGAAATGCCAGCCCTTGCGGTCCCAGCCCGAGCCGATGGCGTATAGCTGGACGACCAGCGCCAGCACTCCGGTCAGCACCAGCATCAGCGCCGCCAGCCGGTCCAGCATCAGCACGATGCCGAAGGGCGCGGCCCAGTTGCCCAAGCGATTGACCTGCACCTCGCCGCCCGCGGCCTGGGTCATCAGCCAGATGGCGATGGCCAGCTGCGCGGCGGTGGCCGCGACCGAGGCGACGCGCTGCAGCACCAGGTCGTGCCGCATCCCCAGCACGATCAGCGGGCCGACGAAGGCGGGCAGGACGACGGGGGCGACGAGCCAGTGGTTCATCGCGCGCCCTCGTCCTGAGCCGGGCGCGGGCGCGGCTCGCGCCGGTCCGTGGCGGGCAGGTCGACATGGTCGTCGCCGCCTTCCAGGAACGCCCCCAGCGCCATCATCACCACCACCGCCGTCATCCCGAACGAGATCACGATGGCGGTCAGCACCAGCGCCTGCGGCAGCGGGTCGGTATAACTCTCGACCCCCTTCTGCAGGATCGGCGGCTGGTCGATCACCAGCCGGCCGGTGACGAACAGGAACAGGTTGGTGGCATAGCTCAGCAGCGTCATGCCCAGCACGACCGCGAAGGTGCGCTTGCGCAGGGTCAGATAGACCCCGGCGGCGGTCATGAAGCCGATGGCCGTGGCGACCAGGATTTCCATCAGCGTTCCCCCCCGAACTGGATGTCCATCGGGTGGACGTTGACCTTCTGCCCGGCCTGCCGGGCGATCCGGCTGAGCGAGTTCAGCGCCAGCATGACGGCGCCGACGACGCACAGGAACACCCCGGTGTCAAAGCCCATCGCGGTGGCCAGCTCGAACGGCTCGACCCCGACCAGGTGGAAATAGCCGAAGGCCGAGGTCAGGAACGGCTTGCCCGCGAACCACGCCCCGGCCCCGGTGATCCCGGCGCACAGGACGCCCAGCCCGATCAGCGCGTGATAGGGGATGTTCTGGCGTTCCTGCGCCCAGGCAAAGCCCGAGGCCATGTACTGCATGACCAGCGCCACCGACACGATCAGCCCGGCGATGAAGCCGCCGCCCGGCGCGTTGTGGCCGCGCAGGAAGATATAGAGCCCCACCACCAGCGAGATCGGCAGCACCACCCGCGTCGCCACCACCAGCATCAACGGGTGGCGGTCGCCCGCCCGCCGCATGTCGTGGACCCAGTTCCGCAGCCGGGTGCCCGAGCGGCCTGCCAGCAGCGTCTCGGTCAGCGCAAAGATCGTCAGCGCGGCGATCCCCAGCACGGTGATCTCGCCATAGGTGTCATAGCCGCGGAAATCGACCAGGATCACGTTCACCACGTTGTCCCCGCCGCCCAGCTTGTAGCTGTTGTCCAGCATGTAGCCCGCGATCGACGGGAAGGCGAAGTCACGCCGCATGATCGCATAGGCGAGGATGCCGACCCCCAGCCCGGTCAGCGACGCGACGAAGGCATCGGCGCCGCGCTTGACGTTGCCGGTGTCCAGCACCGTCCGCTTGGGCAGGAAGTTCAGCGCGAGCAGCAGCAGGATCACCGTGACGACCTCGACGGTGATCTGGGTCAGGGCAAGGTCGGGGGCGGACAGATAGACGAAGGCGCAGCTGACGATCAGCCCGATGATGCCGACCAGCACCAGCGCGAGGATGCGCCGGCGGTGGACCGCGACCATCGTGCCGGTGGCGACCATCAGCATCAACCAGCCGATGAAGGCGACCGGGCTGACCGGCAGCAGCGGCCGGATTTCCGGCCCCGCGCGGCCGGTGTGCCAGGCGGCAAAGCCGCAGGCGGTGGCGGTCAGCATGAACAGCGCCAGCGCCCGCGACATCGACCCGTCCGTGACCCCGTTGGTCAGCCGCGCGGCCCAGGCTTGGGTGGTGTCGGTCATGCTGTCGAAGATGGCCTTGGCGTCGGGCCGCGGCAGCGCCAGGCGCAGCCCGTCGGCGGGCCGCCACAGCGCCAGCAGCACCGCGCCGCCGACCACGGCCGCCGCCGACATCAGCAGCGCCGGGGTGACCCCGTGCCACAGCGCGAAATGCGGGTGGGGATGGGCGCCGGTGATCGCCGCCGCGGCGGTCTCGACCAGCCAGCCCACGGTCAGGTTCGGGGCAATCCCGATCACCACGACCAGCGCCGCCAGCAGCGCCGGCCCAAGCCACAGCCCGATCCCCGGATCATGCGGCTTGGCCGGATAGTCGTCGCGCACCGGCCCCAGGAATACATGCGCGATCATCCGCAGCGAATAGGCGACCGAAAACAACGACGCCAGCGTCGCCACCCCTCCCACCAGCCGCGGCATCCCGCCCAGCGTGGCGTGGCTGGCGTTTTCCAGCATCAGCTCTTTCGAGATGAAGCCGCTGAACGGCGGAATCCCCGCCATCGACAGCGAGGCGATCAGCACGATCCCGAAGGTCAGCGGCATCAGCGTCCGCAGCCCGCCCAGCCGGGCGATGGAGCGCGTATGCGCCTCGTGGTCGATGATCCCGGCCGACATGAACAGCGCGGCCTTGAAGGTCGCATGGGCGATGATGTGGAAGACGGCGGCGACGGCGGCCTCCTCGGTCCCGAAGCCCAGCAGCATGGTGATGAGGCCCAGATGGCTGACCGTCGAATAGGCCAGCAGCCCCTTGAGGTCGTCCTGGAACAGCGCGATCACCGCGCCGACCAGCATCGTCACCAGCCCCACCGTGGCGACGATTCCGAACCATTCGGGCGTTCCCGCCAGCGCCGGCCACAGCCGCGCCATCAGGAACAGCCCGGCCTTCACCATCGTGGCCGAGTGCAGATAGGCGCTGACCGGGGTGGGGGCGGCCATCGCGCGCGGCAGCCAGAAATGGAACGGGAACTGCGCCGACTTGGTGAACGCCCCGATCAGGATCAGCACCAGCGCCGGCAGATACCAGGCCGAGCCCTGGATCGCCGCGCGCTGCTGGACGATCTCGCTCAGCCGGTAGGACCCGGCGACCTGGCCCAGGATCAGGCAGCCCGCGATCATGGCGAGCCCCCCCATCCCGGTCACGGTCAGCGCCATGCGGGCGCCCTGGCGGCCTTCGGGCAGGTGCTTCCAGAACCCGATCAGCAGGAAGGAGGACAGCGAAGTCAGCTCCCAGAAGACCAGCATCATCAGGATGTTGTCGGACAGCACGATGCCCGTCATCGCGCCCTGGAACAGCATCAGATAAGTGAAGAACGGCCCCGCCGCGTCCTTGCGCGACAGGTAGAACCGGGCATAGAGGATGATCAGCAGCCCGATCCCCAGGATGAGGATGCCGAACAGCAGCCCCAGCCCGTCGATGCGGAAATCGGCGTTCATCCCGATCTGCGGCATCCACGGGATGCGGGTGGCGATCGCCTCGCCAGCGCGGATCGCAGGGACGTGCAGCAGCAGCCCCAGGAGCGCGAGCGCGGTGGCCGAACCGCAGGCGATGGCCGCCGCGGTCCGGCCCGCGCGCACCATCAATCCGGGGAGAAGCGCCCCGAGAAACGGCAGCGCAACGATCAAGGCTGGCGACATCATTCCCCCCGTTTTGTCCGGTTTCCCAAGCGCCGGGCGGGGTGTCAAGCAAACGGCGAATTCCCGCTAGGCGATGTTCGCGTTTCGTGCTAGCCGTCTGGAAAACAAGGCGGGACAGCAGGCATGAGGGTTCTGGGCATCGACCCCGGGCTGGTGAACATGGGGTGGGGCGTGATCGTCGCAGACGGCTCGCGCATCGCCCATGTCGCGAACGGGATCATCCGGTCCCAGGGCGTCAGCCTCGCCGCGCGGCTGTGCGACCTGCATCGCGGGCTGGTCGCGGTCATCGCGGCGCACGCGCCGGACGCGGCGGCGGTGGAACAGACCTTCGTCAACAAGGACGCCGTGGGCACGCTCAAGCTGGGCCAGGCGCGCGGCATCGCGCTGCTGGCGCCGGCGCAGGCGGGGCTCGAGGTCGGGGAATACGCCCCCAACGCGGTCAAGAAGGCGATCGTCGGCGTCGGCCACGCGCAAAAGCAGCAGGTGGAACACATGGTCCGGTTCACGCTCCCCGGCGTGACGCTGGCCGGTGCGGACGCGGCCGACGCGCTGGCCATCGCCATCTGCCACGCGCGGCACCTGCAAAGCCGGTCGCTGCGGATCAAGGTGGTGGCATGAGGGGCCGCGCATGATCGGCCGCATCGCCGGGGTGATCCTGCACCGCGCCGCCGACCACGTCCTGATCGACGTGCGCGGGGTGGGCTACATCGTCCATGTCAGCGAACGCACCGCCGCCAGCCTGCCCCGGGTGGGCGAGGCGGCGGCGCTGTACACCGACCTGCTGGTGCGCGAGGATCTGCTGCAGCTCTTCGGCTTTCCGACCCTGCTGGAAAAGGAATGGCACCGGCTGCTGACCTCGGTGCAGGGGATCGGCGCCAAGGCGAGCCTCGCGATCCTCGGCACGCTCGGCCCCGAGGGCGTGGGCCGGGCCATCGCGCTGGGCGACTGGTCGGCCGTCCGCAAGGCGCCCGGGATCGGCCCGAAGCTGGCCCAGCGGGTGGTGCTGGAACTGAAGGACAAGGCCCCGCAGGTCATCGCGATGGGCGGCAGCCTGACCGTGGACGTGGGCGCGGTGATCGAGGATGACGCCCCTGCCGCCGCCCCGCGCAAGACGCCTGCCGTCCCCCGCAGCGCCGCCGCCTCGGCCGAGGCGCTGTCGGCGCTGACCAATCTTGGCTATGGTCCCTCCGAAGCCGCCGCTGCTGTGGCCGAGGCTGCCGCTACGGAACCCGACGCCGCAACCGCGGCGTTGATCCGTGCGGCGCTCAAGTCTTTGGCGCCAAAGGATTAGGAGAGCCGGGCATGGGAAATATGCGGACCTTCATCCTGATGGCGGCGATGACCGCGCTGCTGATGGGGCTGGGCTGGCTGCTGGGCGGGCAGGGCGGCGCGATCATGGCGCTGGTCTTTGCCGGCGCCGGCAACATCTGGGCCTGGTGGAACAGCGACAAGGCCGTGCTGCGACAGCACAATGCCGTGCCGGTGACCGAGCAGAACGGGGCCGAGCTGCTGGCGCTGGTGCGGGAACTCGCGGGCAATGCCGGGCTGCCGATGCCGAAGGTCTATCTGCTGCCGACCGATCAGCCCAACGCCTTCGCCACCGGGCGCAACCCGGAAAACTCGGCCGTGGCGGTGACCCAGGGGCTGCTGCGGATCCTCAACCGCGACGAACTCGCCGGGGTGATCGCGCATGAGCTGGCCCATATCCAGAACCGCGACCCGCTGACCATGACCGTGACCGCTACGCTGGCCGGCGCCATCGCCATGCTGGGCAACATGTTCATGTTCTCGGGCAGCCGCGACGGCCGCGGCGGGGGGCTGGGCGGGCTGATCGCGATGCTGGTGGCGCCCTTGGCGGCGAGCCTCGTCCAGATGGCGATCTCGCGGACCCGCGAATACTCCGCCGACCGCCGCGGGGCCGAGATCATGGGCAAGCCGCTGGCGCTCGCCTCGGCGCTGGCCAAGATCGCCAACGCGGCGGGCCGCACGGTGAACGTGCCGGCGGAACGCAACCCGGCCTCGGCGGCGATGTTCATCATCAACCCGTTGGGGGGGATGCGAATGGACGCGCTGTTCGCCACCCACCCGCCGACCCAGTCGCGCATCGACAGGCTGGCGGAACTGGCCGGCACCCGCACGCCCGGCGTGCTATGATCCAGCCCGACCCGACCCTGCGCGGCGACCCGATCGAGGGCGATGCCGAGGATCGCGCCCTGCGCCCGCAGAAGCTTGAAGAGTTCATCGGCCAGGCCGAGGCGCGGGCCAACCTGCGGGTCTTCATCGACAGCGCGCGGATGCGCGGGCAGGCGATGGACCACACGCTGTTTCACGGCCCGCCCGGTTTGGGCAAGACCACGCTGGCGCAGATCATGGCGCGCGAGCTGGGGGTGAACTTCAAGATGACCAGCGGCCCGGTGCTGGCGCGGGCGGGGGACCTGGCGGCGATCCTGACCAATCTCGACGCCCGCGACGTGCTGTTCATCGACGAGATCCACCGCATGAACCCGGCCGTCGAGGAGATCCTGTATCCGGCGATGGAGGATTTCGAGCTGGACCTGGTGATCGGCGAGGGCCCCGCCGCCCGCACGGTGCGGATCGAGCTGCAGCCCTTCACGCTCGTCGGCGCCACCACCCGGCTGGGGCTGCTGACCACGCCGCTGCGCGACCGCTTCGGCATCCCGACCCGGCTGCAGTTCTATACCGTCGAGGAGCTGGACCAGATCGTCGCCCGCGGCGCCCGGCTGATGGGCATCAAGGCCGACCCCGACGGCACGCGCGAGATCGCACGGCGCGCCCGCGGAACGCCCCGGATCGCCGGGCGGCTGCTGCGCCGGGTGGTGGACTTTGCGCTGGTCGAGGGCGACGGCCGGCTGGACCGCGCCATCGCCGACCGGGCGCTGACCCGGCTGGGGGTGGACGACCTGGGGCTGGACGGCGCCGACCGCCGCTATCTGACGCTAATGGCGGAACTTTACGGCGGCGGGCCGGTCGGCGTGGAAACCCTTTCCGCGGCGCTGTCGGAAAGCCGCGACGCCATTGAGGAGGTGATCGAGCCCTATCTGCTGCAGCAGGGCTTGATCCAGCGCACCCCGCGTGGCCGGATGCTGGGGCAGCTGGGGTGGCGGCACCTGGGGCTCTCCATGCCCCGCGCCGCGCAGACGGGGTTGTTCGATGAATGAGATTGAAGCGCGGTTGCGGGACAGCTTTGGCCGCCAGACGATGATGCAGACGCTGGGCGCCGCGATGGACCGCGCCGCCGAGGGCGCGGTGACGATCAGCGCGCCCATCGCGCCGCATGTGCTGCAGCAGCAGGGCGCGGCCCATGCGGGGCTGGCGTTCTCGCTGGGCGACAGCGCGGCGGGCTATGCGGCGCTGTCGGTGCTGCCGGCGGGGGCCGAGGTGGTGACGGTCGAGATGAAGATCAATCTGCTCGCCCCCGCGGTGGGCGACCGGCTGGTGGCCGAGGGCCGGGTCCTGCGCCCCGGCCGCCGCATCGTCGTCGTCGCCAGCGACGTCTTTGCCGAGGGGCCAAAGGGCCGCAAGCACGTCGCCACCATGCTGGGGACGATGGTCCCGGTCGAGGGCTAGGCGATGCCGCACTGGCCGCTCGCCCTGCGCCTGATCCTGACCGCCGCGGTGTTCGGTGCCACCGCCTGGGCCTTTGCCGTGGGCCAGATGGGGCTGGCGGTCGTCGGCGTCGTCGCCTGCTGGTTCGCCTTCCAGCGGATGTTCATGACGCTGTGACGGCCTCGGGGACGGCCCCACGGGAGGGCCGAAGGGGAGGGCCGCGGGCTGGACGCGCCGCCGCCGCGGGCCTACCACCTTTCCGACCACTCCGATCCGCCAGGTGAGATGATGAGCTTTGCCGCCGGCCGTCCCGTGCTTGCCATTCCCGGCCCCTCGCCGGTCCCTGACCGCGTGCTGCGGGCGATGCACCGGCCCTCGCCCGACATCTATGGCGGCGAGCTGGTCGATCTGAACCAGCGGCTGATGGTCGGCCTGCGCCGCCTCGCCGGCACCCGCCAGCACGTCGCCGCCTATATCGGCAACGGCCATGCCGCGTGGGAGGCCGCGAACATGAACCTGTTCGCCCCCGGCGACCGCGCGCTGGTGCTGGTCGCGGGGCATTTCGGCCGCGGCTGGGCCGAGACCGCCCGCGCCATCGGCGTCGAGGTCGAGACGATCGAGGCCGCGCCCTTCACCGCCCCCGACCCGCAGCAGCTGGCCGACCGGCTGGCCGCCGACCGCGAGGGCAGGATCCGCGCCGTGCTGGTCTGCCAGGTGGACACGGCAAGCTCGATCCGCTCGGACATCCCTGCGATCCGTGACGCGATGGGCGATCACCCGGCGGCGCTGGCGGTCGATGCCATCGCCTCGCTGGGCTGCGAGCCGATGCGGATGGACGACTGGGGCGTCGACGTGCTGGTCTCGGCCAGCCAGAAGGGGCTGATGGTGCCGCCGGGCCTCGCCTTCGTGTGGTTCTCCGACAAGGTCGCCGCGGGACGCGGGGCGGCGACGCCCTATTGGGACTGGACCCCGCGGGCGAAGGCGGCCGAATTGTGGCAGTTCTGGGGCGGCACGCCGCCGGTCCAGCACCTGTATGGCCTCGCCGAGGCGCTGGCGCTGCTGCTGGACGAGGAAGGCCTCGAAGCCGCCTGGACCCGCCACGAGGGGCTCGCCGCCGCGACCTGGGCGGCGCTCGACGCGTGGGGGCAGGGCGGCGAAATCCGCGCCCAGATCGCCGATCCGGCGCAGCGGGGGCGCTCGGTGACCGCCGTGGCGCTGAAAGGCGCCGACCGGCTGCGCGGCTGGACCGAACGCCAGGCCGGGCTGACGCTGGGCATCGGGCTGGGCGCGCCAGAACCCTCCGATGCGCTGCGGATCGCCCATATGGGTCATGTCAGCGCGCATATGCACCTGGGCACGCTGGCGGTGATCGAGGCGGGGCTGGCCGCGCTGGGCTTGCCGCACGCGCCGGGCGGCGTGGCCGCTGCGGCGGCCGAGATCGCCCGCCGCAGCACGGCGGCGGGCTGGAACAAGCTCAGTTCGCGGGCTTCGGCGTCGGCGTGCCGGCCGGCGACGGCTCGGGCGTGCCGGCGGGCGAGGGCTTGGGCGGCGCGCCGGTGGCCGGGTTTGCGGTGATCGATTCCATCTTGGCTGCGTCGGCGTTGGCGGCGTCGGGGGCGTTCTTTGCCAGCCACGCCTGCATCTGAGCGATTTCCTTTTCCTGCGCGGCGATGATGTCCTCGGACAGCTTGCGCAGTTGCGGGTCCTTGCCGAATTCCAGCTGGATCCGGGCCATGTCGATGGCCCCCTGGTGGTGCGCGATCATGCCGCGGACGAAATCCACGTCGGCGTCGCCGGTCGGCGTGACCATCATGCCCTGGTGCATCTTCTCCATCGCCGCGGCAAAGGCCTCGGTCGCGTTGGCCGGAGCGGCCGCAGCGGCGCGCGCGCCGTGGGCGGCATGGGGGTCGGAAGCGGGGGCGGTCTGGGCCAGCGCCGGCAGTGCCAGCAGCGTCGCGGCGGTGCCGATCAGGCCGATGCGGAAGGTGCGGGTCATGGGAAACTCCTCTGCAATATGCAGCCGAACGCCCGACCCCGGCCGCCCGATCCGCCTACACGGCAACGTGAGCCCTCAGCCGGGCCGGATCGCGCGGAATGCCGGCGAGCCGAGCCGGCCCGCCGCCATCGCGATCGCCAGCGACATCAGCCCGTACCGGAACGGCCGCTCGATCGCCAAACGGTACAGCCAGCGCTCCAGCCCGACCTTGCGGACCCGGATCGGTGCCTGGTCGCTGTCGATCACCCGGCCGTCACGGACGAGGAAGATGCGGGCGCGGTGATCGCCCTCGATCAGGTTCGAGGGCAGCCGGATGTCGGCGCGGAACAGGTTGTCGTCGAAGATCCGGACCGAGCCCTCGTCCAGCCGGTCAGCGCTCCGACTGGGCGCGCACCCGAAGAAGCGCCCCGGTAAAGGCGGTGGCGTCGTCGACCTCTTGCCCGACCGCCAGCGCCCGCACCGACAGCGGCGGCGAGATGCGGTAGCGCACGTCCTCGTCCCGGTCGAGCATCAGGGACAGCCGCCCGCTGCTGGCGACGACATGGAAGTCGGGCGCCGCCGTGATCCGCAGGCCCTGGGTGTTGCCCCAGATGCCGGCGACCCGGTCCTTGCGGCGCACGGTGACGCCCTGCGGTGGGGCCCTCGACGGTGACGATGATCCCGGCGGCCGGGCGTCGGCCGCTCCGGCCTGGCCGCGGATCGCGCCGGGCAAGTCGTGAAACGCGCGCTGGCCCTGTGCGCCGACGACTTTGCCGACGATCAGCAGCACGGCCAGCATGATGTCGACGGTGTTGGAACCGATCGCGTGCATCAGCGTGGTGAAGGCGCTGACCGCGGCGATCTGGAACAGCGAGGTGCCGATCACGACCGTGGTCGGCATCCCCAGCCGGTAGATCATCGCCGGCACCATGATGATGCCCAGGAACACGACATGGCAGAGCTGCACCACCAGATCGACCTGGCCCAGCCGCTGCAGCAGGTTGAAGACCAGGACCCCCAGCGCCGACCCGGCGATGCCGCCGACCAGCAGCACGAGGCCCATCGGGATATCGACGCTCTTGCGGCGCAGATGCGCCAGCACGCCGGAAAACGACGAGGCGACGACCTGGTTCGCCCCGGTCGCCACCGCGATCGCCGGCGGGATGCCGATTAAGAACAGCAGCGGCGTGATGAGAAAGCCGCCGCCGACGCCGAACAGCCCGCTCATCAGGCCTACGATCGTGCCCAGCCCGATCAACGTGAGGGCGTTCACCGAAACCTCGGCGATGGGAAGGAAGATCTGCATGGCTGCCCGGGTTTGGCTCATCCTGCCGCCCGCGCCGGCTTGGTCAAATCCGATTCGCGGCTTGCTTGCGCCGAACCGCGCCACGGGGCTAAGCAGGGGCAGGACTGGCCGGGGACGCGATGCGCATACTCATCACTAACGACGACGGGATCAACGCGCCGGGGCTCGAGGCCCTGGCCGAGATCGCGGCCGAGATAGCCGGACCCGACGGCGAGGTCTGGACCGTCGCCCCGGCCTTCGAGCAATCCGGCGTCGGCCATTGCATCAGCTATGCGCACCCGACGCTGATCGCCGAGCTCGCCCCCCGCCGCTGGGCGGCCGAGGGCAGCCCGGCCGACTGCGTGCTGGCCGCGATCGGCGACATCATGGCCGATGCGCCCCCGGACCTGATCCTGTCGGGCGTGAACCGCGGCAACAATGCCGGCGAGAACGTGATGTATTCCGGCACCATCGGGGCGGCGATGGAGGGTGCGCTGCAGGGCATCCCCTCGATCGCGCTGTCGCAGTATCTGGGCGCTGCCACGGCGCGGCTGACCGACCCGTTCGACTGCGCGCGGGTGCATGGCGCGCGGGTGGTGCGGGCGCTGCTCGACCGGGGGACCTGGGC
Organism: Paracoccus sphaerophysae; assembly: GCF_000763805.1. Lineage (GTDB taxonomy): Bacteria > Pseudomonadota > Alphaproteobacteria > Rhodobacterales > Rhodobacteraceae > Paracoccus > Paracoccus sphaerophysae. The sequence goes on along the minus strand of NZ_JRKS01000048.1, from coordinate 2,927 downwards.
GGCCAAGGACGACTTTGCGCTGTTCTACAACGTGAATTTCCCGCCCGTCGGGGGCGGCGGGATGCGGGGCATCCGCGTCGCGCCGCAGGGCCGGCGCAGCGGGGTGCGCTTTGGCGTCCATCCCCATGTCGCCCCGAACGGCCGCCGCTTCCTGTGGGTCGGCGGCGGGCCGCAGACCGCGCCGGCGACTCCCGGCAGCGATGTCGAGGCGCTGATGGCGGGCTATACGACCATCACGCCGATGCGCCCCGACCTGACCTGCCGCGCCGCGACCGAGGCGCTGGCCGGCGACCTGGACGAGGGCTAGGCGATGGCGGGCGAGGATGACAGCCCCGACCTGCCCTCTGATGGCGTCGCTGATGGCGACCGGGCCGAGCGGCAGATGCGGTTCCTGTTCCAGCTGCGCTCGCGCGGGGTGACCGACCCGCGGGTGCTGGCGGCGATGGAGCGGATCGACCGCGGCGCCTTCGTCCGCGGCCATTTCGAGGACCGCGCCTACGAGGACACGCCGCTGCCCATCGCCTGCGGCCAGACCATCAGCCAGCCCTCGGTCGTGGGCCTGATGACCCAGGCGCTGAACCCCGGCCCGCGGGATACGGTACTCGAGGTCGGGACCGGCTCGGGCTATCAGGCGGCGATCCTGTCGGTGCTGTGCCGGCGGGTGCTGACCGTGGACCGCCACCGCCGGCTGGTGGCCGAGGCCGAGGAGCTGTTCCGCCGGCTGGGGCTGACCAACATCACCACGCGGGTGGCGGATGGCTCGTTCGGGCTGCCGGAGCAGGCCCCCTTCGATCGCATCATGGTGACCGCTGCCGCCGAGGACCCGCCGGGGCCGTTGTTGTCGCAGCTGAAGGTCGGCGGTATCATGGTGGTGCCGGTCGGGCAGTCGGACGCGGTGCAGACCCTGATCCGCGTGACGCGGACAGAGACGGGCTTCGCCTATGACGAGATGCGGCAGGTGCGGTTCGTGCCGCTGGTCGAGGGGTTGGGACAGACATGACCCCCGCGAATGAATGAGGATGGGCAGATGGTCACGAGGTTCAGGCAGCCCGGCGCTGCGGGGGTAAGGCGGGGCACGGTCGCCGCCGCAGGGCTGGCGCTGGCGCTGGCCGGCTGCGCGCAGCCGGGGGCTCAGGGACAGGGCCAGGGCCCGGCGACGTCGCGGGCGATCCCGACGCTGTCGATGCCGATCATCCAGTGGCCGCGCGGCGGCGGTGCGGCCCCGGCCGCGGGCGCCCCGGCTGCGGGAGGGACGGCTGCGGGGGGGACGGCGCAGGTCACCGATCCCTTCGCCGGGCAGGGCGTCGCCAGCGCCGCCATTCCGCCGGCAACCGGGGGCAAGGCGAGCGGTGCCAAGCCGGCGGCGACCCCGGCGGCGGGGGCCGCGACAGCGCAAACGCACACGGTCGTTTCGGGCGAGACGGCGTGGTCGATCGCACGGAAATACGGCGTGTCCGTGCAGGATCTGGCGCAGGCGAACGGCCTGTCCGACGCGATGAACGTGCGGATCGGGCAGAAGCTGACCGTCCCGGCGGCCAGCGGCACGACCACGACGGCGCAGGTGACGGCGCCTGGCATCGGCTCGCCGACGCCTCAGCCGCCCTCGGCGTCGAAGCCGCTGCCCGACGAAAAGACCCAGCCGGCGAGCACCCCCGCGCCGAAAGCCGATGCACCCGATCTGGGCAAGACGCGGACCGCGGCGTCGGGCAGCGGCAAGTTCACCATGCCGGCCAGCGGGTCGATCGTGCGGGCCTACAAGAAGGGGACGAACGAGGGCATCGACATCTCGGCCGCGCCCGGATCGCAGATCTCGGCCGCAGGCGGCGGCACCGTCGCCGCGGTCACCCGCGACACCGACGGCGTGCCCATCGTCGTGGTGCGCCACGATGGCGGGCTGATGACGGTCTATGCCGGGGTCGACAAGCTGTCGGTCGCCAAGGGCGACACCGTCAAGCGCGGCCAGAGCATCGGCGCCGCCCGCAACAGCGGCGTCGTCCATTTCGAGGTCCGCCAGGGCTTCGACAGCGTCGATCCCGAGGATTATCTGTAGGGGGCGCGCGGTCGGGCGGGTCGGTCGCGGGCTAGACGGGAGGAGGCGGCCGAGGCCCCGATGTGACCGCTCTCGCGCTCGGGCGGCAATGAACCGGTCGAGTTAAGCCGAGCGAACTGCACCTGCGCGGCGGGTCAGGGCCCGGGCAGGGCAGGCTGCACCTCGTCGCAGGTTCGGTCCGGCCACAGTCGAAGTCATCGAGAGCCACCCAGTTCGGCCGCATGGGTTCCTTGGAACCAAGCCAGCCCCCGCGGGCCCGAGCGCCACAGAGACTGCCCGGGCGCCGTCGGTCGGCCCAGCCGGAGCGGGTCTCAGATGCGCCGACCCCGGGTCCGGGCCCGCCGCAACTAACCGCGCCCCGACCGCAGCCTGACTTGGCCTGGCGCATCTTCGAGAGGGCACCAGGCCGGCGGAACGTTGCCGTGCGACGACAGTGTCCGGGCCGATCGGACGAGGCAGCCGCAGCTGGCGGAGCATCCCTTGGAAGGGTGGCTCGCCGGGGTCATATGGCGCGGAGGCTTTCGCGCGTGCCATCTGCGCCCGCCCGCTTGTCCGGCCCGAGCCGCCCTTGCACCGTCCGCTGCCTAGCGGGCGGCCTGCCCGAACGCCTCGGTCAGCGCCGCGGCGAGTTCCTCGCGGACCATGCGGCGCAGGTCGCCGTCCAGGCGCTGGCCCAGCTCGCCGCGCAATTCGTCGCGAATGGCCTCGCGCAGGAGGTTCCGAAGGGGGTGGGCGTCCATGAGCTGCTCCGTGAGGGTGGGATGATCGGGGTGATGCGCCGGCGCGGGCGGTTCCACGTCGGCCCGGGCGGACTGCGGCGTGAGGGGACCGGCCGACAGCGGGGCTGACGCCGGGGGCGTGGCAGCGGGGCCGGCAG
>NZ_JRKS01000047.1 GCF_000763805.1 Paracoccus sphaerophysae | reverse complement strand
CCCCCGGACCCCGCAGCGCCGCTCGCCGCCCCCTCGGGCGCGAGCTTGTCGTCCTGCCATTGGCCCTCGGCCACCCGGCCCGAGGCGTATTGCATGCGCCCGGTCCCTTGCCGCTTTCCGGCCACGAAATGCCCGGTATAGACGTCGCCGTTGGTATAGGTCGCGGTGCCCTCGCCGTCGATCTCGCCGGCCTTCCAGCCGCCCTCGTAGCGGAACCCGTCGGTGGTGGTCAGCAGGCCCTGCCCCTCGCGCAGGCCGTTGGCGAACTGGCCCTTGTAGACGGTGCCGTCGACATAGGTCGCGTGCCCCTCGCCGTGGCGCTGGCCGCCCTTCCACTGACCGTTATAGACATAGCCGTCGGGGTGGGACATGCGGCCCAGCCCCTCGTTCCGGGCGTCCTTGAAGCCGCCCTCGTAGGTCAGCCCGTTCGCATAGACGGCCTTGCCCTGCCCCTCGATCACACCGGCAACCCAGTCGCCCTCGTAGCTGGCGCCGTCGGGATAGGTGATCCGGCCCTTGCCGTCCGGCTGGTCGGCCTTGAGCGCGCCCTCGTAGACCGAGCCGTCGGGATACTGGATGACGCCCGCGCCCTCCATCCGGCCATCGACCCAGTCGCCGTCGTACATATAGCCGTCGGTGCCGGTGAAGATTCCCTTTCCGTGGCGCTTGTCGGCGCGGAAGCCGCCCTCGTACACGTCGCCATTGGCGAAGGTGGCGATGCCCTGCCCCTCGCGCCGGTTGGCGACCATCGTGCCCTCGTAGCTGTCGCCGTTGGGCTGGACGAGCCGGCCCTGGCCGGACATCTGCCCGCCGGCCCAGACGCCGTCATAGACCAGCCCGTCGGGCATGGTCAGCTTGCCGCGGCCGGCGCGGACATCGGCCAGCATGCCGCCCTCGTAGACCGAGCCGTCGGGATAGGTGATCCGGCCGTGGCCTTCCTTGACCCCGTTCACCCAGTCGCCGTCGTAGCGATAACCGCTTTTCTGGGTCAGCAGGCCCTTGTCGTGATGCAGCCCGTTCCGGAAGCCGCCGGCATAGGTCGCGCCGTTCACATAGGCGGCGCTGCCCTGGCCGGTCATCTGGCCGTCCAGCCAGTCGCCCTCGTAGCTGCCGCCATCGGCGAAGGTGATCCTGCCCTTGCCGTTCGGCTTGCCCTTGGCGAAGGCGCCCTCATAGACCGAGCCGTTGGGATAGGTCGCCTTGCCCTGGCCGAGGATTTCCCCGTCCACCCAGTCGCCCTCGTAGCGATAGCCAGAGGGCAGCGCATAGCTGCCCCGGCCGTGCTGGCGGCCGTTGCGGAAGGTGCCCTCGTAAACCCCGCCGTCGTCATATTGCTTGGTCACCACCGCGGCGTTCTGGGCCGGCGCGGCGGCGGGCTGGACCAGGGCCAGACCCGTCGCCAGGGCCGCGGCGCGCAATGCGGGTTTCATCGCCTGGGTGCCTTTCATGCTCGCGGGTCTGCCGCCCGCCGTCTGGCCCGATGTAACCCAACGCGGCCGGCGACGCAAAGCCCGCAGTCTGGCGCCTGGTTGCGCGGCCGGAGCCTCCGGCGGGGATATTTGGACAAAGAAGAAAGCCGGTTCCGGGGGGGCGGGCCGGGGGTTTCCTTGCCCGCGCCGCGCCCTATCGTCGCGCCGACGTTGCCAGGAGCCCTCCGATGACCGACCGTTTCCGCCTGACCATGGCCCAGCTGAACGCCACCGTCGGCGATCTGACGGGCAACGCCGCCAGGGCGCGCGCGGCGTTCGCCGCGGCGCGGGACGCTGGCGCCGACATGCTGGCGCTGCCCGAGATGTTCATCACCGGCTACCAGACCCAGGACCTGGTGCTGAAGCCCGCCTTCCTGCGCGACTGCCGCGCCGCGATCGAGCAGCTGGCCGCCGACTGCGCCGACGGCCCCACCATCGGCATCGGCGGCCCCTGGACCAAGGGCGACAAGCTGCACAACGCCTGGCTGATCCTGCAGGGCGGGCAGGTCGTGGCGCGGGTCTACAAACACGAGCTGCCGCACAAGCAGCTGTTCGACGAATTGCGGCTGTTCGATCCCGGCCCGATCAGCGGCCCTTATGTGGTGAACGGCGTCCGCATCGGATCGCCCATCTGCGAGGATGCGTGGTGGCCCGCCGTCACCGAGACGCTGGCCGAGACGGGGGCCGAGATCCTGATCGTGCCGAACGGCAGCCCCTATCACCGCGACAAGCTGGACCTGCGGATGGGCCACATGGTCGCGCGGGTCCACGAAGGCGGCCTGCCCCTGGCCTATGTGAACATGGTCGGCGGGCAGGACGACCAGGTCTATGACGGCGCGTCCTTTGTGCTGAACCCCGGCGGGCACAAGGTCGTGCAGATGGCGCCCTTCGACGAGGGGCTGGTCCATGTCGATTTCACCCGCACGTCCGAAGGCTGGCGGGCCGAACGCGGCGAGATGGTGCCGCAGCCCGATGCCTGGGAACAGGATTACCGCGCGATGTGCGTGGGCCTGGGCGACTACATGCGCAAGTCAGGGTTCCGCAAGGCGCTGCTGGGCCTGTCGGGCGGGATCGATTCGGCGCTGGTCGCCACCATCGCCGCCGACGTGCTGGGGCCGGACAACGTGCGCGGGGTCCGGATGCCTTCGGAATATTCCAGCCAGCATTCGCTGGACGACGCCGAGGCCGTGGCCCGGCGGCTGGGCATCCGCATGGACACGATCCCGATCGAGGGACCGCGGGCCGCGGTGACCGAGGCGCTGTCCGGCGTCATGGCCGGGACGACGCCCGACCTGACCGAGGAAAACATCCAGTCCCGCCTGCGCGGCCTGCTGCTGATGGCGCTGTCGAACAAGTTCGGCGAGCTGCTGCTCTCCACCGGCAACAAGTCCGAGGTCGCGGTCGGTTATGCGACGATCTATGGCGACATGGCGGGCGGCTATAACCCGCTCAAGGATCTTTACAAGACCCGCGTGTTCGACACTTGCCGCTGGCGCAACGCCAACCATCGCCCGTGGATGCTGGCCCCGGCGGGCGAGGTGATTCCGCCCAACGTCATCACCAAGCCGCCTTCGGCCGAGCTGCGTCCCGACCAGACCGACCAGGATTCGCTGCCGCCCTATGAGGTGCTGGACGCGATCCTGTATGGGCTGATCGAGCGCGACCAGTCGGTGGCCGATCTGGTCGCGCAGGGGTTCGACCGCGACACGGTCAAGAAGGTCGAACACCTGGTCTATGTCAGCGAATGGAAACGCTATCAGGCGGCGCCGGGGCCGCGGGTGTCGCCGCGCGCCTTTTGGCTGGACCGCCGCTATCCGCTGGTGAACCGCTGGCGGGACAACGGCTGAGGGTCACTCGCCCGTGCGGAACCGCATCCGGTGCGCGGGGCCGACCAGCTCCAGCCCGCCGGCGACCGGCTCGGCCTGGGTGGTCGCGGCCAGCGCGCCGAGGAACTCGGCCTCGCCGCCCTCGACATAGCATTGGCGGCGGGTGCTGGCGATCGGGGCCAGCCTGACGGCCGGCCAGTCGGCGCCGTTGGTGGTCCAGTATTCGTTGCAGGGGGCGCTGCCCCGGACCGACTTGCCGGCGATGGTCATGGTCGCGGTGCCGGGGATCGGCTTGCCGTCGATGGTCAGCAGGCGATAGCTGCCGTCGAACGAGGCGCCCGGTTCGGGCTGGACGCAGGCGGCCAGGGCCAGCAGGGCGGGGAGGGCGGCATGGCGGAACATCGGTCTCTCTGTTTCGGGTCGCGCGGACAGGACCAGAGGTCGCGGCGCAAGTCACCTGCCATTCCCGTGATCGTCCGCGTGATCGGGCAGTGAAAAACCCCCGCGGCCGGGCCACGGGGGTCTTCCTGATCCAACGGCTTCGCTGACGCCTTACAGAGCGCCTTCGCGCTGGGCCTTTTTACGGGCCAGCTTGCGGGCGCGGCGGACGGCCTCGGCCTTTTCACGGGCCTTCTTGACCGACGGCTTCTCGAAATGCTGCTTGAGCTTCATTTCACGGAAGACCCCTTCGCGCTGAAGTTTCTTCTTCAGGGCACGAAGCGCCTGTTCGACGTTGTTGTCGCGAACGCTTACCTGCATGTGGTTGTCACCACCTTCCTAGGTTAGAGTTGATCTGATTGCAGGACGCGGTCCCTTAGCTTGGCGCAGCCCGCTTGTCCAGCCAGACCGGAGGATTCGATGCAAGATGACCGAGACCGCCTGCTGGACGCAGCGCTGACCCATGTGCCCTTCGAGGGGATGAACCACCGCGCCCTCGCCGCAGGCGCGCGGGACATCGGCATGGCCGCCGACCTGGCGCGGGTGCATTTCCCCGGCGGCGGGGCGGCGCTGGCCGCGGCCTATCACCGCCGCGCCGATGCCCAGCTGGCGGAAAAGCTGGCCGGCAGCGCGCCCGGCCGCATCCGCGACCGCATCGCCGAGGCGATCTGGCAGCGGCTGCAGCTGGCCGACCCGGAACTGGTGCGCGCCGGGGCGGCGGTCATGGCGCTGCCGCAGAACACCGCGCTGGGGGCGCGGCTGATGTGGGAAACGGCGGACACGATCTGGACCGGCATCGGCGACAGCTCGGACGACGTGAACTGGTGGACCAAGCGGGCGACGCTGGCCTCGGTCTGGGGGGCGGTGGTGCTGTACTGGCTGGGCGACGTCTCGGATGGCGACGCCGACACCCGGGCCTTCATCGAACGGCGGATCGACGACGTGATGCGGTTCGAGAAATTCAAGGCCGGGGCCCGCAAGCTGCCCGGCGTGGCGGCGCTGACCGACTTGGCGACGGGCTGGATCCGCAAGCCCGCTCCGGCTCCGGCACCCGGATTTTACAGGGGGAAAGCATGAGCCTGCCGCACGACATGGACGTGGTCGCCATCGCCCAGCCTGGCGGCCCGGGCGTCCTGGACCTGCGCCGCCGCCCGGTGCCCTCACCCGGTCACGGCCAGATCCTTATCCGGGTGGCCTATACCGGGGTGAACCGCCCCGACGTGCTGCAGCGGCAGGGCGCCTATGCGCCGCCGCCGGGCGCGTCCGACCTGCCGGGCCTGGAATGCGCCGGCCACGTCGCCGCGGTCGGGCCGGGGGTCAGCGAATGGGAGGTGGGCGACGCCGTCTGCGCGCTGCTGCCCGGCGGCGGCTACGCCGAATATGTCGTGACCCCCGCCGCCCACGCGCTGCCGGTGCCGGATGGCCTGTCGCTGGCCGAGGCCGCCTGCCTGCCCGAAACCTGCTTCACCGTCTGGTCCAACGTCGTCATGCGCGGCGGGCTGACCGCCGGAGAGCGGTTCCTCGTCCACGGCGGATCGTCGGGCATCGGCACCACGGCGATCCAGATCGCGACGGCGCTGGGGGCGCGGGTCTGGGCAACGGCGGGCACCGACGAGAAATGCGCCGCCTGCGAGCGGCTGGGGGCCACGGCGATCAACTACCGCACGGCGGATTTCGTGAAGATCCTGCAGGCCGAGGGCGGCGCCGACCTGATCCTCGACATGGTCGGCGGCGACTACATCGCCCGCGATCTCAAGGCGCTGGCCGATGACGGACGGCTGGTCTTCATCGCCTTCCTGGGCGGACCCAAGGCGCAGATCAACTTCGCGCCGCTGATGACCCGGCGGCTGACGATCACCGGATCGACGCTGCGCCCGCAATCCGACTTGGCCAAGGCGCGCATCGCCGCCGAACTGCGCGCCCATGTCTGGCCGATGATCGCCGCGGGCCGGCTGCGCCCGGTGATGGACCGCGAATTTCCGCTGGCCGAGGCCGACGAGGCGCACAAGCGCATGGAGGGGGGCGAGCATATCGGCAAGATCGTCCTGCGGGTCGGGGGCGACGAGCGGGCCTGACGGCCCGCGGCCTCCGGCGGGGATATTTGAAGGACAGAAGATGGACGCACACACTCTGCCCCGGCGCTCGTCCGGGCAGAGTGTGGCATCTCCTGCCACGGCCATCGGCGTCCCCGCCTGTTCCGCCCCGGCAGGATGGCGCAAAGGGCTTAAGGTTTCCTCAACGCCCGATCTTCTGTCGGCAAATATCCTCCGGGGGTGCGGGGGTGGAAAACCCCCGCAGCCGAGCGTTCAGCCCGGCGCCTCCATCAGCATCCGCGCCCGGCAGTCGCGCCGCGAATCGGGGGCGCAGGGGCGCGGCTGCAGGTCGCGGGTCAGGCAGATGCGGACCTCGTCCAGCCGCTCGCCGGTGCAACTGACGGTGATGCCGTCCGGGGTCAGGCCGGGATTGGTCTCGATGAAGGCATCCTCGATCACCCCCGCCTCCAGCTGCACGTCGCGGGGCAGCATGCGGAAGATCGGCGGGATCTCGACCGCCGCGGCGGCATCACGGATCGCCTGATAATAGTCCTGCGCCGACAGGCCCGAACAGCGGCCGTGCTTTTGCCATTGGTACCAGGCGAGCCCGCCCGAGCCCATCACGTCCGCCATCGCCTGGCTTTCCCGGCGCGAGGGGTCGCGCTCGCGGGTCGGGCAATAGTCGGGCCAGCCGCGTTCGTATTGCGGCCACAGCCCGTGGACGACGAAGGCGGTGCGGCGCCGGGGCGCGCATTGCGGCTCTTCCCGGCCCCTGCCCTCGGTCGCGCACCAGCTGGGCGACCAGCTGAGCGACAGGACGTAATAATCGAACTCTCCCGCCTTGCCGTCGGCATGGGCAGTGAACGGAAGGGCGGCGAGCAGAAGCGCAAGCAGATGTCTCATGCCGGCGACCCTAGGCTGCGGCGCCGCTGGTCGTCAAACCCGCCCCCTGCGATGAAAGCGCCCCGGAGCTTCCCCCCGGGGCGCGCAGGGATCACTGCAGCGGCGCGCCGGCCGGGCGTTCCCCGGCCGTGCCGAGCTTGCCCGAGCTGACCCGGTTGCCCACGATCAGCCCGTCCGGCCCGGCGCTGACCTTGACGGTCTGGCCGTCCAGCACCTCGCCCGACAGCATCATCTCGGCCAGCGGGTTCTGCAGGCTGCGCTGGATCACCCGCTTCAGCGGCCGGGCGCCGAACACCGGGTCATAGCCCTCGTCCGCCAGCCACTTCATCGCCGCGTCGTCCAGGTCCAGCGCGATTTTGCGATCCGCCAGTCGCCGTTCCAGCCCCATGAGCTGGATCTTGACGATGCCGTCCATGTTGTCGCGGGTCAGGCGGTGGAAGATGATGATCTCGTCCAGCCGGTTCAGGAACTCGGGGCGGAAATGCGCCCGCACCGCGGCCATCACCTGCTCGCGCGCGTCCGAACTGTCGGCGCCCTCGGGCAGCTGGCTCAGCGCCTGCGCGCCGAGGTTCGAGGTCAGGATGATGAGCGTGTTCTTGAAGTCCACCTTGCGGCCCTGACCGTCGGTCAGCACCCCGTCATCCAGCACCTGCAGCAGCACGTTGAAGACGTCCGGGTGGGCCTTTTCGACCTCGTCGAACAGGATCACCTGATAGGGCCGCCGCCGGACCGCCTCGGTCAGCACGCCGCCCTCGTCATAGCCGACATAGCCGGGGGGCGCGCCGATCAGGCGGGAAACCGAGTGCTTCTCCATGAACTCGCTCATGTCGACGCGGACCATCGCGTTCTCGTCGTCGAACATGTATTCGGCGATCGCCTTGGTCAGCTCGGTCTTGCCGACGCCGGTCGGGCCGAGGAACAGGAAGCTGCCCAGCGGCCGCTTGGGGTCGTTGAGCCCGGCGCGCGCCCGGCGGACGGCCTGCGCCACCGCGGTCACGGCATCGTTCTGGCCGACCACCCGTTGCGCCAGCTGGTCTTCCATCTTCAGCAGCTTGTCGCGCTCGCCCTCCATCAGCTTCGAGGTCGGGATGCCGGTCCAGCGTTCCACCACCTCGGCGATCTGTTCGGGGCGCACGGCTTCCTCGACCATCGGGCCTTCGGTGGGGTTTTCGGCGTCGCCCAGCTGCTTTTCCAGCCCCGGGATGATGCCGTAGGACAGCTCGCCCGCGCGGGCGAGATTACCCTCGCGCTTGGCCTGCTCCAGTTCCGCGCGGGCGCGGTCGAGCTGTTCCTTGACCTGCCTTCCGCCTTCCAGCTTGTCGCGTTCGGCCTGCCAGCGGGCGGTCATCTCGGCGCTGCGGTCCATCAAGTCGGACAGGTCACGCTCCAGCCGCTCGAGCCGGTCGCGGCTGGCGGCGTCGTCTTCCTTCTTCAGCGCCTCGGCCTCGATCTGCATCTGCAGGATCTGGCGATCCAGCGCGTCGAGTTCCTCGGGCTTGCTGTCGACCTCCATCCGCAGGCGCGAGGCGGCCTCGTCCACGAGGTCGATCGCCTTGTCGGGCAGGAAGCGGTCGGTGATGTAGCGGTGCGACAGCGTCGCCGCCGCGACCAGCGCCGCGTCCGAGATCCGCACCCCGTGGTGCAGTTCGTATTTCTCCTTGATGCCGCGCAGGATCGAGATGGTGTCCTCGACCGTCGGCTCCTCGACCATGACCGGCTGGAACCGGCGGGCCAGGGCGGCGTCCTTTTCAATGTACTTGCGGTATTCGTCCAGCGTGGTGGCGCCGATGCAGTGCAGCTCGCCCCGGGCCAGGGCCGGCTTGATGAGGTTCGCGGCATCCATCGCGCCGTCAGTCTTGCCGGCGCCGACCAGCGTGTGCAGTTCGTCGATGAACAGGATGATCTCGCCGGCGGCGGCCTCGATCTCCTTCAGGATCGCCTTCAGCCGTTCCTCGAACTCGCCGCGGTATTTCGCCCCGGCGATCAGCGCGCCCATGTCCAGCGCCATCAGCTTCTTGTTGCGCAGGGATTCCGGCACGTCGCCGTTGACGATGCGCAGCGCAAGGCCCTCGGCGATCGCGGTCTTGCCCACGCCCGGTTCGCCGATCAGCACCGGGTTGTTCTTGGTGCGGCGGCTCAGCACCTGCATGGCGCGGCGGATTTCCTCGTCACGGCCGATGATCGGGTCGATCTTGCCCTGCTCGGCGGCCGCGGTCAGGTCGCGCGCGTATTTCCCCAGCGCCTCGAAGGTATCCTCGGCCGAGGCGCTGTCGGCGGTGCGGCCCTTGCGGATGTCGTTGATCGCGGCGTTCAGCGCCTGCGTGGTCACCTTGCCCGCGTCCAGCGCATCCTTGGCGCGGGTGTTGGCCATGCCCAGCGCCATCAGGATGCGTTCCACCGGCACAAAACTGTCGCCGGCCTTCTTGGCCAGCTTCTCGGCCTCGTCCAGCACCCGCACGAGGCTGGGATCGACATAGACCTGACCATCCCCGCCCGAGACCTTGGGCAGCTTGGCAACCGCCTCGTCCACCGCCCGCTGCACGGCGCGGGGGTCGCCGCCGGCGCGGGTGATGAGGTTCGCGGCCAGTCCCTGGTCGTCATCCATCAGCGCCTTCAGCAAGTGTTCGGGCACCACGCGCTGGTTGTTTTCGCGGATCGCGATGGTCTGGGCGGACTGGATGAATCCGCGCGACCGTTCCGTGAACTTTTCCATGTCCATCGGCAATTCTCCTTTCAGCACCCGCAGCTTGGCCGCCCGTCATGGCGCGGCCCGTTCGCGGGTCTTTCCCGCGATGTGGGAGGAATGGCCCGATCCGTCAAGGCGGCCCGGACGAAGTTTCCGCCCTGTCAACGGCTGGTGCGCGCAGCCGTTCCCGGCCGACTGGGAATCCGTGCCGCGGCATGAGACAAGGCCCTGCACAGCAGGAGAGACGGACATGGACGACCGACTGATCGTGGCGCTGGACGTGCCGAACGCGCTGGCCGGGCTGGAACTTGCGCGCCAGCTGGGCGACGCGGTGTCGTTCTACAAGATCGGGCTGGGGATGCTGACTGGCGGCGGGCTGGCGCTCGCCAACGAGCTAAAGCAGGACCACGGCAAGCGCATTTTCCTTGACATGAAGCTGTTCGACATCGGCGCCACGGTCGAGGCGGCGGTGCGGGGTCTCGCGCAGTTCGACATCGACTTCCTGACCGTCCACGGCGACCCGCATGTGGTGCGCGCCGCCAAGCAGGGGGCGGGGGCGGAGATGAAAATCCTGGCCGTCACCGTCCTGACCTCGCTGGACCGGGCCGACCTGGACACGGCTCTGATCCGGCCCGGCGACCTGCACGACCTGACCGTCGAACGCGCCGCCCGCGCCTTCGAGGCCGGGGCCGATGGCGTCATCTGTTCCCCACGCGAGGCCGCCGCGATCCGCGCCCTGCCGGGATCGCGACTGATCGTCACGCCCGGGGTCCGCCCTGCCGGCGCGGCGCTGGGCGACCAGAAGCGGGTCGAGACCCCCGCCGCCGCCATCGAGGCCGGCGCCGATCACATCGTCGTCGGGCGCCCGGTCTGGCAATCCCCCGACCCCCGCGCCGCCGCGCAGGCGATCCTGGCCGGGCTGCCGCAGCGCGCGGCCGGTTGACCCGCCGTTGACCCGGGCCGCGCCCTTCTGCGAGCCTCGCAACCAGAGGGACCGCCGATGACCCAGCCCGAGCCATCCGAAACCCGCGCCGCCGAGATCAGCGGCGCGATCCAGCGCGCCGACAACGACCTGGTGCTGTCCTTCCTGCGGGTGCGGCGGGCGATCGGGCTGCTGGGATTCTTCCTGCCGGCCGCGCTGATCGCCTATGGGCTGGCCTTCGGCGGCGGCATCCTGCCCAGCATGTCGGATTACTATTACTCCCCGATGCGCGAGATCTTCGTCGGCACGCTGTGCGCCATCGCCGTCTTCCTGTGGAGCTACGAGGGTTATCGCCCCCGCCCCGGCGAATGGCTGAGCGACCTGACGGCGGCGCGCACCGCCTCGGTCGGCGCGCTGGCCGTTGCCTGGGCACCCACGCTGCCCGATGCCCCCGCGACCTGCACGATCAGCCAGTGCCTGCTGGGCGACCACACCGCCAGCATCATCCATTTCGCCGGCGCCTTCGCGTTCTTCGGCGCGCTCGCCGCGTTCTGCCTGGTGCTGTTCGTCCGCGGCCCCGAGGATGACGCCGAAAAGCGCGCCTCGAACCGCATCTATCGGCTGTGCGGCTGGACCATCGTGACCTGCATCGCGGCCATCGCGCTGGTGTTCTTCGGCCCGCGGCAAATTGGCCAGCCGCTGGCCGCGCTGGACGCGGTGTTCTGGCTGGAAACGCTGGCCACCGTCGCCTTTGCGGTGTCCTGGCTGGTCAAGGGCGACGCGCTGCGCCCGGTCGCGTCGGCCGGGGACTAGAGCCCCAGCATCGCCGCCACGATGCCCCGGAAATGCGGCACCGCCTGCGGGTGGGCGATGAATTCCGTCACCGGCATCAGCCGCAGTTCCGCGCCCTCGTCGCCCAGCCGGGCCGAGCGCGCCTCGGCCGCGGTGATCTCGGCCTGGAAATAGAACCCGACCGAGCCCGGCTTGTGCGGCAGCGGCTGCGGCCCGCCGGTCAACCGTGCGGGGTCCAGCCGCAGGCCGGTTTCCTCGTGAAGCTCGCGCAGGGCGCAGGCGCGCGGCCCCTCGCCGGGCTCGCGGGCGCCGCCGGGCAGGTCCCACATGCCCGGCCAGTTGATCGTCGGGATGTCGTCGCGGCGCATTACCAGCAGGCTGTCGCCGCAGGTCAGCACCAGCTTGGCGCCGCGCCAGCGCAGGCCGCCATCGTCGTCGGGACCGGTCATTCGTTGTCGTTGATGTCGCGGTGCCAGATCCGGGTCGCGCTGCGGTCCACGCCGCGCATCCGGCTGAGCGCCAGCCAGATCACCCCCGACAGCACCGCGGTCAGCACCAGGGCGGCCGGCAGCCCCGCCGTCCACAGCCCGCTGAGCAGCAGGGCCCCCATCACCGCCACCGCGGCAGCCATGCCCATGAAGACATAGCCGGGCAGGATCATCTCGATCAGCGCCAGCAGCAGGGCGGCGATGATCCACAGCCAACCATTCGTCCAGTCGATCATGTCGTCCGCCCCTTCAGCAGCTGGGCGGCGTCGCGGAACGCGTCCAGCGCCGCGGCGGGCAGGATCACGGTCTGCTTGCCCTGGCCGGTGGCCACCTGGGTCAGCGCCTCGACCTGCTTCATCGCCACTTGGTACTGCGCCGCCTCGATGCCGCCGCGGGCCAGCGCCTCGGCGAGCGCGTTGGTCGCATAGGCCTCGGCGTCGGCCAGCACCCGGCGCGCCTTGGCCTGCTGTTCGGCCGCATACAGATCGCCGTCGGCGGCGAGTTCCACCGCCCGGCGCTTGCCCTCGGCCTCGGTCACCTGGGCGCGCCGCGCGCGTTCGGCGTTCAGCTGCTGCAGCATCGCGGCGCGGGTCGCGTCGTCCAGGTTGACGTCGAGGATTTCCGCCCGAGTCACCTCGATCCCCCAGTCGTCCACCACGTTGGCGACCGATTCGCGCACCCGCTCGATCAGCTGGGCGCGGTTGGACTGGACCTGGTCCAGCTCCATCTGGCCGATCTCGGACCGGACGATCCCGGCGACGGTGGTGGCGATGGCCGCGTCCACGTCGCGGATCCGATAGACGGTCTTTTCCGGTTCCAGGATGCGGTAGAAGACCGAGGTTTCCACCTGCACCAGCACGTTGTCGGCGGTGATCGCGTCCTGCCGGCTGGTCGGCAGCTGCCGTTCCAGCACCGAGATCCGGTGCGCCACCCGGTCCAGGAACGGCACCGTGAAGTTGATCCCCGGCCCCAGCACCGACCGCAGCCGGCCAAAGCGCTCGACGACGTATTTCTCGGACTGCGGGACGATGCGGACCGAGGTCATCACCGCATAGAAGATCAGCAGGGCAAGGATGATCAGCGCGGCGTTCTGGCCGAGAAACTGGGTGATCTGCTGGTCCATGTGGGTCCTTCCGGTCGAACTATTCGGCCGCGATGCGGGCCTGGCCCGGATCGCCCAGCCGGGCCATCCGCGCCACCACCGCGCCGAACCGGGCGGCGAAGGCGTCGAAGCGGTCATGCGGGCGGATCGCCGCCTCGTCCATATACAGCGAACGGTCGATCTCGATCTGGACGACATGGCGACCGCGCGCGGGCCGGCCATAGGCGGCGGCGATATGGGCGCCGGCAAAGGGCGAATTGCGCCGCACGGCAAAGCCGGCCTCGTCCAGCGCGCCGGCCACCGCGGCGGTCAGCCACGGATCGGCCGAGACGCCGTTGCGGTCGCCCAGCACGATGTCGGGCGGCGGCGCGTTCAGATGCGACAGCGCCTCGCGCGGCATGGAGTGGACGTCGATCAGGATCGCCCGGCCGCAGCGCGCCACCGCCTCGTCCATCAGCGCCGCGAGCGCGGCGTGATAGGGGCGCCAATAGGCGTCGATGCGGCGCCGCGCCTCGGGTTCGGGCAGCTTGCCGTGGCGGATCGGGCAGCCATGCGAGACCACCCGCGGGATCACCCCCAGCCCCGACAGGATGCGCGGATCGGGGCGCCGCGGGGCAATGCCGGAGATCGCGGCCGGGTCCAGATCCTCGGCGCTGCGGTTCAGGTCGACCACCGCGCGCGGGATGCGCGCCGCCAGCGTCACCGCGCCTGCCGCCACGGCCGGGGCGATGAGCCGGTCGACGAAGGCATCCTCGGACGACCGCAGCTGCACCGGGTCCAGCCGCGATTCGGCCAGGAACCAGCCGGGATAGTCGCGGCCGGAATGGGGCGAGGCAAAGATCACCCCGCCCCGCCAGTCCTCGGGCCGGGTCAGGTCGAAGGTGGCGTGCGGCGACGGATCAGGCACGGTTCATCGGACCCCGTCCAGGACGCGCGGTTGCGCCCGGTTCGGGGGGACTATACCCGAAGCGCGGCAACGGAAAAGGGCACTTGCGGGGCGCATTGGCTGACTATATAGACACGCGACCAACGCGATTCCGCGGGCTCACGGGCGCCGGAATCACATGGCACGGGCGGTTAGCTCAGCGGTAGAGCACTACGTTGACATCGTAGTGGCCACTGGTTCGATCCCAGTACCGCCCACCATTTCGCCGCCCCCGGGCATCGACCGGGGGCATTTCAGTTTCCGGGCGCAACTCGCGCGCGCCAAGAGGAGAGAGACCGATGAAGGTTCGCAACTCGCTGCGTTCGCTGAAAGAGCGTCACCGCGACTGCCAGGTGGTGCGCCGCAAGGGCCGCATCTACGTGATCAACAAGACCAACCGCCGCTTCAAGGCGCGCCAGGGCTGAGGCCCTGGCCGGGACGGCCGATCGGCCGTGAGTTGGATGGATGAACGCCCGCAGATCGCTCTGCGGGCGTTTTCCATTGTGAGCGGGGGCGCTGGGGTCAGTTCTGGTCCAGCAGCGTGTCGGCCAGCATCCGCGCCACGGTCGACTGGTTCAGATAGCCCGAGATCCGCAGGTTGCGGGCCGACTGATAGCGGCGGATCGCCTGCCGGGTCTGCGCATCGAACCTGCCGTCGGCCCGGCCGGCGTCGATCCCCATGTCATTCAGCCGCTGTTCCACGACCTGCCGCACCGCGGGCGACAGATCCAGCGCCGCCTCGGCCGCCTGGTCCTCGGCCGCGCGCTGGCTCAGCCGCGCCAGCGCGGCCTGGGCGTCGGCGGCGTGGCGGCCGCGAGGATACTTCTCCAGGTATTCGCGGTAATCCGCCGCGACCCCCGAGGCCCGGGCGCGCGCCCAGAACGTGTCGTCGCCCGTCGCGTCGCCGCCCTGACGGGCGGCATCGGTCAAGACCTTGCGGGCGGCGTCGGCGTGCTGGCCCTGCGGATAGCGGCTGAGATAGCGCTCGGCGCCGGCGGCGCCGGCTTGGCGCTGGTCGGTCCAGTAACGGTTGTCGGCCGCCTCGGCCGCGGCCTGGCGCTGCCGCGCCTCGGCCTCGAGCCCGCGGCTGCGGATCGCGGCGCTGCGGCCCAGCAGGTCGATCTGCGGGGCCGTCAGATAGCCCGTCGCCGCCACCCCCGAATTGCGCTGGAAGGCGGAGATCGCCTGCCGCGTGGCGGGGCCGAAACTGCCGTCGATGCCGTCCGTATCATGGGCCAGAAGGGTCAGCTGGCGCTGGATCTGGGCCTTCTGCGCCCGTGACAGGTTCAGCGCGGCCTCGGCGGCCTCGGGCCCGCCGGGCTGCACGGTCCGCGCCACCGGGGTCAGTTCGCCCATCCGCCCGCGGGCGGCGCCGGCATACAGGCTGGCCGGATATTTCTGCAGGAACTCGCGATAGCCCTCGGCCGAGTTGCTGCGCTTGGCCCGCGTCCATGCCGCCTGTTCCTCGGGGCTCGGGGCCGCGATCTCGTCCAGCCGCCGCGGCGGCACCACGACCGGCTGTCCGCCCCCCACGGGGGGCGAAGGCACCACCGCCGGCCGGGTTCCGTCCGCCGGTGGCGAAGGGACGACGACCGGACGGCTGCCCCCGGCCGGTGCCGAGGGCGCGACCACGACCGGCTGCGTTCCGGGGGGCGTGGCGCCGTCGCGCAGCAGGCGGAGCGACTGACCCTGCCGCATGGCAAGAGCCACGGTGCCGTCGCCGCGGGACAGGACCTCGGCCGCGCGGCCGATGCCGTCGGTATATCCCGCGATGACGGTGACTCCCGGCGCCGGGGGCAACGTGCCCAGGCCCGGCTGCAACCCGTTCCCGGTGTCGAACCGCGCCTGGTCGGTGCCCAGCAGCAGGACCGAGCGCTGCCCCTGCAACAGCCCGGCCACCGCCGACAGGGGCACGCCGACGAGGTCGATGCTCAGCCGGTCCTCGGCCCCGGCATCGGCAGCCAGGAACCATGTTTCGTCGCCGGAATGGACAAAGCGGCCCTGCAGCACCACGACCCGCAGGCCCGGGGCGTCATCGGGGCGCAGCAGGTCGCCCAGGGCGCGGCGCAGGTTCGCGGCGTCCAGGTTGTGCCCCTCGACGGTGCGAAAGCCGCTTTTCTTGAACCTGGCAATCGCGTCTGCGGGCGCGACCTGGGCGACGTCCGGCAGTCTGGCATAATCGCTGTTGGCGACCACGACCGCGCGGTTTTCGGCCAACGCCGGTCCTGCCGCCAGCAGCGCCAGCGCCGCGAGCCTGTATCCAAGCCGTGTCGTCATCCGCCGTGCCCCCCGGTGCAGCCTGTGGCAACGCAATGCCCCTCGCCGCGCAAAGGTTTCGCGCGGCGAGGCGGTTTCGGTCCCGATCAGTTCCGGCGCTGGCTGCGCAGGCGCGCCAGCTGGTCGCGGTTGAGGTATCCGGTGGCGGTCAGGCCGTTGTCGCCCTGCCAGGCAGAGATCGCCCGGCGGGTGCCGGGGCCGAACTTGCCGTCGATGCCGCGCGGGTCATAGCCCAGCGCGGCGAGCCGCGTCTGCACCTCGGTCCGTTCGACCGCGCCCAGGTTCAGTCCGGCCTCGTCGGCGGCGGTCGCGCCGCCCCCGACCACCACCGGAGCGGTGCCGCCCGACCCCTTCAGCACGTCGAACTGGGCCCGGGTCAGATAGCCCGTCGCCGGCTCGCCGCGGCTGACCTGCCAGGCGCGGATCGCCCGCCGCGTCCCCGACCCGAAGGCGCCATCGACGCCGCGGGTATCGTGGCCCGCGCGCACCAGCCCGCGCTGGGCGGCCATGCGGTCCTCGCGGGTCAGGTTCAGCGCCAGCTCGGTCCGCGCCGCCGCATCGGCGTCGACGCCGGGGACCACCACCGGCGCCGTGCCCGCGTTCAGGATCGCATCGGCATCGGCGCGGGTCAGATAGCCGGTCGCCGAAACGCCCGCGCCGCGCTGCCAGGCGGTGATCGCGCGGCGGGTGCCCGACCCGAACTTGCCGTCGACGCCGTTGGTGTCGTGGCCCATCTGGGTCAGCCGCGACTGGATGATCCGGCGCTGGGTCGAGCTGAGCTCCAGCGCCGCCTCGACATCCGCCGCAGCCAGGGTGCCCGCGCCCTCGCCGCCGCCGGGGCGGCCGCTGATCCGCAGTTCTTCAGCCTGGGCGGCGTTCAGGTAGCCGGTCGCCGCATAGCCTCGCGCCTGCTGCCATTGGCTGATCGCGCGGCGGGTGCCGGATCCGAACTGGCCGTCGACGCCGCGGGTGTCATAGCCGGCCTTGACCAGCCCGCGCTGAATGCCGATCCGCGCGTCGCGGGACAGGCCCAACGCCGCCTCGGTCGCGGCGGTGGTCCCGCCGGCGCCGCTGCCCGTTGTGGGGGGCGTGCTGCCGGGCGGCGTGGTGCCCAGCACCTCGCCCCGCGCCGCATCGGCGGGCGACACGCCGGCCGGCAGGTCGGGCGCCGGGGTGACCGTGGGCGTCTGCGCGGCGGGCGCCGCGGTGCCAAGGGTCGATCCGGCCGGGGTCCCGGCCTGCAACTGGCCCAGCAGGGCCCGCGCCTCGGGCGCATACTGGCCGTTCGGATAGGTCGACAGGAAGCTGCGCAGCGCCTCGACCGTCCCGCGGCGGCGGGCGAGTTCCCACAGCACCGTTTCCTCGCTGCCCGGCATCGCCACCGGCGGCACCGCCTGGGGCGCGACCACCACCGGCGCCTGCTGCGCCTGCACCGCGCCGCTGCCCGGCCCGATCAGCATCGCGCCCCCGATCAGCGCCGCGCCGATCGCCTTGCCGTGCCGTCCCCAATGTCCTGTCGTGACCATGTCGTTTCCCCTGAAAGCCTGCCTCACGCCCGAAGCATGCCCGCGGGGTCCGAAGGTCAGCCGTAGCTGCGACGATCCTCGATCACCTTGCCGTCGTTCGGCAGTGACCCCGGCGCAACCAGTTCGACCCGGCCCCTGAGCTTGAGTGCCTCGAGCACCGATGCCTCATATAGCGCCGGATTTTCCCCTTTGGTTTCAAGTTGCACGACCATCACGTCCATTTCATCGGACCGGTCGGCGATGACACGGGCGCGTGACACCTCTGGGTGGCGGGCGACCAGGGCCGCGACCTGTTCAGGGCGCACGAACATGCCCTTGATCTTGGCGGTCTGGTCGGCGCGGCCCATCCAGCCGCGGATGCGCATGTTGGTGCGCCCGCAGGGGCTTTCGCCGGGCATCACCGCCGACAGGTCGCCGGTGGCAAAGCGGATCAGCGGGTAGTCGGGGTTCAGCGTGGTCACGACGACCTCGCCCACCTCGCCGTCGGGGACCGGGTCGCCGGTGCCGGGGCGGACGATTTCCACGATCACGCCCTCGTCCACGATCATCCCCTCCATCGCCGGGGATTCATAGGCGATCAGTCCCAGATCGGCGGTGGCGTAGCATTGCAGCGTGGCGATGCCGCGATCGGCATAGCCCTGCCGCAGCGACGGGAACAGCGCGCCGCCCGACACCAACGCCCGGGTCAGCGCCAGTTGCTCGCCCATCTCGTCGGCCTTGTCGAGAATCACCTTCAGGTAATCCGGCGTCCCCGCATAGGCCGTCGTGCCGATATCGGCCGCGGCGCGGACCTGCAGTTCGGTCTGCCCGGTCCCCGCCGGCAGTACCGCGGCGCCGACGGCGCGGCAGGCGCTTTCGAACATCATCCCGGCCGGCGTCAGGTGATAGCCGAAGCAGTTCTGCAGGATGTCGCTGGACCCCAGCCCGGCGGCAAAGGCGAAACGGCCCAGCCGCCACCAGTCGCCATCCACCCGGCCGGGTTCATAGATCGGGCCGGGGGACTGGAAGACGTGGTTGAATTCATGCGGATACCTCGTCGCGTAGCCGCCGAACGGAGGCTTCTTCTTCTGCGCCTCGCTCAACTCGGCCTTGCGGATCACCGGCAGCGCGGCGAGTTCCGCCCGCGACCGGACCGACTCGGGATTGACGTCGCGCAGGGCGCGGGCCATGGCGGGGGCGCTTTGCGCATTGCCGATGGCGCGGGCGAGCGCCTCGGCCAGGTCGGCCTCGCGTTCGTCGGCGCTGCGGATTTCAAGCTCGTCGTAATAGCTCATCTGGAAATACCTCGGGCTGGGGCGGGGATCGGACGGACCGGCCTCAGGCCAGCCAGCGCTTGCGGCGGCGATAGGACCGCACGTCGCGGAACGATTTGCGGCCCTCGTCCGACATCCCCAGGTAGAATTCCTTGACGTCCGGGTTCTCGCGCAAGGCGCCGGCCTCGCCGTCCATCACCACCCGGCCGCTTTCCAGGATATAGCCGTAATGGGCATAGCGCAGGGCGACGTTGGTGTTCTGTTCGGCCAGAAGGAAGGTCACGCCCTCGCCTTCGTTCACCGCCTTGACGATCTGGAAGATCTGCTCGACCAGCTGCGGGGCAAGGCCCATCGACGGCTCGTCCAGCAGGATGGTTTCCGGCCGGCTCATCAGCGCGCGGCCCATCGCCGTCATCTGCTGTTCGCCGCCCGAGGTATAGCCCGCCTGGCTGCGCCGGCGTTCCTTGAGGCGCGGGAAATAGGTATAGACCATGTCCAGGTCGCGCTTGACCGCGGCGGCGCCGTCGGTGCGGGTATAGGCGCCGGTCAGCAGGTTCTCCTCGACCGTCAGGTGTTCAAAGCAGTGCCGGCCCTCCATCACCTGGATGACGCCCTTCTTGACCAGCGCAGCGGGGTTCAGCGTGGTGATGTTCTCGCCGCGATAGGTGATCGTGCCCTTGGTCACCTCGCCGCGTTCGGAATGCAGCAGGTTCGACACCGCCTTCAGCGTGGTGGTCTTGCCGGCGCCGTTGCCGCCCAGCAGCGCGGTGATCGAGCCCTTGGGCACCGACAGGCTGACGCCCTTCAGCACCAGGATGACGTGGTTGTAGATGACCTCGATGTTGTTGACCTCGAGCAGGGTCTCGGCCGAGCGGCCGGCCGGGGCGGTCGGGGTCTGGGGGGCATTGGCAGCGTCCAGCATCGGGGCCTCCGTGTCGGGGGGTTGACCCGGCGGCACGACGCCGCCGGGCCGGGTCAGGTCAGGTCACGCGCAGATCAGCTGCACGTGCGCGGGGTGATGCCGTTTTCCTTGGCGTAAGCCTCGGAATCGGCGGCGATCAGGGGGGTCAGGATCTCCTGATCCGGCTCGATGAAGTCGCTGATCGACTTCCACTCCTTGGCGGCGGCATCCCACTGCTGCATCCGGGCCATGCCGGTGCCGCCGTGGTTGTCGCAGGTGATCTTGATCGGCTGGCCAAAGCCGGGCAGCCCCAGCTCGGTCATCCGCGCCTCGCTGATGTCCAGCGCCTCGAAGCCGTCGCGGACCTGCGCCGGCGTCACGTTGGGGGTGCCGGACAGTTCCTGCGCCTTCTTGATCGCCTCGGCGATCACCAGCGCCGCATACATGCCGCGCGAATACATCGCCTTGCCGACATGGGCGCCGCCGCCCGAGGCCTTGCCCGGGTCGATCACGTGCTGCTTGAGCTGTTCGTAATAGGGATAGCTGGTGCCGGCGCCGTTGAAGTTCACCGACTTGTAGCCGTTGGCCGCGGCCCCCGCGGGTTCGACGTCGACCTCGCCGCCGGCCCACCAGATGCCGATCAGGTTTTCCATCGGATACTTGACGTTCGCGGCCTCCTGAATGGCGGCCTGGTTCATCACCCCCCAGCCATACAGGATCACGTAATCCGGCTTTTCGCGGCGGATCTGCAGCCACTGGGATTTCTGTTCCTGCGCGGCGGCCGGATCGACCGGGATCTCGGTCAGGGTGAAGCCGTGCTTCTTGCCCAGTTCCTGCAGCGTCCGGATCGGTTCCTTGCCGAAGGCCGAGTTGTGATAGACCAGCGCGATCTTCTTGCCGTCCAGCTTGCCGCCGTTGACGTCCAGCAGGTGCTTGACGATCACCGAGGCGCCGTCCCAGTAGTTCGCGGGCGCGTTGAACACCCATTCGAACACCTTGCCGTTCTTGGACGAGGTGCGGCCGTAGCCGGGGGTGTACAGCGGGATCTTGTCGGTCGAGGCTTTCGGGATCAGCTGATAGGTGATCCCGGTCGAGAACGGGTTGTAGACCAGCGCCCCCTGGCCCTTGGTCGATTCATAGCACTCGACGCCCTTCTCGGTGTTATAGGCGGTCTCGCATTCCGGGACCTGGATCTTCTGCCCGCCGATGCCACCGTCGCGTTCGTTCAGCAGGGTGAAATAGTCGTTGAAGCCGTCGGCATACTGGTTGCCGTTCGCGCCGTAGGGGCCGGTGCGATAGCTGAGGTTGGGCACGACGAGGTCGGCCATGGCGGGGGCCGCGGCCATCATGGCGGCGGCGACCAGAGCGGCAAGGCGAAGTTTCATCAGGTTCCTCCCAGAGGGGTCAGGTTGCGGCCGGGTTGAGGCCCGGTCTTGGTGGTAGAACTAGTGCGGGAACGGCCACAGCCGCAGCTTTTCCTTGGTCAGCCGCCACAGCTGCGCCAGCCCGTGCGGCTCGACGATGAGGAAGAAGACGATCAGCGCGCCGACGATCATCAGCTCGAAATGCGCGGCGAGGTCGGTGGGCCAGCCCAGCCCGCCGACCAGCACGTTCTTGAGCAGCACCGGCAGCAGCACCAGGAAGGCCGCGCCCGCGAAGCTGCCGAAGATCGAACCGAGCCCGCCGATGATGACCATGAACAGCACCAGGAACGACTTGTTGATGCCGAAGCTTTCGCCGACCTCGGCCGCGCCCAGGTAGACGGCGAAGAACAGCGCCCCGGCGATGCCGATGAAGAAGGAACTGACCGCAAAGGCGCTGATCTTGGCCTGCAGTGGGTTCACCCCGATGATCTCGGCCGCGATGTCCATGTCGCGGATCGCCATCCATTTGCGCCCCGCCGTACCGCGCGTCAGGTTGCGCGCGATCCACGCCACGGCGACCGCGAACACCAGGCAGACCATGTACTTGGCCGCGGCCGAGGTCTGCGGCCCGGTGATGAAATACCCCAGGAAAGTGCGTTCCGGCGCGGTGATCTGCCCCGAGGCCGAATAGTTGTAGAACCACGGCACCTTGTTGAACAGCCACACCAGGAAGAACTGCGCCGCCAGGGTCGCGACGGCAAGGTAGAACCCCTTGATCCGCAGCGACGGCAGCCCGAAGACCACACCCACCACCGCGGTGATCGCGCCGGCGATCAGAATGTGGACCAGCATCGAGACTTCGGGAAACGCGGTTGATAGCTTGTAGGTCGCATAGGCGCCCACCGCCATGAAGCCCCCGGTCCCCAGCGACACCTGCCCGGCATATCCGACGAGAATGTTCAGCCCCAGCGCCGCGATCGCATAGATCAGGAACGGCACCAGGACCGAGTTCGCCCAGTAGTCGGTGATGACGAACGGGATGACGAGGAAAGCCACCGCAAGGATCAGGTAATATCCCCAGCGGTCCAGCCGCAGCGGGAACGTCTGGCTGTCGTCCCGATAGCTGGTCTTGAAGTCGCCGGCCTCACGGTAAAGCATCAGCGGTTTCCTTTCTGCGCGGCCGAACCGGGGGTTTTCCACCCCCGGGCCCCCGGAGGATATTTCTGCAAAGAAGAAGATGCGCGGCGGTCACACACGTTCGATGATCTTTTCGCCGAACAGCCCCTGTGGGCGGAACACCAGGAAGATCAGCGCCAGCACATAGGCGAACCACGATTCGGTCGCGCTGAGCGTGAAGCCGAAGGTGCTGGCGAACCACGCTTGCGAGGTGACGAACTCGAACAGCTTCTCGCCCACCCCGATGATCAGCCCGCCGACGATGGCGCCTGGAATCGAGGTGAAGCCGCCCAGCATCAGCACCGGCAGCGCCTTGAGCGCGATCAGCGACAGCGAGAACTGCACGCCCGACTTGGTGCCCCACATGATCCCGGCGACCAGCGCCACGAAGCCCGCGATGGACCACACCATGACCCAGATGAAGCGCAGCGAGATGCCCACCGACAGCGCCGCCTGGTGGTCGTCGGCGACCGCCCGCATGGCCCGGCCCTGCTTGGTGTATTGCGAGAACGCCACCAGCGCCGCGACCAGAAGCGCCGCGATGACCGTGGCCCAGATGTCCAGCCGGTCGATGAAGAACCCATAGCCGGTCAGGCTGTTTGTCCAGGACTCCATCGTCTCGGACAGGCCCTGCGGCAGGCCCACGTCCAGCGTCTTGACGTTGGCGCCCCACATCAGGTCGCCCAGCCCTTCGAGGAAATAGGCCAGCCCGATCGTCGCCATGAACAGGATGATCGGATCCTGCCCGACGAGGTGTTTCAGCACCAGCTTCTCGATCAGGATGGCGAGGATCACCATCACCCCCGCGGTCAGCAGGATCGCCAGCAGCGACGGCACGGTCCAGCCGAAACTGTCCAGATGCCCGCCGGTGATGGCGTTGATGAGATGGGCAAAGGGCACCTGCCCCTGCTGGATGCCGACCAGGGTCAGCGCCGCGAACAGCGCCAGCACGCCCTGGGCATAGTTGAACACGCCCGAGGCCTTGTAGATCAGCACGAAGCCCAGCGCGACCAGCGCATACATGACCCCGGCCATCAGGCCGTTCACCACCACCTCGGAGGCGTAGAGAAGCTGTTCCATCAGCGGGACTCCGGTGCGAGAGGGGCGGGGGTGCCGGTGTTGGGG
>NZ_JRKS01000046.1 GCF_000763805.1 Paracoccus sphaerophysae | reverse complement strand
GCCAAGGAGAATGACGTCGCCCGGCGACTGATGACGGTGCCGGGCATCGGGCCGCTGATTGCCACGGCCATCGCTGTTCTGGCGCCGCCACCCGAGACGTTCCGCAAGGCACGCGACTTTGCCGCCTGGCTTGGTCTTGTGCCTCGGCAGCATTCGACCGGCGGCAAGCAACGTCTCGGAGCAACGACCAGAATGGGCGAACGATCCCTGCGACGCCTGCTGATCATTGGCGCCAACAGCGTGGTGATCAAACGTAACGTTCACAAGGAAGCGCAGCCCGGAACATGGCTGGGCAGCCTGCTGTTGCGCAAGCCACCGATGCTGGTGCGGGTGGCTTTGGCGAACAAGATGGCGCGGATCGTCTGGGCCTTGATGGCTCGGGGTGGCATCTACCAGTCTCCGGTCGCAGCGGCGTAAGCCGCCGCAGATCGCGAGGACGTCGGAGCGGAAGAGGGCAAGGAGCAGTTTGGCGCAACAGTTGTGAGACGGGATCGGGAAAACCAGTGTGCAACAGAGTGCCTATGAGCACGCGGCTTTGATCTGGACCCGACCTTCGAACACCATACGGGCCCTGCGGCATGGATCGCGCCGCATCATGAGGCCGGACACATGTCAGCACCCGACAACGCGCCAAGATCAGCTTCAAAATCCCTCTTGCGCTTGGGGCGGTTACACATGTTGCACAAATCTGCTGATGGCCGGGGTTCCCCTTTCCCCGGACAGACCTATCCCACGGCCTCTGTGACAGGGGTTCCGAGCGCGGTGTAGCCGTTCAGAACGGCGATACGGACCTGGAGCTCAGCGACCTGTCGGTCGAAGTCTCTTGCCATGAGGCGCTGCCCCAGCAGTTTCACACAGTGCATCTTCGTTTCGACGCGGCTTCGGCGGTGGTATCCGCTCCATCGTCGCCAGAGGGCTCGGCCGAGGTGTTTGGAGGCGCGCAGGGCTTCGTTTCGAGCGACCGCGCCGACGGTGACGGTCTTCCATGGCTTGGCGTTCTTGCGGGGCGGGATGACGGCGTGGGCGCCGCGGTCGGCAATGGCGTCGTGGCATTTGCGGGTGTCATAGGCGCCATCAGCCGTAACGCTGCCGATCTCCTGGTCCTCCGGGATTTGGTCGAGAAGGTCGGGTAGGATCGGCGCATCGCCGATTTGGCTTCCAGTAATCTCGACGGCTCGGATCTCCAGTGTTTCCTCGTCGATCCCGAGGTGGATCTTGCGCCAGACGCGGCGTCTCGGGCCGCCATGCTTACGTGCATGCCATTCGCCTTCGCCCTCGACCTTGATGCCAGTGCTGTCGATCAGCAGGTGCAGCGGGCCTCTCGATCCACGGTAGGGAATGCTCACGGCCAAGGTCTTCTGGCGGCGCGACAGCGTGCTGAAGTCGGGAACGGTCCAGTCGAGGCCAACCAGCCGCAAAAGGCTCTCGACGAAGCCCGCCGTCTGCCGGAGCGCCATGCCGAACAGCACCTTCATCGAAAGGCACGTCTGGATAGCGGCATCGCTGTAGGTCTGATGTCGGCCACGCCTGCCTGTCGGCGCGGCATCCCAGTTCATCGAAGGGTCGAACCAGATCGTCAGCGAGCCCCGGCGCTTGAGCGCTTCGTTGTAGGCTGGCCAGTTGCGGGTCTTGTAGGTCGACGGTGTAGGTCTGCTCATGCAACCCGGCTACCACACTGGATTCACGAGATGAATCCCTCACCCGATTTGTGCAACAGAGCCGCTGTTCGTCGAAATAGCACCACTGCGGGATCACGATCCACGGCTTGCCGAGGGCCAGCACCTCGTGACCGAGTTGCCGGCGCTGGACACGACCAGATCGGCGGCGGCGAGCCAGTCCGCCGCCCGGTCGGTCCAGCCGAGGTGCCGCAGGTTTCCGGGGTCGGTCGCGTGCCAGTCGCGCGCCAGCGGGCCGATCGTGACCCACAGCGCGTCCGGCATCGCCCGCGCGCCGACGGCGACCGAGGCGCTGCTGCCAGCCTCGCCCGCCCCGGCGCCGGCGGCGACCACGACCAGCCGCCGGCCAAGGTCCAGCCCCAGGGCCTGCCTCGCGCCGATCCGGTCCGCGGCGGGCGGCACGCCGAGGCCGGGGGCATAGTGGATGCGGCCCGCCCAGTCCGCCCATTCCGGTTGCGCCAGCGCGGTGTGGCAGGGTGCCAGCAGGCCGACGGCGCCGTCATAGGCGGCGCGGTGGGCCGCGTCGGTGCGGGTGCCGTGCTGCAGCACCTTGACGTGCGGGACCGAACACAGCCGCGCCAGCTGTGCGACCTCGGCCGAGACGTCGGCGATCATCAGCGCCGGGTCCGCCTCGTCGAACCACCGCGCCATGCGGGCCATCGCGGCGCGGATGCCGGGCCAGCCCAGCGGGGCGCAATGGACCGTGCGCGGCGCCGGCTCGGCCTGCATCGCGGGGGCCTCGAGGCCGGTCGGCTGGAACAGCGAGGGGAGCGCGATGACCTCGGCCCCCGCCGCGCGGACGGGGGCGGGGACCGCGTCGGGGTCGGCGGTGAACAGCGTCACCGGCCGCGCCGGCAGCAGCGCGCGGGCCAGCGCCCCGGCGCGCTGGACGTGCCCGCGGCCCTGGTGGTGCACGAAGATGCCGACCGGGCGGGGGGCCGTCATGCCGCGCTGTCCCGGACGCCAGCCTCGAAATACGCCAGCCCTTCCAGCACGCCGGCGGCGTGGGCCGCGCGGGCGCGATGGCGCCGCGGTCCGGGGCGCAGCGAGCGCAGGTCCGGGTCGTCGCCGACCAGCACCGCGCGCCAGCGCCCGTCCAGCATCGCCAGGTCGTTGCCGCTGTCGCCCGCCACGATCACCGCGTCGTCGTCAAAGCCCAGCCGCGCCGCCAGCCAAGCCACAGCGTGCCCCTTGTCAGCGCCCGCCGCCATCACGTCGATCAGCGTGCCGTGCGAATGGACGACCGTCGCAGGCAGGCCGGCCGCGGCCAGCCGCGCGCGGATCGCCGCCGCCAGCGCAGGCGGGCCGACGAAGCCCAGTTTGCCGGCGCGCTGCTCGATTGCCGCCTGCCAGTGCAGGCCGGGCAGGCCGTCCAGGGCGGCGGTGATCGCCTTCGGGTCGAACCCGTCGCGCGAGCGGCACGTGTAGTCGTGGTCCTCGACCATCCGGCCCGCCGGGTCGCGCCGATAGATCTCGCTGCCGGCCGAGGTGATCAGCGCCTCGGGTTCAGGCAGGTCCCAATCCGCCAGAATGCGTCTTGCCTCGGACACGGATCGGCCGGTAGCGACCGCGAAGGCCAGCGACGGGTCCGCCTCGATCCGGTCGCGGAAGCGGCGGGCGGCGGCGCGGTCGCCCGTCAGCGTCCCGTCGATGTCGCAGACCAGCAGCGTTCTGGCCGCACGCGCCCGGACGGGCGCGCGCAACGCCCGGATCACCCGCGCCAGCCGCGCGGCATAGCTGTCCCAGCCCAGCCCCGGGGCGGCCCGGCGGGCGGCGGCCGCGTGGCGGGCGTGCGCCGCGGGGTCCAGCAGCGCGCCTATCACCTCCGCCAACGCTGCGGGATCGCGCGTTTCGGCGGCGACGCCGTGCCCGATCGCCTCCGCCACCTCCGCCGCGCCGCCACGCTGCGGCACCACGCAGGGCAGCCCGGCCGCGGCTGCCTCCAGCGTGGTCAGCCCGAACGGCTCGACCAGCGCGGGATTGACGAACACCCCGCCCTGCGCCGCGGCTAGCGTATACAGGCCGCGCACCTGCGCGCGGTCGTGCACGGCCGGAAGCGCCACGCGGCCGGCCTGCCCCGTCAGCCCCGTAAGCGCCGTCTCGATCTGCGCGATCTGCGCGCGCTGCTCGGGGCAGCCCCAACCCGGCCCACGCTGTCCGGCGAGGATCACGAGGTTCGCGCGCTCCTGCAGCGCCCGGCTGCCCGCATAGGCCGCCGCCAAGGCAACGAGGTTCTTCTTGTCGACCGGCCGCGCGATCGCCAGCACGAAGGGCCGGCCCGGATCGCGCAGCGCCCCGGCCAGCAGCGCGCGCCCGGCCGTCAGATCGCGCTGGTCGCACCCTAGTGCGACGCCCGGCCGAACCTGGTGCACCCGCCCCAGCGCAGCCCCATCGTAGAGCCCGACCTGGCGCTCGGCCTCGTCGCGCGAGGACACGACGATGGCGTCGGCCTCCGCCAGCGCGCGGCTCTCGTCCGCAAGGCGGGCGCGCAGCGCCGCGCCGGCGGGGGCGCCCTTGTCGGCGCCAAGCGAATGCGGGGTATAGATCACCGGGATGCCGAAGCGCTCGCGCAGCGCGAAGGCGATCGCGGCGGCGTCCGAGAAGTGGGCGTGGATCACGTCCGGCCGCCGCGCCTCTACCGCGATCCAGCGGGCCATCGCCTCGGTCAGCGCGGGAACCTCCGCGCACAGACTCTCCTTGCACAGATAGCCGGACACGTGTCCGGCAAAGCGGCGGATCGCCAGCCCCTCGCCCACCCGGGTCACGGCCTCTCGCATTCCGCCGCGAGGTCCGCGGGCAGGTCACTTGCCGCAAAGCGGCGGGTGAGGATGTCCACACGGGCGACGTCGGGCCGCCGCGCCTGCGCCGCCGCCGCGCCGAGGAGGTAGGCGATGTGCCCGCCGGTGTTCTCGGTCGCCCCGTAGGGCACCGGCTCAGGCACGAGGCAGCCGCCAAGCGCGATGTGGGCGATGACTAGGCCGCTCATCGCTGGTGCCAGGCGCGGGCGATGCGAGACGCGGCGATGTCGGGGCGTGCGGTCATGGCGGACATGCTCAGATAACGTTCTCGGCATCATTGCGTTGCAGGGCGCGGAATGGTTGCCGTGGGACCATGCGCCTTGGCCCGTGCGTGCCTTGCGCGGCCGGCGCCGTCACGCCCGGACTCGCGTCCACAGGCCTCTCAGCCGTGCGGACGGGCGCTGCCACCGCGACGTCGCGGCGTCCGCCGCCGCTGCAGCCACAAGCGCCACCTTTTCGGCCCCCGACGTGCTGACCCGCCGGCCATCGAAGCCCGGTCCGGCGCGAAGGATCTTGCGCCCAATGGCGCGATAGACGCGCAGCGCCGCCGCGATCGACCAGGCGGCCTGCACCGGCAGCTCGGCGAGCCCGCCGCGGGCCGAGGCGTAGTAGGGCTCGGCCTCGGACACCAGCCGGGCGATCACGCCGTTCAGCGCCGGTGTGCCGGGCGCATCCACCCGCGCCCCGGCCGCGTCCAGCCAGTCCTGCGGCAGATAGACCCGGCCGATAGCGGCATCGTCCTGAACGTCGCGGGCGATGTTGGTCAGCTGAAACGCCAGCCCCAGGTCGCAGGCGCGGTCCAGCACGTCCTCGTCCCGCACACCCATCACGCGGGCCATCATGACGCCGACGACGCCGGCGACGTGATAGGCATAGTCCAGCGTATCGGTCAGTGTCGCGTAGCGCCGACCCTCGGCGTCCATCGTGAAGCCGTCGATCAGCGCCAGTGGCCAGGCGTCCGGAAAATCGTGCCGCCGCGCCACCGTCCGCAGGGCGGCAAAGGGCGGCGCCATCGGCCCGTCCCCGTGCAGGGCCGCCAGCGTGTCCGCCCGCAGCTGCGCCACCGCCGCGGTGGCGTCGTGCCCATCGGCCGGGGTGGCACCCGACACTTGCCCGTCCACCACGTCGTCGGCGTGGCGGCACCACGCGTACAGCATCACCGTGTCGTCCCGCACCGCGCGCGGCAGCAGCCGCGCGGCCGCGGCGAAGCTGGTCGAGCCCTTGGCGATGGCCTGCTCGGAGGCGGCAACCAGCTCGCTCATGCCGCGCCCGCGTCGGCCAGCATGACGCCCGCGGTTGCCTTGGCTGACCCGACCACGCCCGGGATGCCGGCACCGGGATGGGTGCCGGCGCCGACGATATAGAGGTTGCGGATCGCCCGGTCGCGGTTGTGGGGGCGGAACCAGGCGGACTGCGCCAGGATCGGCTCCACCGAGAAGGCGCTGCCGTGGTGGGCGTTCAGCTGGCTGGCGAAGTCGGCGGGGGTGAAGATGCGCTGCACCCGCAGATGCCGGCGCAGATCTGGGATCACCCGGCGCTCCAGCGCGGCGAGGATGCGGTCCGCATAGGCCGGACCCTCGGCCGCCCAGTCGACCCCGGCCCGGCCCAGATGCGGGACCGGGGCGAGCGCGTAATGCGTGGACATGCCCGGCGGCGCCAGCGTCGGGTCGGTGACGCTGGGGCTGTGCAGATACAGCGAAAAATCCTCTGGCAGGGCCGGGCCGCGGAAGATCTCGGTCACCAGCTCGCGATAGCGGGGGCCGAACAGGACGGTGTGATGCGCCAGCCCCTCGGGCACGCGGTCCAGGCCGAAATGGACGACGAACAGCGACATCGACCAGCGCTGGCGGTCCAGGATCGCCGCCTTGACCTTGCCGCGCCGAGTGCCGGTCAGCAGGTCGCGATAGGTGTGCATCACGTCCGCGTTGCTGGCGACCATGTCCGCCGCGATCTGCTCGCCCGAGGCGAGCCGCACGCCGGTCGCCCGCGCGCCCTCGGTCTCGATCCGCGCCACCGGCGCGTTCAGCCGCAGCGTGCCGCCGAGGCGCTGGATCAGCGCCAGCATCCCCGCGACCAGCTTGTTGGTGCCGCCCTGCGCGAACCACACCCCGCCGCGCCGTTCCAGCGCGTGGATCAGCGCATAGATCGCCGAAGTCGAGAACGGGTTCCCCCCGACCAGCAGCGTGTGGAACGAGAACGCCTGCCGCAGCTGCGGATCGCGGATGAAGCGGGCGACGACGCTGTGGACCGACCGATACGCCTCCAGCTTCACCAGCGCGGGCGCGGCCTGCAGCATCTGGCGGAAGTTCAGGAACGGCACGGTGCCGAGGCGCAGATAGCCTTCCCGATAGACCGCCTCGGCATAGTCGTGAAAGCGCCGATAGCCCTCCACGTCGGCGGGGTTCAGCTTTGCGATCTCGGCTTCCAGACCCGCGCTGTCGCCGACATAGTCGAAGCGCGCCCCATCCTCCCACAGCAGGCGATAGAAGGGCGAAACCGGCAGCAGCGTCACGTCGCGCGCCATGTCCTGCCCCGACAGCGCCCACAGCTCGCGCAAGCTGTCCGGGTCTGTGATGACGGTGGGGCCGGCGTCAAAGACGTGGCCCTGGTCGTGCCAAACATAGGCCCGGCCGCCGGGGCCGTCGCGGGCCTCGAGGATGGTCGTGGCGATGCCGGCGGACTGCAGGCGGATGGCGAGCGCCAGCCCGCCGAAGCCCGATCCGATGACAAGGGCGGTGCGGGGCTGGCTCATCGGGCATCCTTCAACAGGGGGGATTCGGGCAGGCAAGGCAGGGCGTCGCGGATCGGGATGGGCGGCTTGCCGGTCACGATCCGCAGCTTGTCGAGCGTGGTCAGGCGGCCGGCATAGAAGCGTTCGATCAGCGGCTCGGGCAGGCGATAGAAGCGCGACAGGACACGGCGGCGCTCGTCGGGTGCGCAGCCGCGGAACAGCATCCGGTTGAGCAGGCGCAGGAAGCGGTCGCCGTGCGCCTTGCGCAGGGCGAAGTCCCGCACCGCGGCGCGGATGGCGGCGGTGGTCGGGTCTGCCGCCGCGATGACGTCCGCGACCTGCACGGCGACCGGCAGGGAATAGCCGGTGACGGGGTGGAACAGCCCCGCGCGCAATCCAATCGGCACGGCGCCGTCCTGCGCGGCCCAGAAGCCTGCGGCGTCATGGGCCAGCGCGATCGGCAGCACTCCCCGCTCGCGCCGGACCTCGCGGCCCTGCCAGCCGTGGACGGCGGCGTAGTCCGTGATGGCGGCGATCAGGTCCGGCTCGGCCAGACCGGCGCCGTCGCTGTAGCGGGTATCCTCGATCAGCAGCCGGGTGGGCGAGAACGGCAGCAGATAGACGAAGCGGTAGCCATCCAGTTGCGGCACCTTGGCGTCCATGATGAGCGGGCAGATGACGCCGTGGGGGGCGTCCATCTCGTATTCTACGCCGACGAACTTCTGATAGCCGGCGACCAGATGCCGCGACGGGCGCAGCCCGCGGGCGTCCAGCACCGCGTCCGCCGTCAGCCGCGTGCCGCCTGACAGCGTGACGGCGTGCGCGAGCACCTCGGCCGCAGTCCGGCTCCACAGGGTCGTCGCGCCCGACCCCGCGACCAGTTGCGCCAACCCACGCCCGTCCAGCGAGGCATAGCCGGCCTCCAGCACCCGCCCGTGGTCCGGGAAGCGAACCTCCTGCAAGGACCAGCTGGCCCGCAGGCCGGGGGCAAGGCGGTCGCGCCAGACGGGGGGCAGGTCGGGGTGGTGGAAGGACCAGGTGTGCCGGTCGGACGGACCGGGCGCCGCGTCCAGCAGCGTCACCGGCAGACCCGGCCGTGCCGCCCGCAGCGCAAGGGCGGCCAGCGAGCCGGCCAGCCCGGCGCCGACGATCAGGACGCCGCTCATGGGGCGGCCCCGATCAGCGCCTCGACCCGGTCGGCGGCGCGGGCGGTGCCGCCGCCGGCGGCGAGTTCGGCGGATTTCACAGCCAGCGCAGCGCGGCGGTCGGCGCCGTCGAGCACGTCCCGCAGGGCGGCGCGCAGGCGGTCCGGCGTGGCGCGGCGGGGCGGGACGACGACGGCCAGCCCGTGATGGGCCAGCCGGGCGGCGGTGGCAGGCTGCTCGAAGGCAAGCGGCACCGCGACCATCGGCACCCGCGCCGCGACGCAGTCCAGCGCGGTGTTCATGCCCGCATGGGTGATGCATACCGCCGCCCGCGCCAACACCGCCGCTTGCGGCCACAAGGCGCCGGCGTGGACGTGGGGGGGCAGGGCGCGGACGTCGGCCTCGGTTAGCGTTCCGGCATGGGCCAGTGCCACCTGGATCCCCATCCCCTCGGTCGCCGCGACGATGGACGCCAAAAGCCGCTGCCGGTCCCCCGCCAGCGTCCCCAGCGACGCGAAGACCAGCGGCCGGTCGTCAAGCTCCAGCGGCTCGGGGACGCCGGCGTCGCGAATCGGGCCGACGGGAGCCGCGCCAAGGGGCAGGGGGTGCGGGTAATCCAGCCCCGGCACCAGCTGGCGCAAGTCCAGGTCGGGCGCGATCCATTCGTCGATCCGCTCGCGCAGCGGCAGGCGGTGATCGCGGCAGCCGCGCCGCAGCACCCGGCGCTGCAGCGTCAGCAGTGCGTCGGTCACGCGCCAGCCGCCGCGGTTGCGCCGGCGGCCGGCCTCGCCCGCAAGATACGGCCACTCCACGAAGGGCGGCGGAATGCCCTCGTCGCGGTCCATCGGCAGGGCGGCCGCCAGCGTGGCGCGGCGGACCCCCGCCGCCTCGGCCGCCAGCGAGGCGCCCGGCTCAGCCTGATCGGCGATCACCAGGTCGGGCGCCAAGGCTGCCAGCGCCCCCGGCCCGGACCGGACCCACAGCGCGGTGTCCCGCGCCGTCGCCACCAGCGTCCGCGCCAGCCCCGCGCCGCGCAGGTCGGCGCCCGCGCCCGGCAGGGCGTGGAACGTCAAGCACTCGCGCGCCGCCAGCGGTTCCAGCCGCTGCCCGCCGACCAGCATCACCCGGTGGCCCCGCCGGGCCAGCGCCCGCCCCAAAGCGCCGTGGACGGCGGCGTGGCTGGGCAGCGCCGGCAGGCACAGGGCGATGCGGGCCATCAGTCCTCGCCCCGGTCGGGCCGCCAGGCGTCGGGGTGCTGCGACTGCCGCCGCGCCAGCACGCCCGAGGAACGCAGCCGCGCCTTGAGATCGTCCACCGGCGGGGCATAGACGAAGCCGAAGCTGACACAGTCGTCGCGCCCCTCGACCGCGTGATGCAGCCGGTGCGCCTGATACAGCCGCCGGGCATAGCCGCGTTTCGGTACCACCCGGAACGGCCAGCGCTGATGGACCAAGCCATCGTGGACGACGAAGTAGATGACGCCATACACGCTCATCCCCACGGCGATCCACCACAGCGGCGGCCACCAGCGGCTGCCCAGGGCGAACAGCGCGATCGAGAACGCCGAAAACACGAAGGCGTAGAGGTCGTTCTTCTCAAATACCCCGTGATGGTCCGGATCGTGGTGCGAAGCGTGCCAGCCCCAGCCGAGCGGCCCGTGCATCACCCAGCGGTGGACGGCATAGGCGACACCCTCCATCACAGCGACGGTGGCCAGGACGATCAGGACAGCGCTCATCGCGCGACCCGCGTCTTGGGCAGCGCCCACCACGGCACGGCGGGGTGCAGGTGATGTTCGTGGTGAAATCCACCGAAGTGGAAACAGGTCAGCAGCGACAGCGGCACGCTGAGCGCGGTGGAGCGGGCGCGGTGGCGGTCGGTGAACGGCGCCCCGGCCTCGCGGTGCGGCAGCCAGGTGCCGAAGACGAACAGCTGGATCGAAGCGAGGATCGACGGGATCGCCCAAAAGGCAACATAGGGCCAGCGCGGGCCAAGGATCAGCGCATAGGCAATGGTCGCCCCGCCCAGGACCACCACCTCGCGCAAGCCGAAATAGGTGCGCACGAAGTCCAGATACCACAGCACGACCGGCCGGTGGCCGTGGCCGAAGTCGGGATCGCTCGCGGTCCCCGCGTAGAGGTGGTGGGCCATGTGCTTGACGATCAGCTTGCGCCACGAGAACCCGGCATAAAGCGTCAGCGCAACCCGCCCGATCGCGGCGTTGACCCACGGGTAGCCCGGCGCCAGTGCGCCGTGCATCGCGTCGTGGGCGATGATGAACAGCCCGACCGACAGCCATGTCAGCCCGGCAAGCGCCAGCACGGCCTGCCCCGGATGCGCCAGCGCGTCCAGCCGCCACACGGCGGCGACATGCAACGCCAGCCAAGCGGCGGTTACCCCGACGGCGATCCCGAGGCTGGTCAGGGTGGGGCGGCGAAGGCGTGTCATCCCGGTCCCCACGGAAAAGTCGTGTGACTGCGACAATCTATGCGCCACCTGGTTTGATTTCCAGCGGGGGCAACAGTGGTGCCTGCCGCAGGGCGGCAAGGTCGGCCGACCCGGTGCAGAACATCGCAATGCGTAGCTGCGCGATCACTTGCTCCAGATGCGCGCACAGGGCCTCGACACCGGCGCACGCCGCGGGCAGCGCCCCGGCCGCCTGCCCGGCAAGGTCTGCCCCAAGGCGGATTGCTCGAGCAACGTCCAGCCCGTCCCGCACCCCGCCCGATGCAACAAGCGTCACGCCTGGCTGCAGGGCCGCAGCCATGTCCGCCACGGCCTGCGCCGTGGGGATACCCCAGTCGGCGAACGGAGCCGCAAGGTCGCGCAAGGCCTGATCCCCCCGCTCGCCCTCGACCCGTGCCCAGCTGGTGCCGCCGAGGCCCGCGACGTCGATCAGTTGCGCGCCTGCCTCGATCAGCCGCAGGCCCACCTGCGCCGACAGCCCCGCGCCCACCTCTTTGACGCCGACGGGCACCGGCAGCGCGGAACAGACTGCGGCGATCCGGTCCAGGAGGCCGGCAAAGTTGCGGTCGCCCGCAGGCTGGATCGCTTCCTGCAACGGGTTGAGGTGCAGAATCAGCGCGTCGGCCTGAAGCATGTCGACGGCGCGCCGGCAGTCATCGATCCCCATGTCACAGTTCAGTTGGACCGCGCCAAGGTTGGCAAGAATCGGCACGTCTGGCGCGCACCGGCGCAGCCCGCGCAGGCCGGCGTCACCCCGCCCTTCCAGCGCGATGCGTTGGCTGCCCACGGCCAGGGGCAGGCGCAGTGCTTGGCAAGCCTCGGCGATTGCTGCGTTGATTGCCTGGGCCTCGGGCGGCCCCCCGGTCATCGCCGACACCAGCAGCGGCGCGGCAAGCCGGCGGCCGAACAGCGACGTGGCGGTGTCGATCGCGGCAAAGTCCAGGTCGGGCAGGGCATTATGCACGAAGTGAACCGCCTCGAAGCCGGTCGTGCGGCTTTGCTGACGGCCGCGGCCATCAGTGATGATGGTCAGGTGATCGGACTTTCGGGTCAGGATGTCGGGTTGTCCGCCCCCGGCAACAGGACGCTCAGCCATGGGTCAGACGCCGGAGCGGACCGGCCAGCACCAGGGCGATCCCGAAAAGTGCCAGCCCTGCGACGGAGCGAGAACCGGAAGCGGCGTTATCCACCGCGATCCCTAGCAGTGCCCAAGCGACAGCCGCGTGATAGGTCGGCGCGTCGGCATACCGGGCGCCCACCACCAACGCCATCACCAGGACGAACGGCAGGACGATCAGGGCCGCCGTTGTCGCGTCGGTGACGCCGTACCCGCCCAGCAGGACGCCCGCCGCCACCCCCGTGGCCGCGGTCAGCCACCCGGCGTACAGCCCCAACGGCCAGCGCAGCCAGACCCGGTCCGATGGTCCCGCTTGCACAAGCGCCATCACGGCCCCGATCAGCATCACGATGATCATCACCGTTGCCAGCGGAGGCGAGGCATTGGCGGCGGCGATCCAGAACGTCCCCACGGCCAGGCTGACGGCCAATGCAGGCCGCATCGCTGCCCAATCCGGGGCCGCGCGCCGACGCAGCAGACCGAAGACTGCGCCGGCAATCAGCCACGCATAGATCACCCCCCAGATCGGAAACGCCCAGCCGGCGGGCTCGATGGGCCAATCCTCCAGCACGACCGGAAACTGTCCTGCCGTGAAACCGCTGAATCCGTCCGAGGCCAGCGGCGACAGGACGAACGCAACGGTCAGCAGCAGGATCAGGATAGCCATGCGCTGTCTCCGGTCAGGGCCCGTGAGGTGGCCAGGCGTTATTTAGGGCCTTTCGGTCAGCCGCCTGGGGGAATATTCTGTCCCAGATGAACGACTTTATCAACATCCGGTCGCATGAATTGCAGCAGAACGGTCTGACCGACTGGACCAGCGAAGCGCGGTCGTGGCGCCATGCGATCGACGCCCGGCTGGCCGAGCTGTGCCCGGCGTTTTCGTGCCGCGTCCCGGCCCTGGGCCGGGCCATGACCGATGCGGTGACCGCTCCGGGCAAGCGGTTTCGCGGCGTGCTGATGGCGATGCTGTCCGGGCGGCTAGGCGTGACGTCCCCCGCTCTGATCGATGCTGCCTGCGCGGTCGAGTTGATCCATACCGCATCGCTGGTGATCGACGACCTGCCAGCCATGGACGGCGCCGTGCTGCGTCGCGCGCAGCCCACCACCCACGTCGCCCACGGCGAGGCGCGCGCGATCCTGGCCGGCATCGCGTTGATGTCCGAAGCCTTCCGCATCTTGTCGGCGCTGCCGGGTGTCGATGGGGCGACACGAGCCGAGGCGGTCGCCGTGTTGGCAGAGGCGGTCGGCCCGGCCGGGCTGTGCGGCGGTCAGGATCTTGACCTGCATGACGGCAAGTCGCTGGCCTCGGTCACGACCGAACAGGATCTGAAGACCGGCCAGCTGTTCGACGCGGCGTTTCGGATCGTCGCAATGATCAATGGCTGCGACGAGGGGCAGATCGCGCAGCTGAGCGTACTGAGCCGCGATCTGGGTCGGGCGTTCCAATCCTATGACGATCTTCTGGACGTGATCGGCGCAGGAACCGGCAAGACGACGCGCCGCGACTGCGGCGCGTCGGGGCCGGACAAGGGGCTGCTGGCAGCCACTGGGGTTGAGGGCGCCGTGCACCACTATCGCGCAGTCCGCATGGCGTTGCAGACCGATTTTTCGTCGCTGTGGTTCGACGCGCAGGGCGTGCGCGACTACGTCGGCGCGATCCTGCCCGACGATCCGCCCTGGCCGGGCTGAGGTCGGTCGATGCAAGGGGACCGCGCGGTGTGCTGTGCTTCGTCATGGGGACGCTCATCATGCACGGCACGATCGGGCTGGCGATGGCGCAGCAGCGGCGCTGATCGCCGTGCTGCGCGTGCTGGTCGTGCCGCTGCGGACTATGGACTGCCGTTCTTCACGGCGTCCGGGACCGTCGATCTGGGGCAGGGACCGCAGGCGGTGACGCGGCAGGCGTGGCTGGACCGCGAATGGTCCAGCCAGCCGCTGGCCGCGGACCAGACCGGGTGGGACTGGTTCTCGCTGTTCCTGGACGACGGGCGGCGGGTGATGGCGTTCCGGCTGCGCGGGGACGCCGACTATCTGTCGGGCACGCTGGTCGGGGCGGACGGGCAGTCCACGCCCCTGACCGGCGCCGACATCGCCCTGACGCCGCTGCGCCCGCAGGCGGGCGTGCCGGTCGCCTGGCGGGTCGGCCTGCCGCGGCTGGGCCTCGACTGGACGGTGAGCGCTGAACCCGGCGGCGTTCATGACCACGCAGGTGCCCTATTGGGAGGGGCCGGTGCGGGTCGAGGGGACGGTCCCCGGCCGCGGCTATCTTGAGATGACCGGCTATCCGCCCGGGCGCTGAGCGGCCGGCGTCAGCGCCCGCTCGATCTCGCGGAACAGGCCGCTGATCAGCAGGGCAAGCGCCGCGACCACCGCGCCGCCCTGCACGACGAAGGCGCTGTTCGAGGACAGAAGGCCCGCGATGATGACCTCGCCCAGCGTCCGGGCGGCGACGGTCGACCCGATGGTGGCGGTCGACAACGCGATGATCGCCGACAGCCGCACGCCCGACAGGATCACCGGCAGGGCCAGCGGCAACTCGACCGCGCGCAGGCGCTGCGCCGGGGTCATGCCGGTGCCGCGCGCAGCCTCGATCACCGCGGGCGGCACGCTGGCGAGGCCGGCGAGCGTGTTCTCGAAAATCGGCAGCAGGCCATAGAGGATCAGCGCCAGCAGCGTCGGCCCGGCGCCGAAGCCCATCGCCGGGACCGCCAGCGCCAGCACGGCGACCGGCGGGAAAGTTTGCCCGATGCTTGCCACCGACCGCGCCAGCGGCAGCAGGTCGCGCCCGGCGGGCCGGGTG
Source organism: Paracoccus sphaerophysae (assembly GCF_000763805.1). GTDB lineage: Bacteria > Pseudomonadota > Alphaproteobacteria > Rhodobacterales > Rhodobacteraceae > Paracoccus > Paracoccus sphaerophysae. The sequence continues at coordinate 8,526 of NZ_JRKS01000046.1, read as the reverse complement.
ACGAAGATCGCGAAGCCGACGGCGACAGCCGTGGACACCGCCACCGCCGCCCCGACCAGCGCCAGATGCGACAGGGCCAGGCGCAGCAGGCTCGTCTGCGTATAGATCGCGGGGGCGCCGTTCGTCGTCAGCGGCCGCAGCAGCGGCGCGAAGCGGTCGGGCGCGATGAGGAACGCCGCCAGCGCGGCGGCCAGCAGCACCAGCCCCACCCGCCTTGTCACGGCCGCCCGCCCTGCGCCGCCCGTTCCAGAGCGGCGAGCGTCACCACGCCCCCGCCCGCGACCGGCAGCGCGGCAAGGCCACGCCACAGGCACAGCGACAGTGCGTCGCGCTGGCTCAGGTCGCGCGGGACCGGGGCGCCCGGCGCCTCGCCGGGCTGGACCAGTGCCGCGACTGGCTCGAGCGCCAGCAGGTGGAACGGCCGGTCCGCCGCGCCGACGAGGTCGCGGACGAAGTCGCTGGCCGGCCGGGTCAGAATCTCGCGCGGGGGCGCGTATTGCAGCAGGCCGCCGCCGTCCATCACCGCGATCGTGTCGCCCAGGGCGAAGGCTTCGCCCATGTCGTGGGTGACGACGATCAGCGTCGTGCCCAGCTCGCGCTGGATGGCGCGCAGGTCGTCCCGCGCGCGGGCGCGGATGACGGGGTCCAGCGCGCCGAAGGGCTCGTCCATCAGCAGCAGCTCGGGCCGGGCAGCCAGCGCACGGGCGACGCCGACGCGCTGCTGCTGGCCGCCCGACAGCTGGTGCGGATAGCGGCCGGCGAACTCGGCCGGGGGCAGCTGGAACAGGGTCAGCAGCTCGTCCACGCGGGCGGCGATGTCGCGCCGCGGCCAGCCGAGCAGGCCGGGGACGGTGGCGATGTTCTGCGCGACCGTGCGGTGCGGGAACAGCCCGTGGTCCTGGATCGCATAGCCGATCCGCCGGCGCAGCAGGTGCGGGGGGATCGCCGCGGTATCCTCGCCGGCGATGCGGACGCGGCCCGAGGATGGCTCGACCAGCCGGTTGATCATCCGCAGCAGCGTCGTCTTGCCCGACCCCGAGGTGCCGACCAGCGCCGCGATCTTCCCGCGGTCCACGGTCAGCGTCACGTCGTCCACGACGGCGCGGCCGTCATAGAGGCGGGTCAGGCGCTCGACCTCGATCATGCGGCCCCCCGGCGCAACTGCGCCACGGCGATGTCCAGCGCGACCCCCGCGACCAGCGCCAGCGCAATCGTCGGCAGCGCACCCAGCAGGATCAGGTCCATCGCCGTCTGGTTCAGTCCCTGGAAGACGAAGGCGCCGAAGCCGCCGCCGCCGATCAGCCCGGCGATCACGGCCAGGCCGATGTTCTGGACCAGCACGATCCGCACCGCGGCCAGCAGCACCGGCAGCGTCAGCGGGATCATCACCTGCCGCAGAACCTGTCCGCGCGTCATCCCGAGGCCGGCCGCGGCCTCGCGCAGCGGCGCGGGGACGGCATCAAGGCCGACCACGGTGTTTGCGACGACGGGAAGCAGCGAATACAGGAACAGCGCGACCAGCGCCGGGAACACCCCGATCCCGGCGATGCCCGCCGCCGCCGCGCCCGGCACATGCGCCGCGACCCAGCCCAGAGCCGGGATCATCACCCCGAACAGCGCCAGCGAGGGGATCGTCTGCACCACGTCCAGCACCCCCAGCACCGCCGGGCGCAGCCCTCGCTGCAGGTGCAGCGCGATGCCCAGGGGCAGCCCGATTGCCAGCGCCGCACCCAGCGAGGCGAAGGCCAGCCGCAGGTGCCGCACCGCCTCGGCCCGGAACTGCGGCGCGCGGGCGGCGTATTCGCGCAACACCGACACATCGGCGAGGACGCCCGAGCGCAGCAGCGCCGCGACCGCCGCCACCCCCGCCGCCAGCAGCAGCCATCGCAGCGCCGGCCGCGCCTCCAGCCGGGCCGCGCCGTCCGCGGCCAGCAGCAGCGCAGCCAGCAGCATCGTCCAGAACCCCGCCGCGGGCGACACCCGCGCCAGCGTCCCGCCCCCCGCGCTCAGCGCTGTCGCGGCCGCGCCGAGCGCCAACGTCAGCCCCAGCCCCGCCGCGGCCCCCAGGGCCAGCCGCAGCGCCGGCCGCTGCCGACCCAGCGCCGCCAGCAGCAGCACGGCGGCGAGGCCGGCCAGAACCGCCGTGCCCCGCGCGCCCAAGGCGGCGGGCAGGGTCAGCGCCTCGCCCGCGACGATCCGGTTGGGGCGGAACTGGACGAAGGGCAGGGCCATCCCGCCCAGGCCGATCAGCGCCGCGACGGCGCCGGGCAGGTCGGGCGCGACCGCGCGGCGCGGCAGGCCGGTGGCGCGCAGGGTCGTCACGGCCCGGCCTGCGCGCGCGCGTTCACTTGATGATGCCCTTTTCGGTCAGCCAGGCGCGGGCGACGGCCTCGGCCGGCTCGCCCCCGACCTGGATGCGGGCGTTCAGCGCCTGCAGCGTCTGCAGGTCGAGCCCGGCGAAGACCGGGTTCAGCAGCTCGGCGATCTGCGGGTATTCCTTCAGCACCGCCTCGCGCACCACCGGCGCGGGCTGATAGACCGGCTGCACGCCCTTGTCGTCGGCCATGACGACCAGCCCCGCCGGCTCGATCCCGCCGTCGGTGCCATAGACCATCGCCGCGTTCACGCCCGAGGTCTGCTGCGCCGCCGCGGCAATGGTGGCCGCGGTGTCGCCGCCGGACAGCTGGACCAGCTGATCGGGCTTCAGCGTGAAGCCATAGGTCGTCTGGAACGCCGGCAGCGCGGCGAGCGAGGTCACGAACTCGGTCGAGCCGGCCAGCTTGACCTTGCCGCCCCCCGCCACCCACGCGCCGAAGCTGGTCATCGTGTCCAGCTTCTGCGCCTCGGCCACGTCCTTGCGGACCGCGATCGCCCAGGTGTTGTTCGCGGGCGAGGCGTCCAGCCAGATCAGGCCCTTGGGCCTATCCAGTTCGGCCGCGCGGGCATACGCCTTGGCGGCGTCCTTCCAGACATCGCTGTCGGCCTCGTTGTGGAAGAAGGCAGCGTTGCCGGTGTATTCGGGATAGATGTCGATCTGCCCCGAGGTGATCGCCTCGCGCACGATGGGCGTGCCGCCCAGCTGCAGGCGGTTCTGCACGGGCAGCCCGGCGTTCTGCAACGTCAGCAGAATGGCGTTGCCGAGCAGCCCGCCCTCGGTGTCGATCTTCGAGGATACGACGATGTCCTTCGCCGCGGCGGCCTCGGCCGAGGCCAGCGTCAGGACGACGGCGGCGGCTTTCAGGATGGTGTGGGTCATGGTGCCTCCGGCGTGGGTCAGGGTGTCAGGTCAGTCGCGCAGGTCGACGGTGCCCTCGCCGGGGCGGCCGTTCACTTCGGCCCGTTCGGCGACGACCTCGATCAGCGTCAGGCCGGGAGTGTCGATGCCTTGGGGGAACCAGCGGTCCAGCTCTGCAGTCCAGTGCGCCTCGAACAGGACCCGGTCGTCCTGATGCAGCCGCGCGGTCCCCTGCAGCGAGATCCACGTGTCCCCGGACTGAAAGTCCAGCGTCGTCGCCGGGTTGGCGGTCAGCTCGCGCAGCTTGCGGGTGTCGCCGTTGGAAAAGAACCAGTTGCTGCCGTCCCAGTCGACCTGTCCGTTGTTCGACATCGGCCGGCTTGAAATGCCCCCGTCGGCGGACAGGGTGGCCATGAAGCACAGGTCCATGCCCCGCATCGATGCGGCGACGTCCTTTCGGGTCGGGGTTCGGCTCATGTGAAGGCTCCTTGGCGTTGGGTGGCCGGTCCTTGGCGTGTCCGGCATAGAGTGATCGAGTGTTCCATTAAAACGCAATGGCCGAATTGTGCGCGGCGCGGAACCCGCTGGCCGGGAACGACATTCGGGACGACATTCCCTGTCCACCGTCACCAGCGGCCTGACCTAACGATGAGACGACTCGGCAGCCGCAATGCAGGCTATGACGACCGGCGGCGGGCGCTCCTCGAGATGCTCACCGACCGCCTGAGCGATCGGTCGGACGGCTGGCCGACGATGCGCGAGCTGGCCGCGGCGGCGGGCTGCAGCGTCTCGACACTGCGCCACTATTTCGGACGGCGCGAGGACGTCGTCGTCGCCGTCCTTGCCCACATCGCACGGGGCACGGAAGAACAGCTTGCCGCGACCCGGACGGTCGAGGGGGCATTCGCCGTCTCGATCGAGCGGGTGGTCCGACGCGCGACCGACGCGCTGTACGATCCGGTGATCGGCCGCCTGCTTGCCATGGGGCTGATCGAATCGCTCAGCGCACCGGATGTCGGCCCCACTTTCCTTGACACGATGCTGGACCCGTTCGTCGTCGCCCTGGCCGAGCGGCTGCAGACCCACATCGCACGCAGGGAAATGCGCGATGTGGACACCCGGCTGGCGGCAATGGCGATCATCTCGCCCATACTCGTGGCGGCACTGCATCAGAAGCGCCTGGGCGGCGAGACCTGTCGGCCGCTGGACCCGGATGCGCACGCACGGCAGATCGCGCGGATGTTCGTCGCCGCCTATGGCACGGATCGGTCATCCGACGGGTGATCCGGCCGTGCCGGGCGCGCTGCGTCGCCATATGCCTTCAGCGCGGCTAGATGCGCCGCCGCCGCGGCGCGCAGCGCGGCCTGCTCCTCGGCCGGTTTGGCGGCCCAGGCCTTGACGATCACCGCCATGCGGTGATTGCCCGCCCATCGGTCCGCGTGCCGGGCGATGAAGTCCCAGTAGAGCGCGTTCCACGGGCAGGCGGCCTCGCCCAGCCGCTGCTTCGGATCATACCGGCAGCCGCGGCAGTAGTCGGACATCCGGTCGACATAGGCCGCGCTGGCGGCATAGGGCTTCGTCGCCAGCAGCCCACCGTCCGCGAACTGCGACATGCCCAGCGTGTTCGGCAACTCGACCCATTCATAGGCGTCGACGTAGACGCCCAGATACCAGCGGTGGACCTGCGCCGGGTCGGCGCCGATCAGCAGCGCGTAGGTGCCGGTGATCATCAGCCGCTGGATGTGGTGGGCATAGCCGTGGGCCAGCGTCTGGCCGATCACCTCGGCGAGGCAGGCCATGTCGGTGTCGCCGGTCCAGTAGAAGTCGGGCAGGGGCCGCGTCGCGCCCAGTGTGTTCATCGCGGAATAATCCGGCATCTTCAGCCAGTAGACGCCGCGGACATATTCGCGCCAGCCGATGATCTGGCGGATGAAGCCCTCGACCGCGTTCAGGGGCGCGCGGCCGGCGCGGTATTCGGCCTCGGCCCGGCGGCACAGGTCCAGCGGGTCCAGCAGGCCGAGGTTCAGATAGGGCGAGAGCAGCGCGTGGTGCATCCATGGCTTTCCGGCCAGCATCGCGTCCTGCGTCTCGCCGAAATGCGGCAGGGCTTCGGTCAGGAAGCGATCGCGCGCTGCCTCGGCCCCAGCGCGGGTGACCTGCCAGCGGAACGGGGTCAGGGCGCCGAAGTTGCCGGGGAAGCGCGCGGCGACCATCTCCAGCACCTCGGTGGTGACAGGGTCGTCCGCGCCGGCTAGCGGCTCGGGCATGAACAGGCTAGGGCGGGCGGGCTTGCGGTTCTCGGCGTCAAAGTTCCAGCGGCCGCCGGCGGGCTGATCGCCGTCCATCAAAAGGCCCGGGCGGCGGCGCATGAAGCGGTAGAAATGCTCCATCACCAGGCTGCGGCGGCCGTTCGCCCAGGCGGCAAAGTCAGCGCGTGTGCAGAGGAAGCGGCGATCCTCGCGGATCAGGACCGGCAGGGCGAGGCGCTCCTCCCACCCCTCGATCTCGTCCTGCAACCGCCACTCGCCCGGCTCGGTCACGACCAGAATCGCGGCGCGGTGGCGGGCGATCGCCTCGGCCGCGGCGGTGGCGAAGTCGGGGACGCCTTCGGGCAGGGTGCGATAGTCCACGGTCCAGCCGGCGGCGCGCAGCTCGGCTGCGAAGTGGCGCATGGCGGCGAAGACGAGGGCCAGCTTCTGCTTGTGGTGGTCGACGTAGCCCGCCTCGCCCGCGACCTCGGCCATCAGCACCACGTCGCGGCCGGGGTCGGCCCCGTCGAAGGCCGACAGGTCCGGCGTCAGCTGATCGCCGAGGATCAGGATCAGGCGGCGGCTGCTGTTCACCACTCGACCGCCGCCCCGCGGACGTCGTGAAAGCTGCCAGTGTCGGCCGGGCCCAGGCGATCGATGACAGCCAGCAGGCCCGCCGCCGCCTCGGCCGGGGTCAGGCGCGGGCGGCTCGCCGCGTAGCGGTCGGTCAGCGGCGTCGAGACGGTGCCGGGGTGCAGGGCAACGACGACGCTGCCGGGGCGGGTGCGGGCCAGCTCGACACTGGCCGTGCGCAGGATCTGGTTGGCGGCGGCCTTGGCGGCGCGATAGGCGATCCAGCCGCCCAGATGATTGTCGCCGATGCTGCCCAGCCGCGCAGTCAGACCGGCGAAGACCGGCCTCGGCCCGCCCAGCAGCGGCGAGAAATGCTTGACCGCCAGCGCCATGCCGGTCGCGTTCAGCGCGAACTGCGCCGCCATCGTGTCCGCGCTGATCTCGGACAGGCGCCGCTCGGGGCCGTGGCCGTCGATGTCCAGCGCGCCGGCCGCGTTCACGATCAACTCGAACGGCGCAGCCAGCCGGCTGGCGGCGGCGGCGAGCGACGCCTCGTCGGTCAGGTCCAGCCCGTCTCGGCGCGACAGCCCGGTGACCTCGGCCCCCCGCGCGGTCAGCGCGTCCACCAGCGCCCCGCCGATCCCGCCCGAGGCGCCGAGGATCAGCGCCCGGCTCATCCCGCGGCGCCCATCTGCGCCAGCGCGGCCAGCGCCCGGGCGCGGCCCTCGGCCAGCCCGATCACCGGGCGCAGCCGCGCGCTGGGGTCCAGCCGCCACGACCGGGGCACCGCCTCGAAATAGCCCGAGCCCGGCGACAGCCAGCGCGACCGATAGGCGCCGGTCGGATCGAACTTCTGCGCCTGCAGATCCGGGTTGAAGACGCGGAAATAGGGCGCGGCGTCCGGCCCGCTGCCCGCCACCCACTGCCAGTTCATCGCGTTGCTGGCCGGGTCCCAGTCGGTCAGGCAGTCGTCGAACCAGGCCGCTCCCACCCGCCAGTCGGTCAGCAGGTGCTTGCACAGGACGCTGGCGACCACCATCCGCACCCGGTTGTGCATGGTGCCGGTCACGAACATCTCGCGCAGGCCGGCGTCGACCAGCGGGATGCCGGTGACGGCGCGGCGCCAGGCCTCGGCCTCGGGGCCGTCGCCCTGCCAGGGGAAGCGGTCCCATTCGGGGCGGAAGTTGGCGGTCGGCAGGTCGGGACGGGCCACCAGCAGCGACCAGGCGAACTCGCGCCACATCAGCTCGGACAGCAGCTTCTGCGGGCCGCTGCCGGGGCGGTCCGCCACGGCGGCCCAGATCGTGCGGGGGCCGATCTCACCGACCGCCAGCGCCGCGGACAGGCCGGTTGTGCCGCCGGGGCGGTCGATGCGGTCGCGGCTGGCGGCGTAGTCCTCGACCGGGCCGTCGAGGAAGGCGTGCAGCTGTGCCAGTGCCGCCGCCTCGCCGGCCGGGCGGGCATGGGCGGCGAGCACCGTAGCGCCGCGGTTCATGTCGGGGGCGAGGTCGGGCAGCGGCTTGCCGGGGGCAGGGCGCCAGTCGATGCGCGCCGGCATCCGCACGGGCGGCGGCACGCCCAGGGCGCGGGCGGCGCGGGCAAAGGCCGACTGGACCTTGAACGGCTGTCCCTGCGCATTCCGCACCGCGCCGGGAGGCAGCAGCGTCGCCCCGTCGTGCAGCACCAGCCGCACCCCGGCACGGTCCAGCGCCGCGCGGGCGGCCTCGTCGGCGGCGATCCGGCGCGGCTCGGGCCAGGCGAGCGCGTGGACCTCGGCCGCGCCCAGCTCGGCGGCGAGGGCGGGCAGCACCGAGTCCGGCGCGCCGGTCCGCACCGTCAACGCACCGCCCCGCGCGCGCAGGTCGGCGTCCAGCGTGGCCAGCGCCCGGCCCAGCCGCCAGCGCGTCGCGGCGCCCTGGGCGGTCAACACCGGCTCGACCAGGACCACCGCCGTCACCGGCCCGGCCGCCGCGGCGGCGGCCAGCGCCGCGTTGTCGGCCAGCCGCGCATCCCGCCGCACCCACCAGATCGCCCCCCTCATGCCGCGCCTCTCGCCTGTGTCGCCGCCACGCCGGCCGACGCGGCCGCCGTTTCGATGGCGGTGCCCGTGATGCCCGCGCTCTGCGCCCGGGCCGCCTTTCGGTGGCGGCTCATCCGGCGTCCGTCCGGGCAGGGTCGGGAAGGGAGGCCCCGACCGGCGCCTCCCGGGCAGCGGCCAGCCGCTCCAGCAGGTCGGCGGTCCGGGCCATGCGCTGCACCGGGTCCTCGATGGCCTCGGGGCAGACCAGCACGTCGTCGCGCCGTTCGATCACGTCGCCGAGGCCGCATTCGGCCGGCACCACCGCCGCGCCGGCGTGTCCGAAGCGGTGGACGAGACCGCCGCGGCGCTGATCGCGCTGGCCACCGCGCGGCAGGCGGCGAGCGCCCCGGTGCTCGAGGCCGACCCGGCCGCCTGCGAACGCTTCGCAG
>NZ_JRKS01000045.1 GCF_000763805.1 Paracoccus sphaerophysae | reverse complement strand
CCGCCGCCCTCGGCGGCCTCCGGGCAGCACCCCCGCGGGGGGGGGGCCGGGCCGGCGCAAGGCCCCCCCCCCCCCGCCCGCAAGGGTTGGGGAAAGCGCGGGGCCCCCGCGCCGCGGCGGAGGGCGCGGGGCGGGCCCGACACCCCCCGGCCGGCCGACGAGTCCAAGCCCTTGGGGGACGCGAAAAACCCCCGCACCACCGGGGTGCTGAAGTCGATCGGCCGGGCAAAGTAAGCCCGGGGGGGGGGGGCACGCCCCCGCCCGCCGGTCTTACTTGGCCAGTCCGATCGACTTCAGCACCTCGGTGATGCGGGTGTTTTCCGCGTCCACGAAGGCCTTGAACTCGTCGGCCGGCAGGTAGCTGTCGGTCCAGCCGCGCGCCTTCAGCACCTCGGCCCATTCCGGCGACTTGACGGTCTTTTCGATCGCCGCGGCCAGCGCCGCCTTGTCGGCATCGGCGATGTCGGGCCCGGCAAAGACGCCGCGCCAGTTTTCCATCACCACGTCGAGCCCCTGCGCCTTGAGCGGCTGGGCGGCGATGCCGTCGACCGGCTCGCCATAGGAAATCGCAAGCGCCCGCAGGTCGCCGGATTCGATCTGGCCCTGGAACTCGCCATAGCCCGAGATCCCGGCCGTCACCTGGCCGCCCAGCAGCGCTGCCAGCGCCTCGCCGCCGCCCGAATAGGCGACGTAGTTCACCTTGGCCGGATCGCCCCCCGCGGCCTGGGTGATGAGCCCGGCGAGGATGTGGTCCGCGCCGCCGGCCGAACCGCCGGCCCAGACGGTCGAGCCGACGTCTTCCTTAATCTTGGCGGTCAGGTCGGCCAGCGACTGGACCTCACTGTCCTTGGGCACCACGACGACCATCGGGTCCGAGGTCAGCCGCGCCATCGGGGTGACATTGGTCAGGTTCACCGGCGACTTGTTGGTGATGATCGCGCCGACCATGACCAGCCCGCCGACCAGCAGCTGGTCCTTGGCGCCCTTGGCCGATTGCGAGAACTGCGCCAGCCCCACGGTGCCGCCGGCGCCGGGCACGTTCATGACCTGGGCGTTCTTGACCGCGCCGGTCTTCATCATCGTGTCCTGCAGCGAGCGGGCGAGCGAATCCCAGCCTCCGCCCGCGCCGGCCGGGGCGGTGATCGTCAGGTCGGTCAGGTCCTGCGCCGCCGCCGGCGAGATCAGCGTCGCCGCGGCAAGACAGGCCGCGGCAAGCCTGCGGGTGATGAATGACATGGTATCCTCCCCAGATGTTCGTTCATTCCGGGTCACTGTGAAAGAAAGCGGGGACGGGCGCAATGACCGTCCCGAGCGGCCCGCGGCGGGCGGACGGGCAAGCAGAACGGTGGGGGGCGCCGCTGCGCCCCGGCAGCGCCGCGGCATCGGCCGGGCCGCGGCCCGGCTTGTCTTTCAGCCCTGCTCGCCGCAGCCTGACGGGGGGGGCAAGCCGGGGGAACGTCGTCATGACGGTCGTCATCAGCGCCGACATGGAGGGCACCGCGGGCGTCACCTGCTGCGCCGAAACCGAACGCGACAAGCCCGACTATCCCGAATTCCAGTCGCTGATGACGGCCGAGGTAACCGCCGCCTGCAACGGCGCGCTGGACGCGGACGCGACCGAAATCATCGTCAAGGACGCCCACCACACCGGCCGCAACCTGCTGGTGGACCGGCTGCCCGACGAGGTCCGGATCGTGCGGCACTGGTCAGGGCATCCGCATTCGATGATATTCGGCATCGACGGCAACTGCGCCGCCGCGATCTATACCGGCTATCACGATGCCGCCGGCACCGACAGCAATCCGCTGGCCCACAGCTTTACCGGGCGGATCATGCGGCGGACGATCAACGGCGCGCTGGCGTCGGAATTCACCGTGAACGCGATCACCGCCGCCTCGCTGGGGGTGCCGTCGGCGTTCCTGTCGAGGGACGCCGGCATCTGCGCCGCGGCCGAGGCGCTGGTGCCGGGGATCGTGACCTTGCCGGTCAGCCGGGGCTTCGGGCCGGCGACGTCCTCGCTGTCGCCCGTCTGCGCCCGCGAGCGCATCCGCGAAGGCGTGGCCCGCGCGCTCTTCGACCCGGGCGCGCCATCCCGACCCGCTGGCCGCGCGGTGGGAGGTCGAGCTGCAGTTCGCCAACCCGTCGAGGCCTATCGCGGCAGCTTCTTTCCCGGCGTCGACTAACCCCGCGCCGCGCCGCTTGCGATTTGCCCGCGACGACTGTTCGAGGTGCTGCGGACCCTGCGTTTTCTGTGGTGAAGCCGCGCTGTCCTCGAGGTGACATCTTTTTACAACGATACTGCATATGATTTAAGGGAGTGATTCGCCCTCCAGCACGGCGCGGGGTTCCGGCCGCCTTGCTGCCCGAGGGGACCGAACAGGCGGTCGCCATGTTCCCGCCGACCACCGCCGGCGCGAAGAAGCTTCTGGCCGAGGCCAAGGCCGACGGGGTGCCGGTCGACACCGAATTCACCCTGATCGCCCGGATCGAGAACTTCCCCGGCGTGACCGAGGTGATGGAGGCGCTGCAGCAGATGCTGCAGGAGCCGGGTTTCAACGTGAAGCTGCAGATGGTCGAGGTCGCCACCCACGAGCAGTATTGCTCCAAGCCCTATCCGACCGACCTCGGGCCCTATGTGCTGGTCGCCCAGCACGACAACAACAAGGGCGATCCGTCCTTCTCGATGTTCTTCAAATATGCCAGCGAAGGGCGCCAGTCCGGGGTCGCCGATCCCAGGGTCGACCAGATGATCGCAGACGCCTCGGCCGCGACGGGCGAGGACCGGGCCGCGAAATGGGCCGACCTGGTGGCTTACCTGCATGACGATGTCGTGGCGGATGCGCTGCTGTGGCACAAGGTCGGCTTCAGCCGGGTCAGTAAGCGGCTGAACTGGAAGCCGACCATCGCCACCAACTCGCAGCTGCAGCTGTCGCAGATCGGCTTCAAGTGACGCCTCGCCTCCGGCCGCCAGGCGCGGCCGGGGGCCTTCAGACCGGAGAGCACCATGACCGCCAAGGCCTTCGTCGCGCTGGTGACCTGTTTCAACGATGACGAGACGCTGAACCTGGACGCCACCCGTGCCCAGGTCCGCCGCCAGGTCCAGGCCGGCAACCACATCATGTGCGCCGGCACCAACGGCGATTTCACCGCCCTGACCTTCGACGAAAAGATCGCCCTGACCGACGCGGTGGTGGACGAGGTCGCGGGCCGCGCCCAGGTCATCGTCAACGCCGGCATGCCCGCGACGTTCGAGACGCTGAAGCTTGCCCGCGAATTCGACCGCATCGGCGTCGACGGCATCGCGGTCATCACGCCCTATTTCATCGCCTGCACGCAGGACGGGCTGATCCGGCATTTCTCGACCGTGGCCGACGGCGTCGGCACGCCGGTCTATCTGTACGACATCCCGGCCCGGACCCAGAACCATATCGAGCCCGCGACCGCTGCGGCACTGGCGGACCACGGCAACATCGCCGGCATCAAGGATTCCGGCGGCGGTCGGGACACGCTGGAAGACTACCTGGCGATCTGGACCGCCCGGCCGGACTTTGCGGTCTATTCCGGCCCCGACCATCTGGTCCACTGGTCGCTGATGCATGGCGCCGCGGGCTACATCTCGGGGCTGGGCAATGTCATGCCGGACACGCTGGCCGCGATCCTCGCAGCCCACAACGCCGGCGATCATGCCGAGGCCGAGCGCCAGCAGGACATCTTCGGCCGCTTCCGCAAGGATCTGTACGCGCTGGGCTATCCCCCCGCGCTGGTCAAGCGGGCGCTGTTTTTGATGGACAGCTCGGTCGGTGCCAGCCGCCAGCCTGCGCTGTTGCCGGACCCGGCGCAGGACGCGGCGATCCTGCAGATTCTGCGCAGCTACGGCCTAGCGGGGTGAGAACCGGCGGCGCCGGCCCGCGCGCGGGGCAGTTGGGGACGCGGGGGGCCGGCCAGGATCGCCTTAGTGTCCCGCGAACAGCCCCGCATGTTCGGCGCGCAGGGCCGACTTCTGCACCTTGCCCATCGTGTTGCGCGGCAACTCGTCCACCACGATCACCTGCTTGGGCTGCTTGAACTTCGCCAGCCGCCCCTCGAGCGCCGCGCGGATCGCGTGGGGGTCGGGGTCGGCGCCGGGGGCGCGGGCGATGACCGCCACCACCGCCTCGCCGAAATTGGGGTGGGGGACGCCGATCACGGCGCTTTCCAGCACGCCGGGCAGTTCGTCGATCAGCAGCTCGACCTCTTTCGGATAGACGTTGAAGCCGCCCGAGATCACCAGGTCCTTGCCGCGCCCGACGATCGAGACATAGCCGTCCGGGTCGCGCTTCCCCAGATCGCCGGTGATGAACCAGCTATCGGGGCGCAGCTCCTCTGCGGTCTTTTCGGGCATCCGCCAGTAGCCCTGGAAGACGTTGGGGCCGCGGACCTCGATCATCCCGATCTCGCCGTCGGGCAGGGGGCCGTCCTCGCCCATGATCCGCAGTTCGACCCCCGGCAGCGGAAAGCCCACCGTCCCCGCCCGGCGGTCGCCGTCATGGGGGTTCGAGGTGTTCATGTTCGTCTCCGTCATCCCGTAGCGTTCCAGGATGCGATGGCCGGTGAGCCGTTCGAAGGCGCGGTGGGTCTCGGCCAGCAGCGGCGCCGAGCCCGAGATGAACAGCCGGATGTTCCCCGCCGCCTCGGCGGTGAAGTCCGCGCGGTCCAGCAGCCGGGTATAGAAGGTCGGCACCCCCATCATCATCGTCGCGCGGGGCAGCAGGCCGATCGCCTGCGCGGCGTCGAAGCGGGGCAGGAAGATCATCGCCGCCCCGGCCAGCATGAGCGTGTTCGTGGCCACGAACAGCCCGTGGGTGTGAAATATCGGCAGCGCGTGCAGCAGCACGTCCTCGGCCGTCACCCGCCAGTAGTCCCTGAGCGTTCGCGCATTCGACAGCAGGTTCCGATGGCTGAGCATCGCGCCCTTGGACCGCCCCGTGGTGCCCGAGGTGTAGAGGATCGCGGCGAGATCATCGGCGGTCCGCGCGACCGGAGCGTGGCTGTCGGGCTGGGCATCCTTGGCCTCGATCAGCGACCCGGTCGTGCCGTCGGCGCCCAGCGTCATCACCTGCGCGGTGCCGGCAGCGGCGCGCGTCGCCTCGAACCGCGCGGGGTCGGAGACGACCAGAGCGGGTTCGGCGTCGCCGAAGAAATAGCCGATCTCGTCGGGGGTATAGGCGGTGTTCAGCGGCAGGAACACCGCCCCCGCCCGCAGCGTCGCCAGATACAGCGCCAAGGCGGCGGCCGATTTCTCGACCTGCACCGCGACGCGGTCGCCGGGCGCGACACCGGCCGCCACCAGCGCATTCGCCAGCCGCGCCGATGCGCGGTCGACATCGGCATAGCTGGTGATGGCGCCGTCGGCCGCGATCAGGAACGGAAGCGCGGGCGCCGGCTGCTGTCCGATCAGCGCGCCATGAAGCGGGTTGGTCAACGTCTGCTCTCCTTCTCGGACAGGTCGGCAGGACCCGTGGGCTCCTCCCGTGGACCAGGCTCCCGCGCCGTCTGCGGGGGGTGACGGGATGCTGACAAGCGCCGGGCGGATGCACAAGCTTTGCCGGGCCTGATCGAACGGCGGCAAGATCGGCGTAGTGAGCCCGGCAGGAGGTGTTCGCCGCCGAGACCACCCGTGCCCCGCTCGCGAAGCGAATGCTTCGCCGCGCTGCTGGGAATGATCAACTCTACCGCCGAACCGACTCCTGAACCCGTCGCGCCACGGCCGACGGCCCGCCCGACGACGCGATCCGTTGCGCCTGCCGTTGCGCCCGCCTTGGGCCGCCCTATGATGCGCGCTCTTGCAGCAAAGGGGGCAGGCGATGACGCAGCAGGCGGGGGCGCAGCAGGCAGGGGTTCCGGTCGGCATCATCATGGGCAGCCAGTCCGATTGGGCGACGATGCGCGAGGCGGCGGCGATCCTGGACGAGCTGGGCGTGCCCTACGAGGCGCGGATCGTCAGCGCGCACCGCACGCCGGACCGGCTGTGGTCCTATGGTCGCGAGGCGGCGGGCCGCGGCCTGCGCGTCATCATCGCGGGCGCCGGGGGGGCCGCGCATCTGCCGGGGATGATGGCGTCCAAGACCCGCATCCCCGTGATCGGCGTGCCGGTGCAGACCAGGGCGCTGGGCGGGGTCGATTCGCTCTATTCCATCGTCCAGATGCCCAAGGGATTCCCGGTCGCGACCATGGCCATCGGTGCGGCTGGCGCGGCCAACGCCGGGCTGATGGCGGCGGGCATCCTCGCGCTGAACGATGCCGCGCTGGCGCAGCGGCTGGACGACTGGCGGGCCGCGCTGTCGGCCTCGATCCCCGAGGAGCCGCGCGATGAATGAGCCTCTGAAACCGGGCGCGTGGATCGGCATCCTGGGCGGCGGCCAGCTGGGGCGGATGCTGTCGGTGGCGGCCAGCCGGCTAGGCTATCGCTGCCACGTCTATGAACCCGGCGCGGCGCCCGCGGGGGACGTTGCCGCGCGCCTGACGACGGCGGCCTATGACGACGAGGCGGCGATCCGCGCCTTTGCGGGCTCGGTCGATGTCGTGACCTATGAATTCGAGAACGTGCCGACCTCGGCACTGGACCTGATCGAGAGCCTCGCGCCCATCCGTCCCGGCCGGCGGGCGCTGGCGGTCAGCCAGGACCGGCTGACGGAAAAGGACTTCCTGTCCTCGCTCGGGCTAGCGGTCGCGCCCTATGCCGCGATCGACAGCGCCGCCGATCTGGCGGCGGCGCTGCGCGGGCCGTCGATCCTCAAGACCCGGCGGCTGGGCTATGACGGCAAGGGGCAGCTGCGGCTGGCAGCCGGAGACGACCCTGCCGCCGCCTGGGCGCAGGTGAACGCGCCCGCGGTGCTGGAAGGCTTCGTCGATTTCTCCGCCGAGATCAGCGTGATCGTCGCCCGCGGCGCGGATGGCGCGGTGGCGGCCTATGATCCCGGGCTGAACGTCCACCGCGACGGCATCCTGCGCACCACCACCGTCCCCGCCAAGGTGCCCGGCCGGCTGATCCCCGAGGCGGTGCTGCTGGCCAGCCGCATCGTCACCGCGCTGGACTATGTCGGCGTGATGGGGGTCGAGCTGTTCGTGACCCCGCAGGGGCTGGTGGTGAACGAGATCGCGCCGCGGGTGCACAACTCGGGCCACTGGACGCAAGGAGGCTGCGCCGTGGACCAGTTCGAGCAGCATATCCGCGCCGTGGCCGGGCTGCCGCTGGGCGACGGGCGGCGCCACGCCGACGTGGTGATGGAGAACCTGATCGGCGACGACATGAACCGCCTGCCTGAATTGCTGCAGGCGCCCGACACGCAGATCCACCTGTATGGCAAGGCCGAGGTCAAGCCGGGGCGCAAGATGGGGCACGTGAACCGCATCCTGCGCGGGCAGGGGGCCTGACGCCGGGGTTGTCTCCGCGGCTCTGCGCGGTCACACTCGGTGCTGAATCGCGCGGACGCCGGGGGACCCGTCATGCAAGGCTGGATGCTGCTTGGACTGCTGCCGCTGGGACTGGCGCTGGCGGCGATCTTCGACGGCGATGATGACGGCGACAGCGGCGATCCCGGCACCGACGACGCGCTGGAAGGGACGCTCGGCGCCGACCGGATCGACGCGGGGGCGGGCAACGACACGATCTCGAACTTTGGCGGTGACGACACCATCCTGGGCGGCGACGGCGACGACGAGATCCACGGGAGCAGCGGAACCCAGCGCGATTACGTGGACGCCGGGGCGGGCGACGACACGGTGCGCTATGTGGGCGATCACTCGACGGTGCTGGGCGGCGCCGGAGACGACCAGCTGACCCATCTTGGCGAGACCGGTGACGGGCTGATCGTCGAGGGCGGCACCGGCAACGACACGCTGGGCGGCAACGGGCAGCTGAACGGCGGGGCGGGCGACGACCTGCTGTTTCATTCCTACGGCACCACCGTGATGACCGGGGGCGAGGGCGCCGACGTGTTCGCCGCCGCCGAGTCGCTGCGCGAAGGGCACGCGGTCGTCACCGACTTCAACGCCGCCGAGGACCGCATCGTCCTGAACGGCGTCACCGAGGCCGACCTGGACAACGGGCTGGTGCGGATCACCCAGGTGTTCCTGCGCGACGGCGCGACGGAGCTGCATCTGGGCGATCTGTCGAACCCGCTGATGGTGCTGCGCAATGTCAGCGAACTGACCGCCGAATCCTTCCCGCAAGGCTTTGCCGCCGAGGGCACGACCATGACCGGCACCGCGGGCGACGATCACCTGCAACTCGGCGCGCTCGGGTGGGGGTCGAATCTTGGCGCGTGGGAGCATCTGCTGGTCGACGAGGTGCAGGGCGGCGACGGCGACGACTATATCACCGGCGAATATGTCACCGGCTATCTCGGTCGTCTGACGCTGGATGGCGGCGGGGGCGACGATCACATCACCGGCGGCTTCGGCAGCGACGTGATCGACGGCGGCACGGGCAACGACGGCATCCGCGATTCCGATCACGGCTTTCTGTTCGACGGCGCGGACACGCCGCTGGCGCAGGACGATGACAGCATCACCGGCGGCGCGGGCAACGATTGGATCACCACCGGCAATGGCGCGGACAGCGTCTGGGGCGGTGACGGGGACGACGTGCTGGTCGACACCGCCGTCTGGCAGGATCGCGGCGGCGGCGACCGTGAGTTGCTCGCCGACGACCCCGCCACGCTGGATGGCGGGGCCGGGAACGACACGCTGGATGTCAACGACGGCGATGTCGTGACGCTGGGCGAGGGCGCCGATCAGCTGTGGATCCACCGCGATGACGCCCTGCTGGGGATGAGCGGCGACATGGTGACCGTCACCGATTTCGTATCCGGCGAGGACCGGGTCGGCATCGGCATTGCGGGCCAAGCGGGGGATGCGGCGCCGGTGCTGCGGACATGGGCCGCGGCGGACGGCTCGGGGCTGTATGTCGGCGTCGAGGGCCGCGACGACGCGCTGGCGTTCCTGGCCGGGGTGGACGGGATCGCGGACGGGGACATCAGCGTCGCGATCATCCCGCGCGACGGTTCCGCGCCGATCATGGGCTAGGGCCTCAGCGCCCCACCATCTCGCCGTCTTCCTTGGTGAACCGCGCGGGCGGGTTGTCCAGCAGGTCCAGCACCGTTTCCGAGGGGCGGCACAGCCGCGTGCCCCGGGGCGTCACCACGAACGGCCGCTCGAGCAGGATCGGGTGCGCCGCGATCGCGTCCAGCAGCGCCTCGTCGTCCAGCGAGGGGTCGTCCAGGCCGAGTTCGTCATGGGGGGTGTTCTTCCGCCGCAGCACTTGCCGGATCGTCAGCCCCGCATCGGCGGCCAGCTGGCGCACGCGGTCGCGGGAGGGCGGGGTCTTCTGATAGTCGATCACTTCGGGCTCCACCCCGCTGGCGCGGATCATCGCCAGCACGTTGCGCGAGGTGCCGCATTTCGGGTTGTGATAGATCGTGACCATAAGGGCCTCCGTTACCGCGGTAGCGTCTCGCGCAGATAGCGCATCGTGTTGCCGCCCATGACCTTGGCGATCTGCGTCTCGGACAGCCCCTGGTCCAGCAGCGCCTGGGTCAGCGCCGGCAGGCCGGCGGCATCGAAGGGCACGCCCACCGAGCCGTCCCAGTCGGACCCGAGCCCCACCGCATCCTCGCCGACCAGGTCGATGGCCGCGCGGATCGAGCGGGCGATGCCGGCCGGCGTGCCGTCGCAGGTCACGTCGGCCCAGAAGCCGATGCCGATGATCCCGCCCTTGGCCGCCACACGCCGGACGAGGTCGTCGGGCAGGTTGCGCGGCGTGTCGCAGGCGCTGCGGATGCCGGTGTGGCTTATGATCGGGCGCGCGCCCTCGATGGCCAGCACGTCGCGGACCACAGCGGGCGAGGCATGGGCAAGGTCGATGACCATGTGCCGGGCGACCATCTCGGCCACCACCTGCCGCCCGAAATCGCTCAATCCCGCCTGCGAGGTGCCGTGCAGCGAGCCGCCGAGTTCGTTGTCGAAGAAATGCGTCAGCCCGACGAGCCGGAAGCCCGCGGCCTCCATCACCGCGAGGTTGCCGATCTGGCCCTCCAGCGCGTGGGCGCCCTCCATCCCCAGCAGCGCGCCGATGACGCGCTTGCCGGCGGCCCGGTCGGCCAGCAGGGCGTCCAGATCGGCGCGCGAGCGGATCAGCCGCACCGCGTCGGGGTTGCGGTCCGCCAGCCGCCGCAGGCGGGCGGCCTGGTCGAGGGCGCGCTCCTTCAGCGAGAACCAGCTTTGCAGCGGGCGCAGCTGGCCGATCACCAGCGGGGTGATGTTGTCCGGCGCCTCGGTGTCATTGGTCGCATAGTTCTGCCCGCGCGGGGATTTCGTCACGGTGGTGAAGACCTGCAGCGCCACATTGCCCCGATCCAGCCGGGGCAGATCGACATGGCCCTCGGCGCGCTCGGCGGCCAGATCGCGGTCCCACAGCAGCGGATCGGCGTGCAGATCGGCGATCGTCAGCCGCTTGTGCAACGCCGCGGCCGCGTCCGAGACGTGCCACGGCTGCGCCGCCGTCACCGGGTTCAGCCGGTCTGCGACCAGCGCCGGGCCAAAGACCGGCACCGCGGCCGTGCCGGCGGCCAGCAAGGCCGCCAGCACCAGCAGCGCCCGGCGCAGCCGGCGGGGGCGCTGGCGGCGGAAGGGGTCGCGGGCCAAGCGCTCAGGCCTCCATCGCTTCCAGCTCGTCGATCATCGCCTCGATCATCGACAGGCCCTTGTCCCAGAAGGCCGGATCGGCGGCGTCCAGGCCAAAGGGCGCCAGCAGCTCGCCATGATGCTTGGACCCGCCGGCCTTCAGCATCTCGAAATACCGGGCCGGGAAGCCCTCGGGCGCGGCCTCGTAGGCGGCATAGAGGGCGTTCACCAGCCCGTCCCCGAAGGCATAGGCATAGACGTAGAAGGGCGAGTGGACGAAATGCGGGATATAGGACCAGAAGGTCTCGTAGCCCGGCATGTACTCGAATGCATCGCCCAGCGATTCATGCTGGACCTGCATCCAGATCGCGTTGATGTCGTCCGGGGTCAGCTCGCCCTCGGCGCGGGCGGCGTGCAGGCGGCATTCGAAGTCGTAGAACGCGATCTGCCGGACGACAGTGTTGATCATGTCCTCGACCTTGCCGGCCAGCAGCGCCTTGCGCTGGGCGGGGTCGGTGGTCTTCGCCAGCAGCGCCCTGAAGGTCAGCATCTCGCCGAACACGCTCGCCGTTTCGGCCAGGGTCAGCGGCGTCGAGGCGAGCAACTCGCCCTGCGCTGCTGCCAGTCGCTGGTGGACGCCGTGGCCCAGCTCGTGCGCCAGCGTCATCACGTCGCGCGGCTTGCCGAGATAGTTCAGCAGCACATAGGGATGCGCGTCGGTCACGGTCGGGTGGGCGAAGGCGCCGGGCGCCTTGCCGGGATTGACGCCCGCGTCGATCCAGCCGCGGTCAAAGAACGGCTCGGCCAGCTTGGCCAGCTCGGGGTCGAAGCCCGCATAGGCGTCCAGCACGGTGGCGCGGGCCTCGTCCCAGCCCACCAGCCGGGGGCTTTCCTGTGGTAGCGGTGCGTTGCGGTCCCAGACCTGCAGTCTGTCCAGCCCCAGCCAACGCGCCTTCAGCCGGTAATAGCGATGCGACAGCCGCGGATAGGCGGCGACCACGGCATCGCGCAGCGCCTGAACGACCTCGGGTTCGACATGGTTCGACAGATGCCGGCCGGTCTGCGGGGTGGGCATCTTGCGCCACTTGTCCTCGATCGCCTTTTCCTTGGCGAGCGTGTTGTGGACGCGGGCGAACAGCTTGACGTTGTCGCCAAAGACCCGCGCCAGCGCCCGCGCCCCGGCCTCGCGCCGGGCGCGGTCGTGGTCGGTTAGCAGGTTCAGCGTGGCCTCGAGCCCCAGCACCTCGCCGTCCACGTCGAAGGTCAGCGCGGCGGTGGTCTCGTCAAACAGCCGGTTCCAGGCGGCGGCGCCGACGACCGAGTTGTCGTGCAGGAACTTTTCCAGCTCGTCCGACAGCTGATAGGGCCGCATCGCCCGCATCCGGTCGAAGACCGGCTTGTAGCGCGACGGGCCGCAGGGGGCCGAGAACACCTGGTCATAGACGTCGTCGGGGATGCGGTTGAATTCCAGGCTGAAGAACACCAGTGGCGTGGTCATGTCGGTGATCTTGGCCTGCAGGTCACCCATCTGCTTGGCGCGCGTGGCGTCGGTGGTGTTCTGGTAATAGCGCAGGCCCGCATAGGACATGATCCGCCCGGCGATCAGGTCGATCTGCTGATAGCGCTCGATGCATTCGAGCATCTCGGCGGGGGTGAGACCGGCCAGCCTGCCCTCGTAATCCGCGGCGAAGCTGGCGCAGGCGGCCTCAAGCCGGTCCAGGTCCGCGGCAAGCTCGGGCGCGTCGGGGGCGGCATACAGGTCCGACAGATCCCATTCGGGCAGCGCCCCGAGATCGGCCTCGGCCACGGCCGCGGTGGGGCGCGGGGTCTCGGCGTCGTGAAGCGGGCTGCGGCGGGTCATCGGCGGTCTCTCCTGAAAGCGTCGGCTATCATCTGACGTCTCGGGGCCGCGGGTTCAACCCGTGGGCGACGGGACGGGCGGGGCGTCGCCGGGGCGGGCCAGGGCGCGCATCCGGGCGACTCGGCGGTCCATGACCCGGCGCCACAGCGGCGGGACCAGCGCGATCGCGCCCATCACCGGCAGCGACCAGGGCAGCAGCGGCCGCGGCGCCTGCGCCCGGTTCAGCCGCAACGCGGGATATGGCCGGCTTGGATGGGCGTGGTGGTCGGAATGGCGTGGGGCGTTCACCAGCATCAGCGAGGACAGCAGATGCGGCGCGTCCCAGCTGTGGCGGGCGTCCACCGGCTCGGCCCGGCCATCGGGCAGGGTGGCGCGTCGCAGCCCGTAATGCTGGACGTAATCCGACAGCATCAGCTGCATCTGGGCGTAGAGGCACAGCAGGACATAGATCAGCGCCCCCCGCAGCCCCAGGGCAGCGGCGGCCAGCGCCACGCAGGCCACCGCGCCGCCGACCCACCAGACATAGGGGTTCACCCGCCCCGGCTGGCGGGCGGCGCGGTCGCGCTCCACCGCCAGCCCGGCGCGGAACGACCCCGCCCAGGCGCGCGGGAAGAAGCGCCAGAAGCTTTCGCCCGCGCGGGCGCTGTTGGGGTCGGCGTCGGTGGCGACGTGGCGGTGATGGACCAGCCGGTGCGCCGAGACGTGGTGCCCAAACAGCAGCGTGACATAGACCAGCGCCCCGGCCCGGAACAGTAGCCGGCTGCCGCGATGGATCAGCTCATGCGCGTTGGCATTCGAAACCTGGCCCATGAACATGCCGGTACCGAAAAACAGCGCCACATGCTGCGGCCAGGTGAGCGGCGGGCCGAATCCGGCCAGCGCCCGCAGCGCAGCGGAAAGCAGCAGTAGATGCGCCGCGACCAGCACCAGCGAGACAGCGTCGGCGCCCGGGTGCGGCACGCCTTCCTCGGGGTCGGGCAGGGCGCGGCCGGCGGCGAAGGCGGCGGCTGCGGTGCGGGTCGGCACGTTCAGCACCCGCAGCAGCGCCGAGACATGCACCCGCACCGTCGACGGCGATATGTTCAGGTGCCGCGCGATTTCCTTGTTCGTCCACCCGGCCACGATATGGCGCAGCACCTCGCGTTGCCGCGTGGACAGCCGCGCCATGCCGTCGCCCGCGCCGCTCGTCTCGGCGGCCGGCCGGGCCGGGCCGGCGTCTGCGCCGTCCATCGACGGACCCGCGGCGGCCAGCGGCTCGGCAGAATCGGGCAAGGGGGCGCGCTCGACCCGGCCGATGGAGGCCGCCAGGGTAATGACCTCGGCCTCGGGGTTCAGCTGTCGTATCAGGCTGACCATGTGGTCATGCGCGGCCGGGTGCACAGGCGCGACGATGATGCGCGTCCGGATGATCTGTTCGTCGGGCAGGCTGGTCGTCATATCCTTCACGGGTCGGCTCCAGGTTGCCGTGACGCTGCGTCACAATGTCATCGAAGATGGGTTTGCCGGATTTGTCTAGACCCCGATTCCCCCATTCCGACCCACCCCAAACGCCGGCGGGATTCCGCCGGTGGCCCCCTCGACGCCCCGCAACCGGCGGCGCGGCGGGAGAGGTTCTCGGCCCGTGCGCCCTGCGCTATAGCGGGCCGGCAGGGCGCGCCATGGGCCCAGACACCGACCGGAGAGACCGCGCATGACCACCGCCGATGCCGACTGGATCGACCGCTTTGCCGGGCTGGCTATGCTGCCGGCCGACATCCGCGCCGATCTGATCGCCGGCAGTTCGGTCGTGGCGCTTCCGGCCGGCACGCCGGTCTTTGCCCCCGGACAGTCGGCCAGCGACATGCTGCTGCTGCTGCAGGGCACAGTCCGGGTCCAGCAGACATCCGACACCGGCCGCGAGGTCTTCCTGTATCGCGTCCACGCTGGCGAAAGCTGCGTGCTGACCACCGCCTGCATGCTCGCCGTCGAGGATTATTCAGCCGAGGGCATCGCCGAAACCGACGTGCGGGCGGTCGCCATCCCGCGGGCGACCTTCGATGACCTGGTCGGCCGCTCGCCGGTCTTTCGCCAGATCGTCTTCGCCGCCTTTTCGCAGCGGATCACCGACCTGTTCGCCCTGATCGACAACATCGTGTTCCAGAGGATGGACGTGCGGCTGGCCTCGCGGCTGCTGGAGCTTGCGGGCCAGGACCAGGTCGTCCGTGCCACCCACGCCGCGCTGGGCAGCGAGCTGGGCACCGCGCGCGAGGTCGTCTCGCGCACCCTGTCCGAATTCCAGCGCCGCGGCTGGATCGGGCAGGCCCGCGGCGAGGTGCACCTGATCGACCGGGCCGGGCTGGAACGGCTGGTGCGGTCCGCCGGCTGATCGGGTGGGAAAGACAGCCGCGGACCCTGTGTGACCAAGTCACCAAGCACTCGCGCCGGATGTGTCAGGATGGCTCGACTGATTCGCAAACGGAGTGCCCGAGATGAACGTGAACATGGGAATGATCGACCGCGGCCTGCGGCTCGTTGTGGCGCTGGTGCTGCTGTACCTGGCGCTGGGCACGACGGCGCTGGGCGGCGGCCTGCTGTACTGGCTCGCCCTGCTCGTCGCGGTGGTGTTCGGGGTGACCGCGCTGGTGGGCAGCTGCCCGCTTTACAGCATGCTCGGCATCCGCACCTGCCCCCTGCGGCGCTGAAGGCCCTTGACGGCAGGCGGGGCGTCGCCGGATTCCGGTCCGGGGCGCCCTGCCGCCATGCTGTGATATAGCCTTAGCGGCCGCCCGACGCGTCCCGGCGCCCTCCCGATCCCTCCGACCCTGCAGGAGCGAACGACATGACCGACCCTTATCCCGTCCGCATGGACATCAGGCCCGACGTGCAGGCCTTCTTCGACCCGGCCACCAACACGATCAGCTACATCGTCAAGGACCCGACATCGGATGCCTGCGCCATCGTCGATTCCGTCATGGACATCGACTATGCCGCCGGGCGCATCACCCATGACCATGCCGACGAGCTGATCCGCCAGGTCCGGGCGCGCGGGCTGCGGCTGGAATGGATCATCGAGACCCATGTCCACGCCGACCACCTGTCGGCCGCGCCCTATATCCAGCAACAGCTGGGCGGCAAGATCGGGATCGGCGCCAATATCCAGGTCGTGCAGGAGACGTTCGGCAAGGTCTTCAACGAAGGCACCGAGTTCCAGCGCGACGGCAGCCAGTTCGACCGGCTGTTCCATGACGGCGATCGCTACATGGTCGGCAACATGCCGGCCTTCGCGATCTATACCCCCGGCCACACCCCGGCCTGCATGGTCCACGTGACGGGCGACGCGGCCTTCGTGGGGGACACGCTGTTCATGCCCGATGGCGGCTCGGCGCGGGCCGACTTCCCGGGCGGCGACCCGGCGACGCTGTATGACAGCATCCAGAAGGTGCTGGCGCTGCCCGACGAGATGCGGCTGTTCATGTGCCACGATTACGGCCCCGACGGGCGCGAGATCGCATGGGAAACCACCGTCGCCGAACAGAAGGCTCACAACATCCATGTCGGCGGCGGCAAGACCCGCGACGACTTCGTGCGGTTCCGCACCGAACGCGACGCCACGCTGGAGATGCCGCGGCTGATCATCCCCTCGCTGCAGGTGAACATGCGCGCGGGCGAGGTGCCCCGCGACAAGGACGGGCGGCCGATGCTGAAAGTGCCGCTGAACGCGTTGTGATCTGCGGGGAGGGGGCGGGGATGTCGGATCCCGGGCAGAAATTTTGCTGGTTGGCGGTCGGCGGGCAGGGCGTGGCCGACCGAGCACGGAAGGCCTGCCGCCAGCCTGCAGGCCGGGGACGCTGTGCGGGCGCGAACCTGAACAGCCGCGGTGTTCGGCCGACTGAAGCGCGCACCCGGCGGCGCCGGGCTGCTTGATCTCGACAGGACCCCTGATGCTGCGCCGCTATCTTCCGATCCTCGACTGGGGCCGCCGTTACGACCGGAGGGCGCTGGCCAACGACCTGATCGCGGCGGTGATCGTGACGATCATGCTGATCCCGCAGAGCCTCGCCTATGCACTGCTGGCCGGCCTGCCGCCTGAGGCGGGCATCTATGCCTCGATCGTGCCGATCCTGCTATATGCGGTCTTCGGGACCAGCCGGGCGCTGGCAGTGGGGCCGGTCGCGGTGGTGTCGCTGATGACGGCGGCGGCGGTGGGGCAGGTGGCCCAGCAGGGCACGGCGGGCTATGCGGCGGCGGCGCTGACGCTGGCCCTGCTGTCGGGCGGGATGCTGGTCCTGATGGGGGTGCTGCGGCTGGGCTTCGTGGCGAATTTCCTCAGCCATCCGGTGATTGCGGGGTTCATCACCGCCTCGGGCATCCTCATCGCGACCAGCCAGCTGAAGCACATCCTGGGTGTGCCGGCCGAGGGCCACACCCTGCCGCAGATGCTGGCCGCGCTGTGGATGCAGCTGGGGCAGACGAACCTCATCACCCTGGTGATCGGGGTGCTGGCCACGGGGTTCCTGTTCTGGGTGCGCACGAACCTCAAGCCGTTTCTGCGCGGGCTGGGCACGCCGCCGCTGCTGGCCGACATCCTGACCAAGGCCGGCCCGGTCGCGGCGGTCGTCACCACGACGCTGGCGGTCTGGGCGCTGGGCCTGGCCGAGCGCGGGGTCAAGATCGTGGGCGCCGTGCCGCAAAGCCTGCCGCCGCTGACCATGCCGGCGCTGTCGCCCGACCTGGTCGGCCAGCTGCTGCTTCCGGCGCTGCTGATCTCGGTCATCGGCTTCGTCGAATCGATTTCGGTGGCGCAGACGCTGGCCGCCAAGAAGCGGCAGCGGATCGACCCCGACCAGGAGCTGATCGGGCTGGGCGCGGCCAATCTGGGCGCGGCCTTTACCGGCGGCTATCCGGTCACCGGCGGCTTCGCCCGGTCGGTCGTCAACTTCGATGCCGGCGCCGAGACGCCGGCCGCGGGCGCCTTTACCGCGCTGGGCCTTGCCATCGCCGCGGTGGCGCTGACCCCGCTGGTCTACTACCTGCCGAACGCCACGCTGGCCGCGACCATCATCGTGGCGGTGCTGGGGCTGGTCGATCTGTCGATCCTGCGCAAGACCTGGGCCTATTCCCGGGCCGATTTCGCCGCCGTCGCCGCCACCATCCTGGTCACCCTGGTCGTGGGGGTCGAGGCCGGGGTCGCCTCCGGGGTGCTGCTGTCGGTGCTGCTGCATCTCTACAAGACCTCGCGCCCGCACGTGGCCGAGGTCGGGCTGGTCCGCGGCACCCAGCATTTCCGCAACGTGAACCGCCACCAGGTGGGCACCGATCCCGAGGTCCTGACCCTGCGGGTCGATGAAAGCCTGTATTTCGTGAATGCCCGGTTTCTCGAGGACCTGATCCAGCGCCGCGTCACCGACGGCTGCGCGATCCGGCACGTGGTGCTGATGTTCTCGGCCGTGAACGCGGTGGATTACTCGGCGCTGGAGAGCCTGGAGGCGATCAATCAGCGGTTGCGCGACATGGGCGTCGGGTTGCATCTGTCCGAGGTCAAGGGCCCGGTGATGGACCGGCTCAGGAAGACTCATCTTCTGGACGAGCTGAACGGCCGGGTGTTCCTGTCGCAGTTCGATGCCTGGCAGGCGCTGTCGCCGCAGCCGGCCCGCCAGACCGCCGCGCAATGATGGCCCGCCACGCCCGTGACCAGCCCCGGCGGGCTTGACCCGCCGTGTCGGGTCGCGGCACAAGGCCGGGCCCTGAAAAGCCGCGGGGGACAGGCATGCAGCAACCAGATTCCTCAGGCGCACGGGGCGCCACCGGGCGGGACCCCGACGCAGGCCCGGTCCCGGGCACCGGGACCGACGCCCGGCTGGGCCACGTGCTGTTGTCCTCGATGAAGGACGAGGGCCCCTATGCGCTGGAATTCGTGGCCCACCACCGCGCCATGGGGTTCGACCGTCTGTTCATCGCCTCGAACGACTGCAGCGACGGGACCGACCTGCTGCTTGACGCGCTAGACCGGGGCGGCGCGATCACCCACTATCGCAACGACCTGTCGCCCGACGACATCCCGCAGCACGCGGCCTATGCCGGCATGCGGCAACGGTTCGGGCTGGATCGCGCGGACTGGCTGATGGTGCTGGATGCCGACGAATTCCTGTCGGTCACGGTCGGGCAGGGCCGGGTCCAGGACATGACGGCGCAGGCGCAGGACGGCGACGACATCATCATGCTGAGCGCCAAGACCTTCGGCACCACCCCCGATCCCGACTGGTACCCGGGGCTGGTGACCGAACAGTTCCAGCGGCGGCTGGCGCTGGGGCACCGGGCAAACTGCCCGGTCAAGACCATCGCCCGGGGCATCGACCGCTTCGGGGTGATCCACAATCACAGCGTGAACATCTATCGCGGAACGGAGCCGCTGACGGTGCTGCGCAGCGACGGCTCTCGGTTTCAGATCCCGCCGGGGATCCGTCTGTGGCGCTATCTGCGCAACATCCCGCCCGACCAGATCCGCCACGGCTTCGCGCATTATAACCACTATGCGATCAAGTCGATGGCGAGCTTTGCCCTGCGCCAGGAACGCCAGCTGGGCACCGACCCGGCCGGCAAGGACAACGACCGCCACACGCTGGGCTATTTCGACAACATCGCCCGGGCGCGGGTGGCCGACGGGGACTTCGTGACCCGCCACGGCGCGGCGCTGCGGGCCGAGATGGCGCGGCTGCTGACGCTGCCCGGCGTGGCCGAGGCGCAGGCCGAGGCCGAGCGCCGCTACGCCGCCCGCATCGCCGCGCTGGGGTGAGCCGATCGGCGCCGAGCCGCCCGTCGCCGCATTGACCCGCCGCGCCGGTCTGCGGCACAAGGGCCGGCCGGCACGACAGCACGAGGACCGGGGTGCACGACCAGGACCAACCGCAGGACAAGGCCCAGGCAGCGCCGCCTGCCGCGCGCCCGTCGCTGGGGCATGTGCTGATCTCGTCGGTCCGCAACGAAGGCCCGTTCGTGCTGGAATTCGTCGCCCATCACCGCGCGATCGGCTTCGACCTCATCTGCATCGCGTCGAACGACTGCACCGACGGCACCGACCTGGTGCTGGGGGCGCTGGATCGCCACGGCGTGATCCGGCACCTGCCCAATGTCGTTCCCCCGGGGCAATCGCCCCAGCATGCCGGCTATGCCGCGATGCGCAGGCGCTTTCGGCTGAACGATGCCGACTGGCTGATGGTGCTGGACGCCGACGAGTTCCTGCATGTCAGCGTCGGCACCGGCCGGGTCGCCGACCTGACCGGGGCGGTGCCCGCCGGCACCGACATCATCATGCTGAACGCGCAGACCTTCGGCAGCACCGACGATCCCGGCTGGCATGCTGGGCTGGTCACCGAACAGTTCCAGCGCCGCCTGCCGCAGCGGCACAAGGCCAACGGCCCGGTCAAGACCCTGACCCGGGGCGTGCACCGCTTTCGCGAAATCCACAATCACAGCGTGATGTTCTATTTCCAGCCGCCGCCGCTGAACATCGTGCGCAGCGACCTGACCGGCTTTCAGATCCCCCGCCGCACCGGCCTGTGGCAATTCCTGCGCAACGTTCCGGTCGAGGAAATCCGCCACGGCATCGCCCATTACAACCACTATGCGGTCAAGTCGCTGGCCTCGTTCTGCCTGCGCCAGGCCCGCGGGCGCGGGGCGCGGCCGATGGACGAAGAGAACACCCGCCACACCAGCGCCTATTTCGAACGGATCGCCGACGCCAACATCCCCGACAGCTCGTTCACCGACCGCTATGGCGCCGCCCTGCGGACCGAGATCGACCGCCTGCTGGCCCTGCCCGGCGTGGCCGAGGCGCAGGCCGAGGCGGAACGCCGCTATGGCGCCCTGGTCGCGGGGCTGCTGTGAGCGGGCCTGGCTGAGAACCCTTCGCGCAGGCGGTGCCAGCTCTCCAGCATCGGCCAGGGCCGGGTCACGCCCTCGATGCCGACAAAGCCATAGCGCACCGACAGCTGGCCGTCGGCCTCGGCCGGGCGGCCGGCAGCGGCCAGGTACAGCGCCGCCGCCAGGCCGGTGCGGTCGGCGCCGCCCTCGCAATGGACCAGCACCGGCTTGGGCGCCTCGCGCAACAGCGCCACCAGCCGTTCGGCGTCCGGCGCGCTCAGCGACTGGGCCGAGGACATGCGGAAATCGTAATGCGCGATGCCGGCGGCCTCGGTGGCGGCGATCTCGGCGTCGTACCACGACCGGTCGTCCTGTTCACCGCGCAGGTTCACCACGCTGCGGATGCCGTCGCGCCGGATGCGATCCGCCAGCGCCGGGCCGCTCAGCTGGCCCGAGCGGTACAGTTCGCCGGGCAGGATCTCGTGATAGTTGCCGCTCGCATGCAGGCCGCCGAACCAGCCCACGGCCAGCAGCAGGGCCGCCAGCACGAGCATGCCGGCGCGGGCGGCCAGGCTTCTCAAGCAGCGATGCCGAAGATGCGGCCGACGCCCATGGTCACCGCCATGGCGAAGGCGCCCCAGACCAGCACCCGGATCGTCGCCGGCAACAGCGGCGCGCCGCCGGCCCGCGCCCCGACCGCGCCCAGGACGGCCAGCGAGATCAGCGTGACAATCAGCACCACCGGGATCACCATGCCGGCCGGTGCCAGCATCGCCGACACCAGCGGCACCGCGGCGGCGATGGCAAAGGTGACCAGCGACGCGAAGGCCGCCTGCAGCGGGTTGGCCTGGTTGACGTCGTGCAGGCCCAGCTCTTCGCGGACATGGGCGCCCAGCGCGTCATGCGCGGTCACCTCTTGCGCCGCCAGCAGGGCCGTCGCCGGGGTCATGCCGCGGCTTTCGAACAGGGCGGCGAGTTCGGCCAGCTCTTGTTCCGGCACCGATTCCAGCGCGGCACGTTCGCGTTCGATGTCGGCGCGCTCGATGTCGGACTGGCTCGACACCGATACATATTCCCCCGCCGCCATCGACATCGCGCCGGCGGCGAGCCCGGCGACGCCCGCGATCAGCACCGCGCGCGGGCTGGGATCGGCGGCCGCCACCCCCACGATCAGCGAGCTGACCGAGACGATGCCGTCATTCGCCCCCAGCACCGCCGCCCGCAGCCAGTTGGCCCGGTTGATGAGATGCGGCGATTCGGGGTGGGCGGAGATGTCGGAATATTCGGTCATGCGCGTTTTCTTCCCGTGATCATGGCACGGACCAGATTCTCACGATGGCGCAGCGATTCCCATACCACTCCGGCAACATGCCCGGCGACCAGCACCAGGATCACGGTGGCCGCCACCTCGTGGATGTTTTCCATCGTCTCGGACCCCCAGAACCGGTCGGTCAGCATCAGCCAGCCGGACACGCAGGTCACGAGGATCGCGGTCAGCAGCGCCACGATCATCGCGCCGCCGGCGGGGTTGTGGCCCAGATACCGCCGCTCGGTGCCGTGAAGAAGGTCGCGGAGATAGGCGGATATCCGGGCCGGCCCGGCGACGAAATCTGCGAACCGCGCATGCGGGCTGCCGATGACGCCCCAGACGAGACGCGCCGCGACCAGCGCCAGAACCGTGTAACCGATCCAGTGATGAACCCGCTTCAGATCCTCGGTCAGCCATGCCGCGGCGATCAGCCCCACCAGCGACCAGTGAAAGACACGGACGAAGCGGTCCCACACCGGGACCATGCGAACAGGGTCGGTCGCGGCGCGCATCTCAGCTGTCCTCGCCGACTTTTTCGAAGGTCACCGGGTCGAAATAGACCTCGACCTTGTTGCCGTCCTTGTCCTTGCCATAGACCTCGTAGCAGCCTTCGTCGGTCTTGACGTTGGAGATCGTCCAGCCCTCGGTGGTCAGCTTGGTCTTCAGCTCCTCGACCGGCTTCCAGCTCGATTCGGGCTGGTTGCACTTGGCCTCTTCGGCGAAGGCGGGGGACAGGGCGGTGAGGCCCATCAGGGCGGCGGTGGCGATGGCGATACGCATGGTTCGTTTCCTTTGCTGTGCGTTTCGACTGACGCCGTTCTGGTGCGGTCAGCTTGCGGAAAGCTTGCGCTGGCAAAGCCCCTGCAGGACAAACTGCCGCACCCCCGCGGCCGGGAAAGGACCCCACCGATGCGTCTTCTGATCGTCGAGGACAGCGCCCCGCTGGCCCAGGCTGTCGCGCGGCACCTGTCCGCCCAGGGCCACGCCGTCGACATCGCGGGCTCGATCGCCGAGGCCGAGGAAGCGCTGGCCGTCGCCGATTACGCGCTGATGCTGCTGGACCTGGGGCTGCCGGACGGGTCGGGCCTTGGGCTGCTGCGCGCCTGCCGGGCGGCGGGGGACGCGACGCCGGTGATCGTGGCCACCGCCCGCGACCAGATCAGCGACCGCATCGCCGGGCTGGACGCGGGTGCCGACGACTACGTGGTCAAGCCCTATGACCTGGACGAGCTGTCCGCCCGCATCCGCGCCAATGCGCGGCGCGGCCAGGACGCGCCCTCGCCGGTGGTGGAACTGGGCGGCGTCTCGGTCGACCGCGCCCGCCGCCGGGTGTTCCGCGGCCCCGAGGAGATCCGCCTGACCCAGCGCGAATGGGCGCTGTTCGACACCCTGGTCGGCGCTCGCGGCCGGGTGCTGGGCAAGCCCGCGCTGGAAGAGGCGCTGTTCGCCTTTGACGCCGAGATCGAGGGCAACGCCGTCGAGGTCTATGTCAGCCGGCTGCGCCGCAAGCTGGGCGCCAAGGTGATCGAGACCCGCCGCGGCCTGGGTTACCTCGTGCCATGACGGCGTCACCGCCCTACAGCCTGACCCGGCGGCTGACCGGGCGGGTGCTGGCGCTGGTGGCGCTGGGCTGGCTGGCGGCCGCCGCCGGCGCGCTGTGGGTCTTGGACCACGAAACCGCCGAGACGCTGGACGACGCGCTGGCGCACGAGGCGCAGCTGCTGGCGGCGATGGCCGATCGCGGCGCGGCCCTTCCGTCGCAGGCCGGGGACGACCGCACCGTGCGGATCATCGGCGCGGACGGCGCGGGCAACGGCCCAGCCGGCGCCGGTCCAGATTGGCGCGGGGGACCCGTC
>NZ_JRKS01000044.1 GCF_000763805.1 Paracoccus sphaerophysae | reverse complement strand
GTCTGGGTCGGGGCAGGGGGCCGGGACGAGCGGGCCGACCAGAACGGCATCGCGCATTTCCTGGAACACATGGCCTTCAAGGGCACGGCGTGGCGCAGCGCGCTGCAGATCGCCGAGGCGATCGAGGACGTGGGCGGCTACATCAACGCCTACACCTCGCGCGACACCACCGCCTATTACGCGCGCGTGCTGGCCGGCGACGTGCCGCTGGCGCTGGACGTGATCGGTGACATCGTCCTGAACCCGGCCTTCGACGGGCGCGAGATCGAGGTCGAGCGCGGCGTGATCCTGCAGGAAATCGGGCAGGCGCTGGACACGCCCGACGACGTGATCTTCGACTGGCTGCAAGAGGCCGCCTATCCCGACCAGGCGATGGGCCGCACCATCCTCGGCCCGGCCGAGCGGGTGTCGGGGTTTTCCCGCGCCGATCTGTCGGGCTTCGTGGCCGAGCATTACGGCCCCGGCCAGATGATCGTGGCCGCCGCGGGCGCCGTCGATCACGATGCGCTGGTGCGCCAGGCCGAGGACCTGTTCGGGCATCTGTCGCCGCTGGTCGGGACGGGGCGCGAGCCCGCCCGCTGGCAGGGGTCGGAGGCGCGCCGGGTCAAGCGGCTGGAACAGGCGCATTTCGCGCTGGCCTTCGAGGGACCGGGCTATCTGTCGCCCGACTTCTATGCCGCGCAGATCTGGACCTCGGCGCTGGGCGGCGGCATGTCCTCGCGGCTGTTCCAGAAGATCCGCGAGGAACGCGGCCTGTGCTACACGATCTTTGCGCAGTCGGGATTCCATGACGATACCGGCATGGTGACGATCTATGCCGGCACCTCGGGCGATCAGCTTGGCGATCTGGCGCATCTCACCGTGGACGAGATCCGACGCTCGGCCGACGACCTGTCCGAAGCCGAGGTCGCGCGCGCCAAGACCCAGCTCAAGGCCGGGCTGCTGATGGGGCTGGAAAGCCCCTCGGGGCAGGCGGAACGCATCGCCCGCGCGCTGGCGATCTGGGGCCGCGTCCCCGAGGCCGAGGAGGTCGCGGCCCGCATCGACGCGGTGACCGCCGCCGACGTGCGCGACCATGCCGCGCGGATGATCGCCGCGGCGCAGCCGGCGCTGGCGCTGTATGGCCCGGTCCGCAAGGCGCCCGCGCGCGAGGCGCTGGCCGGACGACTCGCCGCCTGATGTTCCTGCGCCGCTCTGCCCTGCGGCTGGACACCGAGCGCATGGTGCTGCGCCTTCCCGCGCATCAGGATTTCGCGGCCTGGACAGGGCTGCGGGCCGAAAGCCGCGACTTCCTGACCCCGTGGGAGCCGATCTGGCACGCCGACCACCTGTCGCGGAAGTCCTTCACCAACCGCGTCTATTGGGCCGCCCGCGCCAGCCGCGGCGGCACCGCGCTGCCGCTGTTCCTCGTGCGCCGTGACGGGGTTCTGCTGGGGGCGGTGACGCTGGACAACATCCGCCGCGGGCCGGCGCAGATGGGGACGCTGGGATATTGGATCGGCGCCCCCTTCGCGCGCCAGGGCTACATGCGCGAGGCGCTGGCCGCCGTGGTGGCCCATGCCTTCGGCCCGATGGATCTGTCGCGGCTCGAGGCCGCCTGCCTGCCCGAGAACGCCGCCAGCCGCGGGGTGCTGGAAAAATCCGGCTTCAAGTATGAGGGCGTCGCGCAGTCCTATCTGCAGATCAACGGGCGCTGGCGGAATCACGTCCAGTATTCCAACCTGCGCCATGACCGGCGTGGGCGGACCGAGGTGCGGTGACGCCGGACCGGGGCGCTGCCCCGGACCCCGGGATATTTGGACAAAGAAGAATGCCGCTGAATCCTGCCGATGACCGTCTTGCGAGCCAGTTGCCGGAGGGCGTGCTGCGGCCGGTCGAGGACCGCTATCTGGACGAGCCGCGCGGGCGCTATCTGGGGCAGGGCGGGCTGGTCGCTGCACCGCGCTCGGTCGAGGAGGTGGCGGCGGTCGTGCGGGCCTGCGCGGCGGCGCGGGTGGCGATCGTGCCGCGCGGAGGCGGGACGGGGCTGGTCGGCGGCTCGGTGATGCCCGAGGGGCCGGCGCCGCTGATCCTGTCGCTGGAGCGCATGGCCCGCATCCGCGACGTCCGGCCCGACGAGGATGTGCTGGTCGCCGAGGCTGGCATGACGCTCGCCGCCGTACAGGACGCCGCGCGCGCCGCCGGGCGGATGTTCCCGTTGGCGCTGGCCAGTCAGGGGACGGCGCAGCTGGGCGGCGTGCTGGGCGCCAACGCCGGCGGGACCGCCGTGCTGCGCTGGGGCAATGCCCGCGCGCTGTGCCTGGGGATCGAGGCGGTCCTTCCCGACGGGTCGATCCTGCGCGACCTCAAGCGGCTGCGGAAGGACAACACCGGCTATGACCTGCGCGACCTGCTGATCGGCGCCGAGGGCACGCTGGGGATCATCACCGCCGCGAGCCTGCGGATGGCGCCGGTCCCCGCGGGCCTGGCGACCGCGATGCTGGCCGTGCCCGGCCCGGCCGAGGCGCTGGCGCTGCTGGCGCTGGCGCAGGGGCGGTTCGCGGGCTGCGTCACGGCGTTCGAGCTGATCTCGGGCGTGGGGCTCGATTTCCTGGCCGAGGTGCTGCCGGCGATCCGCCAGCCGCTGCCCGGCGCGCCGTGGTCGGTGCTGCTGGAGCTGTCGCTGCCCCAGGGGCTGGCCCCCGACGCGGCGCTGGAGGGGCTGCTGGAAGAGGCGATGGCGGCCGGGCTGGTCACTGACGGTGCGCTCGCCCGGTCGGGCGCGCAGGCGGCCGAGTTCTGGTCGCTGCGCGAGCATCTGCCCGAGGCGAACCGGCGGATCGGCTCGGTTTCCAGCCACGACATCAGCCTGCCGCTGTCGGAAATCCCGCGGTTTCTGGACGATGCGGGGGCGATGCTGGCCGCGATGGGCGACATGCGGATCAACTGCTTCGGGCATCTGGGCGACGGCAATCTGCATTACAACGTCTTCCCCGCCCGCGGCCGGCGGCGCGAGGACTACGACGACCGCCGCGCTGCGATTCAGGAAGCCGTGCACCAGATGGTGGTGGACCGCGCGGGATCGTTTTCGGCCGAGCACGGGGTCGGGCGGCTCAAGACCGCCGATCTGGCGCGCTGGGGCGATCCGGCGCGGCTGGCGGCGATGCGGGCGATCAAGGCGGCGCTGGACCCGCTGGGGATCATGAACCCCGGCGCCGTGCTGGCTTGATCCCGGGCCCCGCGCGGCCTATCCGGGGGGCGAAAGGACGACCTTTCCCCATCAAGGGCAGCACTCGGGACGGCCCGCCAGCAGAGCCTTTCCGATGCGCAGCACAGCCGACCGTATCCGCCACGCGATCCTGTTCGAAATCGTCGGCCTGGTCTTCCTCATCGGCGGCGGCTGGCTGATCACCGGGTTCGACCTGCACGCCCTGGGGGTCGTCGGGGTGGTCTCGTCGGTCGTGGCGACGGTCTGGAACTATCTCTACAACCTCGGCTTCGACCATGCGATGCGGCGGCTGCGCGGCTCGGTGGTCAAGACCCACCCGATCCGCGCCGTGCATGCCGTGCTGTTCGAGGCCGGGCTGCTGGTCATCCTGCTGCCCTTCGTCGCCTGGGTCCTGGACGTCTCGCTGTGGCAGGCGTTCCTGTTCGATGTCGGCGTGGCGGTGTTCTATGTCGTCTACGGCTACCTGTTCAACTGGGCCTATGATCGGCTGTTCCCGCTGCCGCACACGGCCTAGCGTGCGCGCTAATGCCCGTCGAACTCGGTCAGCGCGTGAACCTCGACGCCGGCCGCCTCGACCACCCGGCGGCCGCCCAGTTCCGGCAGGTCGATGACGAAGGCCGCGCCCACGACCTCGGCGCCCAGACGGCGGCACAGGTCGATGGCCGCCCGCGCCGTGCCGCCGGTAGCCAGCAGGTCGTCAACGATCAGAACCCGCTCGCCGGGGTTCAGCGCGTCGTCGTGGATCTCCATCACCGCCTCGCCGTATTCCAGCTGATAGGCCTGGCTGATGACTGCGCCGGGCAGCTTGCCCTTCTTGCGGATCGGCACGAAGCCGGTGGTCAGCTGATGCGCCACCGCGCCGCCAAGGATGAAGCCCCGCGCCTCCAGCCCCACGACCTTGTCGATCGGCACCCCCGCATAGGGCGACAGCAGCTGGTCCACCGCCATGCGGAACCCGCGCGCATCCGCGAACAGCGTCGTCACGTCGCGGAACACGATCCCCTCATGCGGGAAATCGACGATGCTGCGGATATAGTCCTTGACGGTCTTTGCCGGCTTCATGCGGGGCGGTCCATCTCGAACGTCTCGGTGACGATGCAGTAATCCTTGTGGCCCAGCCGCGCGAGCCACCCCGAGGGCGGGCGGAACACGCCCGAGGCCACGCAGTCGTCGCGCAGATGGATGCCGGTGACGACCCCCAGCACCAGGTGGTTCGCCTCGCCTGCCTGCCGGATGATCCGGGTCGCGCGGCATTCCAGCGAGGCCGCTGCCTCGGCCACCCGCGCGCAGTCGATGGTCTCGCACGGCACCGCCGTGACGCGGGCGAGGTCGAATTCGCTGACCCCCGCCGGTTGCGCCGAGGTCGAGGCGTTCATCGCCTCGCGCAGCGCCCCGTCGGCGATGTTGACGCAGAACACCCGGCTCTCGGCGATCTGCGCCACCGTGTCCTTGGTCCCCGGCCGGTCCCGCTTCTGCCCGGTCGAGGCGAACATCACCTGCGGCGGCACATAAGCGGTGGCGTTGAAGAAGGAATACGGCGCGAGGTTGTCCCCCAGCCGGCCGCGGGTCGAGATCCAGCCGATCGGGCGCGGCGCGACGATGGCGTTCCACGGGTTGTGCGGCAGGCCGTGGCCGGATTCGGGGCGATAGAACATCGGCTTGGCTCCGTGTTGGGTCCGTGTTGGATCCGTGTCGCGTCCGGGCATCCTGCCCGCGCGGCCCGCCCGCCGCAACCGCCCGCCGCAACCGCCCGCGCACCCGCACGCGCACACGGCGATTTGCCGTTCAAACCGGCGCCAGCCGATGCTAAGCGCGCCCTCACCGCGCGCTGCGAGACGCCCCGATGTATGACCTTTGCCCCGAAACCGATGCCGACACGCCCGAGGTCGAGGCGCTGCTGGACCTGTGCTTTGCGCCCGGCCGCACGGCGCTGTCGTCCTATCGGCTGCGCGACGGGGTGCCACCGGTGCCGGAGCTGTGCCTGACTTTGCGCAGCGGCGACACGCTGGTCGCCGCGATCCGCTATTGGCCGGTGCGGGTGGGCGGGCGGTCGGTGCTGCTGCTGGGGCCGGTCGCCGTCCACCCGACCGCGCAGGGCGAGGGGCTGGGGGGACTGTTGATGCGCGAAAGCCTGTCGCGGGCGCGGGCGATGGGCTGGGCGCGGGTGATGCTGGTCGGCGACGCGCCCTATTATTCGCGCTTCGGCTTTGTCCGGCTGGAGGGCGTCGAGATGCCGCCGCCCACCAACCCCGACCGGGTGCTGGGGCTGGAACTTCGGCCCGGCGCATGGGTTGATGTCCGCGGCGCGGTCACGCGCGAGACCCGGCCCGACGTGCTGGCCGGGCTTGCCGAGATCGAGGACAGCCCGGAACTGCGTTCGGCCTGCGCGCAGGTCGAGATGCCAGAGGACAGACATGCCAGACCCCAAGAACTCGCAATCCCGGATCACGCCGCGCCAGGCCATCCTGCCGCCGATCGATGACCCCTCGGTCCATCTGCAGATCGACCGGCTGGCGCGGCGCTACCTGGCGGCCAGCGGGCTGGGGATGGAGATCCTGGCGACCATCGGCGGCAGCGCGCAGGGGCTGATCGAGCGGCTGCCGCGCTTTGTCCGGTCTCGGCTGGACGGGCTGACGCTGGCGGCGCTGAACCGTGCCTTTGCGGCCGCGACGCGCACCCGACGCTATGTCCGTGACCGCGGCGACTGGTTCAACCGGCTCGCCTCGACCGTGTCGGGGGCCGCGGGCGGTGTCGCGGGGCTGCCGGGCGCGATGATCGAACTGCCGGTGACGGTGACGATGCTGCTGCGCGCGATCCTGGACATCGCCGAGGAACACGGGCTGGACCCGGACTCGGACGAGGTGCGGATCGAGGCGCTGCGGGTCTTTGCCGCCGCCGGGCCGATGTCCGAGGATGACGGCACCGACCTGGGCCTGCTGGCCGCGAAGCTGTCGATCACCGGCCAGACCGTGCAGGGCATCATCGCCCGGATCGCGCCGCGCCTCGCCGCCGTGCTGGGGCAGAAGCTGGCGGCCCAGGCGACGCCGGTCTTCGGGGCGCTGGCCGGGGCTTCGATCAACTATACCTTCGCGCGCTATTACCAGGAAATCGCGCGGGTGCATTTCGGGGTGCTGCGGCTGTCGCAGGAAACCGGACTGCCGCGCGAGGCGCTAACCGAGGCGCTGCGGCTGCGCATCGAGCAGTTGCACAACGACCGGATCGAGCGGCGGGTGCGGAAGGTCTGAAGGGGGGCTTTGCCCCCGTCCCTGCGGGACTCCCCCAGGATATTTTCGCAAAGAAGAACTCAGGATTCTTCGAGGGTGAGCGGGGCGGATTCGGCGGGCAGGTCGTCGATCGAGAGCGCGCCCTGGGGGCGGGCGAGCCGCGCTTTCGTGACCCAGAGCAGGCGGTCCTGCGCGCGGGTGATCGCCACATAGGCGAGGCGTTTCCACAGCGGCAGCCCGGCCTCGGTCCGGTTCGACCAGGCGGCGGCGGACAGGTCGGGGGCAAAGACCTGCACGTCGGGCCATTGCGACCCCTGCGCCTTGTGGATCGTGACCGCCGCGCCATGCAGGAAGGTGGCGCCCATGCGGGCGGCAAAGGGGATGAAGGGTTCCTCGACGTCCGGCGTCTCGATCTTGACGATGCTGGCCGCCGACAGCCGCGGTTCCGGCGCGCCGATGACGTGCAGCCGGGAAAAGCCGGGTTTGCGGCCCGGTCCCAGATAGACCACCTGCGCGCCCTTGATGAGGCCGCGCGCCTCGAGGTCGATGCGCTTCTTGCGGTGCTTCAGCGGCAGCTCGATGCCGTCGCAGATCAGCGGCTCTCCGGGCAGCAGCGCGTCGCCGGGGGCGCCGTGGGCGGCGCGGAAGGCCGAGATCAGCCGCACCCGCGTGGCGTTGCGCCAGACCAGCACCGGGCTGCGCGCCATCAGGTCGCTTTCGACGCGCTCGGCCCAGATCACGCGCGGGTCGCGGGCGGCGGCGTCGCGGACCAGCCGCTCGAAGGCCGCGAAGTCGACGCCCGGATCGCCCAGTGCGTGGGCGAGGTCCAGGATCGGGCTGTCGTCGGCCTGCCGGTGGATGCGGTGCAGTTCCAGCTTTTGCGGCGCGGCGAGACGGTCGAAGACCATCTCGCCCGACTGCCCGACGGGGGCCAACTGCGCCGGGTCGCCGAACAGCACCAGCACCGGAAAGATCTCGCGCAGGTCGTCGAACTGGCGCTCGTCCAGCATCGAGGATTCGTCCACGAAGCCGATGTCCAGCGCATCCTCGCGCCGCTTCCACCCTTGGATGAAGTCCGACCCGCGCAGCCCCGCCGCCGCCAGCGCGCCGGGGATCGAGCCGTGTTGCTGATAGAACGCCAGCGCCCGGTCCAGCGCGGCGTCGGTCAGCCCCTCGATCGCGGGACGCTCGCCATTGCCGGCCAGCCAGTCGGCGAGCCGTTCGTAGTCGGGGTCATAGACCGGGGTATAGAGGATGCGGTGGATCGTCGTCGCGGGCACCCCCCGGGTGCGCAGCACGAAGGCCGCCTTGTTGGTCGGCGCCAGCACCGCGACAGTGCGCGCGTCCTTGCGGCGGCGGCCCTCGTAATCGCCGCTGACCACCTGCGCGCCCGCCGCGATCAGGGCGCGGGTCAGTTCGGCCAGCAGCAGCGTCTTGCCCGATCCGGCCTTGCCCAGCACCGCCATGACCCGGCCCTTGCCCTCGGTCGGGGGGCTGAGTTCCTCGGCCACCAGGTCCACGCCGGAGGCAGCCAGCATCTGGGCCAGCGCATCCCAGGCGTCGGCCTGATCGGGGGAAAGGACGGGAAGGGTCATGCCGTCCCTTAGCGGGCGAGGCGGGGCAAGCCAACCGCCCATGAAAAAGGCGCCCCGCAGGGCGCCTTGTCCGGTGTCGCGATAAGGCCCGGTTCAGGCCAGCGACAGGTTCGTCGCCGATTCACGGCCGTCGCGGCCGGTTTCCAGATCGTAGGTGACCGCGGTCCCGTCGGGGAGATCACGGATGCCCGCACGCTCCAGCGCCGAGATGTGCAGGAACACGTCGCGGTTGCCGCCCTCAGGGGCGATGAAGCCGAAGCCCTTGGTGTTGTTGAACCATTTCACGGTGCCCTTGGCCATCGTGATATTCCTTCTGATAAGCCGTCCGCGGAATGCGACGGTCCGGTAGGCGACAGTTCGATGGTTGCAGACTGCAGCCGGTAGCGGAGACAGAAGGCAGCAAGAAAAGCGAATACCGGACCCACATACTCCGGATCGTCCCCGCGCGCAAGGGGCGGGGACGAGATGGTAGTGGGTCAGTTTGAAATTAGAGACAGTTGGTTGCGCCTCCCAAGACTTCCTGAGCAGATGAGGCATGGTTACGCTCCATCTGATTCCGTCGGACATTACTGACGCCTATGAGGTGCACGAGTGGCGCAACGCTGCCGGAGTCGTCTCCACCGCACACCCGAACGAGTGGGCCGATGTGCTGGCCGTCCTGCGAGATTTCGAGTTCCGCAAGAGCGAGGTGCTGACGGGCGGCGGGCGGAAAAGCGTTATTGCGGGCCGGATCGACAGCTTCCTGGAGGCCAGAGGGTGGGAAGAGCGAAAGTTTGAGACGCGCATCCGAGTGGATGCTGCGGAGCGAGACACCCCCACACACAAGGTTGACTGCTTCAAGGGGCGAGTTGGCCTGGAGATTGAGTGGAACAACAAAGACCCGTTTTTTGATCGGGACCTGAACAATTTCCGCCTTCTGTTCGACCTTCGAGTCATTGACGTGGGGATCATCATCACCCGCGCGAGCAACCTTCAATCTCTCTTCAAGTCGCTAGGGAAGAAGGTCGCCGACAAATACGGCGCATCAACAACCCACATGGACAAGCTCTTCCCAAGGATCGAGGGCGGCGGGGGTGGAGGCTGCCCCATCCTGGCATTCGGCATCACGCGAACTAAGTATATAGAAGATGTCTCAACCCCGGTGCTGGATCTTCTGAGCGGCAGCGGCGATGAGGGGAACGACAGCGACAACGGGGCAGACGACGATGACGGCAAGTGACGACCTGCGGGCTCTGGCCAACGGCCGTAGGTTCGCCACTATCTTAGCGGACCCGCCTTGGCGTTTTCAGAACAGCACAGGGAAGGTCGCGCCAGAACACCGCCGTCTGAGCCGTTACGGAACCATGTCCCTGCCCGAAATCTGCGCCCTTCCCGTGGCAGATGTCGCGGCCGAGACGGCCCACCTCTACCTTTGGATCCCCAATGCCATGCTGCCCGATGGGCTTGACGTCATGAAAGCATGGGGCTTCACTTACAAGTCCAACATCGTCTGGCACAAGGTGCGCAAAGACGGTGGCTCGGACGGACGCGGGGTCGGGTTTTACTTCCGCAATGTGACGGAGCTTTTGCTGTTCGGCATTCGGGGGAAAGACGCCCGCACGCTGGCCCCTGGGCGGAGCCAAGTCAACTTCGTCGCCAGCCGCAAGCGCGAACACTCGCGCAAGCCGGACGAGATTTTCCCGATCATTGAAGCGTGCTCACCTGGGCCACGTCTTGAGCTATTTTCGCGCGGCACCCGAAAGGGTTGGGCTGTATGGGGCAATCAAGCTGATGAGAGCTATACCCCGTCATGGCCGACCTACGCCAACCATAGCGGCACTTCGCTCCAAGCCGAATAAGCCTCACTTCTCCCGCTTCTTGTAGGGTCCGCGCTTCTTTGGCGGTTCCTCTGCCGCCTCCACCAGCGCCACGATGTCCTCAATTTCCCACGGGCGGGTTGTCAGGCCGGCGGCCATCGCAGGGGGCATCCTGAGCGTCTTGTGGGTGCGGACGAAGTTGTAGTGCATGAAATGGAGCGCCACAGCGTAGAGGTGGTTCTCGGCCTTCTTGGAGAAGGCGTTGGTGAGCCGGGTAAAGCGGCGCATCTGCATCCGCATCGTAAGGTTCTGCCGCTCGACATGAGATGTGCTGACCTTTGCCATGTCAGGCTTTCCAAATACAGGCTCCTTGATGATACCGGAGAACTGAGCGGGGGAATACGTGCGCTCGTGGCCCTTAGCGCCCGTAGGTTCACCAAAGAGTTTGATGAGCCGGGCGTAATCCACGTCAGCCGCGAAGGCGTCGCCCACGGCTTTGAGGTAGGCACCAAAGCCGTCCGTGGTGAGTTGGACCCGATTTGCCAGACGGTCGGCCAAGTCAAACATGAAGTCCCGCGCCGTTTCCGCGTCGCGGTCGCCCACAGTATAGGAGACAATGAGCTTGCTGTCGGGGTCGAGCGCAGTCCAAGTCCATACGTCGCCCGCGTCCTCTGGCGCAGCCTTGGCGGTCGGAACGTTCTTTTCCTTCGCGTAGCAGAAGGCCCAAATCTCGTCACACTGGATACGCGTGGCGGCAACACCCCGCACGTGTTCGTCATGGTAAGCCAAGCAGGCCCGGCCCGCGTCCTCAAGCAGCTTTGTCACCGTGTTCTTGCTCGTGTCAGTAAGGCGGCACGTAGCACGGATGCTGTTTCCCTCCACAAGGCAGCGGAGGATCATGGCGCGGGTCTTGGTGTCGAGCTTGTTCATGCTCTGAACCTAATTCATACTGACCAACAGTCAAGCATAATCTGTCAGTATGACCAAAAAAGGGCGACAGTTTCCTGCCACCCAAGTTGATTACGTAGAGCCTCGTGAGCCGCTATCGCCTAGCCAAGAAGCGCGGGATCAATGCCAAGTCAGGTCAGCGGCTGCGCCAGTGGGCGCAGACATGCTCGACCCGGCCAAAGCGAACGCGTTCATACGCGTTCACAAAGACACCAGCCTTCATGCCCGTCTCCTTTTCGGAAGAGGGTTTCGCTTGATGCGGGCCGGGATTTGTGAGATAGTCCAACTGTTGAGGAGGGACTTTCACGGGCTCCGGCCCGCGCTGATCTCCACCTATTTTGGGAAGCCAGGCCTTCGGGTCTGGCTTTTCCGTTTAAGGTCTTCCGCGCCGGGTGGCTGTCAGCGCGAAAGACCCCGATTTCTTCTCATCGTTAGGTTCCGTCAGTTTGTTGGTGGGACTCTCCCACGCCACATACGTAACCGATTGACGGACGCGGCGCAAGCAATTACATTAACGGAATACAGTCCGATGGGTTCGGATGCGCGCGTGAAGGGGCAGGTATGGATATAGCATCGCGCTTGCGGGCAGAGCGCCAAGGTCTTCTGGACCGCGTGGGTGAGATTGACCGGCTTCTGCGCCAGTATGACGAGTTGGAGCGCGCAGCCGCACAATTTTTAACGGCTGCTGTGGCAGCCCCAGCGGAGCCACACTTACACCGACCAGCAGGCAGTGATGCGGCGTCGGACGCATCTACCGCCTCTCCAGCTGATATCAAAAGGGCAAAAACGCCTATAAATGAGTTTGAGCAAGCAGTCCTTGACGTGCTCCGCGAAGCTGATGCTCCGATGGATCGTGTGGCCCTGTATGATGCTTTGACGGCACGGGGGATCGTGATTGGCGATGGAGATAGGGATAAGGAGCTAAATGCCTTATCCGCACGGGTGTATAGGATGGCCCAAGCGGGCAATGTTGTCGGGGGGCGAGGGCAAGGATATCGGCTGAGTGACGCGCACTCGGATGAAGGTGGCTCTGAGGAAGGCGCCGATCATCACTCGGAACAAGATCCCAGCGGCGCGATGGAGACTGATGATTCCGAGAGTGAGGTGCTTGTGTAAGTGGGCGATGGGGCTGCCTAGTCCGTCCACCGTGCACGCGCGGCTTTCGCCGCAATCTCGCTACGCTCAGATGGAGAGAGCTTTTCAGCTCTCGCCTTGCCACCTTTCAAGCCACCCTTGCGCTGCCCGGACGTGTCAGGCTCATGCTCCACGTTCTCTCCCGTCGCCAAGTCCACAATGAGCTTGGCAAGCTGGTTGGTGTCGCGGGGGCGTTTGGGTCTGTCGGTCATGCCTTCAAGATAGGACGCGCCGAGCCGCGAAGCAAACCCAGGCTCATGCGAGCCTGAACTTTCAGATTTCAAACTGACCCACTACCGACGAGATGGTTGCCTCAGCGACGGTTGGGGGCGTGGTCCAGCACGTCCTCGACCGTCCTGAGGCCGGTCACGGGGGCCTGCACCAGCACCGCCATGTTCCCCGGCTTGTGCTGGTTCTTGTACATCTTCATGTGCGCATCGGGGATTTCCGCCCAGGGGAAGACCTCGGACATGCAGGGGTCCAGCCGGCGTTCCAGCATCAGCTTGTTGGCCGCCGCCGCCTGCTTCAGATGCGCGAAATGCGAGCCCTGCAGGCGCTTCTGGTGCATCCACATGTAGCGGACGTCGAAGGTGCAGTTGAAGCCGGTGGTGCCGGCGCAGATCACCACCATGCCGCCCTTCTTGCAGACGAAGGTGCTGACCGGGAAGGTCGCCTCGCCGGGGTGTTCAAAGACGATGTCGACATTGTTGCCCTTGCCGGTGATGTCCCAGATCGCCTTGCCGAACTTGCGGACCTCGTTGAACCACTGCTTGTATTCCTCGGACCCGACCTTGGGCAGCGGACCCCAGCAGTTGAAATCCTTGCGGTTCAGCACGCCCTTGGCGCCAAGGCCCATGACGAAGTCGCGCTTGTCCTCTTCCGAGATCACGCCGATGGCGTTGCCGCCCGCCGCGTTGATCAGCTGGATCG
The DNA here is from genome assembly GCF_000763805.1 of Paracoccus sphaerophysae. Lineage (GTDB taxonomy): Bacteria > Pseudomonadota > Alphaproteobacteria > Rhodobacterales > Rhodobacteraceae > Paracoccus > Paracoccus sphaerophysae. The sequence goes on along the minus strand of NZ_JRKS01000044.1, from coordinate 11,993 downwards.
CGTAGGACCCAAGGCCCCCCGAGGCGCCCCAGACCAGCACGTTCATGCCGGGCTTCAGCTCGTGCGGCTCATGCCCGAACAGCATCCGGTAGGCGGTGGCCAGCGTCAGCGTGTAGCAGGCCGATTCCTCCCAGGTCAGGTGGCGCGGGCGCGGCATCAGCTGCTGGGCCTGGACGCGGGTGAACTGCGCGAACGATCCGTCCGGCGTCTCGTAGCCCCAGATGCGCTGGGTCGGCGAATACATCGGGTCGCCGCCGTTGCATTCCTCGTCGTCGCCGTCATCCTGGTTGCAGTGGATCACGACCTCGTCGCCGACCTTCCAGGTCTTGACCTTGGCACCGACCTTCCAGACGATCCCCGAGGCGTCCGACCCGGCGATGTGATAGGGCGCCTTGTGGCCGTCGAAAGGGCTGATCGGCTGGCCGAGACCGGCCCAGATTCCGTTATAGTTGACGCCCGCGGCCATCACGAGCACCAGCACCTCGTGGCTGTCGATCTCGGGCGTGTCCACGACTTCCAGCTGCATGGCGACGTTGGGTTCGCCGTGGCGTTCGCGGCGGATCGCCCAAGCGTGCATCTGCTTGGGGACATGGCCGAGGGGCGGCATTTCGCCGATCTCGTACAGGTCCTTTACGGGCGCGTCATAGGGGGCGATCGGGGTCGGGGCGTCGAGGGCCATCGGCATTTTTCCTTGCAATCATGCCGCAACGCAGAATCGCGGCGCTCCTGCCGGCAGAGCTAATGGCCCGCGCGCAACATTGCAACAGAGGAACGGGTCGCGGACGCAACAATATGACGCAAGGTTCCGCTATATGCCCCGCCGGGCTGTCCGTAACGACGCGCTGCGGCATTTTCGCGCCGCCGCGCCACGCCGGCGGAACGCCGGACACGGAACGCGCCCCCGCGGCCGGCCCTGTGGGGGCCTCTGCCCCGCGACACACCAGCTTGTGCCGCCAATGCTTGATCGCGGTCCCCAGTTTGGTCGACAGCGAGGCGAACCGACCCCCGATCAGCTGATTCGCCTCGGCGGCCTTGCCGGCGACGGCCAGGCCCAGCGCGTCGGCCGCGGTTTCGTGGAACTGGCGGCCGGCGTCCCTGCGCCCTTGCCCCGCCGCTGCAACACCCCCGGTTTAACGCCGGTCAAAGCGCCTTCGAAAACCGTCATGCCGCAGCGCGGCGAATTGACGGCGCAGCAATCTGTCGGTTAGCTGGCGCGGACCGAAAGAATCTTGCGAAGGCGTCCGATCATGGCGACCAAGGACAAACCCTGGCTGTTCCGCACCTATGCCGGCCACTCCACGGCCGCCAAGTCGAACGAGCTGTACCGCACCAACCTGGCCAAAGGGCAGACCGGCCTGTCGGTGGCGTTCGACCTGCCCACCCAGACCGGCTATGACAGCGATCACGTGCTGGCCCGCGGCGAGGTCGGCAAGGTCGGCGTCCCGGTCTGTCACCTGGGCGACATGCGGGCGCTGTTCGACCAGATCCCGCTGGACCAGATGAACACCTCGATGACGATCAACGCCACGGCGCCGTGGCTGCTGTCACTGTATATCGCCGTCGCCGAAGAACAGGGCGCCGACATCGCGGCCCTGCAAGGGACGGTGCAGAACGACATCATCAAGGAATACCTGTCGCGCGGCACCTATATCTGCCCGCCCAAGCCCTCGCTGCGGATGATCACCGACGTCGCGGCCTATACGGCGGACCACCTGCCCAAGTGGAACCCGATGAACGTCTGTTCCTACCACCTGCAAGAGGCGGGGGCCACGCCGGAACAGGAACTCGCCTATGCGCTCGCGACCGGGATCGCGGTGCTGGACGACCTCAAGGGCAAGGTCGCGCCCGAGGATTTCCCGGCGATGGTCGGGCGGATCAGCTTCTTCGTGAACGCCGGCATCCGCTTCGTCACCGAGCTCTGCAAGATGCGCGCCTTCACCGAGCTGTGGGACGAGATCACCCGCGACCGCTACGGCATCGAGGACGAGAAATACCGCCGCTTCCGCTATGGGGTGCAGGTGAACAGCCTCGGCCTGACCGAGCAGCAGCCGGAAAACAACGTCTATCGCATCCTGATCGAGATGCTGGCCGTGACGCTCAGCAAGAACGCCCGCGCCCGCGCCGTGCAGCTACCGGCGTGGAACGAGGCGCTGGGCTTGCCGCGCCCCTGGGACCAGCAATGGTCGCTCAGGATGCAGCAGATCATGGCCTACGAGACCGACCTGCTGGAATTCGGCGACCTCTTCGACGGGAACCCGGCGGTGGCCGCCAAGGTCGAGGCGCTGAAGGACGGCGCCCGGGCCGAGCTGAAGCTGCTGGACGAGATGGGCGGCGCGATCGCCGCCATCGACTACATGAAGTCGCAGCTGGTCAGCTCGAACGCCGCGCGGCTGAACCGGATCGAGGATAACGAGACCGTCGTCGTCGGCGTGAACCGCTGGCAGCAGGGCGAGCCCTCGCCGCTGACCGCGGGCGACGGTGGGATCATGGTCGTCGATCCGGCGGTCGAGGCCGACCAGATCGCCCGGCTGAACGACTGGCGCGCCAGCCGCGACAACCCGGCGGTGCAGGCCGCGCTGGCGCAGCTGCGCGAGGATGCGGCGGCCGGGCGCAACATCATGCCGGCCTCGATCGCCGCCGCCAAGGCCGGGGCCACGACCGGCGAATGGGCCGGGGTCATGCGCCAGGTCCACGGCGAATATCGCGGCCCGACCGGCGTCTCGCCCAGCCCGTCGAACCGCACCGAGGGGCTGGAGCCGATCCGCGAGGCCGTCGACGCGGTCAGCGCCAAGCTCGGTCGGCGGATGAAGTTCGTGGTCGGCAAGCCAGGGCTGGACGGCCATTCCAACGGCGCCGAGCAGATCGCTTTCCGCGCCCGCGACTGCGGCATGGACATCACCTATGACGGCATCCGCCTGACCCCGGCCGAGATCGTTGCGGCCGTCCGCGACGAAGAGGCCCATGTCGTCGGCCTCTCGATCCTGTCCGGCAGCCATCTGCCGCTGGTCGAGGACGTGATGACCCGGATGCGCGAGGAGGGGCTTGGCCATGTCCCGGTGATCGTCGGCGGGATCATCCCCGACGAGGACGCCCGGCTGCTGCGGGCGATGGGTGTGACGCGCGTCTACACCCCCAAGGATTTCGAGCTGAACCGGATCATGATGGATCTGGTGGCGCTGGTCGATCCGCAGGACAAGGCGGCCTGAACCCGGCCCGCGCGCTCCGTGCCGGCCCTCTCGAGGCGGCATGGTGCGCAGGGGCAAACCCCGGGCGGGGATCAATGTTCGTTCGGGTCCGCCTCGGCATCGGCCTGGGTCTTGTGGACCGTGCCGTGCTTGTGGTCGGGCGGGCCATACAGCGCGTAAAGCTGCATCGGCTCGTCCCCGATATTGGTGACGTTGTGCCAGGTGCCGGCGGGGACGAGGATCACCCAGTCATCCTCGACCTGGCGGTCATAGGTCAGCTGGTCCTTGGAAGGGCCCATCTGGACCCGGCCCTTGCCTTTCTCGATCCGCAGGAACTGGTCGTTGTCGGGATGGACCTCCAGCCCGATGTCGCCGCCGACCGGGATCGACATCAGGGTCAGCTGCAGATGCTTGCCGGTCCAGCGGGTGGTGCGGAAATTGGTGTTGGCCTTGGTGTCGTCCTCGATGTTGATCGTGAACGGCTCGGGGCCATAATCCTTCGTGTCGGTCATCGGACATCTCCCTCTGTTGCCGGGACGGAACGGTCTCGCCGCCGGTGCCGTTCCTGCGTCATCCGGGCGCGCCGGCCGCACGCGGCTCGCGGGGCAGCCGGCCGAGCAGATAGAACTCCTCGTTCGGCGGGATCTCGGCCATGTTCACCAGCCGGTTCGACATCCCGAAGAAGGCGGCGATGGCGCCGATGTCCCAGATCTCGTCGGGGGTGAAGCCCGCCTCGGCCATGTCCAGGTGGTCGCTTTCGGTGATGTTGTCGGCGTCCATCGCCACCAGCTCGGCGAATTGCAGCATCGCCCAGTGGCGCTCGGACAGGGGCGCCTTGCGCCAGTTGATCGCCAGCTGGTCGGCGATCAACGGGTCCTTCGCCCGGATCCGCAGGATGGCACCATGAGCGACCACGCAATACTGGCAGCGGTTCAGCCCGCTGGTCGCCACCACGATCATCTCGCGCTCGGCCTTGCTGAGCCCCTCGTCCTTGTCCATCAGCGCGTCGTGATAGGCAAAGAAGGCGCGGAACTCGGCCGGGCGATGGGCCAGCGCCAGAAAGATGTTCGGGACGAACCCCGATTTCTCCTGCACGGCGCGGATCATCTCCTGCATGTCGGGGGGCAGGCTGCGCAGGTTGGGGACGGTGAAGCGGCTGACCGGCGGGGCCATCATCGGTCCGTTCATGGGCATTCTCCTTTGGGCAAATATCCCGGGGGAGGCCGCAGGCCGGGGGCAGAGCCCCCTCGTCCCGAACCGCCCCGTCCGCCTTGACTCTCGCCCTTCGGTCTGAAATGTCCACCCAGATTCCCGGAAGGTCGTCCTTCCGGTCCCCGATCCGCGGGGATCGCCCCCCGTCAGCGCGGCTGCGCCCACGGGGGCGTCCGGCGTTTGGGGCAAACGGTGTTTGGCTGCTGAAAGGCACGCAGATGTTCGAGAACCTGTCCGACCGCCTTGGCGGTGTCTTCGACCGCCTGACCCGCCAGGGCGCGCTGACCGAGGACGACGTCACCGCCGCCCTGCGCGAGGTGCGCCAGGCGCTGCTGGACGCCGACGTCTCGCTGCCGGTGGTGCGCAGCTTTGTCCGCGGCCTGACCGCCAAGGCCACCGGCGCCGCGGTCACCAAGTCGATCACCCCCGGCCAGCAGGTCGTCAAGATCGTCCATGACGAGCTGATCGCCATGTTGCAGGGCGACGGACCGGCCGACGCGCTGCGCATCGACAACCCGCCGGCGCCGATCCTGATGGTCGGGCTGCAGGGCTCGGGCAAGACCACCACCACCGCCAAGCTGGCCCTGCGCCTCAAGGACCGCGAGAAGAAGCGCGTGCTTATGGCCTCGCTCGACACCAACCGCCCCGCGGCGATGGAGCAGCTGGCGATCCTCGGCACCCAGATCGGCGTCGACACCCTGCCCATCGTCAAGGGCGAGAACGCCGTCCAGATCGCCCGTCGCGCGAAACAGCAGGCGAGCCTTGGTGGCTATGACGTCTACATGCTCGACACCGCCGGCCGGCTGCATATCGACGAAGTCCTGATGGACGAGGTGCAGGCGGTCCGCGACGTGACGAACCCGCGCGAGACGCTGCTGGTCGTTGACGGCCTGACCGGGCAGGACGCCGTCAACGTGGCGACCGAATTCGACGCCAAGGTCGGCGTTTCGGGTGTGGTGCTGACGCGGATGGACGGCGACGGCCGTGGCGGCGCGGCGCTGTCGATGCGCGCCGTCACCGGCAAGCCGATCCGCTTCGTCGGCCTTGGCGAAAAGATGGACGCGCTCGAATCCTTCGACGCCGAACGCATCGCCGGCCGCATCCTCGGCATGGGCGACATCGTGGCGCTGGTCGAAAAGGCGCAACAGACGCTGGAGATCGAGCAGGCCGAGCGCATGATGAAGCGCTTTGCCAAGGGTCTGTTCAACATGAACGACCTGCGCGGCCAGCTGGAACAGATGCAGAAGATGGGCGGCATGGGCTCGATCATGCAGATGATGCCGGGCATGGGGAAGATGGCCAGGCAGGCCGAGGCCGCCGGCATCGACGACAAGATGATCCGCCGCCAGATCGCGCTGATCAACTCGATGACGAAGAAAGAGCGCGCCAACCCCGACCTGCTGCAGGCGAGCCGCAAGAAGCGCATCGCGGCCGGCGCCGGGATGGACGTGGCCGAGCTGAACAAGCTTCTGAAGATGCAGCGCCAGATGGCCGACACGATGAAGAAGGTGTCCAAGATGGGCAAGGGCGCGATGCTGAAACAGGCGATGCGCGCCATGTCGGGCAAGGGCGGCGGGCTGCCGGACCTCGCCGACGTCGATCCGGCCAAGATGGCCGAGGCCACGAAGATGCTGCAGGACCGCGGCGGCCTTGGCGGCCAGCTGGGCGGGATGAACCTGCCCGGCGGGCTCAGCGGGCTGTTCGGGAAGAAGTGATGCCGGTGCTGTCCGTGGACATTCCGGTGCTGGAAACCGAGCGGCTCGTGCTGCGCGAGCCGCGTGCGGACGACATGCCCGCATTCGCCGCCTTCGCGGCCTCGGACCGCGCGCGGTTCGTCGGCGGGGCGGACCCGTCGCCGCACGCGGCATGGGACGGCTTGCGCGGGATGCTCGGCCACTGGCTGCTCCGCGGCTTCGGCTGGTGGACGGCCGAGGACCGCGCGACCGGCGCGACCGCGGGCCGCTTCGGGATCGGCCATCACATCGACTGGCCCGAGCCGGAACTCGGCTGGCACGTCTTTGACGGGTTCGAGGGCCGCGGGCTGGCGCACGAGGCCGCGCTCGCCGTCCGCCGCTGGTGGCGCGGGCAGGGCCATCCGGCGCCGATTTCGCTGATCGACCCCGGCAACACCCGCTCGATTCGCCTGGCCGAACGGCTGGGCGCCCGGCCCGAGCGCGAGATGGTCCTGCGCGGCCAGCCCTGCCTCGTCTATCGCCACCCGGCGGAGGCTGCCGCATGACCATCACCCTCTCCGGCACCCCCGTCATCCACACGAAACGGCTGATCCTGCGCGCGCCCGAGCCGTGGGACTGCGCGCCGTTCTGCGCCTTCATGGCATCGGACCGTGCCCGCTTCGTCGGCGGCACGACCGAGCCGGGACGCGCCTGGCGGGCCTTCGGCGCGATCCTCGGGCACTGGGTCATGCGCGGTTTCGGCCCCTTCACCATCGTCCGCGCCGACGGCCGCACCGGCGCCGAGCGCGCCATCGGCATGGCCGGCCCGTGGTTCCCCGACACCTGGCCCGAACACGAGATCGGCTGGATGTTGTGGGACGACGCCCACGAGGGGCAGGGGCTCGCGGCCGAGGCCGCGGCGGCGGTCTGCGACCATGCCCGCACCCATCTCGGCTGGAAGACCGCGGTCAGCTATATCGACCTCGACAACGCCCGCTCGATCGCGCTGGCCCGGCGGCTGGGCGCGGTCCGCGACCCGGACGCCGCGGTGCCCCCCGCGCATCCCGACGGCGGCGCGCTGGGGGTCTGGCGGCATCCGCTGGGCGCGGTCGCTCCGGCCGGCGCCGCGTCGCAATCGTATGAACGGCATTCGCATGAACGGTGCACGAACGATGCATGAACCCCAGACGAACATCGCCGCTGCGGCAGAGGCCGGCTCTGCCGATCCGGCGACCCGCGCCGCGGCGATACTCGCCGAGCACCGCGCCTCGATCGACCGCCTGGACGCGATCCTCGTCTATACGCTGGCCGAGCGCTTCAAGCACACCCAGTCCGTCGGCCGTCTCAAGGCCGAACACGCCCTTCCGCCGTCCGATCCCGCCCGCGAGGCGGCCCAGATCGAGCGGTTGGAACGCCTCGCGCGCGAGGCCGATCTCGACCCGGAATTCGCGCGCAAATTCCTGAACTTCGTGATCTCGGAGGTCATCCGGCATCACGAGCAATTCCAGAAATAATCACGCCATACCAAGGAGATAACCTCATGGCCATGAAGATCCGGCTCGCCCGCGGCGGCTCGAAGAAGCGCCCGCACTATGCCATCGTCGCGTCCGACTCGCGCATGCCGCGCGACGGCCGCTTCCTGGAAAAGCTGGGTACCTACAACCCGCTGCTGCCCAAGGATTCCGAAGACCGCATCAAGATGGACGTCGAGCGCGTCCAGTACTGGCTGAGCAAGGGCGCCCAGCCCACCGACCGCGTCGCCCGCTTCCTGGAAGCCGCTGGCGCGAAAGAGAAAACCGAGCGCGCCAACCTCAAGAAGGGCGAGCCGGGCAAAGCCGCGAAAGAGCGCGCGCAGAAGCGTCTGGACCGCGAGGAAGCCGCCCGCGCCGCCGCGGAAGAGGCCAAGAACGCCCCCGCCGCCGCCGCCGAGGAAACCTCGGTCGAGGTCGCCGACGAGGCTGCCGCCGACGCCGCCAAGGCCGACGAGTGATCTGTCCGGCCCGCGCCGGGGGACCACCCCGGGGCGCGGGCCGCACAGCAACGGCGCGGGGCGCGCACAGGTCTGCCGCCCGCCCCGCGCCGCTGCGGTTCAAGGGGCCGCAACGACTTGCTTTTCTAGAGCTTTCCCTGAGCACGAGGGGCGTTCGCCATGACCGACAAGACCTGCGTGGGCGCCATCGCCGGGGCCTTCGGCGTCCGCGGCGAGGTGCGGCTCAAGAGCTTCTGCACGACCGCCGAGGACATCGCGACCTACGGGACGCTGACCACCGAGGACGGCACCCGGCGCTTTGCCGTGACCCTGACCCGGCCGGTCAACGGCGGGCTCGGGGCGCGGCTCTCGGGTGTCGAGACCAAGGAACAGGCCGACGCGCTGAAGGGCGTGACCCTCTGGGCCGACCGCGCAGCCCTGCCGGCGCTGGGCGATGACGAGTTCTACCACGCCGACCTGATCGGGCTCGAGGTCGCCGACCCCGGCGGCGCCGTGCTGGGCCGGGTCCGCGCCGTCTACGACCACGGCGCGGGCGACATCCTCGAGGTCGCCGGGCCCGCTGGCGTGCTGCTGATCCCCTTCACTCGCGCCGCCGTCCCCACCATCGACCTTGCCGCCGGGCGCATCGTCGCCGACCCGCCGGGCAGCGACGAATGATGGGCGCGCTGCTGCCCCGGCTGGTGCTGCTGTCGGCCGCGGGCTTCCTCGTCCTGTCCACCCCGCTGCTCGCCGGCCTGGGCGGCGCGGGCGGGTGGAGCGTGGGGCTGTTCGCAGTGATCTTCGCCGCTCGCTACATGTTGACCACCGACCCGGCCGAGTGGGCCAGCCCGGTCGTCCCCGCCATCGCCGCAGGGGTCAACGCGGCCGTCGCGGGGCTGTTGTGGCTGCTCGGCCGCTGGCTCTCCGGCGCGACGGGGTGGGCGCCCGGCTGGGGGGCGCTGCCGCCGATCCTGCTGGCGCTGGCCGGCACGGCGCTGTCGGTGCAGCTGTGGTCCGCGCGCCGGGATGCCGCGCTGAGCGGGATGGTCCGCGACGCCGCGGCGCTGAACGCCGAGGCCGAAGCGCTGGCCCGCGCCACCTCAGGGCCCGATCCCGACCCCGAGGCGCTGGATCGCATCGCCGACCGGCTGAACGACCGCGCCGACGACATCAGGCGCGACGTCACGCACCTCGGCCGCGACGACGAGCCGCCGCTATGACCGATCCCGCGCCCCGTTCTCATGGCCGCGTCACGGTCCGCCCGACCCTGAAGCCGCGCGACCTGATGGAGCCGCCGCAGCTCGCCGGCGCCTGGACCGCCGATGTGATCACCTTGTTTCCCGAGGCGTTTCCCGGCGTCCTGGGGCTGTCGCTGACCGGCAAGGCGCTGGCCGAGGGGCTGTGGAACCTGCGGCCCATCCCCCTGCGCGATCACGGGCTGGGCCGGCACCGCAACGTCGACGACACGCCAGCGGGGGGCGGGGCGGGCATGGTGATCCGCGCCGACGTGCTGGACGCGGCGCTGGCCGAGGCCACCCCCGGCCTGCCGGTCGTCTATCTGTCCCCCCGCGGCGCCCCGCTGACCCAGGCGCGGGCGCGCCAGCTGGCGCAGGAGCCGGGCGTCACGCTGATCTGCGGGCGGTTCGAGGGCATCGACCAGCGCATCCTCGACGCCCGCGGGATCGAGGAGATCAGCATCGGCGACTATGTCCTGACCGGCGGCGAACTGGCCGCTCAGGTCTTGATCGACGCGACGGTTCGCCTTATACCGCGCGTGCTGGGGAATCAGGATTCTCTGGCCGAAGAGTCCTTCTCTCACGGCCTGCTTGAACATCCGCAGTACACGAAGCCCGCCGAATGGGAAGGCCGCAGGATACCGGACGTGCTGTTGTCCGGCAATCACGCGGCCATTTCGCAATGGCGGGTGGACGAGGCCGCAAGGCTGACCAAGGAACGCCGCCCCGATCTGTGGCGGGCATACGAGCAGGCTCAGGCAGCGCGTATGGACCCGGCAAAGGACCGCAGCTCTCGGGCGCATCACACCAATCGCGGGACCGCCGCGAGCCATGACAAGGAACCAAGCGATGAACCTGATCGCTGAACTGGAAGCCGAGCAGATCGCCGCGCTCGGCAAGACCATCCCGGATTTCAAGGCCGGGGACACGGTGCGCGTCGGTTACAAGGTGACCGAAGGCACCCGCACCCGGGTGCAGAACTATGAAGGCGTCGTCATCTCGCGCAAGGGCGGCGAGACGCTGGGCGCGTCCTTCACCGTGCGCAAGATCTCGTTCGGTGAGGGCGTGGAACGGGTGTTCCCGCTGTATTCGACGAACATCGACAAGATCGAGGTCATCCGCCGGGGCCGCGTCCGCCGCGCGAAGCTGTATTACCTGCGCGACCGCCGCGGCAAGTCGGCCCGGATCGCCGAGGTTTCCAACTACAAGCCGAAGGCCGCCAAGGCCGACGCCAACGCGTAAGGTCGTGCCATGAAAGCCGATACTCATCCCGAATACCACATGATCACCGTCAAGATGACGGATGGCACCACGTATCAGACCCGCTCGACCTGGGGCAAAGAGGGCGATACGATGTCTCTGGACATCGACCCGACCTCGCACCCGGCCTGGACTGGCGGCAATGCCAAGCTGATGGACACCGGGGGCCGTGTGTCCCGGTTCAAGAACAAATACGCCGGCCTCGGCTTCTGAGCCGACCTGCCGTCGCAATGCGAAACGCCGCCCGTCGAGGGCGGCGTTTTTTTGTTGGGGCGCGCTGCGGTCAGCCGCGGAAGAACCGGCTGCCGAACCAGCCGCAACCAGGGGAGGGCTCTGGGGCAACGGGGCGGCCGGTCACGCGTCCCTTCGAGGTCAGCAGCGTGACACGCCCGTCCAGGTCAGCCGCGACGATGCGACCCTGGACCGTGCCCCCGCTGCTGAGCGCGACGGCGGCGTGGTCCGAGGCGAGGTGCCTGGCATCCAGACGAGGATAGGTCATGGGGATCCTCCGGGTTAACCTATTTCCTACTAGTAAATAGTAGAATAGAGACCACGGTTCCGTCAAGCTGACAATTTCCTGTCGTCCTAACCTTTCGACGGACGGTCGAAGTAGTTCGCGGGGACCTTGAAATACGACCGCGTGTCGGACTCGGGCGCGGGCAGCCGGCCGCCGCGCAGGTTGACCTGCAGCGCGTGCAGCATCTGCGCGGGCAGGGCGAGCGTCTTGTCGCGGGCCTTGCGCCGGGCCACGAATTCCGGCTTTTGCACGCCGTCCTTGACATGCTCGTTGGTCAACCGCTGTTCGGCGACCGTGGCCATGAAGCGCGGCGGATCGTCCTGGGCGGGATAGTCGTGGCCGACGAACAGCCGGGTGTCGGCCGGCAGCTCGAGGATGGCGCGGATCGAGTCCCACAGCTGCCCCGCATCGCCACCGGGGAAATCCGCCCGGCTGCTGCCCGAGCCGGGCACCATCAGCGTGTCATGCACGAAGGCCGCGTCGCCCGCGATATAGGTGACCGAGGCGAGCGTATGCCCGGGCGACAGCATCACCCGCACCGGGATGGTCCCCACGGTGAACTCGTCTCCATCCGCGAACAGCCGGTCCCACGGCGCGCCGTCCTGCGGCAGCGTGTCGTCGTGATAGATCTCGCGCCACAGCCGCTGCACCTCGGTCACCTTCGCGCCGATGCCGCGCGGCATGCCGCCCAGCTGCTCGGACAGATAGACCGCAGCGGTGAAGTGATCCGCGTGAGGGTGGGTGTCGAGGATCCACGCGACCTCGATCCCCGTGCGGCGGACATGGTCCAGGATGCGGTCGGCGTCCTCGGTCCAGGTCCGGCCCGCCTTGGGACAGAAGTTCCAGACCGGGTCCACGATCGCCCCCTTCATCGTCTCGGGGTCGTGGAAGACATATTGCAGGCTGCCGGTCGGGCGGTCGAAGAAGGATGCGACAATGGGG
>NZ_JRKS01000043.1 GCF_000763805.1 Paracoccus sphaerophysae | reverse complement strand
CTGTAGGCGATGGGGCGGGGGGCCATGGAAGGACGAGGCGGAGCCTCCGTCGGGGATCGGGCCTCTCCAGGCTGTGGCGGCAGGGCGGTTCCGGCGGGCCCGCGGCGGCGAGCCGCGCCGCGGGCGCCGTGAGTTTGCCGCGGAGGCTTCGGAGGGCGCCTGCATCCTGTCGCGTCGGACGAGGGCATGCATTGAGGCGCCTGGCGTCGGTGTAACCCACCTCCGTCTCCCCGCATCGTCGCCGCAGGCAACAGCGCAGCACATCTTTGCTCGTTGCCCCAGCGAACGGCTCCATCGGCGGGCACCGCCAGCATCAACCCGCCGAACAGCGACGCCCACCCCATCTTGAGCGTGAACATCCCCAGATCGACCAGCCCGCGGGGCAGGCGGGCGTGGGCCCAGTCGCCAAGCCGGCGCTCCAGCCGCCGGGTCTCGCCCAACCGCCCGCCGCGCCGGTCCCCGCTCATCGCGCCCTCCGGGGCAGCATCTTCTGTCCCCAAATATCCCCGCCGGAGGCAAGTTCGGGCAGGGCAGGGACCCGGTGCGGCGCCCTCACATCCCCGCGTAAAGCGGGAAGCGCCGGCACAGCGCCTCGACCTCGGCGCGGACCTTGCCCTCGACCTCGGCATTGCCCTCGTCGCCGTTCGCGGCCAGCCCGTCCACGACCTCGACGATCCAGCGGGCGATCTGGCGGAACTCCGCCTCGCCAAAGCCGCGCGTCGTCCCGGCCGGTGCCCCCAGCCGGATGCCCGAGGTCACGAAGGGCTTTTCGGGGTCGAACGGCACGCCGTTCTTGTTGCAGGTGATGTGCGCGCGCCCCAGTGCCGCCTCGGTCGCCTTGCCGGTCACGCGCTTGGGCCGCAGGTCGGCGAGGCACAGGTGGTTGTCGGTGCCGCCCGACACGATGTCGATGCCGCCCTTCATCAGCTCGTCCGCCATCGCCTGCGCGTTCTTCACGACCTGCGCGGCATAGTCCTTGAAGGACGGGTCCAGCGCCTCGCGGAAGGCCACCGCCTTGGCGGCGATGACGTGCATCAGCGGGCCGCCCTGCAGGCCGGGGAAGACGGCCGAGTTGATCTTCTTGGCGATCTCGGCGTCGTTCGTCAGGATCATGCCGCCGCGCGGGCCGCGCAGCGACTTGTGGGTGGTGGTGGTCACCACATGGGCGTGGGGCAGGGGCGAGGGATGCACGCCGCCCGCAACCAGACCGGCGATATGGGCCATGTCCACCATCAGCCAGGCCCCGACCTCGTCGGCGATCTTGCGGAACTCGGCCCAGTCCCAGACGCGGCTATAGGCGGTGCCGCCGGCCACGATCAGCTTGGGCTTCGATTCGACGGCCTTGCGGCGGATCTCGTCCATGTCGAGCCGCTGGTCCTGCTGGCGCACGCCATAGCTGACCACGTTGAACCACTTGCCGCTCATGTTCACCGGCGAGCCGTGCGTCAGGTGACCGCCCGAGTTCAGGTCCAGCCCCATGAACGTGTCGCCCGGCTGCAGCAGCGCCAGGAACACCGCCTGGTTCATCTGCGACCCCGAGTTCGGCTGCACGTTGGCGAATTCGCAGCCGAACAGTTGCTTCGCACGCTCGATGGCCAGCGTCTCGACGATGTCCACATACTGACAGCCGCCGTAATAGCGCTTGCCCGGATAGCCCTCGGCATATTTGTTCGTCAGGACCGAGCCCTGCGCTTCCAGCACCGCCCGGGACACGATGTTTTCCGACGCGATCAGCTCGATCTCGTCGCGCTGGCGGCCCAGCTCCTTGTCGATGGCATCGGCAATCTGCGGGTCGCGGTCGGCCAGGGCTTGGGTGAAGAAGGCGCTGTCGGTCATGAGGTATCCTCCGGGGGCAGGTCTGGAGGCGGTGTTAGCCGCTTTGCCCGTCCGGTTCCAGAAGTGCGGCGACAGCGGCGTGGCAGAATTGCGTCCCGGGGCGTCCTCCGTCCCCATCCCCGGCCTTGCCATCCCCCGGCCGCGATGCAAGCTGGCGCCATGACCGCGATCCACTTCACCGCCAATGACAGCGAGATCGCGCTGGCTGCCCTGGGGCGGCTGATGGACCGCTATGGGCAGGCGCCGGCCTCGCGCGCCGACGTCATCGTCGCGCTGGGCGGTGACGGCTTCATGCTGTCGGTGCTGCGTCAGAATCTCGGGCGGCCGGTCTATGGGATGAACCGCGGCACGGTGGGTTTCCTGATGAACGACTATGCCGAGGACGACCTGCCGGCCCGCATCTCTGGCGCCGAGGAAACCGTCATCAACCCGCTATCGATGATCGCCGGCACCCCCGACGGGGACGATTACCGGGCGCTCGCCATCAACGAGGTCAGCCTGCTGCGCGCCGGCCCGCAGGCGGCGCGGCTGCGGATCAGCGTCGACGGCCGGGTGCGGATGGAGGAGCTGGTCAGCGACGGCGCCCTGCTGTGCACGCCGGCCGGGTCGACGGCCTACAACTATTCGGCCGGCGGGCCGATCCTGCCGCTGGGGTCGGACGTGCTGGCGCTGACCGCCATCGCCCCGTTCCGCCCCCGCCGCTGGCGCGGGGCGATCCTGCCCAAGGGCGCGGTGGTGCGGTTCGACGTGCTGGACCCGCGCAAGCGCCCGGTCATGGCCGACGCCGATTCGCGGCAGGTGGACAGCGTGCTGTGGGTGGAAATCCGGTCCGAGCCGCGGATCGCCCACCGCATCCTCTTCGACCGCGGCCACGGCATGGACGAACGGCTGATGCGCGAGCAGTTCGTGTGACCCGTGGAGGGCGTGTGGGGGCTCGTCCTCGGCTTCCTGTCGATGCTGGCCGATCTGGTCCGGGGGCGGCTGCCGCGCGAGCCATACGGCGTGGCGGTGCTGGTGATCCTCGGGCTGGCCGCTGGCTTTGCCCTGGTGGTGACCGTGGGTGTGCGGATCGACGGCTGGCTGACCCGATGGATCGCCGGGGCCATCCCCTGAGCCTCTCCCCAGCCGCCCACCCGCCCACGGGGACCGCGTGACCGCCGGCGCGCCCCGTATCCTCGGGCTCGGCCCGGTCGCGGCGATCTCGGTCGCGCAGCTGTTCGGGACCTCGCTGTGGTTCAGCGCCAACAGCGCCGCCGACGGGCTGATGCGCGACTGGGGCGCGACGCCGGCCGATATCGGCGCGCTGACCAACGCTGTGCAGGCGGGGTTCATCATCGGCACGCTCGCCCTGTCGCTCAGCGGCCTTGCTGACCGGCTGCGAGCGAGCGCGCTGTTCGTCTGCTCGGCCCTGCTGGGGGCGGCGGCGAATGCGGGCTTCGCCTGGCTCGCCCATGGGGTCGGAGCGGGCATCGCCCTGCGCTTCGTGGTCGGGCTGGCGTTGGCCGGCATCTATCCGATCGGCATGAAGCTGGTGGTGTCCTGGGCGCCGCAGCGCACCGGGGCGGCGCTGGCGGTGCTGGTGTCGATGCTGGTGCTGGGCACCGGCCTGCCGCATCTCTTGCGCTGGGGCGGCAGCGCGCTGCCCTGGCAATGGATCGTCACCGCCTCGTCGGCGCTCGCGTTGGCCGGCGCGGCGCTGGTCGCGGGGCTGGGCGACGGCCCGCATCTGCTCCGCCGCCCGGCGCGAGCGCCCGGAACTGCCCCGGTCTCGGCCCTGTCGGCCTTCCGCCTGCCGCGCTTTCGCGCCGCCGCCCTGGGCTATTTCGGCCATATGTGGGAGGTCTATGCGCTGTGGACGCTGGCCCCCCTGCTGGTCGCCGCGACCGGCATCTCGGCGCGCTTCCCCTGGGCCGGCCCCTACGGGCTGTCCTTCGCCATCATCGGCATGGGCGCGCTGGGCTGCCTGATCGGCGGCCGGCTGTCGGACCGGCTCGGCAGCGAGCGGGTGGCCTTGGCGGCGCTGACGACCTCTGGCCTGTGCGCGCTTATCTTCGCGCTGTTCCACGGCGTCCTGCCGGCCGCGGCGCTGCTGCCGCTGATGCTGCTGTGGGGCGCTTCGGTGGCGCCGGATTCGCCGCAATTCTCGGCTCTGTCGGCCGATGCCTGCCCGCGCGAGGCGATCGGCGGGGCGCTGGCGATCCAGAACGCGGTCGGCTTTGCGATCTCGATGGTCTCGATCGGCGCCGCCACCGCGCTGTTCGGGCGGATCGGGCCGGATGCGGTCTGGCTACTGCTGCCCGGCCCGGCGCTGGGGCTGGCGGCGTATGTCCTGACCCGCCGCCGCGCCGGGTGGTGACGCGGGCGCCGTTGCCCCGGCGCGGTTGCCCTGACGCGGTTGCCCTGACGCCGTTGCCCTGACGCCGTTGCCCTGACGCCATCGCCGCGCTAAACGCCGCCCATGCTGGACAACGCCCCCATTCTGCCGCCCGAAATCGCCCACCCTGAGATTGGGAGGCGCCGGACCTTCGCGATCATCGCCCACCCCGACGCCGGAAAGACCACGCTGACGGAGAAATTCCTGCTGTTCGGCGGCGCGATCCAGATGGCGGGGCAGGTCCGCGCCAAGGGCGAGGCGCGGCGCACCCGGTCCGACTTCATGAAGCTGGAACAGGACCGCGGCATCTCGGTGTCGGCCTCGGCGATGAGCTTCGATTTCGGGCCCTACCGCTTCAACCTCGTGGACACGCCCGGCCACTCGGACTTCTCCGAGGACACCTATCGCACGCTGACGGCGGTCGATGCCGCGATCATGGTGATCGACGGGGCCAAGGGGGTGGAAAGCCAGACCCGCAAGCTGTTCGAGGTCTGCCGGATGCGCGACCTGCCGATCCTGACCTTCTGCAACAAGATGGACCGCGAAAGCCGCGACACCTTCGAGATCATCGACGAGATCCAGGAAAACCTCGCCATCGACGTGGCGCCGGCGTCCTGGCCGATCGGGTCGGGGCGCGACTTCATCGGCTGCTACGACCTGCTGCACGACCGGCTGGAGCTGATGGACCGCGCCGACCGCAACCGGGTGGCCGAGACGGTCCAGATCAGCGGGCTGGACGACCAGCGGCTCGCCCAGCACATCCCGGCCGACCAGCTGGACAAGCTGCGCGAGGACATCGAGATGGCGCGCGAGCTGTTGCCCGCCTTCGACCGCAAGTCGTTCCTGGAAGGCCACCTGACCCCGATCTGGTTCGGCAGCGCGATCAACAGCTTTGGCGTCAAGGAGCTCATGGCCGGCATCGGCGAGTTCGGCCCCCAGCCGCAGCCGCAGACCGCCGCCGAGCGCCAGATCTCGCCCGACGAGGACAAGGTGGCGGGCTTCGTCTTCAAGGTGCAGGCCAACATGGACCCCAAGCACCGCGACCGGGTGGCCTTTGTGCGCCTTGCCTCGGGGCATTTCGAACGCGGCATGAAGCTGCTGCACGTGCGGTCCAAGAAGCCGATGGCGGTGTCTAACCCGGTGCTGTTTCTCGCCGCCGACCGCGAGCTGGCCGAGGAAGCCTGGGCCGGCGACATCATCGGCATCCCCAACCACGGCCAGCTGCGCATCGGCGACGCCCTGACCGAGGGCGAGGCGCTGCGCTTCACCGGCATCCCGTCCTTTGCGCCCGAGCTGCTGCAGAACGTGCGCGCAGGCGACCCGATGAAGGCCAAGCACCTGGAAAAGGCGCTGATGCAGTTCGCCGAGGAAGGCGCCGCCAAGGTGTTCCGCCCGATGATCGGGTCGGGCTTCATCGTCGGCGTCGTCGGTGCGTTGCAGTTCGACGTGCTGGCCAGCCGGATCGAGCAGGAATACGGCCTGCCGGTCCGCTTCGAGCCGTCGCAGTTCACCTCGGCCCGCTGGCTGTCGGGGCCGAAAGAAGCCGTCGAGAAGTTCGCGCAGGTGAACAAGCAGCACATGGCAACCGATAACGACGGCGATCTGGTCTATCTGACCCGGCTGCAATGGGACATCGACCGGGTGGTGCGCGACCATCCCGAACTGAAGCTGACCGCCACGAAAGAGATGATGGTCTGAGGGCAACCGATCCTTAACGGTTCATCCCGCAATCTCCGTCCAAAGCAGAACAGAGATTCGTATGGCACGTCCGATGTCGGCCTGTCCCCTGTGCAGGCATCCGGTGTCCTACCATGCAGCGTTGGTCGATCATGGCGGAACCGCGTTTCCCTTGCTGGTGGCGGGCTGGCGCGGGGCGGCGCTGGTGCTGCTGGCGATCAACGCCCTGCTGCTGTGGCGGCTGGCCGGTGTCGCTGACGGTTGGGGCAACGGGTGGCTCGCCGTCATCGCGGCGCTGGAACTGCTGGCCGCGGCCCTCGGTGCCCGCTGCTTGTGGGCCGCGGGTCCCGGTGACATCGACGCGGCATCCGGCGCGCGCTCGGGGCTGGGCGCGCCGGACGGCCTGTCCGATGCGCCCGTCTCTGCCCTCGCGGTCAGGCGATCTTCGCGTCCATCGTGATCTCGGCGTTCAGGACCTTGCTGACCGGACACCCGGCCTTGGCCTTTTCCGCCGCCTCGAGCATCTTGGCCTCGTCGCCCTGACCGGAAATCCGGGTCGTCAGCTTGATGGTCTTGATGGCGAAGCCGTCGCCCTCCTTGTCCAGCGAGACGTCCGAGTGGGTGTCGATCGCGATGTTGGTGATCCCCGCCTCGCCCAGCAGCTTGGACAGCGCCATGCTGAAGCAGGCGGCGTGCGCGGCGCCGATCAACTCTTCGGGGTTGGTGCCCTTGCCGCCCTCGAAGCGGGTGTTGAAGCCATAGGGCACCGAGGACATCACGCCGGATTCGGTCGAAACCTCGCCGCGCCCGTCCTTGATGCCGCCCTGCCATTTTGCGGTTCCGGTCTTGGTGATCATCATCGTCCTCCTCCTTGTGATGGGTTCAGACCGAACGCGGCTGGCATTGAAGCGGTTCAACGCCGCGGTTAGCACGCCCCCAACGGGGAGTGTTTTCGATGCCGATCCATGAACTTGCAGCCTTGGGCGCCGCGATCTGCTGGGCCGTCACCGGCCTTCTGTCAGCGGGGCCGGTGGCGGCGCTGGGCCCGTTCGGCTTCAACCTGATCCGGCAGGGGATCGTGGTGGCGATGCTGGCGGTGCTGGTCGCGGCGACCGGGCGCTGGCGGGGGCTGGACCCGGCATTGCTGCCGCCGCTGCTGTGGTCGGGGCTGATCGGCATCTTCCTCGGCGACACGCTGCTGTTCTTTGCCCTCCGCCGCCTTGGCCCCCGCCGGACCGGAGCGCTGTTCGCGATGAACGCGCCGATGGCCGCGCTGCTGGGCTGGGCGGTGCTGGGCGAGGCGCTGTCATGGCAGGGTGCCGCGGGCGTCGCGCTGTGTTCGGCGGGGGTGGCGATCTGCGTGCTGGGCCGCGGCGGCGTGAACCGCTTCGATACGGTGCAGGGCCATCTCGGGGCCGGAGTCGCCCTCGGCCTGCTGGCGGCGCTCGGGCAGGCGGTCGGCTCGCTGATCGCCCGGCCGGCGATGGCAGCGGGGATGGACCCGATGACCGGCTCGCTGATCCGGGTCGCGGTCGCGGTGGCCTGCCTCGCGGCGCTGATGGCAACGCGGCTGCCCGTCACCCGCATCACCGGCCGCCCGACCGCGCCGATTCTTGGCCAGGTCGCGCTGTCGGGGTTCCTGGCGATGGTCGTCGGCATGACGCTGCTGCTGTTCGCGCTACAGGGCGGCAAGGTCGGGATCGTCTCGACCCTGTCGGCGCTGTCCCCGGTCGCGATCCTGCCGGTGCTGTGGGCGGTGACCGGCGAACGCCCCAGCGCCGCCAGCTGGGTCGGCGCCCTCATCGCCGTCACCGGAATGGCGCTGATCTTTCTGCGGTGAGCTCCCCAAGCTTCTTCTTTGCCCAAATATCCCCGCCGGAGGCTCCGGCCGCCCCGCCAGGACCGGGGGTGGCTAGGGTTGCGCCGCAGCGCCACGCAGCCCCGTCAACCGCCCGTATTCCGAAATCGCGAACCGATCCGTCATCCCGGCGACATAATCCAGCACCACCCGCGCCCGCCGGGTGGTGTCCAAGGCAGCGGCCATCTCGTCCTGCCATTCGGCGGGCATCAGCCGCGGGTCGTCCATCAGCATCGGGAACAGCGTGTTCAGCATCGCGGTGACGCTGGCGCGTTCCTCCATCACCGTTTCCGCGCGGTACATGCGGGTGAACAGGAAGCCCTTGATCGCCTTGAGGTTCTGATACAGCGGCTTGGAAAACCGGATCACCGGGCCGTCCATCGCGCGGATCGCCTCGGCGTTCGCGGGGCGCGCCGCCGCGAGCCGGCCTTGCGCGACGGCGATCACGTCCTCGACCATCGCGCCAAAGACCCGCCGCAGCCCCTCGTGGCGGCGGCGGCCGGGGTCGAGCCCCGGATGCCGGCGGTCGACCTCGGCAAAGGCGGGGCCGACCAGCGGCAATTCGGCGAGGTCGGCCTCGGTGAACAGCCCAGCGCGCAGCCCGTCATGCAGGTCGTGATGGTTATAGGCGATGTCGTCGGCCACCGCCGCGACCTGCGCCTCGGCGCTGGCAAAGGAATCCAGCCGCAGGTCCCAGGCCGCGTTCACCTCGGCCAGCGCCCAGGGGTAGGGGGCCGCGACCGGGCCGTTGTGCTTGGCGATCCCCTCCAGCGTCTCCCAGGTCAGGTTCAGCCCGTCGAAGCCGGCATAGTGGCGTTCCAGCCGGGTCACGATCCGCAGCGCCTGGGCGTTGTGGTCGAAGCCGCCATAGGGCGCCATCAGCGCAGCCAGCGCGTCCTCGCCGGTATGGCCGAAGGGCGGGTGCCCCAGGTCGTGGGCCAGCGCCACCGCCTCGGCCAGGTCGGTGTCCAGCCCCAGCACCCCGGCGATGGTGCGGGCGACCTGCGCGACCTCGATCGTGTGGGTCAGGCGGGTGCGGAAATAGTCGCCGCGCCAGGCGTCGCCGTCATGTTCCACGAAGACCTGGGTCTTGTGCTTCAGCCGCCGGAACGCCGAGGAATGGATGATCCGGTCGCGGTCGCGCTGCCACGGGCTGCGAAAGGTCGACAGCTCCTCGGCATGCAGCCGGCCGCGGCTGTCCGCCGGATGACAGGCATAGGGGGCGGTTCCTGGGGCGCGGGCCATCCGGGGCGGGTTCCTTGCGAGCGTGCTGCCGCGACCCTATAGTCTGTCCACATGCCACGAAACGGGAACGCCCCATGAACCTGCCCCCCAAGGTCACGCCCCGCGCCTTTGCCCGGCTGGCCGAAATCAACGACGCCGCGCCGGATGGCCGGCCGGGGCAGGCGCTGCGGGTGGCCGTGGCCGGGGGCGGCTGTTCGGGGTTTCAGTACGATATCCGCATGGACGACGCGGCCGAGGACGATCTCGTGCTCGAGGCCGGGGGCCAGCGGGTGCTCGTCGACCCTGTCTCGCTGCCGTTCCTGGCCGGGGCGACCATCGACTGGTCGGACGAGCTGATCGGCGCCCGCTTTACCATCGACAATCCCAACGCCAGCTCGTCCTGCGGCTGCGGCACCTCATTTTCCATCTGACCGATGATCCTTGAAATCCTGCTGATCCTCGTCCTGACCGTGGTCAACGGCCTGCTGTCGATGTCCGAACTCGCGGTGGTGTCCTCGCGCCCGGCGCGGTTGGCGAGCATGGCCGAAAAGGGTGATCACGGCGCCCAGGTCGCGCTGGACCTGCTGGACCACCCTGGAAAGTTCCTGTCCTCGGTGCAGATCGGGATCACCCTGGTCGGCGTGCTGACCGGCGCCGTGTCGGGGGCGACGCTGGGCGTGCGGGCCGGATCGGCGCTGGTGGCGCTGGGGGTGCCCTATGGGCTGGCGCAGACGCTGGGCGTGTTCCTGGTCGTCGCCGCCATCACCGCGCTGTCGGTCATCATCGGCGAGCTGGTGCCCAAGCAGATCGCCATGTCCAACCCCGAAGGGATCGCCGCGCGGGTCGCGCCCTCGATGCGGATGGTGGCGCGGACAGGGACGCCGCTGGTCTGGCTGCTGGACACGACCGCGCGGCTGGTCCTGCGCCTGATCGGCATCCGCGACGGGTCCGACCGGTCGATCACCGACGAAGAGGTGCG
This sequence comes from Paracoccus sphaerophysae, assembly GCF_000763805.1. Classification (GTDB taxonomy): domain Bacteria; phylum Pseudomonadota; class Alphaproteobacteria; order Rhodobacterales; family Rhodobacteraceae; genus Paracoccus; species Paracoccus sphaerophysae. Next base: position 15,595 of record NZ_JRKS01000043.1, on the reverse strand, counting down.
GATGACCATCGCCGAGGCGACCCAGGCCGGCGTTCTCATGGAAGGCGAGCGCGGCATGATTGCAGGCGTCATGCGGGTGGCCGACCGCACCGCCGCCGCGATGATGACCCCGCGCCGCGACGTCGAGACGGTGGACGTGAACGACCCGCCCGCGGTGGTGACTGAAAAGGCCCGCGCCGCGCGGTTTTCCCGGATGCCGGTCACCGAGGGCTCGGCCGACGAGATCCTGGGCGTGATCGCTCTGCGCGACCTGATCGGGGTCGAGCGGCCCGATCTCAAGGCGCTGATGCGCGAGGCGCCGACCGTGCTGGACGCCGCCGATGCGCTGTCGGTGATCGAGGTGATGCGGAAGACGCCCTCGCGCATGGTGCTGGTCTATGACGAATACGGGCATTTCCAGGGCATCATCACCGCCATGGACCTGCTTGAGGCGATCACCGGCGACTTCATGGACCCCGAGGGCGAGGACCCCGACATCGTGCGCCGCGCCGACGGGTCGTGGCTGGTCGCGGGCAGCGAAAGCGCCGACGAATTCGCCGGCGAGACCGGCTTCCCGGTGCCCGAGGGCGACTTCCACACCGTGGCCGGCATGGTGCTGGCGATCATCAACCGGATCCCGCGGACCGGCGACAGCTTCACCCATGACGGCTGGACGGTCGAGATCGCCGACATGGACGCGATGCGCATCGACCGGCTGATCGTGACCGCGCCGGCAGCAGAGGGTTGAGACGACGGACCGGGGCTCTGCCCCGGACCCCGGGATATCTGGGACCGCCCGAAGCACGGGAGCGCGCATGAAGATCGCCAGTTTCAACATCAACGGCATCAAGGCCCGGATCGGCCAGCTGACCGCCTGGCTGTCCGAGGCGCAGCCCGACGTGGTGGTGCTGCAGGAAATCAAGACCGTCGACGAGGGCTTTCCGGCCGAGTTGATCGAGGACCTGGGCTGGAAGGTCTGGACCCACGGCCAGAAAAGCTGGAACGGCGTCGCTGTCCTGTCGCGCCTGCCTGTCGAGGAGATCCGCCGCGGCCTGCCCGGCGACGACGCCGACGAACAGGCCCGGTATATCGAGGCGGTGGTGATGGGCGATCGCCACGCGGTCACCGTCGCCGGGCTGTATCTGCCCAACGGCAACCCGGCGCCGGGGCCGAAATACGACTACAAGCTGGCGTGGATGGACCGGCTGCGGCAGCGCGGCGCCGAATTGCTGGCGACCGAGCAGCCGGTGGTGATGCTGGGCGACTACAATGTCATCCCGGAACCGCGCGACGCGGCGCGGCCGGAAAACTGGGTGGATGACGCGCTGTTCCTGCCCGAAAGCCGCGCCGCCTTCCGCCGGATCGTCAACCAGGGCTGGACCGACGCGATCCGGGTGACCGACCCGCACGCGACCCGCGGGCCGTTCACCTTCTGGGACTATCAGCGCCAGGCCTGGGAGCGCGATAACGGCATCCGCATCGACCACCTGCTGCTGTCGCCGCAGGCCGCCGACCTGATGCGCGGCGCCGGCATCGACCGCGACCAGCGCGCCGGGGTGAAGCCCAGCGATCATGTCCCGGTCTGGGTCGACCTCGCCGCGTGATCCCCCGGCATTTCGCTGTTGCCGCATGGCGCGCGCGGGGCGTAGGGTCGCGGGGAAAATGGACCAGGCTCCCACCCCCGCCCCGATCGTCGAGATCGCGCCGGCCGCCGCCGTCGACACGGTGACGCATGGCTGGCGCGCCAAGTGCCTGCAGCGGCTGATCCGCATGCAGCTGCCGGTGCCGCGCAGCTTTGCCATCCCCGCCGCGACCGTTCGGGCGATCGCGGGGGGGCGGCTGCCCGGCGCCGACGAGCTGCGGCGGCTGATCGACGCCTCGAGCGGGCTGGTCGGCGTGCGGCCCTCGGCGATGAACCCGGAATGGGGCGGCCCGGGGACGGTCCTGAACGTGGGCATGAACGCCGCCTGTCACGACCGGCTGACCGGGACCTTGGGGGCGGAAGCCGCGGACGCGCTGTATCGCGGCTTCGTGCAGTCCTATGCGATCCACGTCGCGCGGCTGGACCCCGACATGTTCAGCGACCCGGCTGCCTCGCTGGCCGAGGTGCTGGACGCCTATCAGGACGAGACCGACGAGGAATTCCCGCAGGACCCCGCGCTGCAGCTGGCCGAGGTGCTACGGTCGATGGCGCGGGCCTGGGACGGCCCGACCGCGCGGCTGCTGCGCCAGGCCAAGGGCGCGCCCGCGGATGCCGCGCTGGGGCTGGTGGTGCAGGACATGGCGCTGGCGCTGGGGCCGGGGGTCACCGGTTCGGGGACCATCCAGTTCATCGACAGCGTCACCGGCACGCCGCGCATCACCGGGCGGTTCCGGGGCCAGACCCAAGGGCGGGCGATCGGGCGCGACGCGGAATCGATCTTTCTGACCCGCGACCCGCGCGGCCCCTCGCTGGAGGAAGCCGCGCCCGGCGTCTTTGCCGACCTGGTCCGCTTCGGCGTCGCCGCCCGCGAGCGGCTGCGCGAGGAGATGCAGATCGAGTTCGTCGTGACCGACGGCCGGCTGTCGATCATCGACGCGGTGCGGGTCCAGCGGTCGTCCCGCGCTGCCGTCCGCATTGCCGTCGCGCTGGCCCATGACGGGATCATCCCGCCCGACGAGGCGCTGATGCGCGTCCAGCCGCGGGCGCTGTCGGACTTGCTGCATCACCAGGTCGACCCCCGCGCGCCGCGCGATCTCATCACCCGCGGCATGGCCGCCAGCCCCGGCGCGGCGACCGGCCGCGTCGTCTTTACCGCCGCCGCCGCCCAGGCCGCCGCCGCGCGTGGCGAGTCGGTCGTGCTGGTCCGGCGCGAGACGCTGCCCGAGGATATCCGCGGCATGCACGCCTCGGCCGGGGTGCTGACCGAACGCGGGGGCATGTCCAGCCACGCCGCGGTGATCGCGCGCGGCCTGGGGCTGCCCTGCATCGTCGGCGCCTCGGGCCTGCAGATCGACACCCGCGCCCGGCTCATGCGGGCCGGCGGCCGCATTTTCCGCGAGGGGGAGGACATCACCATCGACGGCACCTCGGGCGAGGTGCTGGCGGGCGCCGCCGAGATGCTGGAACCGGCGCTGGACGACAGCTTCGCGCAGCTGCTCGACTGGGCCGACGAGGCGCGCGGCATGGGCGTGCGCGCCAATGCCGACACGCCCGAGGACGCCCGCACCGCGCGCATGTTCGGCGCCCAGGGCATCGGCCTCTGCCGTACCGAGCACATGTTCTTCGACGACACCCGGCTGCCGGCGATGCGCGAGATGATCTTCGCCGACCGCCCCGAGGATCGCCGCGTCGCGCTGGAACGGCTGCTGCCGATGCAGCGCGACGACTTCACCACGCTGTTCCGGATCATGGACGGCTATCCGGTCACCATCCGGCTGTTCGACCCGCCGCTGCACGAATTCCTGCCCCATGACCGCGAGGGGATGCGCGAGCTCGCGGAATCGCTCGACCTGCCGCTGTCGGACGTGGTCCGCCGGGTCGAGGCGCTGACCGAATACAACCCGATGCTGGGGATGCGCGGGGTGCGGTTGGGCATCACCATGCCGGAAATCTATGAAATGCAGGCCCGCGCCATCTTCGAGGCCGCGGTCCGGGCCGGGGCCGAAGGCCAGGGCGTGGTCCCCGAAATCATGATCCCGCTGGTCAGCGCCCGGCGCGAGGTCGAACTCGTCCGCCACCGGATCGAGGGCGTCGCCGCCGCCGTCCGGGCCGAGACGCGATCCGCCTTCGCCTATCGGCTGGGGGTCATGGTCGAAACCCCGCGCGCCGCGCTGCGGGCCGGCGACATCGCCGAACATTGCAGCTTCCTGTCCTTCGGCACCAACGACCTGACGCAGATGACCTATGGCCTGTCGCGTGACGATGCGGCCCGCTTCATCGGCAGCTATGTGGCGCAGGGGGTCTATGCCGAGGATCCGTTCCACATCCTCGACATGGAGGGCGTGGGCGAGCTGATGCTGATCGGGGCCGAACGGGCCCGCGCGCAGAACCCCGGGATCACCGTGTCGCTGTGCGGCGAACACGGTGGCAACCCGGAATCCATCGCCTTCTGCCAGCAGGCGGGGCTTGACTATGTAAGTTGCTCGCCGTTTCGCGTTCCGGTTGCAAGATTGGCCGCGGCACAGCAGGCTCTGATCCAGAATCGGGCCGAATCGGCGCTTGCCGGGGGTGGCGGGAAACCGACACCGCTGGCCTGACGGCAGGTCGGATACCCGGCGCAAAATCGCGAAACCTCGCCGAGATGGCGGAAACGGGTCGGCGGGAACCCGCCGGAATCGGCCCATTCACCCCGGGGTTCCCGCGTTAACCTTTTCGTGGGCTAGTCACACAGGCGCCCAGCGCCCATCCCCATTTCCGATCCGGTGTGTCGCTGCTGCCACAGCGTCCGCCACCAAAGAAAAATGGAACAGGACAACCCTAACATGACCAAGCTGCTGAAACGGCTGGCGCATATCAGTGTGTGTGTCGCGCTGGCCCTTCCCGTGGTCCCGAGCCTTGCAAACGCCGAAACCGCGCGCACGGTTTCCACCGGCGGTCCGGAAAGACTGTATCAGGCCAGGACCGGCCGCACCTCCAGCGGGTCGGCGCTGAAATGCCTCACCGAAGCGCTGTATTTCGAAGCCCGCGGGGAATCGGTCAAGGGCCAGCGTGCCGTGGCCGAGGTCATCATGAACCGCGTCGACCACCCCGCCTTCCCGAAATCGGTCTGCAGCGTCGTCAACCAGCGCGGCCAGTTCAGCTACAAGGGCGGCAGCCTGCGGATGCGCGACCGCGCCGCGGCCAACCGCGCCCTGCGGATCGCCGAAGAGGTCCTGGCCGGAGCCCCGCGCAGCCTGACCAACGGCGCGACCTATTTCCACACCACCGGCGTGCGTCCCTCGTGGTCCAAGCGGTTCACCCGCACGACCCGGATCGGCAGCCACATCTTCTATCGCCGCGGCGGCTCCCAGCGCGTCGCCTCGAACTGAGCCGCGCCACCGCGCTTCCAGCTGACGGCACGGCCCCGCCCTTGCGGCGGGGCCGTCTTCGTTCCAGAGGGGGCGCATGGACAAGCCCGACCGCATCCACCTGCGCGACTACGTCATCCCGGCCGAGATCGGCGCGTTCCAAAGCGAACGCGGCCGCCTGCAGCGGCTGCGCTTTACCGTCGAGACGGAACTCGCCCGCCCCGTGGTCGGCGCGGACGACCACGTCGACCGCATCCTCAGCTATGACGTGCTGACCGCCGCCGTGCAGGACGGCTTGGCCGACCGCCGCTATGACCTGCTGGAGACGCTGGCCGAGCGGATCGCGGCCCAGATCCTCGATCACCCGATGGCGGCCGAGGTGTCCGTCACGATCGAAAAGCTGGATCGCGGTCCGGGCGCGCTGGGGGTGACGCTGGTGCGCCGCCAGGGCCGCGTGGCGGCCGCCGCGGAAACGGTGCGGCCGCGGGTGATGTTCTGGGGCCGCGAAGCGGCGGTCCCGCAAGGGGCGGTCGCCATCGTGCCCGACGCCCCGCATCTGCCGCTGCCGCAGGGCGGCGACGGGCGGCGGATTGCCCTGCTGGCGCTGGACCAGGCGGCCTGGGCGCTGGCCGGGCAGCTGGGGCTTGGCATCGCGGACAGCCGGACCGAGCTGGACTGGGCCGCCGCGAACGGGCTTGCCGTGGTCTGGGCGCCGGCCCGGATGATCGCCGATACGCCCAACGTCCCGGCCAACCCGCACGAGCTGACCTTCTGGCTGGCCGACCGTCTGGATGCCGAAGCCATCCTTTGGGCGATGCCCGAAGGCATCCCGCATCCGCCGGCACCGGCAGGGTTCCGCATCCCCTCGGATCGCGCCCCCGGCTGAGCCTTGCGGGACGCGCTCCCGCAAGGCATCCTGCCCATCTCGAATATCTCGTGCACCATGCCCGCCACCCACTATTTCCGCCCCATCCCCCAGCCTGACGGCGGCCGCTGGCGCCTCGCCGGCGGCTGGGTCGGGTTTTCCCGGCTCGAGCGTCTGTCCCGCGACGCCCCGCCCGTGATCGTCGAGGAGGCGCCGCCCGAGATCATCGCCGCCCTGACCGCGCCCCGCGCGCCGGTCCTGGGGCTGGCGATGGACGCGCCGCGGATCATGGGGATCGTCAACGTCACCCCCGACAGCTTTTCGGATGGCGGCCGCTGGGACGCCGATGGCGGGCTGGCGCAGGGCCGTGCCCTGATCGACGCCGGGGCCGACATGCTGGACATCGGCGGCGAATCCACCCGCCCGGGCGCGGCCGAGGTTTCCGTCGCCGACGAGATGGCGCGCGTCCGGCCGGCGATCGAGGCGCTGGGCGATCGGATCCCCGTCTCGGTCGACACCCGCAAGGCCAGCGTCGCGCGGGCGGCGGTCGGCGCCGGGGCAGGGATGGTCAACGACGTGTCGGGGCTCGATTTCGATCCCGGCATGGCGGCCGCCGTGGTCGATACGAGCGCGGCCATCTGCATCATGCACGCGCAGGGCGTTCCCGAGACGATGCAGGACGACCCGCGCTATGGCGACGTGCTGCTGGACGTCTATGACGCACTGGCCGACCGGATCGCCCGGGCCGAGGCGGCGGGCATCCCGCGCGACCGCATCGTGATCGACCCCGGCATCGGCTTTGGCAAGACCGGCGACCACAACCTGGCGATCCTGCGCCGCATCAGCCTGTTCCACGCGCTGGGCGTGCCGGTGCTGCTGGGGGTGTCGCGCAAGCGCTTCATCGGCACGCTCGCCGGGGTGGACCAGCCCGACCGGCGCGATCCCGGCACGCTGGCGCTGACCCTGGCCGCGGTCGCGCAGGGCATCCAGATCCACCGGGTCCACGACGTGGCGGGGATACGACAGGGTTTGACGTTGTGGCGGGCTGCACAAGAGGGATCGCGGCAGGCCGCACAAGACATCGCGTGGCAGGCCGCACAAGAACAACCGGGGTCGCGGCAGGCGACCGAACGAGGATACGGGGCATGAGCAGGAAGTTCTTTGGCACGGACGGCGTCCGCGGGCGCGCCAACACCCACCCGATGACCGCCGAGCTGGCGCTGCGGCTTGGGGCCGCGGCGGGGCGCTATTTCCGCCGCGACGGGTCGAACGGGCACCGCGTGGTGATCGGCAAGGACACCCGGCTGTCGGGCTACATGCTGGAAAACGCGCTGACTGCAGGCCTGACCAGCACGGGGATGAACGTGCTGCTGCTGGGGCCGGTGCCGACCCCGGCGGTGGGTTTCCTGACCCGGTCCATGCGGGCCGACCTGGGCATCATGATCTCGGCCAGCCACAACCCGGCCGAGGATAACGGCATCAAGTTCTTCGGCCCCGACGGCTTCAAGCTGTCCGACGAGGCCGAGATGGAGATCGAGGCGATCCTCGACGGCGACATCCAGCTGGCCCAGCCGCAGAACATCGGCCGCGCCAAGCGGATCGACGATGGCCGCGGGCGCTATGTCGAATACGCCAAGACCACCTTTCCGCCGGGCCAGCGGCTGGACGGGCTCAAGGTGGTGATCGACTGCGCCAACGGTGCCGCCTATCGGGCCGCCCCCGACGTGCTGTGGGAGCTGGGCGCCGAGGTCATTGCGCTGGGCGTCGAGCCGGACGGGTTCAACATCAACGAGGGCGTCGGCTCGACCCATCCCGAGGCCGCGGCGCAGGCGGTGCGCGACCACGGCGCGCATCTGGGCATCAGCCTCGACGGCGACGCCGACCGGGTGATGATCATCGACGAAACCGGCGCGGTGGCCGATGGCGACCAGATCATGGCGCTGCTGGCCGGGCGCTGGGCCGATGCCGGCCGCCTGCGCGGCGGCGCCCTGGTCGCCACGGTGATGTCGAACCTGGGGCTGGAACGCTATCTGCACGGGCGCGGGCTGCGGCTGGAACGCACCGCGGTGGGCGACCGCTACGTGGTGGAGCGGATGCGCGGCCAGGGCTTCAACCTGGGCGGCGAGCAGTCGGGGCACATCGTGATGACCGACTATGCCACCACCGGCGACGGGCTGATCGCGGGGCTGCAGTTCCTCGCCGCGCTGGCCGACAGCGGCCGCCCGGCCAGCGAGCTGGTGCGCCAGTTTACCCCGGTCCCGCAGATGCTGAAGAACGTGCGCTACCGCGCCGGCGCCGATCCGCTGGGCGCCGACGCCGTCAAGGCCGAGATCGCTGCGGCCGAGGCACGGCTCGCCTCGTCGGGCCGGGTCCTGATCCGCAAGTCGGGCACCGAGCCGCTGATCCGGGTCATGGCCGAGGCCGAGGACGAGGCGACCCTGCGCGAGGTCGTGGACGGCATCGTCGCGGCGGTGGAAAAGGCCGCGGCCTGAGCGGCGGCGCCGGACCGGGGCTCTGCCCCGGACCCCAAGGATACTTGGGACCGCCCGAGTTGTCAGGAGACCGCCGTCGGGTCGAAGTCATAGACCCAGGCGAAGCGTTCGAAGACGGCGCGCGGGGCAATGCGGTTGGCGGTCTTCAGCGCGGCGTGGCCCAGCAGGCGGCGCGGGCCGGACAGGTGATAGTTGCGCGCGTTGGCGGTCGCGGCCTCCACGATCCGCACGCAGCGGTCGCGGCGCAGCGCCTGATAGCGGGCGAGCGCGCGGGGCTGGTCGCCGTCGGCATCCAGACAGGCGGCGAGCGTCCACGCATCCTCGATCGCCATGCACGCCCCCTGGGCGAGGAACGGCAGCGTCGGATGCGCCGCATCGCCCAGGATGGCGCGGCGGTCATCGTGCCAGCGTTCGGCGACGCGGTGGCGGTGCAGCCCCCAGATCGCGCAGTCCGTCACCTGCGCGAGCCAGCCGGGGACCGGCCCGCCAAAGCCCGCAAAAGCGCGGCGCAGGTTGCCCGGGTCGTCGGCATGGGACCAGCCCTCGGCGGTCCAGCCCGAGCGCTCCTCGACGGCGACGATGTTGCGCAGGCCGCGGGCGAGCGGGTAGCTGACCAGGTGCCGCCCCGGCCCCATGAAGACCTGGGCGCCCGGTTCGGCGTCCGGCGCCAGCGGCACCAGCGCCCTCCACGCGGCCTGGCCGGTGAAGAACGGCGTCTCGGGGCCGTTCAGCGCGGACCGCACCCTGCTGTGCAGCCCGTCGGCGCCGATCAGCAGGGGGGCGTCCGGGAGGGTTTCGACGGGATGCTCCAGCCGGATCTCGACCCCTGCCTCGCGCGCGGCAGAGTCCAGCAGCTCGATCATGCGGGCGCGGTGTATGGTGCGAAAATCTTGGCCGGGACGAAGCCCTTCCATGTCCATGCGCAGCACCGGCGCGCCGTGCTGGTCGCGCAGCGTGACCGTCGGATTCGGCGCGGACACGGCGCGAAAGCGCTCGGCCAGGCCCAGCGCGGACAGGACCCGCGCGGCGTTGGGGCTGATCTGGATGCCGGCGCCGACCTCGCGGAATTGGCCCGCGCGTTCCAGCACCGTGACCCGCGCGCCGCGCTGCGCCAGCGCCAGGGCCGCGGTCAGCCCGCCGATACCGCCGCCGACGATGGTGACATGGCGGGCGTGCAGGGCATGGTCGGTGCGGGTCATGGCGCGACGCTAGCCCGGCCGGTTCGCCGTCGGCAAGCGACGCGACGTCGCAGAAGCAGGCCGGGTCCGCGCAAGCTCACGGACCCCGAGGGCCTCAGTCCTCGCGGTGCACCCGCTCGCGGCGTTCGTGCTTTTCCTGCGCCTCGAGCGTCATCGTGGCGATGGGGCGCGCGTCCAGCCGGCGCAGGCTGATCGGCTCTCCGGTCATCTCGCAATAGCCGTAGTCGCCGGTGTCGATGCGGCGCAGGGCGGCGTCGATCTTGCTGACCAGCTTGCGCTGGCGGTCGCGGGTCCGCAGCTCGATGGCGCGGTCGGTTTCCTCGGATGCGCGGTCGGCGATGTCGGGGACGTTGCGGCCGCTGTCCTGCAGGCCCTCCAGCGTCTCGGCCGACTGGTCCAGCAGCTCCTGCTTCCAGGCCACCAGCTTGCGGCGGAAATATTCCAGCTGGCGGTCGTTCATGAACGGCTCGTCCTCGGCGGGACGATATTCTTCGGGCAGGAAAGTTTGCGGCTTCATCTTTTCTCCCGCAGGGCAAGGGCGGCCCCGCTTCCCGGCCGTCCCCATAAGGGATGATGGCGGGGTTGTCACGCCCCCAACGCCACCCGCGGCGCACACAAAACCGCGCACCTCCGGGCGCCGGCGTCCCGGATCGGCGCTGGCGGCTTGCGGCGATGGCGGGGGGCCTCTAAGTCTCGGCCCAGCCTAGCCCCGGAGACCGGATCATGCGCTTTTCCTCGACCGAGACCTATGTCGCCCCGCCCGACCTGGCGCTGGCCGTCAACGCCGCGGTGACGCTGGAACGGCCGCTGCTGGTCAAAGGCGAGCCGGGCACCGGCAAGACCGAACTGGCGCGCCAGGTGGCCGCCAGCCTTGGCTTGCCGATCATCGAATGGAACGTGAAGTCCACCACCAAGGCGCAGCAGGGGCTGTATGAATACGACGCCGTCAGCCGCCTGCGCGACAGCCAGCTGGGCGACGCGCGGGTCCACGACATCGGCAACTATATCCGCAAGGGCAAGCTGTGGCAGGCCTTCGCGGCGCCCGGCAAGGTCGTGCTGCTGATCGACGAGATCGACAAGGCCGACATCGAGTTCCCGAACGACCTGCTGCAGGAACTCGACCGGATGGAGTTTCACGTCTACGAGACCGGCGAGACGGTGGTGGCCGCCCATCGCCCGGTGGTCATCGTGACCTCGAACAACGAGAAGGAGCTGCCCGACGCCTTCCTGCGCCGCTGTTTCTTCCACTATATCCGCTTCCCCGACGCCGAGACGCTGAAGCAGATCGTCGCCGTCCATTACCCGGGCCTCAAGCCGCGCCTGCTGGACGAGGCGCTGACCCAGTTCTTCGAGCTGCGCGAGGCGCCGGGGCTGAAGAAAAAGCCCTCGACCAGCGAGCTGCTCGACTGGCTCAAGCTGATCCTGGCCGAGGATCTGTCGCCCGAGGACCTCAAGCGCCCGGCCGGCGAGATGCTGCCGCGCCTGCACGGCGCGCTGCTGAAGAACGAACAGGACGTGGCCCTGTTCGAGCGGCTGGCCTTCATGGCGAGGCGTCAGGGGCGCTAGACCCCGGGCCACCCGGCGACAGGCCCCCCGTCGAAAGGACCGCCCGATGACCCTCGCCATCCGTCCCCTGCGACCCGGCGACCGCGATCCGTGGCAGCGTCTCTATGACGGCTATCACCGCTTCTACGACCGGCCCGATCTGCCGGCCGCGTTCTTCGACGCGGCCTTTGCCCGGCTGATGTCCGGGGATGCGCGCGACTTTCATGGGCTGGTGGCCGAGGCGGACGGCCACCTGCTGGGGCTGACGCACTACGTCTTTCACCCCAATTTGTGGCGGCCCGAGGGCGTCTGCTACCTGCAGGACCTGTTCACCGCGCCCGAGGCGCGGGGCCAGGGCGTCGCCCGCGCGCTGATCAAGGGCGTCTATGCCGCCGCCGATGCGGCCGGCGTGCCCGCGGTCTACTGGCTGACGGCCGAGACCAATTATCCCGGCCGGATGCTGTATGACCGCGTCGCGGTGAAATCGCCCTTCATCCGCTATAACCGGGCGCCGTGAGGATCAGCGCAGCCCGGTGGCCTTCAGCAGGCCCTTGCGCTTGGCCTCGTAGTAATAGCCGCGCGAATACCATTTTACGGAATCGTCATGGTCGCCACCGGCCACCATATAGGCGCCGCGCAGGTACTTGACGCCGTATTTCAGGTTCGTTTCCGCATCCAGCAGCCCGTTGGCCGAGCCTTTGTAGCCCATCCCGCGCGCCGTCGCCGGCAGGATCTGCATCAGCCCGTAATAGGGGCCGTTCCGCGCCCCCGGACGATGGCGGCTTTCGCGGATCACCACGCGATGCACCAGGTCCTCGGGGACGTCATACATCGCCGCGTATTTCCGGATCAGCGCCCGCAGTTCCGGCGTCTCGTTCGGATGCAGCGCGGACTGGCTGGCGCGCGGCTCGACCAGATAGCGGCGGTCGTGGTCGATCTGGCGATCGGTCAGCCCGCAGGCCGACAGCGCCACGGCTGCAGCCAGCGCGAGCATCGGCGCCCGGCGTTTCAGGATGTTCATCTGCCCCTCAGCGTGTTTTTTCGTTGTGTTTGGCGCGACGATAGCACGCGCCCGAGCCGCGACAAAAAGGCCCCGCGTGTCCGCAGGGCCCGTCGGCAAGAAAACGCCGATCTTCTTTTTTGCCTGAATATCCCCGCCGGAGGCTCCGGCAGGGACGCAAGTGCGGAAAGTTCAGACGGGGCTCAGACGTGGATCGCCCCGTCGCCGCAGGCCAGCGCCGCCTCGCGCACCGCCTCGGACACGGTCGGGTGGGCATGGCAGGTCAGCGCCACGTCCTGCGCCGCCGCGCCGAATTCCATCGCCACGCAGATCTCGTGGATCATCTCGCCCGCGCCGGGGCCGATGATGTGGCAGCCGAGGATGCGGTCGGTCTCGGCATCGGCGATCAGCTTCACGAACCCCTCGCCCTGCAGCATCGCCTTGGCCCGCGCGTTCCCCAACAGGGGGAACTTGCCGACCTTGACCTTGCGGCCGGTGGCCTTGGCGGCCTCCTCGGTCAGCCCGACCGAGGCGACCTCGGGGGTGGTGTAGATCACGCCGGGGATCACGTCGTAATTCACGTGGCCATGCTTGCCGGCGATGACTTCGGCCACCGCCATGCCCTCGTCCTCGGCCTTGTGGGCCAGCATTGGGCCCGGCACTGCGTCGCCGATCGCATAGATGCCGGGGACGTTCGTGGCCCAATGGTCGTCGACGGCGATCTGGCCGCGCTCGGTCAGCTGCACGCCCAACGCATCGAGCCCAAGCCCGTCATGGAACGGCCGGCGGCCCGTGGCGACCAGCACCACGTCTGCCTCGATCGTCTGCGCGTCGCCGCCCTTCCTGTGCGCGTAGCTCACCCGGGCAGGCCCGGTTTCCGAGGTCTCGACCCCCGACACAGCGGCGCCGAGGACGAAGTTCATCCCCTGCTTGGTCAGCAGCTTCTGGAACTGCTTCTGCACCTCGGCGTCCATGCCGGGGGTGATCGCGTCCAGATATTCGACCACCGTGACCTGAGTGCCCAGCCGGTTGTAGACCGACCCGAGTTCCAGCCCGATGACGCCCGCGCCGATCACGACCATCGTTCTGGGAATCGCCGGCAGGTCCAGTGCGCCAGTGGAATCGACCACCACGCCGCCGGCATTGTCGACCTCGACCCCCTTCAGCGCCGAGGCGATCGAGCCCGAGGCGACGACGATGTTCTTCGTCTCGTGTTCCGTGTCGCCGACCTTGACCTTGCCGGGCGCGGTGATCTCGGCCCAGCCCTTGAGCCAGTCGATCTTGTTCTTCTTGAACAGGAACTCGATGCCCTTGGTGTTGGTGGCGACGGTTTCGGCCTTGTAGGACTGCATCCGCGACCAGTCGATGTCGGCATGGGCGTTCATCAGGCCGAGGGTGGCGAAGTTCTCGTGCATCTCGTGCGCCATGTGGCTGGCGTGCAGCAGCGCCTTGGACGGGATGCAGCCGACGTTGAGGCAGGTGCCGCCCAGCGTCTCGCGCCCCTCGACGCAGGCGACTTTCAGCCCCAGCTGGGCCGCGCGGATGGCGCAGACATACCCGCCGGGTCCGGCGCCGATCACGATCAGGTCATACATGGTCAACTCGTCCTTTTCTTGGCGGTCGGGCCGGCGGCTTCGCGCCGCCGGACCCCCGCGGGATATTTTCGCAAAGAAGAAATCAGAACAGCGCGGCCAGGATCATCACCATGGTTGCGAGGAAGCCGACGCCGAAGATGATCGAGCGGCCGGGGGACCAGCCGAGCGCATAGGCCGGGACATAAAGCACCCGCGCGGCGAGGTAGGCCCAGGCGCAGGCGGCGGTCAGCGTCCCGTTCGACCCGGTGAACTGCACCAGCACAACGGCGATGATGAAGAAGACCAGCGCCTCGAAATGGTTGTCCACCGCCCGGCGCAGGCGGCCGGTGAGGTCCGAGAACTGCGGCTTGCTGTCTCGCGGGCCGGCGTTCCATTTCGACAGCCCGTCGCGGTTCATCGACCACGCCGCCAGCCCGATCTGCCCCGCCTGCAGGATCGCAGCGAGGCCGAGCGCTGTCAGTTCGGGCGTGGGCGCAACACTCATGCGGTCTGGACCACGTGGAATTCGGCGGCGGTCACGCCGGCGCGGCTGTTGAACACCTGCGCGGCGCCGTCGAGATAGGCCAGCGCTCGCTTGCCGTCGGCGATCTGGTACAGCACCCAGACCCGGGCGTTGCCCTCGCGCCAGATCTGCAGGACCGATAGCGAGGCATTGCCGCGATCCTCGGAGTCATTGTCGAACTCGGCCCGGAACTGGGCGTAGTCGGCGATGTCGTAGCGGGCGATGAGCTGGTTGGTCATGGGTATCTCCTGCGAGGTTGAGTGGTGGGCTGTTAGGTAACAACTACTCCGCGAACGATGGTAGCTACCCCTCCCAAAAAGCTTAGAAACGACACTGCCGAAACAGAGAGAGAAATCGGAACATACCAGCCATCGGTAGACCTAGGCTCACCAACGTAGGGACTCACTGACTGGGACACGATATAGGTATATGACAATACCAGAAACGTGCACAGCAAGCCGAACAGAAAAAGCGACATGGCAATTTTCAGATCGTGTAGTGGCACCATGAACTTTGATTGAGCTGCGGCATTTCCAATGAAGGTTAGGAGGACCACGAAAGCACCGCTGTTTAGCGTAACAAGGGTTCGGAGCACGATCAGTCCGACTTCTCGCACGGACTGAATTCCAGCCTCGTAGTACTCTAAACGAACGGTCCTATCGAAATCCTCCTGATCCATCACAGATCCATCAGCAGCCGACGCGGGTCCTCCAGCGCCTCTTTCACGCGCACGAGGAACGTCACCGCGCCCTTTCCGTCCACGATCCGGTGGTCGTAGCTCAGCGCCAGATACATCATCGGGCGGATGACGATCTCGCCGCCGACCACGACCGGTCGGTCCTGGATCTTGTGCATCCCGAGGATCCCCGACTGCGGCGGGTTCAGGATCGGCGAGGACATCAGCGAGC
Source organism: Paracoccus sphaerophysae (assembly GCF_000763805.1). Classification (GTDB taxonomy): domain Bacteria; phylum Pseudomonadota; class Alphaproteobacteria; order Rhodobacterales; family Rhodobacteraceae; genus Paracoccus; species Paracoccus sphaerophysae. The sequence continues at coordinate 521 of NZ_JRKS01000043.1, read as the reverse complement.
CATAGACCCCGCCGTTCGAGATGGTGAAGGTGCCGCCCTGCATGTCGGCCATGGTCAGCTTGCCGTCGCGGGCGCGGGTGCCCAGCTCGGCGATCTCTTTCTCGATCTGGGCAAAGGACTTCTGGTCGGCGTCGCGGACGACCGGGACCACCAGGCCCGTGGGCGTGCCCACGGCCACGCCCATGTGGACGAAGTTCTTGTAGACCACGTCGCCGCCGTCGATCTCGGCGTTGACCTCGGGCACCTCTTTCAGCGCGTGGCAGCAGGCCTTCACGAAGAAGGACATGAAGCCGAGCTTGACCTTGTGCTTCTTCTCGAAGGCGTCCTTGTAGGCGTTGCGCAGGTCCATGATGCCGCTCATGTCCACCTCGTTATAGGTGGTCAGCATCGCCGCGGTGTTCTGCGCGTCCTTCAGGCGGCGGGCGATGGTGGCGCGCAGGCGGGTCATCTTGACGCGCTCTTCGCGGCGGGCGTCTTCGGCCGACGAGGGCGCGCGCGGGGCCTGCGCCGGGGCAGGGGCC
>NZ_JRKS01000042.1 GCF_000763805.1 Paracoccus sphaerophysae | reverse complement strand
CACAACCAACATCTCCTGACTGCTCCCCCAATGCCTTTGGGAAAGCTTCTGAGCAGAATTATCAGGGGGGTCACTTTTGGACGCCGATCACCCCAACATAGGGGTCAAACTTGCATGCCGTTTCACAGTAAGCCAGCCCGCGATCCTGGGCATGGCTGACCCCTTGGGGCTTTTTCTTTTCCGGGGGACACGCCTGTGAAGGCAGCGATCCTCATCGACGGCGGCTATTTTCTCAAGCGCCTCGGCCGCGTCCGCCGTGGCATCGACCTGTTGAACGCCGAAGCGGTCGACGACGCCATCGGTCAATTGGTCGAAAACCATCTCAAGCAGCTCAACAAGATCGAGAAGGCCGGCCACCCCTACAGCCTACTCTATCGCTGCTTCTTCTACGACGCACTTCCTTACATGGCTAAGGGCCACCTTCCCATCAGCGGCAAGGCCATAGACTACGCCAAGTCCGACCAGGCCACCTTCCGTCTCGCCCTGTTTGACCGCCTCCGCCGGCGCGCGAACTTTGCCGTGCGCCTCGGCCAGGTCCGCAAGGAGCGGTCGTGGATCCTCTCCGAGGCGGCTCAAAAGGCCATCCTCAAGGGCACGCGGACACCTGCCGACCTCACCGACGAGGACTTCTATCCCGGCTTCCGCCAGAAGGCGGTCGACATGCGGATCGGCGTCGACATCGCCTCGATCAGCCTAAAGCGTCAGGCCGACACCATCATCCTCGTCGCCGGCGACAGCGACTTCGTTCCCGCCTCCAAGCTTGCGCGGCGCGAGGGCATCCGCATCACCGATGCAGGCGACGGCATGGTGCAGGTCCAGGTCTTCGGCGTGGACGTGTTCAAGCCCCAGACCGGCGAGGTGCAGAGCGAAGGCACAGACGGCATCGCCCTGTGGATGCTGGACACTGATTACAACGAGGAGTCCTTCTTCGTACCCGGACGCCCAACGCCGCTTTCGTATCCTCACCAACGCCGAGGAGCTTGAGCGGGCCTTGGACTACCCGTGGGACAAGTGGGCTGTTTTCCTGCACCCCGCCCAGAACGAGCTTGTCACACGGTCGTTTGCGGGCCCTGCCCGGGTCTCAGGCTCGGCAGGAACGGGCAAGACAATCGTCGCGCTGCATCGGGCGGTCCACCTCGCCCGCGTCGATCCCGCCGGCAAAGTTTTGCTAACAACCTTCTCCAAGCCGCTCGCAAATTCCCTGCGTGCCAAGTTGGCCACCCTCGTCTGCAACGATCCCGAGATCGCCGCTCGGATCGTCGTGAAGGCCGTTTCGGCCGTCGGCTACGACCTTTACACCGAGCGTTTCGGTCAACCCCAAATCGCTTCCGACGCACTGCTGGCCTCGCTGATTTCGAAGTCTTCGGCCGAACTGGAGGGGCATTGTTTCTCGCCCCAGTTTCTCATGGCCGAATGGCGCGACATCGTAGACGCGTGGCAGCTGCGATCATGGGAGGCATATCGCGACGTGTCTCGACTGGGTCGAAAGACCCGGATCGGGGGCAGGCAGCGGGAAGTCTTATGGAGGATCTTCGAGCGCGTCCGCAGAGAACTAACTAACCGCAGTGTTGTGACATGGTCGGACGTCTTCGGTCGGCTCGCCGATAATTTGGCGCAAGGCGGCAGACGTCCCTTCGACTTCGCGGTGATCGACGAGGCGCAGGATCTCGGGGTGGCTGAAGCGCGGTTCTTTGCAACGCTCGGTGCAGGGCGCGGCGACGGCCTGTTCTTTGCCGGAGATCTGGGCCAGCGAATCTTCCAGCAGCCCTTTTCATGGAAGGCGCTGGGCCTCGATGTCCGCGGCAGGTCGTCGACGCTGCGGATCAACTATCGCACTTCGCATCAAATTCGCCTGCACGCAGACCGACTCCTGCCAGCGACCGTATCGGACGTCGACGGCAACGCAGAGGGGCGCAGGGGCACCGTTTCCATGTTTGATGGCCCAAACCCGACCGTCAGGATGTGTGATGGTGTTGAGGATGAACAGAAGACAGTGGCTGGCTGGATCGCGGACAGGCTGAACGAGGGCTGCGCGCCCAACGAGATCGGCGTATTCGTGCGGTGCGACGCTCAGCTCAAACGCGCGCGCGCCGCCGTCAAGGCCGCCGGCCTCCGCGCAATCGAACTGAATGAAAAAGTCGAGGGCGAAGACGGCGCTGTCGCAATCAGCACGATGCATTTCGCTAAGGGGCTGGAGTTTCGCTCCGTTGTGGTAATGGCCTGCGACGAGGACGTTATCCCGCAGAGTGAAAGGATCGAAGAGGTGGCTGATGACGCGGATCTCGAGGAGGTCTACAACACTGAACGGCATCTTCTATACGTTGCATGCACCAGGGCTCGGGATCATTTGCTCATTACCGGCGTGACACCGGTGTCAGAATTTTTGGACGATTTCCTAAAAGGTCTGTGAGCTGGAGGTCTGATACAGATGGCCTGCCTCGGTCTAGGCCGGCCAGTGCGGGGTCTCGTAGCTCGGTGGGTGGGCGTCTGCTCATGCAGCCAAGCTATTACACCGGGTTCTCGAGATGAATCCTCCAATGGGTTTGTGCAACAATCCGAGCCGCTGAACAGATCTTTTGCTGCTGCCCGGCATTTCAACATTTCAACCGGGCGACATGCATCTATCCGAGCAAAAAGCTGGGATAAGCCAACTCGCGTCTTTTAAACGATGAAGGTATAAAGACCCAAACAAAGGCGGAGGTCTGTCCCGAACCCCTCCGGGATAGTCGCCAAGATCGCGATGGCTTACTGACACACGAAATTGTGACTTCTTGGCCGGACCCGTTCTGAGCGACCCATTTCCCGCCGCCAACGATCTTGTCGGGCCTCCCGATCAAGCCCTCATAGCGGCTTATCCAGCCAATGTTGCAGACAGCACGGGCGGCCTCCCCACGAAAACTGGTGGGCAGTTGACCTGCCATGGGATTTTTCCTCCACCGCCTATTAGAGTCCGCCCTAACTCGAGGACGGACAATGAAGCGAATGAGATTCACGGACGAGCAGATCATCGGGATCCTGGCCGAGCACGAAGCCGGCGCGAAGTGCGCTGATCTGTGCCGCAAGCACGGCATGTCGGAAGGCACCTTCTACAATTGGAAGGCCAAGTTCGGCGGCATGACGGTGTCGGAGGCAAAGCGGCTGAAAGCGCTCGAGGATGAGAACGCCAAGCTGAAGAAGCTGTTGGCTGAACAGATGCTCGATCTCGCCGCGATGAAGGAGCTGGTTTCAAAAAAGTGGTGACGCCTGCCGTGAAGCGCGAGGCGGTCGCGCACTTGAGGTCCCTGCTTGGGCTCTCGGAACGGCGGGCGTGCCGGATCGCTGGGGCGGATCGCAAGATGATCCGCTATCTGGCGCAGCGTGCGCCGGATACCGTGCTGCGCGGGCGGTTACGGGACTTGGCCAACGAGCGCCGGCGGTTCGGCTATCGGCGGCTCTTCGTCCTGTTGCGCCGCGAGGGCGAGCCTTCGGGGATCAACAGGATCTATCGGCTCTACCGCGAGGAGGGGCTGACGGTGCGCAAGCGGAAGGCCCGACGCAAGGCAGTCGGCACCCGAGCCCCGATCCTGGTCGAGGCGCGACCCAACGCACGCTGGTCGCTGGATTTCGTCCACGACCAGTTCGCCAGCGGCCAGCGCTTCCGGGTGCTCAACGTGGTCGACGATGTCACCCGTGAATGTCTCGCGGCAATCCCGGACACCTCGATCTCGGGGCGCCGTGTCGCGCGTGAACTCACGGCCCTGATCGAGCGTCGTGGAAAGCCCGGCATGGTTGTCAGCGACAACGGGACCGAACTGACCAGTAACGCCATCCTGCGATGGTGTTCCGAGCACAAGGTCGAATGGCACTACATCGCGCCAGGCAAGCCGATGCAGAACGGTTTTGTCGAAAGTTTCAACGGTCGGATGCGCGACGAGCTGCTCAACGAGACCATGTTCCGCAACCTGGCTCATGCCCGTGTTGTGATCGCGGCCTGGGCTGCAGACTACAATACCGAACGCCCCCATTCGGCCTTAGACTACCAGACCCCGGCTGACTATGCGCGGTCCCTGACCACCGCAATCGCCCGCCCCGCTGCGCGAGATGAAAGCTCCGTGCGTCGGGCGATTGCTCACCCTGCACCGACCACCGTAAACACAAACCGGGCTCCGGTCGCGGCTGGATGAAAGACCCGTGGCAGGTCACCTTCACGACAGCCCGATGGTCGCGGTCAATCCGCCCGCCAGGGCAGGGTCCCGGGCGGCAGGCTGCGGCCCAGCCGGTCGGCAACCAGCACCAGGATCGCCACGGCGGCCAGCGCCAAAACCGACAAAGCCGCCGCGGCGGTCGAGTTGCCCTCGTATTGCAGCGAGAAGATCTGCACGCCGATGGTCTCGTTGCCCGCCGACCACAACAGGGCCGACAGGGTCAGTTCGTTGATCGCGGTCATGAAGATGACCAACGCCCCGGCCGCGGCGGCGGGCAGCGCCGCGGGGCCCGCGATGCCCAGCATCCGCCGCAGGGGCGAGACGCCGTGGATGCGCGCGGCCTCGTCCAGCGCCGGGTCCAGGGCGGACAGCGCCGCCTCGACCGGGCGCAGCGAGACGGGCAGGAAGCGTCCGAGATAGGCGACCAGCAGGATCGCGCCGGTCCCGTAGATCGAGAAGCCCAGTAGCGGCAGCGGGCGCAGGTAGGCAAGGATCATCGCCAGGGCCAGCACCGTGCCCGGCACCACATAGGCGGGCTCCGCCAGCCAGCTCAGGGCGCGGGCCAGCGGGTTGCGGGCGGTGAGCGCCAGCCAGGCGAGCGGCAGGGCAACCAGCGCCGAGACGAGGCCCGCAGCCCCGGCGAGCAGGAAGGAATTGGCGAAGGCTCGTCGGATTGCCGGACTGGCGAGGGCCGATTCGAAGTTCCGCAGGGTTGCGGTCTCAAACCCGAAGGGCACACCCAGCGCGGGAAGCAGCGCCGTGGTCGTCAGCGCGAGGATGGGTAGGACCGACAGCGCCAGCAGCACCGCCCAGACCGCCGCCGCCAGCGGCCAGCGCCAGGGGCCGGTCTCAAAGCCGGCAAAGCTGCGACCGGCCGTGACCGGCACCGCCGTCCGGCGCACGACGAGATGCCGCAGGACCAGCGCGCCTGCCGCAAGCGCCACCAGCACCAGTGCCATGGCCGCGACCGAGCCGATCACGCCGGGGCCGAAGCCGTTCAGCCGCTGGTAGATCAGCGTCGTCAGCACCGGAAAGCGCCCGGGAATCCCCAGCAGCGCCGGGACGCCGAAATTGCCCACCGCACCGGCGAAGGCCAGCACCGACCCGGCGGCGATGGCGGGCAGCGTCAACGGCAGGACGATGCAGCGCAGGATGCGGGCCGATCCCGCGCCGCTGATCCGCGCGGCCTCGATCAGGTCCAGCGGCAGGCCCGAAAGGCTTGCGCGGGCGGCGATGAAGACCAGCGGCATGTGCTCGATCCCCATCAGCCAGGCGACACCCGCGCCGGAATAAAGCGGGTTGCGCGACCCGGGTGCGGGCGCCAGCCCCAGCGCGCCCAGCACGGCCGAGCCGCTGCCCATCAGCTCGATCCAGGCCAGCGCCATGATCTGCGAGGGAATCAGCAGCGGCGACAGCGCCAGGAAGCCGAGCAGCGCACGTCCCGGCAACCGCGCCAGCCCCGTTGCCAGCGCCAGCGCCGTCCCCAAGGCCGCCGAGATCAGCACCGACCCGCCCGAGGCGGTCAGCGTGTTTCCCAGCGCCCGGTTGAAGGCGCGGCTCGACAGGGTTTCGCGCAGCAGCCCCAGGGCCTCGCCGCCTTCGCCCGGCCCAAGCGCCAGCGCGAACAGCCGGACCAGCGGCGCGAGGCCGGTGACGAGCACGAAGCAGGCAAGAAGGGCCACGATCCACAGACCGCGGACCCTGTGCCCGTGAAGGCTGCGCCAGTAAAGGCTGCGGATGTCAGCCGCCGAAAAGCTCAGCGAATTTCTCCTTGTTGGCCTGGTCGTCGGCCATCAGCGCGGCCGCATCCAGCGGAAGGATAGTCAGCGCGGTCGGGCCGGGATAGCCCTCGGGGGCGGCAACGCCCCCGATGATCGGGAAATAGCCCTGGGTCACCGACTGCTCCTGCGCGGCGCGGGACAGTTGCCAGTCCACGAAGGCCTTGGCGGCCTCCACGTTGTCGCTGTCCTTGAGGATCGCGACCGGCTGTGTGATCGCGCTGACGCCCTGTTCCGGCCAGACGAAATCGACCGGCGAGCCGTCCTTCTTCGCGTTCATCGCCATGTATTCGATGATGATGCCATAGGCCTTCTCGCCGCGCGCTACGGCCTCGATCACGGTGCCGTTGCCCTGGCCCGCGACGGCGCCGTTGTCGGCCAGCGCCTCGTAATAGTCCCAGCCGAACTGGGGCTGCTGGACCATGGTGCCGACATGGATCACGGCGGCGCCGGAATAAAGCGGGCTCGGCATGATCAGCGAACCGGCGACCTCGGGCGCCTTGAGGTCGTCCCAGCCTTTCGGCGGCTGCTGCACCATGCCGGTGTTGTAGACGATGCCGGTGGTGATCAGCTTGGTGCCGAAGAAGGTCCGGTCGGGGTCGATGACGGCTTCCGGGATGCCCTCGACCGGCGCATCGGGATGGGCCAGCAGCCGGCCGTCCTGCTTCAGTTGCGTCATCGCCACGGCGTCGGCGATCAGCAGCACGTCGGCGGGGGTGGAACCGGCGGTTAACTCGGCCTGCAGCTTGGACATCAGCTCGGTTGTGCCGGTGCGGAAGATCTCGACCTGGACGTTCGGATAGTCCTTGTTGAAGGCCGCGACGACGCTCGCCATCTGCTCCTGCGGCTGCGAGGTATAGACGGTGATCGTGCCCGAGGGCGCAGCAAGGGCAGGGGCGCCAAGCGCGACCAGCCCGAGGGCAGCGAAGTTGATCTTGTTCATGGACGGATCCTGTCGTCGGTGTGCGGCGCCTCCTTAGGCGCGGGGCTTGAAGAATTCGTGACAGTGCCATTGCGGGAAGGGCGACCAGCGACGGATTTCCGCGTTCGCCATCCGCCGGTGCGGTGCCGGCGTCAACGCCGCATGGATTTCGCGGTCGGTGCCGGAATGGGCGACGATCAGCACCGGCTGGCCCAGGTCGATGGCCGCGAAGGCGCTGCGGATGCGGGTGCGGAAGGCTGCGGGGGATTCGCCGCCCGGCGGCGTCCGGTCGCGGCGCAGGATGGCGCGAGGCTCCCCTTCCCATTCGCCCCAGTTCCGTTCGGCAAGGCCTTCGGCCAGGATCACCGGGGCGCCGGTCGCCGCGGCGATGGCCTCGGCGGTCTGGCGGGCCCGCAGCAGCGGCGAGACGATGATCCGGGCGATCCCGCAGCCTGCAAGGGCCTCGGCGGCTTGCAGCGCCTGTTCCCGGCCGCGGGTGGTCAGGGGCAGGTCGGTGCTGCCGCAGATCAGCTCGGCGGCGTTGGCCTCGGTTTCCCCGTGGCGCAGGAACAGGAACCCGCCGGGCTGGATCACCATGCGATGCGCCCGTCGTCGGACCAGCGGATGCCAGGGAAGGCGGCCGCCACAGCACGGCGCCTGTCGGGCGGCGCGAAACCGGCAAGGGCCCGGGTGGGGCGGACCTGTTCCAGCGCGCGGGACAGCGTCGCGCGGTCGGGATGGACGTTCCAGCCCATGCGGCGGGCCCGGCCTTCGGCGACCCAGCCTGCCGCGGGCGAGCCCTGCGACAGATGGCCTGTAAAGATCAGCGGCACGCCCGCCGCAATCGCGCGCGGGCCCAGCACCTGCGCCGCGCCGCTGCCGCAGTTCGGACCACCCGCGATCATCACGTCTGCCAGCGGGCCCTCGGGGTCGAGCGGGCCGGCGTGATGCAGCAGCCGCTCCAGCGCCTTGGCCCCCGGGGGCGTGAGCCAGTCACCGAAGCCGCGTAGCACCTCCGCCGTATGGCGCGTCTGGTCGCAAAGCCTGACCGACGGGCCGGCCTCTAGGCAGGCAAGCGCAAGTTCTAGCCCGCGCCCGGCGGGCGGGGCAGGGAGCAGGCAGGGACCGGCGCCGATCGCGGCCAGCAGCGCCCGGGTCTGGCTGTCCAGCGCCTCGGGCAGCACGCCATAGGAACAGTCGAGCACCGCCACCTGCGCGTGCCGCATGGGATCGACTGGAAACAGCCGCGAGGCGGCGGCGAAGTCACCCGAGTAGAGCAGCCCCCCGGGTCCGCCGAGCCGCATCCAGACGGCGCCCGGCGCATGGCCGGCGCGTCCGGTTTCGATCCGCACGCCGGCCACCATGCCGTCGCGTGGCAGGTCATGGGCATCCCGCAGCCGCGGATCGGCCGCCAGCGCCCGCACCGGCGCGGTCGCGTGGATAGGCGGGTTGCCCAGCCGTTCGACAAGGTCCAGCGCCCCGACATGGTCGCCGTGCCCGTGCGAGACCAGGATGGCATCGACCGGCCCCACGCCCTCCAGGTCGGGACGGCGGCCCCCGTCGGGCCCCTGGCCCAGGTCGAGCAGCAGCCGGCGCCCGTCGATTTCCAGCAGGAAGCAGGCCGGGCCCTTGGCATCGAAGCCGCCCAGAGCGGCGAGTTCGGGCATCAGGCAGGCTCCGGCATCAGCGAGGGCGCAGGGTAAGCTGCCGCATGGTCTCTCGACCGGCGCGGCAGCACCCAGCCGCCTTGAAGGGCAAGGCCGATCCGTTCGCCGGTTTCCGCCCGCCGGTCCAGCCGCAGCGACAGATGCTCGGCCTCGGGCAGGTCGTCCAGCAGGACGTCGGCCACGGAGAACCCGTCCTCGAAGCGGACGGCGGCGATCCGCGCGGGCAAGCCCTGTGGGATCACGGCAAGATCGCGAGCGTGAAGGCAGAGCCACGCCGGCCCCGGCGGCGCAAGGCCCGGCAGCGTGGTCCGATGCGGGCCGATGGCGACCTGGCACTGGTTGCCGGCGCGCGCCGTCACCATCACCGGCAGGGTGCGGCCATGGCCGATGAAGCGAGCGACCATCTCGGTGCGCGGCCGGTCGTAAAGCTCCTGCGGGCTGCCCAGCTGTTCCAGCCGCCCTGCCTGCATCACGCCCACGAGGCTGGCGACGGCCAGGGCCTCGTTCTGGTCATGGGTGACGAAGACCATGGTGCAGCCGGTCGCGGCATGGATGCGGCGGAACTCGGCCAGCATGGTCTGGCGCAGATGCGCGTCGAGGTTGGCCAGCGGCTCGTCCAGCAGCAGGATGCGCGGGCGCGCGGCAAGGCTGCGGGCCAGGGCCACCCGCTGCCGCTGCCCGCCCGACAGCTCATGCGGCTTGCGGCCCGCCATGCCGTCAAGGCCCACCATCGCCAGCGCCTCGCGGATGCGCGCCTCGCGCTCGGCCCGGGCCAGGCGGTTCAGGCCGAAGCCGATGTTGCCCGCGACCGTCATGTGCGGCCACAGCGCATAGGACTGGAAGACGATCCCCAGCGCCCGCGCCTCGGGCTCGACGAAACGCCCCGGCCCGGCGACCAGGCGGTCGCCCAGCCAGAGCCTGCCGGCGTCCGGGCGCTCCAGTCCCGCGATCAGCCGCAGCAGCGTCGATTTCCCGCAGCCCGAGGGGCCGAGCAGCGCGGTGAAGCTGCCTTCGGGCAGTGTCGCGGACAGCGCGTCCACGGCACGGGTGGCGCCGAAACGGCGCGACAGGTTTTCGATTCTGATCTCGGTCATCGGGGGCTGGTAGCAGGTCCTTGTCACCGGTTTCTGTCAGTTTCCCGAAGCACCCGGAAGAGCCAGCCGGGGCAGGTCACGGGAGAGGGAGGAGCGTCCGGGCTTGGGATGCCGGCCTGGACAGTGGTGGCGGTCGCGCCGCATGGCATCGGCGTGACCATGGGCCGTGGCGGCAGAGGAAACAGGCATTCCCCTGTGCGCCTTTCGACCGCAAGGGGCGGTGCCGACCCGGCCCCGTGCGGTCTGCTCGTATCAGTCCAGCTTGCCGAGGTTCCAGAACAGGGTTTCGCCGGAACTGTCGTCCACGCCGTCGTTGTCGGTGATCACCCAGGCGTCACCCGTGGCATCGAAGGCGAGCCCTTCCACCTTGTCGACGACATAGCCGTTGGTCAGCGACTTGAGTTGCGGGATCAGGTCGCGGACCTCCTCCTTCGTCACCGGCGGCAGTTCGCCGCCGAGTGGGGCCGGTTGCATGTCCGCCAGCGCCACGCGGAAGACCTTTTTCACCCGCGCCATGTCGCCGATCACGTTGTCGCGCTCGATGACATAGGCATGGTCGCCCCGGATCGCGATCTCGGAAAGGCCCATCCACCCGTCGCCCTTCTGCTCCAGCGGATAGCGGACGGCGCCCCATTCCTCGGCCTCGAGGTCATAGGCCAGAAGCTTGACCTGGCCTTCCGGGTCATCGCCCCATTCCCGCTGCATGGCGACCCAGAGCCTGTCGCCCGACAGGGCGATGCCTTCGGCGCCAAAGCGCGTCTGGTGGGCCAGCAGTTCCACCGGCAGCGAGATTTCTTCCGTGATCTCGCCCTGCTCGTCCACATGCAGGATGGCATGGGGGATCAGCTTTCCGGCATCGCCCTCGTTGGCCAGCCAGAAGCCGCCCTTGCCATCGGCGGTGATGCCCTCGATGTCCAGCTTCTGCGCCGGGGCGCCATCCCGGGTGATCACGGTCTGCCCGGTGATCCGCGCGGGGGCCTGCGTCGTGTCGATCTTGTAAAGCGCGGGCATGGTGCCGTAGATGCTGTCGGAGGCCGCGACCAGATGGCCGGGCTTGTCCGCGATCGAGGCCAGCGCGCCCAAGGCGCCCCAGCCGATCGGCCCCTCGGTCCCGGCCGAGGTCAGCATCGGATAGGTGGGCGCGGCATCGGAAAGCTCGTAGATCATCACATGGGCCCGTGCGCCGCCATCCTCGCCAAGGTCGGCCTCGTTCGCCGTGACCAGAAGGTTGCGCGCGGGAATGGCGACCAGCCCTTCGGGGCTGACGCCCGAGGGCAGGAGCTGCACCAGCTTCGGCGCCGCCGGATCGGTCAGGTCATAAACCGCGACCACCGAGGCGCGTTCTGAAACGACGAACAGATAGGGCGTTTCCCCGAAACGGGAAACGGCGATGCTTTCGATCTCGACACCCTTGGATTTCGAGCGCTTCTCGGGATAGTGGCCGATCCCGGCAATGGCGCGCTCCAGCGCGGCGCCGGATTCGTAGACGACGGTTCCGTCCCTGCGGAAGATGGTGAAGCCGCGGCTGCCACCCTTCCAGTCGCCTTCGTTCGCGGTTACGAAATGGTCGTTGGCGATCCAGCTGACGCCATCGGGTTCGCGCGGGATCGGGCCGGTCGTTTCGGTAAAGGACAGCCGCCCGTCGCTGCGGGTGTCGACATTTTTAAGGACGACCTCGCCCGCCGGGAAATGCGCGGCGACCGCGCCATCCGCACCCACCACCACGATGTGATTGTTTTCCTGCAGCGTGACGACGATCTCGCCGGCCTCGTTGATGTCGACGAACTCCGGCTCGGGGTCCGCGGCGCCGATCCCGGCCAGGCCCGTCAGCTCGATCCGCTGCAGCGCGGCGCAGTCCGGCATTCCATCCGTGACCGGCAGCTTCACGAGGAAGCCCGCGGGCATCTGCGGCAGGCCGCCGTCGCCCGCGTCCTCGTCGCGCTCGTTCTCGATGGCGATGGCCAGGAAGCTGCCATCCCTGGACACTGCGACCGAATCCGGCTGTCCCCCCAGATCGCAGGACGCGGTCTCGGTCCTGCTGTCCAGGTCCACCACCGCAAGGCGGCCCGACGGAGCGGCACGGCTTTCCGAGGTGTTCACACCGACGAAGGCGCGCTTTTCGATGATATGGGCTGTGCTGGGCTCGCCGTTCAGGGCCACGTTGCCGAGCGGCTTCGGGGCCTTCGGATCGGTGATGTCGACCAGTCCCAGGACGCCAAGCGGGCTGTCGGTATAGATCAGCGTCATGCCGTCTTCCGAAACCGAGATGATCTCGGCCGACGAAGCCCGCGCCTTGTCCTCGCCCGCGGCCATGTTGGCGATGACCGGGAAGGTGGCGATGCGGTTGAAGCTGTCGGCAAGTGCCGGGCCGGCCATGAGGGCAAGGGCCGAGGCGGCCGAAAGAAGACGGGAAGACATGATTTCTCCTGCTGTGGGGCGGCAGAGCGATCATGCAAGTCTGTGTCAGTCAGGCGACGGACGGCTGAAGATTGCGTGACAGGCGCGCGCATCGGGACTGCGGGCCCTTTCACGGCCGGACCCCGCGCGCTCGGCCGCGGCAGCGCCCATGATTTTATCGCGGATCGTCATCCAGCTTTCACGGATCTGCCAGAAATCCGTCACCTGCCGCCTTTATCAGCACCCCCGAAATCGAACCGGGACGGACAGAGATGCTGCAGGTGAAATCGGTGACGCGGATGTTCGGCGCCAAGGCGGCCGTCGATGACATCAGCTTCTCGGTCGACGGCCCGGCCTTCGTGGGCATCATCGGGCGGTCCGGGGCGGGCAAGTCCACCTTCCTGCGGATGATGAACCGGCTGACCGACGCAAGCGCGGGGCAGATCCTGGTGAACGGGCGCGACGTGCTGGCGCTGCGCGGGGCCGCGGCGCGGGAATGGCAGTCCCAATGCGCCATGATCTTCCAGCAGTTCAACCTGGTCCCGCGCATGGACGTGGTGTCGAACGTGCTTTGCGGCATCCTCAACCGCCGCTCGACGCTGCAGACGATGTTCAGCCTGTGGTCCAGGGCGGACATCCTGCGGGCGCTCGACATCCTCGACCGGCTGGGCATCGCCGAGCAGGCGCCCAAGCGGGCCGAGGCGCTGTCGGGCGGCCAGCAGCAGCGTGTCGCCATCGCCCGCGCGCTGATGCAGGACCCCCGGATCATCCTGGCGGACGAGCCGATCGCCAGCCTCGACCCGATGAACGCGCAGGTGGTGATGGACACGCTCAAGCGCATCAATGTCGAGGACGGGCGCATGGTGATCGCCAACCTGCACACGCTGGACACCGCGCGGCGCTATTGCGACCGGGTGATCGGGATGCGCGACGGGCGCATCGTGTTCGACGGCCGTCCCGAGCAGCTTTCGACCGGCGTCGCCCGCGACATCTATGGCGCCGGTGCCGATTTCAACGAGGCCGCCACCTCGACCGCGATCCCCGCCGACCGCGCGCCGGACCGCGCCTGGGCGGACGCGATGCTGGCCTGACCCTTCTTCTCTCTTTACCCATTGCTCCCGCCTGGGGGCCACAACCCATGGAGCTTCCCATGAAGACCCTCACTGCCGTCCTGGCCGCCGCCACCGCGCTGGCCGGTCCCGTCTCGGCCCAGGAGATCACCCAGTTCAACATCGGCATCCTGGGCGGCGAGAACGCCCAAGACCGCCTGACCTCCAGCGAATGCCTGCGGGCGAAGGTCGAGGAAACGCTTGGCGTGCCGGTCAAGGTCTTCACCCCCGCCGATTATGACGGGGTGATCCAGGGCCTGCTGGGCGGCACGCTGGATTACGCCTGGCTGGGTGCCTCGGGCTATGCGAAGATCCATCTGACCGACCCGAACGCGGTCGAGGTGCGGCTGACCAAGCAGAACCTGGACGGCTCGACCGGCTACTACTCCATCGGCGTCGCCCGCGCCGACAGCGGCATTGCCTCGATGGATGACGCGAAGGGCAAGGTCTTCGCCTTTGCCGATCCGAACTCGACCTCGGGCTACCTGGTGCCGGGCGCCGAGCTGCGCGACGCCTATGGTCCGCTCGAGGAATACTTCTCGGAAGTGCGGATGTCGGGCGGCCATGAGCAGACCCTCGTCGGCGTGCAGAACGGCGATTTCGACGCCGGCGTGTCCTGGGCCGATGGGCAGGGCAACTGGGAGGACGGCTACAACTCGGGCGCCTTCCGCAAGGCCGCGGACGCGGGCCTGATCGACATGAACGAGCTGGTCGAGATCTGGCGCTCGAAGCTGATCCCCGAAGGCCCGATGGTAGTGCGCGCCGCACTGCCCGAGGAGGTGAAGGAAAAGGTCACGCAGCTGACCGCCGATCTGTGGGAAACCGACAAGGACTGCGCCTACAACGTCGCGGCGGGCGAGGCGAAGGACTTCGTCCCTGTCACCCACGCCGATTATGAGGGCGTGATCTCCGCCCGCAAGCTGCAGGAAGGCCAGTAATACCTCTCCGGCCTGTCCCCATGATGCGGGCCGGCCGTTTTCCGTTCTGCCATCTCTCGGGAACCGCATGGCCGATACAGCCCTCGCCACCGGACCGCTGCCGCCTGCTGGTCAGCCTGACATCCGCGCCGCCTATCTGGAGATGACCCGCCGCAAGCGGATGTATGGCGGCATCCTTCTGGTGCTGTTCGTGGCACTGATGGCCTCGGGCTTCCTGCTGGCCGAGGGGCGCAACGCCGGCGGCTTCCTCGATGGCCTGCCGATGCTGACGGCCTTCCCGTCCGAGGTGCTGTCCGAGGCCTGGGCGAACCGCGCGGCCATCCCCGGTCGGATCCTGCAGTTCCTCCCCTCGCTGGTCGAGACGGTCAACATCGCCGCGGTGGCGACGCTGCTGGGAGGTCTGGGCGCGGCGGTGCTGTCGCTTCTGGCCACCCGTGGGCTGTCGCGCTGGCCGCGGCTGACGCCCCTGTTTCGCCGCATCATGGACGCCTTCCGCGCGGTGCCGGAAATCGTGATCGCGCTCGTCCTGATCTTCATCCTCGGCGGCGGCCCGGTCCCCGCGGTCATCGCCATCGCGATCCACACCGCCGGCGCCTTGGGCAAGCTGTTCTCGGAAGTGGCCGAGAACGCCGACCCCAAGCCGGTCGAGGGGCTGCAATCCGTCGGTGCCAACTGGTCGCAGCGGATGTGGCTGGGCGTGATCCCGCAGGTCGCGCCGAACTGGCTCTCCTATGCGCTGTTGCGGTTCGAGATCAACGTCCGGGCCAGCGCCATCCTGGGCTTCGTGGGCGAGGGCGGCATCGGGCATGACCTGAAGCTTGCGATGCAGTGGGGGCAGGGGCGCTATGACCAGGTGGTGGCGATCTTCCTGCTGCTGTTCGTCACCATCGTCATCATCGATCGCATTTCGGACCGCGCCCGCGAGCGGCTGGTAAAAGGACGCTAAGGCCCATGCCTACCCTGACCGCCACCTTGCCCGCCGCCGATCTTTCGCAGGGCATTGTCCGCCGCTTTGCCCGCCGCAGGCTGACGGCACTGGCCGTGCCGGCGGCGATCCTGGCCTATCTCGCCTATGCCGCTATTGCCTTCGACGTGGCGGGGCTCGCGCAGCGGGCGCGCTGGGACAATGCGGCAATCCTTTTGTCGGACTTCTGGTCCTACAAGACCCATGTGTCCCGCGACAACCGCTCGGGCGATCTGACGGTCGCGATCGAGGGCGAGGCCAAGGGCACCTATCCGCCCGGGATGCTGCCCGACTGGGTGACGGTCGCGGGCGAGGTGACGACCATCGACCTCGGCGGCGGCCATGTCGTGACCTATGATCCGGCGGGCGCGCGCTATGTCGTGCCGGGCTACGGCACCATCGGCATCCGCCCGACCGAGGACGGGCTGGTGCTGGACGCCCCCGAGCCGCTGCCCGAGGGGGTCTCGGTTTCGAAGAACCGCATCGCGGTGACGACCCAAGCGGGGCGTTTCAACTACACCCGCTCCAAGGTGGAAACCTTCCGCTATCAGCCGGGGTGGGAGCTGTTCTTCTTCACGTTGGATAGCCCCTTCCGCGGCAAGGGGCCGCTGGAGCTGGCCGCGCTGGCGCTGGGCGGCGAGCGGATCGATCCCGCGCGGTCGAACCTTGGCTACATGCTGTCCGAGTTCTGGACCAACAAGATGTGGCGGCACGGGGACGTGGCTTGGGCGATGTTCGAGACCGTGCTGATGGCCTTTCTCGGCACCATGGGCGCCGCGCTGGTCGCCCTGCCGCTGGGGTTCCTGGCCGCATCGAACATGATGCCGGTCAGGGCGGCCCGCTTCGGCCTGCGCCGCGTCTTCGATTTCATCCGGGGGGTGGACGCGCTGGTCTGGACCATCGTCCTCGCCCGCGCCTTCGGGCCGGGGCCGATGACCGGGGCGCTGGCGATCCTGATCACCGACACCGGATCCTTCGGAAAGCTGTTTTCCGAGGCGCTGGAGAACATCGACGAAAGGCAGGTCGAGGGGGTCCGCTCGACCGGCGCGGGCGGCCTGCAGAAAGCGCGCTTTGGCGTGATCCCGCAGGTGGTGCCGGTGCTGCTGTCGCAGGTGCTCTATTACCTGGAATCGAACACGCGGTCCGCGACGATCATCGGGGCGATCGTGGGCGGCGGGATCGGACTGCTGCTGACGCAGGCGATCATGACCCAGAAGGACTGGGAAGAGGTCGCCTATTACATGGTGCTGATCGTGCTGATGGTGATGCTGATGGACAGCCTGTCGGGCTGGCTGCGGAGAAGGCTCATCAGGGGCGGCTGAAGCACGTGCCGAGGCGCCGCACCGGGGGCTTAGAGCCCCCGGGCCACTGCCGTGGCCTTCCTCGCCGAAAACAGTCCACTGGACTGTTTTCCGGGCGCTCGGAAGCCCGCGGGATATTTGAACGAAGAAGAAAGACGCAGATGCCGAAACTGTCCGCCAGTGAGCCTTTCGTCCATCCCGGTTGCGAGATCGCCAATTCCACCTTTGGCGCTTACTGCGAGGTGGGGCAGGGGTCGCGCGTGCTGAACTCGGCGTTCGGCGATTATGCCTATTGCGACCGGCTGGCGGATATCGCCAATACCACGGTCGGGCGCTTCGCCAATATCGCGGCGCTGACGCGGATCGGGCCGACGGATCACCCCTGGACCCATGCGGCGCAGCATCATTTCCTGTATCGCTCGTCCTATTACTGGGAGGATGCCCGGGACGACCCGACCTTCTTCGCCGCCCGCGCGGCGCGGCGGACCACGCTGGGGCCGGACTGCTGGATCGGGCATGGCGCCATCGTCAAGCCCGACGTGACGCTGGGCGCGGGGGCCATCGTCGCCTCGGGCGCCGTGGTGACGAAGGACGTGGACCCCTTCATGATCGCCGCCGGCTGCCCGGCAGTGCCGCTGCGGGCGCGCTTCGCGCCCGAGGTGATCGAGCAGTTGCTGGCGCTTGCCTGGTGGAACTGGGACCACCAGCGCCTGCGCGAGGCGTTGCCGGATTTCCGCAGCATGAGGGCCGAGGCTTTTCTCGAGAAATACGGCTAGGCGCTCTCGGGGCTGACGGTCAGCGTCACCCGGTCGCCCGCGAACCAGGTCGTGCCGTATTCGACCGGATGGCCCTCGGCGTCGATGTTCACGGCAGTCGATCGCAGGATGGGTGCCCCTTGCGGGATCTGCAGCGCCAAGGCCAGCACCGGATCCGCCAGCTTGGCCGTCAGCCGGGTTTCGGCGCGGGTGTAATCCCTCACGCCGCATTCGGCCAATGCGGCGGTGATCGACTGCTGCCGCTCTATCGCCGCCAGCAGGCCCGGAAAGCGGTAGGCCGGGAAGACCGAGCGGAACGAGGCAAGCGGCTGGCCGTCGGCCAGCGAGATGCCCTCGATCACATGGACCTCGGCGGCGGGGGGCAGGCGCAGCGCCTCGGCCTCGCGGGCGCTGGCGGGCCGGGTTTCCAGCCGGGTGATGCGGCGCGACGGCGTGCGGCCCGAGGCGGCAACGTTCTGGTTGAAGCGGACCCGGCGTCCCAGCGCATAATCCGTCGGCCGGGCGGTGACGAAGACGCCGGCGCCGCGGCGGGAATGCACCGTGCCGTCTTGGGCCAGCGCCGCCAGCGCATGGCGCACCGTGTGGCGGTTGACACCGAAGCGGGCGGCCAGTTCCGCCTCGGTCGGCAGCTTGTCGCCGGGGCGGTAGAGACCTTCCGCGATCTCGCCCCTCAGGGTGTCCGCGATCGAGGACCAGAGAGGGATGCGCGTCATGCCCTGTGTCACCAAGATTTCACACTTCCGTTGTTGAGGCGGTGCAGCGGTTCGGCTAGAAGATGTCTAGTTGTATAGTGAACTGGACAACTTGCCAAGATGTCGAGACAGGTGACTGAAACCGAGAGGAAGGGCTGGATGGCCATCCTTGCCAAAGCGCCGCCTGCGCGCCTGGCCGAGTTGCTGCCGGACCTTGCCGCCCATGCGGTCCTGCGCGCGCCCGAGACCGGGGCGGTGATGGTCCGGGGCCGCACGGGCGGGACCGGGGCGCCCTTCAACCTGGGCGAGATGACGGTGACGCGCTGCTCGGTCCGGCTGGACTGCGGGGCGGTGGGGCACGCCTGGGTGCAGGGGCGCGACAAGGCCCATGCCACCCGCGCCGCGCTGGCGGATTCGCTGATGCAGACCGACGCGGCGCCCCGCATCCGGGCCATGGTGCTGGAGGTGCTGGCCGCCGAGGCCAAGGCCGCGCGGACCGCCCGCGCCGGCAAGGCCGCGGCGACCCGGGTCGATTTCTTCACCCTCGTGCGCGGAGAGGACTGATGCAGGCGCAATCCCTGACCGGCGGTTTCGCCGACGCCCCCGTGGAAAGCGCCCGCGCCTTCCGCGCCATTCTGGAGGCGATGGCCCGCCCCGGCACGATCCGCCGCGTCGAAGGGGCCGCACCCCCTGCGCCGCTGTCGCCGGCCGCCGGCGTGGCGCTGCTGGTTCTGGCGGACCCGACGACTCCGCTGTTTCTCGCAGGCGCGGTTGATTGCCCCGCGGTGCGGGACTGGGTGGCCTTCCACATCGGCGCCCCCCTAGCCGGCGCCGAGGAGGCGGCCTTCGCCGTGGGGACATGGGCGGACCTGCAGCCCGTCACCCGCTTCCGCATTGGCCAGCCCGACTACCCCGACCGCTCGGCCACGCTGATCGTGGAAGCCGACCGTCTTGAGGCGGACGGCCCCCGCCTGACCGGCCCCGGCATCCGCGAGGCGGCCCGGCTGTCGCTGCCCGAGACGGCGGCATTCCAGGCGAACCGGGCGCTGTTCCCGCTGGGCTGGGACTGCATCCTGACCTGCGGCGACCGGCTTGCCGCGCTGCCCCGTTCGACCCGCCTGGAGGACGCCTGATGTATGTCGCCGTCAAGGGTGGCGAGCGCGCCATCGACAACGCCCATGCCTGGCTGGCCGAAGAACGCCGCGGCGATCCCGCCGTCCCGGAACTGACCGTCGCGCAGATCCGCGAACAGATGCGGCTGGCGGTGAACCGCGTCATGGCCGAGGGCTCGCTTTATGACCCCGACCTCGCCGCGCTGGCGATCAAGCAGTCGCGCGGCGACCTGATCGAGGCGGTGTTCCTGATCCGCGCGTATCGCACCACGCTGCCCCGGTTGGGCGCCTCGCAGCCTGTGGACACGGCGGCGATGGCGGTGGACCGCAGGGTCAGCGCCACCTTCAAGGATCTGCCCGGCGGGCAGGTGCTGGGGCCGACCTTCGACTATACGCACCGGCTTCTCGATTTCAAACTCGCGGCCGAGGGCGAGGTCGCGGCTGCGCCCACGCAGGACACCATCCCCGAGCCGGTGCCGCATGTCACGGGCTTCCTGAACCGCGACGGGCTGATTGAGGCCGAGCCGCGCGACGACACGGCGCCACCCGACCTGACGCGCGAGCCGCTGGAACTGCCCGCCGCGCGCCCGTTGCGCTTGCAGGCGCTGGCCCGGGGGGACGAGGGCTTCGTCCTGTCGCTCGCCTATTCCACGCAGCGCGGCTACGGCCGCACCCATGCCTTCGTGGGCGAGCTTCGCATCGGTCGGGTCGCGGTCGAGGTGGACATCCCCGAACTGGGCTTTGCGGTCGAGATCGGCGAGGTCGAGCTGACCGAATGCGAGACGGTGAACCAGTTCAAGGGCTCGAAGACCGAGCCGCCGCAGTTCACGCGGGGATATGGGCTGGTCTTCGGCCAGTCCGAGCGGAAATCCATCGCCATGAGCCTCGTGGACCGGGCGCTGCGCTGGAAGGAACTGGGCGAGGACTTCACCGGCGCCCCCGCGCAGGATGAGGAATTCGTCCTGTATCACTGCGACAACATCCAGGCGACCGGTTTCCTCGAGCATATCAAGCTGCCGCATTACGTCGATTTCCAGGCGGAACTGGAACTCGTCCGCCGGTTGCGGGCCGAGGCTGCCGCTGCGGTGCAGGAGGCTGCGGAATGAACATCGTCTTCGACATCGGCAACGTCCTGGTCCGCTGGGACCTGCATCGCGCCTTCTCGGACCACTTCGACAGCCCCGAGCTGATCGAAGCCTATCTTCAGGAGGTGGGCTTCCACGACTGGAACCGCCTTCAGGACGGCGGCCGAAGCTGGGCTGACGCGAGCGCCGACCTCCGCGCCCGCCACGGAGAGCGCGCCCATCCGGCGACCGACTATCCCGCGCGCCACGCCGAAACCATCGCCGAGCCCATCGAGGGCACATGGGCGCTGGTGGGCCGGCTGGCTGCGCGCGGCCATGCGCTTTACGCGATCACCAACTGGTCGGCCGAGACCTGGCCCGACGCCCAGCGCCTGCATCCCCGGCTGAGCCGCGTGTTCCGCGACCTGGTGGTCTCGGGGCAGGAGAAGCTGCTGAAACCCGATGCCGCGATCTTCTGCCTTCTGTGCGAACGCAATGGGCTGGACCCGGCGGAGTGTCTCTTCATCGACGACAGCGCCGCGAATGTCGCGGGCGCCCGCGCCTTCGGCATGGACGCGGTGGTCTTCACCACGCCCGAGGCACTTGAGACTGACTTGGCCGAACGGGGGCTGCTGTGAGCGATTACAACTTCGCCTATCTGGATGAACAGACCAAGCGGATGATCCGCCGCGCGATCCTCAAGGGCGTCGCGGTGCCGGGCTACCAGGTTCCCTTCGCCAGCCGCGAGATGCCCATGCCCTACGGCTGGGGCACCGGCGGCGTGCAGGTGACGGCCGCCTGCCTGACGCCCGAGGACCGGCTGAAGGTCATCGACCAGGGCGCGGACGACACCACCAACGCGGTCAGCATCCGCAAGTTCTTCCAGCGGACGGCCGGAGTCGCGGTCACCGAACGCACCACCGAGGCCACGGTCATCCAGACCCGCCATCGCATCCCCGAACAGCCGCTGACCGAGGGTCAGATCCTCGTCTACCAGGTGCCGATCCCGGAACCGCTGCGCTTCTTGGAACCGCGAGAGACCGAGACCCGCAAGATGCACGAGCTGGAGGAATACGGCCTCATGCACGTCAAGCTCTACGAGGACATCGCGCGCCACGGCCAGATCGCGACTAGCTATGCCTATCCGGTGATGGTCGAGGGGCGCTATGTCATGGACCCCTCGCCGATCCCCAAGTTCGACAACCCCAAGCTGTCGGACAACCCTGCGATCCAGCTGTTCGGCGCGGGACGCGAACAGCGCATCTACGCGGTGCCGCCCTATACGCAGGTCGTGAGCCTCGATTTCGAGGACCATCCCTTCGTGGCGTCGAAGGCCGACCATGATTGCGACCTCTGCGGGGCCGCGGACAGCTATCTGGACGAGGTGATCACCGACGACAGGGGCGGGCGGATGTTCGTCTGTTCCGACACCGATTACTGCGCCAGCCGCCGGGCCGAAGGGCATGTCGGCAGGCTTGGCACCGACGAAAGGGCGGCGTGATGGGCATGATGGAACGGGTCGCGGTCACCTCCGACCAGCCGCTGCTGCGGGTCGAGGGGCTGACGAAACGCTATGGCTCACGCATCGGCTGCGCGGATGTGGGCTTCGACCTTTATCCCGGCGAGGTGCTGGGGATCGTCGGGGAAAGCGGCTCGGGCAAATCGACGCTGCTCTCCTGCTTGGCGGGACATCTGCGGCCCGACGAGGGCGCGATCACCTATGACCGCCGCGACGTGCTGGCGATGGCCGAAACCGAACGGCGCCGGCTGTCGCGCACCGAGTGGGCCTATGTCCACCAGAACCCGCGCGACGGGCTGCGGATGGGCGTCTCGGCAGGCGGCAACGTGGGCGAGCGTCTGATGGCCGTCGGAGCGCGCCATTACGGCGGCATCCGCGAACAGGCGCAGGACTGGCTCGGCCGCGTGGAAATCGCCGCCGACCGCATCGACGACCGCCCGGCGCAGTTTTCCGGCGGGATGCAGCAGCGGCTGCAGATTGCGCGGAACCTCGTCACCGGGCCGCGGCTGGTCTTCATGGACGAACCGACCGGGGGGCTCGACGTCTCGGTCCAGGCGCGTCTGCTGGACCTGCTGCGCGGGCTGGTCCGCGATCTCGGGCTGTCGGTCATCATCGTGACGCATGACCTTGCCGTGGTGCGTCTGCTGGCGCATCGGCTGATGGTGATGAAGGGGGGCAGGGTGGTCGAGCAGGGCCTGACCGACCAGGTGCTGGACGATCCGCAGCACGCCTATACCCAGATTCTCGTGTCCTCTGTCCTGCAGGTGTAACGGATGATCCTGATCGAAGACCTGTCGAAGTCCTTCACCCTGCACAACCAGGGCGCTGCGGTGATCCCGGTGATGGAGGGTGCCTCGCTCTCGGTCGCACCCGGCGAATGCGTCGGCTTGACCGGCCAGTCGGGCGCGGGCAAATCCACGCTGATGCGGATGGTCTGGGGCAACTACCTGGCCGCAGGCGGTCGCATCATGGTGGGGGGCATCGATGTCGCGACTGCCTCGCCGCGCGAGATCATCGCGCTGCGGCGTGACAGGCTGGGCTATGTCAGCCAGTTCCTGCGCGTCGTCCCCCGCGTGCCGACGCTGGAGGTGGTGGCCGAGCCGCTGCTGGCGCTTGGCACTCCGCCAGAGACGGCGAAGGCGAGGGCAGCCGAACTGCTGCGCCAGCTGAATATCCCCGAACGGCTGTGGGGCCTGTCTCCCACCACCTTCTCGGGCGGCGAGCAGCAGCGGGTCAACATCGCCCGCGGCTTCGCCCATCCCTATCCGGCATTGCTGCTGGATGAACCCACCGCCAGCCTCGACGCGACGAACCGCGAGGTCGTGCTGCGGCTGATCGAGGAGGCCAAGGCGCGCGGCGCGGCGATCCTGGGCATCTTCCACGACGAGGCAGCCCGCGCCCGCGTCTGCGACCGCCTTGTGGACGTGACCGGTTTCACGCCGAAGGTTGCGGCATGATCTTCGCGGTGGTCGGCCCCTCGGGCGCGGGCAAGGACACGCTGATCGGGGGCGCGCTGCGGGCGCGTCCGGGCCTGCGGCTGGTCCGCCGCGTCATCACCCGCCCGACCGAGGCGGGCGGCGAGGATTTCGAGGGCGTCACGCCCGAGGAATTCGCCGCCCGCAAGGGGCGAGGCGAGTTTGCGCTGGACTGGGGCGCGCATGGCCTCAGCTACGGGATACCCAAGGCGCAGGTGCAGGGCGGCGGCGACGTGATCTTCAACGGCAGCCGTGCGGCGTTGGCGCGGGCGCAGGTGGTCTTTCCCGACCTGCGGGTGATTGTCGTCACTGCGCCGCCCGAGGTTCTGGCCCGACGACTGGCCGCGCGCGGGCGCGAGACGCCTGGCGACATCTCCGAGCGGCTGGACCGCGCCGACTTCGACCTGCCCGACGGAATCGAGGCTGCAACCGTCATGAACGACTCGACCCCCGAGCACGGCGTGGCGCGGCTGCTGGCCGCGTTGGACGCGGCGGCTCAAAGGACAACACAGGACGACCCCCGATGACCGAGACAATCCTTGCGAATGCTCGCCTCGTTTTGCCGGAGGAAACCATCAGCGGCCAAGTCCGCATGGTGGACGGCCGCATCGCCGACATCGCCCAGGGCACGCAGGTGCCCCCCGGCGCGATCGACTGCGAGGGCGACCTGGTCATGCCCGGCCTGATCGAGTTGCACACCGACAACCTGGAACGCCACCTGCAGCCTCGGCCCAAGGTGAACTGGCCGCATCAGGCTGCAATCGTCGCCCATGACGCCGAGCTTGCCGGGGTGGGCATCACCACCGTCTTCGACGCGCTGCGGGTGGGATCGGTCGTGTCGGACGCCGACGCCAACTACGGCGAATACGCCCGTGCGCTGGCCACCGAGATCATGGATCTGCGGGGGAGGGGCGCGCTGCGGATCAGCCATTTCCTGCATCTGCGGGCCGAGGTCTGTTCCGAGACGCTGGTTGCCGAGATGGCCAAGTTCGGCCCCGACGACCGTGTCGGCATTGTCAGCCTGATGGATCACACGCCGGGCGAGCGGCAGTTCCGCGACCTGTCCAAGCTGCGCGACTATTACACCGGCAAATACGCCATGACAGACGAGGCCTTCAAGGCCCATGTCCTGCACATGACCGCCCTGAAGGAACGCGTGGGCGCCAGGCACGAGGCGACCGTGGTCTCCGAGGCCCGCCGCTATGGCGCGACGCTGGCCAGTCACGACGACACGACGGCGGGCCAGGTCGCGGTCAGTGCCGGCCACGGCGTCCATTTCGCCGAGTTCCCGACCACCGCCGAGGCCGCCCGCGCCTGCCACGACCACGGCATCCTGGTGATGATGGGCGCCCCGAATCTCATCCGGGGCGGCTCGCACAGCGGCAATGTCGCGGCGGCGGAACTGGCGGGCGAGGGGCTCCTGGACATCCTGTCCTCGGATTACGTGCCCTCGTCGCTGCTGACCGCAGCGCTGATGCTGGGCGACCTCTGGGGGAACACGGCGCGGGGCATCGCCGCCGTGACCTCGGCTCCCGCCCGCGCCACCGACCTGCACGACCGGGGAAGGCTCGAGATCGGCGCTCGTGCCGATGCCATCCGGGTGACGCGGGTCGGGGCGGCGGGCGCAGTGCGGGGGGTCTGGGTGCAGGGAGGAAGAGTTTAGGGAGCTATGACCTGCACGATGATCGTGGCTATTGGTATCGAATTGCCGAGACCCACCCCGCATCTGCGCCTGCCCGAGCCGTCGCCACGGGCGATCGGGTGAGAGAAGCCGGCGTCAATCTCCCGCATGTGTCCGGCCAGTTCGCTGAAGGCTTCCCGATCTTCGCCCTCATCTCCCTCCTGAACTCTGAAGAGCCTGTCATCGCTGTCCGTCGAGCCTGGGGAGATCAGTCGCCGCCTGCTTGGCGGAGCCCGACAGAGCATGGATGCAGAGCGGCCGGAAGCAACGGTTTCCGCCTCTCCGGCTAAGGAGCCGAAGGCATTCAGTGATCGGGTCGAGGAGACGACGCACCGGCAAGGGCTGCTCTAGGCGACAAGCAGCCTGGGAGCGGGAGAGACGGCTTCATACAAAGGCGAGTATTTCTGGAAGCGTGCCCCCGCAACCAACACTAATTCTCCAACAATATCAACAGCCCCCGCAACACCGCCGGGGGCTTTGGCGTTTCTGGTGCTGGTTGCGGGAGCTATGCGTCGGCTCGTCGCCAGGCTCAGCAGACCCGCAAGGTCGCCCTGCAGGTCGATCACCAGGCGCGAGGCGCCCTCGGCCGTCTCCACCGGCACCAGCACGATCCTGTCGATCAGCCCCCGGAGTGCCTCTTTTGCCTCCTCGGCGCCCTCCGACTGGCCCAGGCCGCGGATCAGGGCCGCGACGCGATCGCGGTAGGTCTTTGCCATCGACGGATGAAACCGCACCGGGCCAGGGGCGGGTGCGTCCTCCAGAAGGCGGTGGAGCTCTTTCCCTCGCGTGTCCAGCGCGATCATCCGGTCCCTGACCTGCTCGGGCGGGATACCGGCGATGATCGCATCGACCAGCCTTGTGACCTGGCGCAACTCCTTCTCGAGCTCCGCCCGACCGGCATCGGCTTCGGCGCGGAGCCGGTTCCGCTCGGCGGCATATTCTTCGCAGAACAGTTCCACGGCGGCCGGGTCCATCAGATGGTGCTCAAGGGCGTTCAGAACAGCGCTTTCGAGATCGTCGCGCCGGATGGTCATCCGGTTGGTGCAGATCGCCGCGCCCTTGTTGCGGGCCGTCGAGCAGCCGAAGTTGTCCTTGCCGACTTTGGAAAACCCGCCGCAGCACCACCCGCAGGTCATCAGACCGGAGATGCACGGATGGCTTCGGCCCCGAAGGACCCCGGCACTACCGGACCGACCAGAGGTCGACACCGGGTCATGCCGCAGGAGCGCGGCCGCGATCAAGCGGGTGAGAGGCTCAAGCGCTAATTGCGGGCTCGGCATGCTGGGGACTGACACCCATACGCGCAAGGCAACGCGATTGATTTGACTCGGAATGAGCGTGGGCGGCACGCTACGATGACAGATCAAGGATTTACGACGGGAAAAATGCGGGTTCGAGTGGCAACTCACATATCTTCTCGAGCCGCAGCACGCCACGCGCGCCGTGACAACTGGTTGGCAGATACTGCCAGCTTAACACGCAAGGTTCGCGTTCCCGTTACAAAGCAAGCCTAAAACGACAGCCCGAACAGCAACGGGACATCGTGATGCTTGGCTCACCTGACAATGGAATCCCCGTCGCCCGGACCCCCGAGGCTCGCAGA
>NZ_JRKS01000041.1 GCF_000763805.1 Paracoccus sphaerophysae | reverse complement strand
CCACCCTCCGCGCCCCGAGGAAGGTTCGGTCGACGAATCCGTCACCGCGGTCGAGATGACCGCCGACGAACGGGTCGCCGCCGATGCTTGGCTGGCTGACCTGTATCGCGACAACCCGGCGCTGGTCCGGCTCGCCCCCGCGCCGGCCGCGGACGGCGTCCGTTATGCCGAGGCCCGGCCCTCCAAGCGCCCGATCCCCGCCAAACCGGCCGCCAAGTCCGCTGTCGATGCCGCGGTCGAGGAGGCCGTCGTGGACGCCGTCGCCGAGGCGCCGCGCAAGAAAGCCTCGGACGACGGCGACCGTCCGGCCGCGCGGGCCAAACCCGCCGCCAAGGGCGAGGCCACCGCCGCGAAAGCGGACACGCCGCAACCCGCCGCCCGGAAGACCGAGACGGCGAAGGCCGCGGCCCCGGCGTCCGGCCGCCCCTCCAGCCGTCCCGGCCTCAGCAGCCGCGATCCCGTGACCAAGACCGCGGACGCGGTCGACACCGCCATCGCCGAGGCGGTCAGCAACTCGACCGCCGCGCCCGCCGCGGCAAAGCTGGCCGCGGCGCCGTCGTCTCTGGTTCCGCTGCGCAAGCCGTCGCGGGCCAAGACGCCCACCGCCGATGCGGAGGCCGAGGCCGTCGCCGCGGCGGCCGCGGCCGCCCGCCCGGTCATCCCGCCGGTGGCCGAGCCGGCGCCGCAGCCCGACACCCAGACCGCCGCGGCCCCCGCGCCCGATGCCGGCGCGGCGCAGCGCCTGCGCGACGAACAGCTGCAGGCGCAGGCCGAGGAGCGCGCCCGCGCCCAGGCCGCCTCGGACGCGCAAGCGGAAATGCAGGCGCGCGCCCAGGCCGAGGCCCGTGCCCGCGCCCAGGCCGCCGCCGAGGAACGCGCCGCGATCGCCAGCCGCGGCGAATACCGCCCGCCCGAGAACGACGAGGAACCCGAGGTGGCCGTGACGGCCGCCAAGGGCACTTCGAAAGGCCAGGTCGCCAAGGCCGCGACGGTCGGCGGCATGGACCTGGGCAAGACCCAGGTCATCGGCGTGATCGGCGCCGGCCGCGCCAGCCGCGGGCTGATCCGCCTGCGCAACGGCAAGGTCGTCACCGTGCGCCTGGGCGACCGGATCGACGGCGGGGCGATCAACTCGATCGGCAACGGCCGCATCAGCTATGTCAAGGGCGGCCGCCAGTTCAACCTGCCGATCCTGAATGGACGATGAGCCTGCTGCGCCCCTGAGCCTCGGCAAGACCCCTGTCGCGACGGGGGTCTGAGTGGGGTCGTTCCTTCTGATCGCCGCGATCTACCTGGCCACGATGGTCGTCGCTGTGCCGATCTCGGCCCGCCTGGGGCTGGGGTCGGTGCTGGGCTACCTGATGGCGGGCATCTTCATCGGCCCGGTGCTGGGCCTCGCCGGCAGCGCGGGCGACGTGGCCGACCTGCAGCATTTCGCCGAGTTCGGCGTCGTGATGATGCTGTTCCTGATCGGGCTCGAGCTCGAGCCGCGGCAACTGTGGGCGATGCGTCGGCGGCTGCTGGGGCTGGGCGGGCTGCAGATCGCGGGCACCACCTTGGCTCTGACCCTTCTGGGGCTGATGCTGAACCAGAGCTGGCAGGTCGCGCTGACGCTGGGGCTGATCCTGTCGCTCAGCTCTACGGCGATCGTGCTGCAGACGCTGTCGGAAAAAAACCTGATGCAGACCGGCGGCGGGCGCAGCGCCTTTGCGGTGCTGCTGACCCAGGACATCGTGGTCATCCCGATCCTCGCGCTGCTGCCGCTGCTGGGCTCGGCGGGCGCGCGGCACGCGGTTCACGACACGCCGGGCTCGGCCTTCATGGCCAGCCTGCCGGGCTGGGGGGCGGCGCTGGTGACGCTGGGCGCGGTGGGCGTGGTGATCCTGCTGGGGCAATACGCGTTCCGCCCGGTCTTCCGCTTCGTCCAGACCTCGCGGTTGCTTGAGATGAACACCGCCGTCGCGCTGCTGATCGTGGTCGGCATCGCGGCGCTGATGACGCTGGTCGGGCTCAGCCCCGCGCTGGGGACCTTTCTCGCCGGGGTGATGCTGGCGGGGTCCGAGTTCCGCCACGAGCTGGAAGGCCAGATCGCCCCCTTCAAGGGGCTGCTGCTGGGGCTGTTCTTCATCACCGTCGGCGCCGGCATGAATTTCGGCATGCTGTTCGACCGTCCGGTGGTGGTGATCGGGGTCACCGCGCTGATCATCGCCATCAAGGCGGCGGTGCTGTTCGGGGTCGCCCGCGCGGCGCGGATGCCGCGGCGCGACCGGACGCTGTTCACCCTGTCGCTGGCGCAGGCCGGAGAGTTCGGCTTCGTCCTGATTTCCTATGCCACCGCCCTGGCGATCCTGACCACCGAGATGGCGCAGGGGTTCCTGCTGGTGATCGCGCTGTCGATGCTGGTGACGCCGCTGCTGTTCATCCTGCACGACCGCGTCGCGGCATGGCTGGGCGACGAACGCCAGCCGCTGGCCGAGGATGCGATCGACGACCAGCAGCCGATCATCATCGCCGGGGTTGGGCGGTTCGGGCAGGTGGTGAACCGGTTGCTGACCCATTCCGGCTTCAAGACCACCGTGCTGGACCACGACCTGAACACCATCCAGCTGATGCGCCGCTTTGGCGGCAAGGGCTATTTCGGCGACCCGACCCGGCCCGAAATCCTTGCCGCCGCGGGGCTGGACAAGGCCCGCGTGCTGGTCGCCGCGCTGGACGACCAGGAGGCCAACCTGAAGCTGGTGCGCTATGCCCGCGAACGGCGCCCGGACCTCAAGATCGTGGCGCGGGCGCGGGACCGGGTGAACGTCTATCAGCTCTACGAGGCCAAGGCCGACCATATCGTGCGCGAGATGTTCGACAGTTCGCTGCGCGCCGGCCGCTACGTGCTGGAAAATCTCGGCCTGTCGGAATACGAGGCCAACGAGCTGGAACACATCTTCTATCGCCACGACCGCGCCGGCCTGCGCGAGCTGGCCGAGGTCTGGCGCCCGGACATGCCGCTGGACCAGAACGAGGCCTATATCACGCGCTCGCGCGAGCTGAACGCCGCGATGGAAAACGCGCTGATGGAGCGGTTCTCGCGCGGGCCCGCCGCGGCGCCCGTGGATGACGGCGAAGATGACGAGGCGCCCGAACACGGGCTGGTCGCGGGCCGCGCGCTGGGCGGTGGCGGACCCGGGGGACGGGCGCGCTGAGCCTCGCGGCGCGGCTTACGCCGCCGTGGCGCCTTACCGGCAGTAGCTCTGCTTCCTGGTCCAGCTGGCGATGTCGGCGCGCTTGGACGAGGACCGCAGCGGCATCCAGTCCCGCGCGACGCCGCGCCAGCCGCCCTTGCCGCCGGCGATGGCGTTGTCGCGGACGACGTGCCGGGCCATGATGCGCACCGCGCAGCGCAGGTTGTCGCTGCCGTCCAGCAGCGACCCGCCGCAGCCATTGGCGCTCGCGGTCGGGCGGGAAATCTGCATCAGCCCCAGATAGCGCCCGCCGCCGCCCTTGGCGGTCTCGATATGGCGACTTTCGTGGCGGGCGACCGAGGACAGCAGCCCGGCCCAGAAGGCGGCGCGGTTTTCGCGGCTCTGGCTCGCATAGCCCGGGCAGAACTGCAGCACGTCCGAGGGGACGGTGGACAGCAGGGTCACGCCTTCCTCGTTCAGCGCCTGCAGCGCGGCGGCGGTCCATTCCTCGTTGCCCTCGCCCCAGCGCATCGCGGGCTTTTCCTTGCGCAGATGCAGCGCCGTCGCCACCCGGCCGGCGACCGAGGGCTTGTCCGCCGGGGCGATGGTGGGCGCGGTGGTGGCGGCACGGACGGCGGTCTCGGTCCCGCAGGCGGACAGGCTCAGCGCGGCCAGGCCGGCGAGGATCAGGTTGCGCATGGTGTCGTCTCTCGGATCGTCGGTTTTGCGGGCGCTTAGCACCGCGGGGCCGGCGCGCTCAACCCACGAAGCTGCGAGGGGCCTGCGCTGTCAGCCGGGCGGGATCTGCCAGCGGCGTTCCAGCGCCTCGATGGCGGCGATCCGCCGCGCCGTGGCGGGATGCGAGGCGAGCCACGCCACCGGCCCCCCGGTCGACCCGGTGAGCCGGCCCAGCCGCGCCAGCAGCGCCTTTTGCGGGGCGGTCCCGAAGCCGGCCTTGACCATCAGCGCGGCGGCGAAGGCGTCGGCCTGATATTCATCCTCGCGCGACAGCCGCGCCGCCAACGCCGAGGCGACCAGCGATGCCAGCCACGGTCCGACGATCGGCACGAACCGCCCGAAGGTGCCGGCGAGGACCGTGCGGACCACGTTGTGACCGGCGAAATCCATCATCCGGCGGCGGGCGTGGCCGTGGGTGACGTGGCCCAGCTCGTGCGCGATGACCGACGCCAGCTCGGCCTCGGTGACCTTGCCGGCGTCCAGCTGGTCGATGAAACCGCGGGTCAGGAACACCCGCCCGTCCGGCGCGGCCAGCCCGTTGACCGGCGAGATTTCATAGACATGCGCGCTGACCCGATCCAGCCCCATCGCCGCGCCCAGCCGCCGCAGCGCCTGGTCCAGCCGCGGGTCGTCCAGCGGCGTCGAGTTGGCCGTCAACTGCTGCCTGAGCCGCCAGGCCGAGAACAGCCACATGGCCAAGGCATAGAGGACGATCAGCAGGATCGGGGTCAGCTTGAGCATGGCACCGATGTGGCCCCGGCAGCGCCCGAGTTCAATCGGCGCTCAGGCATCGTCGTTCGCGCCGCCGCGCCGAAACAGCCACAGCCCGAGGATCACCGCCACCGCGGCTGCCGCTGCAAGGCCAAGGACCGACCCGGCCAGATCTGCCACGGCCTGCAGATTGGCGCCAAAGACCATGCCTAGGCCCAGGTAGATGGCGACCCAGATCGCCGCACCCGACAGGCTGGCGGCAGTGAACCGGCCGCGCGGAAAGCCCGCCGCCCCCGCGGCCACGGTCAGCCACGGTCCCAACGGCGAAAACAGCCAGCGCGACAGGAACACCCCCAGCGTGCCGTAGCGGGCCAGCAGCAGGCGGGCCCGGCGGGTCAGATCGGCCGCGCGGCCCGCCCTGCGGTCAAGCCAGCCGCCGGCCGACCGCCCGGCCAGGAACGCCAGCTGATCGCCCAGCAGGAACCCGCCCAGGGCTGCCACCGCCACCGCGGCCAGCGACAAGTCGCCGCTGGACACGAAGGCCCCCGCGGCGATCAGCAACAGCGACGCCGGCGCGGGCAGCAGCAGGCAGGCGGCCAGCGTGGCCAGCCCGATCAGCCACGGCCCCCAGTCGGGCAGCGCCGCCATCAGGGCGTCCGTCATTCGGCCCCCGGCGCGGCCGGTCGTTCCGATGCCAGCCGGGCGGTCAGCTCGGCGAGGATGACGCTGTCGGGCACGCCCCGCGCCCGGGCGATCTCGGAGATCGTCAGGCCGCGCACCGCCATCGGCTCGACGCCCAGGGCGCGGGCGAGTTCGGGCGGCGGGACCCGCCAGCTGCGGCCGACATATCCCAGGGTCATCCAGGGCGCGGGCGTTTCCTCAAGGTGGCTGCGGTCCCGCCAGTAGAGCGCGCGGTCGACGACGCGGAAGCCGAAGAAGCTGACCAGCGCCACCGCGATCAGGAACCCGACGGCGACGGCCCGGTTGCGCTTTCCGACGTTGCGGCGCAGCATCAGCGAAGCCAGCAGGGTGACGACGACCGCAAAGACCAGGTTGGCGACCGGGCCCAGCATCAGCCCAGCACCCGCATCGCCTGGGTCAGCCCTTCCAGCGTCAGCGGCATCATCCGGTTTTCGAAGATCTGGCCCATCATCCTGATCGACTGGGTATGGCCCCAGTGCTGCCGCGGGACCGGGTTCAGCCAGACGTGGTCCGGCCAGGTCTCGGTCAGGCGCTGCAGCCACAGCGCGCCGGGCTCGGGGTTCCAGTGTTCGTTGGCGCCGCCCGGGGCCACGATCTCGTAGGGCGACATCGAGGCGTCGCCCACCACCACCACCTTCCAGTCGCGGCCCAGCCGGTGCATCAGCTCCCAGGTCGGCGTGGTCTGGTCCCAGCGGCGGCGGTTGTCCTTCCAAACCGCCTCGTAGAGGCAGTTGTGGAAATAGTAGTGCTCCAGGTGCTTGAACTCGGACCGGCAGGCCGAGAACAGCTCGTCCACCACCCGCACGTGGTCGTCCATCGACCCGCCCACATCCAGCAGCAGCAGCACCTTGACGGCGTTGCGGCGTTCCGGACGGGTCTGGACGTCGATATAGCCGTGATCGGCGGTGGCGCGGATCGTCGCCGGCAGGTCCAGTTCCTCGGCGGCGCCGTGGCGGGCCCACTGGCGCAACCGCTTCAGCGCGACCTTGATGTTGCGGGTGCCCAGCTCGACGCTGTCGTCGAAGTCGCGGAACTCGCGCTTGTCCCAGACCTTGACGGCGCGGCGGTGACGGCTTTCGTCCTGGCCGATCCGCACCCCCTCGGGGTTATAGCCGTAGGCGCCAAAGGGCGAGGTCCCGGCCGTGCCGATCCACTTGCTGCCGCCCTGGTGGCGGCCCTTCTGCTCGGCCAGCCGTTGGCGCAGCTTCTCCATCAGCGCCTCGAAGCTGCCCGCGCCCTGCACGGCCGCGCGTTCCTCGTCGGTCAGCAGCTTCTCGGCCAGCTTCTCCAGCCATTCGCGGGGCAGGGCCGCTTCGCTGACCAGCGCCTCGACCGGGATGGTTTCCAGCCCGGCAAAGCTCTCGGCGAAGGCGCGGTCATAGCGGTCGATATGGCGTTCGTCCTTGACCAGCACGGCGCGGCCAAGGGTGTGGAAGTCGTCCACCGACCAGCCCGCCACCCCGGCCTGCATCGCCCCCATCAGGTCCAGCCATTCCCGCAGGCTGACCGGCACCCCGTGGCGTCGCAGCGCGTCGAGGAACGGGAGGAACATCGCCTTACCCCCGCATCGCGCGATCGATCAGGATCGTCGCGAACAGCGCCGGGATGGCCAGCGCGATGGCGTGGCCGGCCGCGTATTGCAGCCGGTCCTTGCGGTTGCCCCTGGCGCGGCGGGCGCGGGCATCGCCGATCAGGGCACCCAGCACGATGGCGGCGATGACGATCATGGCGCGGGCTCCGGCGATGGCGGCAGGTGGGGGCCTCTGTAGGTCAGGGCCCGGACGGAGGCAAGGCAGCGGGCGCGGGCGCGGACCGGCTGATTCGGACCGGCCCGGCGAAAGCGTGGATGGCGGCGGCGAAAGCGGCCGCCGGATGCGGCCGGCGACAGGTTAACAACCACGGCGGGTGGCCGGCCGCGTCGAGGCGGCAAGCGAACTCGCCGTCATGACTGAAAAGACAGGAAAAGATTCTCAGAAAATGGCTTTTATTCCGCGCCCGGATCGGGCATTTTCCGGTCACGTCGTTAATCCGTGACGTTACGCAGATGCAGTCCCGCGTCTGCGGATGTCCGTGTCCTATTTATGGAGCTCATCGATGACCTTCCATCCAAGCCCCCCGCAGACGCCTTGCGACACGACCTTCAAGGCGATCTACCTGGGCGACGTTCACGACGACCAGTATATCGACAGCTACGAAGGGGTTCCGGGCGCGGAAACTGCCTACACGCTGACCGGCACCACCTTCGGCGGACCGGGCGATGCGCTTGCCGGGAATGTCTTGGACATCACCGTGACCAGCGACGGCAACGGTGACGGCCAGTTCGAGGGCGGGAATTTCTGGGGCAACTACGACACCTTCAAGACGTCCGAGCCGGTCGAGGTCCCGATTCGCGGCACCGATGACGTCAATTATGTCGACAGCTTCCAATTTGACGGTGTGTCGCAGTATGTCGCCGATGTGACCTACACCGACGGCGCCACCGGCAAGGCCACCGTCACCGTGATCCAGGACCACCTGGGCCGGACCTTCCTGGTCCCGAACGAGGACGGGTCGAGCGGCGGTCTGCTGGACCAGCCGATCCAGTCGATCACCCTGGGCAAGGCGATCCCGGATCGCGACAACGACTATAACTGGTGCCCGCCCGACGATCACGAGCCGGTGCCGTGCTTCACCGCAGGCGTGCGGCTGCTGACCGCCAAGGGCCAGCGCCCGGTCGAAAAGATCGCCGTCGGCGATCTGGTGGAAACCGCCGACAACGGGCTGCAGCCGGTGCGCTGGGTGGGTTCGCGGACGCTGGACGCCGTCGATCTGGCCGCCGCGCCGGAACTGCGCCCGATCCGCATCGCCCGCGGTGCCCTGGGCGACGGCCTGCCCAAGCGTGACATCATGGTGTCGCCGCAGCACCGCATGCTGGTCCGTTCGGCCATCGCCCAGCGCATGTTCGGCGCGGACGAGGTCCTGGTCGCCGCCAAGCACCTGGTCGGCCTGGCCGGCGTGTCGGTTGCCGACGACGTCACCGAGGTCACCTATCTGCACCTGCTGTTCGACCGCCACGAGGTGGTCTTTGCGGAAGGCGCCCGGTCGGAAACGCTGTATGTCGGCGCCGAAGCCCTGCGCAGCGTCGGCGAAGCCGCCCGCGCCGAAATCCTCGCGCTGTTCCCGCAGCTGGCCCAGGGCGCGGACACCGCTGGTGCGCGGATGTTCCTGACCGGCCGTCAGGGCCGCGATCTGGCCGCGCAGCACGCCGGCGTCGCGCTGCAGTAACGCCGTCCGGGCCCGGTCGGGCCCGATCCGAGCCAAGCGAAACGGGGTCCCTTCGGGGCCCCGTTTTCTTATGTCAAAGCGGCGGGGGTTGAACACCGGGCCGCGCGGCACTACGACTCAAGACAACACGACATCGGAGGGCGTTGCGACATGACGCCCAAGCGTCCCGCGGGTGCGGACGCGTTCCCGGGGCCAGCGGTCGAGCGGTCCGCCACCCGCCAGCCCGACGAATCGTCGCTGTATGCGGCGCTCGATCTGGGCACCAACAGTTGCCGGATGCTGATCGCCCGTCCCACGGGCAGTCAGTTCCAGGTGATCGACAGCTTCTCGAAGCCGGTCCAGCTTGGGCTCGGCCTGGAAGCGTCCGGCCGTCTGTCCCGTCAGTCGATGGCGCGGACGGTGCATGCGCTTCAGGTCTGCCGGCGCAAGCTGGAAACCCACGGCGTCCAGCGGATGCGGCTGGTCGCGACCGAGGCCTGCCGCCGCGCCCGCAACAGCCGCGATTTCCTGCGCATGATCCGGCGCGAAACCGGCCTGCCAGTCGAGATCATCGCCGCCGAGGAAGAGGCGCGGCTGGCGGTGATCTCCTGCGCGCCGCTGGTCAGCCTGCGCACCGAACAGCTGCTGGTCGTGGATATCGGCGGCGGCTCGACCGAACTGGTGTGGATCGACCTCCGCGACGTCGAGCCGGCCGACCGGCCGCGCGCGATCATGCGGCTGGCCGACAGCTTTGCGCGGTCCGGTCCGGGCGAGGCGCGCGTGGTGGACTGGATCAGCGTGCCGCTGGGCGTGGCCACGCTGCGCGACCAGTTCGACGATGTCGAGGACGACCCGGCCCGGTTCGCGCTGATGAGCTGGCAGTTCGAACAGATGCTGGAAAACTTCACGCCCTACACGACCGGCGCGCGGGCCGACGACAAGTTCCAGATCATCGGCACCTCGGGGACGGTCACGACCGTCGCGGCGAGCCACCTGGGGCTCAAGCGCTATGACCGCACCAAGGTGGACGGGCTGTCGATGACCACGGCGCAGATCGACCGGGTGATCCGCAACTACCTCGACCTCGGCCCCGACGGGCGTCGCGCCGATCCGCGGATCGGCCGCGAACGGCACGCGCTCATCATGTCGGGGGCGGCGATCCTGCAGACGCTGATGCGGGTCTGGCCGACGAACCGGCTGTCGGTGGCTGATCGCGGGCTGCGCGAGGGCCTGCTATATGCACAGATGGTGCGGGACGGGGTGCTGACCCCCGAAGGGCTGAGAGGGGTCGCGTGATGGCTGACGGTGCAGGCAAAGGCGGTGGCGGGTCAGGGGGACCCTCGAGCCGGGCCGGCAAGGGCAGTTCGGGCCGCGGCCAGCGCGATCTGCGGGTGCGGGTCAAGACGGCCAAGGGCCGCAAGCTCAGCTCGACGCTGTGGCTGGAACGGCAGTTGAACGACCCTTATGTGGCGCGCGCCAAACGCGAGGGCTATCGCGGCCGCGCGGCCTTCAAGATCCTGGAACTGGACGACAAGTACGGGTTTCTCAAGCCCGGCGCGCGGGTTGTCGATCTGGGCTGCGCGCCGGGCGGCTGGTGCCAGGTGGCGGTCGCGCGGGTGAATGCGCTGGGCGAAAAGACCGGCAAGCCCGCGGGCACGGTGCTGGGGGTCGACCTGCAAGAGGTCGCGCCGCTGGCCGGCGCCGAGATCCACCAGCTGGATTTCCTCGCCGACGGCGCCGACGAGCAGGTCAAGGCCTGGCTGGGCGGGCCGGCGGACGTGGTGATGTCGGACATGGCGGCGGCCGCGTCGGGGCACAAGGGCACCGACCACCTGCGGATCGTCGCGCTGGTCGAGGCCGCGGCCGAGTTCGCCTTTGACGTGCTGGAACCCGGCGGGACCTTCGTGGCCAAGGTGCTGGCGGGTGGGGCC
The DNA here is from genome assembly GCF_000763805.1 of Paracoccus sphaerophysae. GTDB lineage: Bacteria > Pseudomonadota > Alphaproteobacteria > Rhodobacterales > Rhodobacteraceae > Paracoccus > Paracoccus sphaerophysae. Next base: position 17,401 of record NZ_JRKS01000041.1, on the reverse strand, counting down.
GAACAGGGGCTGCAGGCGATCCTCAAGCGCAACTTCACCACCGTCGCCAACGTCAAGCCGCCCGCGAGCCGGTCCGATTCGTCCGAGAAATTCGTCGTCGCGATGGGGTTTCGCGGCCGGCCGGACCGAATGTCGGAGAACAGGGCGGACGACGTCGAGGAAGGCCGCGACGGCGGGGCGGTCTGAATAGGACCGGGAGCGGGCGAGGGCAGGTCGCTGGACGGGCCGGCAGGAGATGGCGGGCACGGAATGTCCCGGGCCGCGCGGACCATGCCGGCTGCCGTGCGCATTGGATGAGGTGATGCGCTGGACGCAAAGCCGTGGTGAGTGCCAACAGCGGACGACACCGGTTCCCCCGCAGGGCCTTCTGAGGTGGTGCGCTGCGCTGACCCCCTCAAGGCCGGACGCGGCCGCTCCTCCGGGGTGGGCTGCACGAGGCGATGCGCTGGACGGAAGGTTCTGGCGGCCCCTGAAGAGCGGACATTTACCGGCCGGCTCGGGGGCCGTCCGCGTCATGGCCTCAGGCGGAAGGCCTCCAGCCAGGGCGAGGCCGCCTGACGGATTGGCTGAGACCCGTTGGCGGGCCGAGCGCTGCGCGGGCCCGGGGGTGGAAAACCCCCCCGGCGCGGTCCCGGGGAAAGGAACCCGCCGATGCTTTACCGTGAGGCCGGCGAATTCAAGACGGCGACGACGGCCAGATCTTCCCGCTCAAGCTGGGCCGCCGGGGCGAATGGATCATCCCGGCGGCTGATGCGCGTCGATGCCGGCCCCGAGGCGGCGCTGCACGAGCCGCTTCGGGGCGGAGGAGCGTCTGTAACCCCGGCACAATACCGGCAGGGGATGCCGACCGCCCTGCGCCCCTTCAAGCATCAGGCCGGCCGAAACGCCTCGGCCGTTCGGCCGGTCGCGGCCATGAAGGCGCGGTTCAGATGCGCCACGCCGGTGAAACCCAGATCAGCCGCGATCTGCGCCAGCGACTGCGCCGGGTCGACCAGCAGCGCGCGCGCCCGGTCCAGACGCAGGTCATACATCACATCCAGCGCCGAGCGCCCGAGATGCGTCCGGCAGGCGGCGTCGAGCCCGGCCGTCGAGGTGCCCAGCGCCTGCGCGAGATCGGCGACGGTCCGGCCGCGCCCCAGTTCGCGGCCGGCCAGTTCGGTAAAGGAGTCGAACAGCGACCGGGTCTCACCCCCAGGCCGCGCCGGCGCCCCGGTGTCCGGCGCGCCGGCCATGCGCTGCAGCTCGGCCGAGATCAGCGCGACCCGGCAGGCCGCCGTCGCGGCGGCGATGGTATCGCCGGTGCGCGCGGCCAGGGCGGACAGGTCGGCCGAAAACGCATCGCTCGCCCCCGCGCCGACCACCATCCGCGCCGGCAGCGGAACGTCCAGCCGCTCGGCCATCTGCCGCGGCATCAGCAGCACCTGACCCGCCGCGCCGGGCAGGGGTTGCGTCGCGAAGGCGGTCCCCGCCGGGACGAACACGACGCTGTCCGCGCCATGATCCACCGCCCCGCTGGGCATGATCAGCCGCAGCGTGCCGGCCGTCACCCGGATTAGGCAGTGATCGCCCCGGACCCGCGCGGTGCGCGGCATGCCCGGACGCGGCCCCCCGCCCCAGTGGAAACCATCGAGGGGCAGCAGCCGCAGCCCGCCATCGGGCAACTGCGGGCGGCCCGCATAGGGACGCAGCGGCACCGTGGGGGCGGGCGAGTTTGCCGCCGCCGGCGTCATCACCGGCCCGGTCGGAGCGTGGTCGGGTTCGGGTATCCGCGCGGTCGGCCGTATCAGCGACGCCGCGACAGCGGTTCCAGGGTCCAGGCGGGGCGTCGCTTCTGCGGACATCGGAGAGGGCTTTGGTCCTGTTCTGTGTCTGACAACCAGCTTCCTCACCGAAACATAACAAATGGTTAACCGTTCCGCGGGATCGGGAAAAAATAGCCGATAGGCACACGTTTGCAACTGGCTTGCCAGCCTGGTCCGACCGTCAAACCGCGACGCAGCGCCGTTCCCGACGCGACTGGGGCGCTGCCGCCGTCACCGGCCCCGGCGGGGCAGGGATCAGCTCTCCGGGTCAGAAATGGATCGCGCGCCCATAGGCCGACAGCACCGATTCATGCATCATCTCGCTGAGTGTCGGGTGGGCGAAGACGGTGTGCATGAAGTCTTCCTCGGTCAGCTCGGCGGTCTTGCCGACGACATAGCCCTGGATCAGCTCGGTCACCTCGGCGCCGACCATGTGCGCGCCCAGAAGCTCGCCGGTCTTGGCGTCGAACACCGTCTTGACCAGCCCCTCGGGCTCGCCCAGCGCGATCGCCTTGCCGTTGCCGATGAAGGGGAAGCGGCCGACCTTGACCTCGTGGCCCGCGGCCTTCGCCTTCTCCTCGGTCAGGCCCACCGAGGCCACCTGCGGCTGGCAATAGGTGCAGCCGGGGATGTTGGTCGCCTTGCAGGGATGGGCGTGCTTGCCGGCGATCAGCTCGGCCACCATCACCCCCTCGTGGCTGGCCTTGTGCGCCAGCCACGGCGCGCCGGCCACGTCGCCGATGGCGTACAGCCCCTCGACCCCGGTCTTGCAGTACTCGTCGGTCACCACATGGGTGCGGTCGATCTTGACGCCCAGCTTTTCCAGCCCCAGCCCCTCGACATTGCCGACGATGCCGACCGCCGAAATCACCGTGTCGAAGTCAAGGGTCTCGGTCTTGCCTCCGGTCTCGATATGGGCGGTCACGGTCTGGCCCTTCCGGTCGAGCTTCTTGACCGTCGCCTTCTCCATGATCTTCATGCCCTGCTTGAGGAACTGCTTTTTCGCCAGCCCGCTGATCTCGGCGTCCTCGACCGGCAGCACCCGGTCCATCACCTCGACCACCGTGGTGTCGGCGCCCAGCGTGTTGAAGAAGCTCGCGAACTCGATGCCGATGGCGCCCGAGCCGATGACCAGCAGCTTCTTCGGCATCCGCTTGGGCACCAGCGCGTGCTTGTAGGTCCAGACCAGCTCGCCGTCGGCCTCGAGCCCCGGCAGTTCGCGTGCCCGCGCGCCGGTAGCGAGGATGATCGACTTGGCGGTCAGGTCTTCGGCGCCCTTGTCGGTCTTGACCGACAGCTTGCCGGGGGCGGTCAGCGTCGCCTCGCCCATGATGACGGTGACCTTGTTCTTTTTCAGCAGGTGGCCCACGCCGCCCGACAGCTGCTTGGCGACCCCGCGCGACCGCGCCACCACGGCGTCGAGGTCAAAGCCGACGTCGCCGGCCTTGAGCCCGTAATCCTTGGCCCGTTCCATCATGTGGAACACCTCGGCCGAGCGCAGCAGCGCCTTGGTGGGGATGCAGCCCCAGTTGAGACAGATGCCGCCCAGATGCTCGCGTTCGACGCAGGCGACCGACAGGCCAAGCTGGGCCGCGCGGATCGCCGCCACATAGCCGCCGGGTCCGGCACCGATCACCACCACATCGAATTGCTGCGCCATCGTTATCCCCCAAACATCGCATGTGACGTTTGGTCACAATCGCAGGGTCATCCCGCGTCGGCAAGGCTGACCTTGCCCGACACGAGGGCGCCGTAACCGCCCGCGTTCAGCAGCGCCTGTTCCTCGGGCGTGCTGGGGCGGCCGAGCGCGGCGTTGCGCCACGGAAAGCGGCCGAAGGCGGCGATGGTGTCACGGTGCAGCCGGGCGTGGCGCAGGTTTTCGCCGGGCATCCGCTCGGCGAACAGCGCGACGGCGCGGCGCTGGTCGGCCAGGTCCTCGGCATGCTCGAAGGGCATGTAGAAGAACTGCCGCCCGGGTTCGGGCGTGGCGAGGTCGTGGCCCTGGGCGATCGCCCGGTCCGCGATCCGCAGGGCCAGCGCGTCGGTGGCGAAGGCGCGGGGATCGTCGCGGAACATGTTGCGCGGGAACTGGTCAGTCAGGATCAGCGCGGCCAGCGCGCCCTGCGGCCCTTCGGCCGCCCAGAGCGGGGCAAGTGTCGCGGCGTCTTCCCACGCCGCCAGGAAGCGATCGCGGATGGTCTGGTCCAGGGCCGCGGTCGAGGCGTACCAGCCCTGGGGGCCGACCTCGTCCAGCCAGAAGCGGGTGATCTCGAGCGGAGTTACGGGATCGGTCATGCGGCCTCGTCCTTGGGCGGGGTGGACAGGTTGTCGCCGGCTTCGGCCAGTGCGGTCTCGACGGCGATGGGCGACGCGGTGGGAGTCAGGACGACGAAGTTCTGATCCTGCGCCGGGGCCGCGCGCTGGGTCATCCGCCAGCTCGCATAGGCCGTCAGCCCGGCCAGCAGCGCGGCGATATAGGCCCAGAACCCGTCCGGCCCCAGCACCGCCATCAGCCAGCCGGTCAGGATCGGGCCAAAGACCGACCCGCCGCCATTGATGAGCAGCAGCCCGGCCGAGGCCGCGGCCATGTCGGCCGTGTCCAGCCGGTCGTTGGTATAGGCGATCAGCAGCGCATAGATCGGGTTCGCCACCCCGCCCAGCAGCGCCGCCGCGACCAGATACGCCCAGGCCGGCGTATCGGTCAGGAACACGCTGGCCGTGACCACCGTGCCAAAGGCGGACAGCCCGGCGATCAGCCGCCGCCGGTCATAGCGGTCTGACAGCCAGCCGATCGGGTATTGCGCCAGCAGCCCGCCGATCCAGATCGCCGCGACAAAGGCCGAGATCTCGCGCACGTTCAGCCCGATCTGCGCGCCCCAGACCGCGCCCATCCCCAGCAGGGCCGAGAACACCCCGCCGATCAGGAAGATACCGACGCAGCCCAGCGGCGAGGCGCGGTACAGCCGTGCCATGCTCATCGGGGCGATGGTCTCGAACCGCGGCGCGGGCACCTGCGCCAGCAGGATCGGGGTGAAGGCCACCGACACCAGCACCGACGGGATCACGAACAGGATCCAGCCGCCCGGGTCGCTGACGTTCATCAGCACCTGCCCGGCCACGAGCCCCAGCATCTGGACGATGAAATAGGCCGACATGGCACGGCCCCGGGTCTCGTTCCCGGCGCTGGCGTTCATCCAGCTTTCGGCGGTGATGTAGACGCCGCAGAAGCAGAACCCGATCAGCACCCGCAGCACCGCCCAGACGATCCAGTTCGGCGCCGCGCCATAGAGGATCAGCACCGCCGAGATCAACGATCCGAGCGCCGCGAAGACCCGGACATGGCCGACCCCCTGGATCAGCTTCGGGACCACGAGGCTGCCCAGCACGAAGCCGCCGAAATAGCCCGACATGACGATCGACATCTGGGCGGTGGGAATCCCCTCGATCTCGCCGCGGATGCCCAGCAGCGTGCCCTGCATGCCGTTGCCGACCATCAGCAGCATGATCCCCAGCAGCAGGGGCCAGGTCGAACGCAGGACGCTCAGCATGATTCCTCCGGCAGCAACAGCGACGCGTCGCCATAACTGAAAAAGCGGTATGATTCGTTAACGGCGTGGGCATAGATCGCCCGGATGCGGTCGCGGCCCATCAGCGCCGACACCAGCATCAGCAGGGTCGATTTGGGCAGGTGGAAATTGGTCATCAGCCCGTCCGTGACCCGGAAGGCATGGCCGGGCCGGATGAAGATGTCGGTCTCGCCATCGAACGGGCGGACGGTCCCGTCGGGGCCGGCGGCGCTTTCGATCAACCGCAGCGCGGTGGTGCCGACGGCGATCACCCGGCGGCCCTCGGCGCGGGCGGTGGTGATCGCGGCGGCGGCGGCGGGCGTGACGATGCCGCGTTCGGCGTGCATCCGGTGCTGGCTCACATCGTCGGTCTTGACCGGCAGGAAGGTGCCGGCGCCGACATGCAGCGTGACATGGGCGAACTCGACCCCCATCCCGCGCAGGGCGGCCAGCAGGTCGTCGTCGAAATGCAGGCTCGCGGTCGGCGCGGCGACGGCGCCGGAATGGCGCGCCCAGACGGTCTGGTAATCGGTGCGGTCCTGGTCATCCGGGGCCCGCAGCGCTGCGATATAGGGGGGCAGGGGCATCGCGCCCACCCGCGCCAGCGTCGCGTCGAAATCCTGTCCGGCGCTGTCGAAGCGCAGTGTCAGGCCGGTCTCGGACAGCGCGACGACCTCGGCCGACAAAGCATCGTCAAAGCGGATGCGCTCGCCCGGTTTCAGCTTGCGCAGCGGGCGGGCGAGGGCGTGCCAGTCGCCGCCCGCGGCGGGCTCGGTCAGCGTCACCTCGATCTTCGCCACCGCGTCGCCCTGCGGCGTGGCGCGGGTACGGGTGCCGGCCAGCCGGGCCGGGATCACGCGGGTGTCGTTCAACACCAGCAGGTCGCCGGGGCGCAGAAAGCGGGGCAGGTCGCGGACATGCGCGTCGGCGATCCTGTCCGACTGCGCCACCAGCAGCCGCGCCGCGCTGCGCGGGCGGGCCGGACGGGTGGCGATCAGCCCCTCGGGCAGGTGAAAATCGAAATCGGACAGGCGCATGGGGCCTTGTCGGCGCGGCGCGCGGCCGGGTCAAGCAGGCGCGGCCGGGCCGTCGCGGTCACGTTGGCGCGACCTGCACGACGCTCCAGCGCGGCCTGCGATTGCGGCCCCCCGCCGCGACGTGCAGCCTTTCCAAGCCGGGCCGCTCTGACTAAGGAACGGGGCGAGCAGCCGAGGACCGCCCATGACCCTTCCCGCCATCGCCCCCCAGCCGGGCATCATGGAGATCGCGCTTTACGAGGCCGGCAGCTCGACCCTGTCCGGGCGCAGCGACGTGCTGAAGCTGTCGTCGAACGAAAACCCCTTCGGCCCCTCCGACAAGGCGCGCGAGGCGGTGGCCCGCGCCGCCCACCAGATGCACCGCTATCCCTCGACCGACCACGCCGCGCTGCGCGCCGCCATCGCCGAGGTGCACGGGCTGGACCTCGACCGGATCATCTGCGGCGTCGGGTCGGACGAGATCATCCACTTCCTGTGCCAGGCCTATGCCGGGCCGGGGACCGAGGTGCTGTTCACCGAGCACGGGTTCCTCATGTACCGGATCAGCGCCATGGCCGCCGGCGCCACCCCGGTCGAGGCGCGAGAACGGGAACGCACCACCGACATCGATGCGCTGATCGCCGCGGCCACGCCGGCGACGCGGCTGATCTTCGTGGCCAACCCCAACAACCCGACCGGGACGATGGTGGACCTGTCGGAACTGGAACGGCTCGCCCGCGCCGTGCCGCAGGCGATCCTGGTGATCGATGCGGCCTACGCGGAATATGTCGGCGGAGACTATGACGGCGGGGCCGAGCTGGCGACGCGGCTGCCCAACGTGGTGATGACACGGACGTTTTCCAAGCTCTACGGCCTGGGCGGGCTGCGGGTCGGCTGGGGTTATGGCCCGCGCCCGGTCATCGACGTGCTGAACCGCATCCGCGGCCCGTTCAACCTGTCGAACGTCGCGCTGGAGGGTGCCGAGGCGGCGATCCGCGACCGCGCCCATGCCGAGCACGCGCGGACCGAGAACGCCCGGCTGCGCGGCTGGCTGGCGACGGCGCTGGCCGAGCGCGGCGTGCCCTCGGACAGCTCGTGCGCGAACTTCATCCTCGCCCGCTTTGCCGATGCCACGACCGCGGAGGCCTGCGACGCGGCGCTGAAGGCGGACGGCATCATCGTCCGCCGCGTCGCCAGCTATGGCCTGCCGCATTGCCTGCGGATCACCATCGGCGACGAGGCCTCGTGCCGCCGCGTCGCCCATGTGATCGGCCAGTTCATGGCCGGGCGAGGAGACGCGACATGACCCCGCCGTTCCAGAAGGTCGCCCTGATCGGGCTGGGGCTGATCGCCGGCTCGATGGCCCATGCGATGCGCGAACAGGGTCTGGCCGAGCGCATCTCGGGCCACGCGCGATCCGCCGCGACGCGCGAGACGGCGGCCGAGATCGGGCTGGTCGACGAGGTGACCGAGACGGCGGCCGAGGCCGTGCGCGACGCCGATCTGGTCGTGCTGGCCGTCCCCGTGGGCGCAATGGCCGAAGTCGCGGCCGAGATCGCGCCGCATCTCGCGCCGGGGGCGATCCTGACCGATGTCGGCTCGGTCAAGCAGGCGGTCATCGACGCGGTCGCCCCGCATGTGCCGGCGGGCGTGCATTTCATCCCCGGCCACCCTCTGGCCGGGACAGAACATTCGGGCCCCCGTTCGGGCTTTGCCACGCTGTTCCGGAACCGCTGGTGGCTGCTGACCCCGCTGCCCGATACCGACCCGGCGGCGCTGGACCGGCTGGAATCGCTGATCCGCGCGATGGGCGCCAATGTCGACACGATGGAACCGCCGCACCACGACCTCGTGCTCGCCGTCACCAGCCACGCGCCGCACCTCATCGCCTACACGATGGTCGGCGTCGCGGACCACCTGCGGCGGGTCACGGAATCCGAGGTGATCCGCTATTCCGCGGCCGGTTTCCGCGACTTCACCCGCATCGCGGCCTCGGACCCGACGATGTGGCGCGACGTGTTCCTGCACAACAAGGAGGCGACGCTGGATATCCTCGGCCGCTTCGCCGAGGAGCTGTTCGTCCTGCAGCGCGCCATCCGCATGGGCGACGGCCAGCATCTGCACGATTACTTCACCCGCACCCGCGCCATCCGCCGCGGCATCATCGAGGCCGGGCAGGACACCGCCGCGCCCGACTTCGGGCGCAGCGCCAAGGCCGACTAGCGCAGGCTCGGCAGCAGCGGCGCCGTGCCCAGCGGGACGGGTCCCAGAAAGCTCTGCCCGTCCCGGAAGATCAGCGGGATCCGCAATTCGCCCTTGGCCGGTTCGGGCGGGACAGGGGTGCCGGGGGGCAGGTCCGGCTGCAGCGCCGCGGCCGCACCCAGCGTGGTCTCGACCAGCGTTACCCCTGTCTGCGGGATCGCCCCGGCCGCGGCGGCGAGGTCCAGCCAGCCGCGCGGGTCGGCGGTGTAGACGAAGACCGCCCCCTGCGCCCGGCCCTCGCCGTCGGCGGCGAGGTGGCCGGTCAGCCGCGCCGTGCGGTCGCCCAGCCGCAGCGTGACCCCGTCCGAGGCGAGGCCCACGACCTGCGGCCGCTGAGCCTGCTCGGGCTGCAGCGGCGCGGTCAGATAGACCCGGCCGGTCCCCTCGGCCGACATCGCGCCGGCCTCGGCGATGGCTGGGGGCATGGCGATCACGCCGCCCGGCGTCAGCCCCTCGGCCCGCCCGCTTAGCACATAGCTGGCCCGCGCGGCACGTGGCGCGTCCGCGCCCATCGGCGCCAGCCGCGCGTCCAGATCCAGCGCGGTCAGCAACGCCGTGCCGTCCACCGTGACCGCCCCGCTGGCCGCCGCCGCCCGGCTGATCGCCATGTCGTTGCCGGGCGACACGCGCAGGGTCAGGACCGCGTTCTGCGCCGCGACCTGGCGCGGCTGCCCGCCCAGCGGCACCGTCATCTGCGGCGGCAGCGCCGCGTGGAATTCGTTGGGCGAGGTCGGCGCCGCCCACAGGTCCAGCGCCGGCAGCTGCGCCGTCCCCTGCGGCGTCTCGACCCCGACCTCGGCCAGGCGCAGCCCGACGCGGTCGATCTCGCGCAGGGGCGTCACGGCGGCGCTTTCGATGCGGGGGTCGGCCTCGATCCGGCGCGCCGCCTCGCGCGCCAGCCAGGTTTCCCCGCCCAGCCAGGCGGCGGCCAGCGACCCGGCGATCAGCAGGATCAGGATGAACAACGTCCGCATCGCGCACCGCCTTGCAGTTTCCCGCGTCCGGCCTAACCTGCGCGGGAATGAAAGGGCAAGCGATGGATGAGGGGTTCTGGGTGTTCGGTTACGGCTCGCTGATGTGGGCCCCCGAATTCCCCGTGGCCGAACAGGTCATCGCCCAGGCCGATGGCTGGCGGCGCAGCTTCTGCCTGCGGTCGCTGTGCCACCGCGGGACGGTCGAACGTCCGGGCCTGGTGCTGGGGCTCGAGGAATGGCCGGGCCATGTCTGCACCGGCCTCGCGCTGCGGGTCGAGGATCGGCTGTGGCCCGAGGTCTCGGCCCGCATCCGCGCCCGCGAGATGGTGACAGAGGCCTATCGCGAGACGCAGCTTCCGCTCGCCCTGGCGGACGGGCGGCGGGTCGAGGCGCTGGCCTATGTGATGCGCAAGGACCACGTGCAGTATTGCGGCGAACTGGCGCCCGAGGCGCAGGCCGAGATCATCGCCGGGGCTGCCGGCGGGCGCGGGCCGAACGCCGACTACCTGTACAACACCGTGGCTCATCTGGCTGAGCTGGGGATCCCGGACGATGGTCTGGCGGCGCTGGCCGCGCGGGTGCGGGCGCTGCGGGCCTGAAATTCCTCCGGGTCCCAAGGGCCTGCGCGGCTGGCGGCCTGCGGGGCTGACTGCCCGTGCATACGGCCCTAACGCGGGTCGATCAGCGCGTATTCGTCGGGAAAGCGCGCAAGGTAGTCCAGCATCGGCCCGGCCGCGCGCCACTGGCGCAGCAGCGCCCGCGCCAGCCCGCGGCGGTCGGGCCAGACGCGGCGGGTCAGACCGGCCGCCGCCTGATCGCCGGCCAGCCCGGCATAGGCGGCACGATAGCGCATCGGGACGATCCCGGCCGAGCGGTCCAGCCACGGCTTTTCCGGGCCGATGAAGTGGACCAGGCAGGGATCGGCCATCGCCGTCAGATGCGCCGAGGCCCAGGTGAACTGCCAGTTCCATAGCGGGCTCATCTCGGTCCAGTCGCCGTTCAGCACCCCGTTGATGAGCGCCTGATCGCGGCCCACTCCGGCCAGCCGCGTGCGGGCAAATTCGGCGCAGCGGGCAGGCATGTCCTGCGCGGCCCAGGCTTGGGTGTCGATCATCACCACACCGGCGTTGAAATAGGGGGCCGAGGGGCGGCCGAGCCGGACGTGATCGGGGGTGCGCTTGCCCGGGTTGCGCCACTGGCGATTGTCGCGCACCGCGGCGACGGCGCGGCCGCGCATGTCTGCGCAAAGCAGCCCCGAGGGATCGCCGCGTTCCAGCAGGATGTCGGAGTCGAGCACCAGGATGCGCCGCCAGCGCCCGTGCAGCGCCGCGCCCAGGAAGATCTCCATGTAGGTCGCCAGCGACCGCCGCGCGTCCAGCGGCAGCGCCGTTTCCAGCGCCGGGTTGCGCGCCGCGACATGGCAGATGCCCTGCGCGGCGAGCGCCTCGGGCAGGTCCAGCGGGTCCGGAGAGCCGATCAGCACGTCATAGCCCCGCCCCGGCACCGCGGCGAGTTGCGCGGCCGCAACCCCGGCATAGGGCAGGTAGTTGGCGTCGCAGGCGACGATCACGGCGCCGTCGAATCCTTGGCGAAAGCCCGGGGACAGGGTGGCAGTCATGGCCGCAGCCTTCCCACCCGCGGCGGGCAAAGGCAAGCTCAGCCCAGCGGCGGCATGGTCCGCGACACGGTTTCCACCCCGTTCCATGCGTGGGCGAAGCGCAGCACCCGGGCATCGGCGCCGACCGGCCCGGCGAGCTGCATCCCCATCGGCAGCCCACCCCTCGGCCCACCGCCCGGCCCGCCAAACCCGACCGGCACCGCCACGGTCGGCAGCCCGGCGAGGGCGGGGGGCACCGCGACCTCCATCCAGCGGTGATAGCTGTCCATCGCGCGCCCGTTGATCCGATCCGGCCAGCGCAGCGTCGCGTCGAAGGGCCAGACCTGAGCCGCAGGCAGCGCGATCAGGTCCACATCGCGGAACAGGCGGGCAAGCCGGGCATACCAGCGGGTGCGGATCAGGCTCGCCTCGTGCAGCGCGGCGGTGGTCAGGTCGCGGCCTTGCTCGATTTCCCAGATCATCTCGGGTTTCAGCTGGGCCCGCATGTCGGGATTGGCATAAAGCGCCGCCCGACCGTTGGCGTTCAGGAACGCCCGCAGCGTCATCCACGACTGCCACAGATCCTCCGCTGGCATCGGCGGCGGCAGTGGAACGACGGTCACGCCCAACTCGCGTTCCATATTGCGGAACGCCTGCTCGCACAGCGGCAGGATGCCGTCCTCGATCGCCCAGGCCCCGCCCCAGTCGCCCAGCCAGCCGATCCGCAGCGGCTCGGGCGGTTGGTCCAGCGCCGCGGCATAGCCCTGCGCGGGGCGGCCAAAGGGGATGTCGGCGGCTTCCCCCGCCATCACGTCCAAGAGCAGCGCCAGGTCGCGGACGCTGCGGCCCATCGGCCCCTCTGTCAACAGCGTCGCCATGAAGCGGTCGCCGGGCGCGTCCAGCGGCACCAGGCCTCAGCTGGGACGGAAGCCGTAGACGCCGTTCCACGCCGCGGGGTTGCGCAGGCTGCCCATCATGTCGGACCCGTCGGCGACCGGCAGCATCCGAGCCGCCAGCGCCACCGCCGCGCCGCCCGAGGACCCGCCGGCGCTGCGCGCGCGGTCCCAGGGGTTCAGGGTGGTGCCGAAGACCTCGTTGAAGCTGTGCGAGCCCAGGCCGAATTCCGGGGTGTTCGACTTGCCGACGAAGATCGCCCCGGCGGCACGCAGCCGGGCGGCCATCAGCCCGTCGGCGTCGGGCACGTGGTCCCGGTGGATCGTGGACCCCCAGGTCGTCCGCAGCCCGGCTGTCGCGGCCAGGTCCTTGGGCGCCATCGGCAGCCCGTGCAGCGGGCCGCAAGGGCCGGTCGCCGAGATCTCGGCATCGGCGGCGGCGGCGTCGGCCAGCACCGCGGCGCGCGGGCGCAGGCTGACCAGCGCGTTCAGCGAAGGGTTCACCGCCTCGATGCGGTCGAGGAAGGCCGTGCAGATCTCGACCGACGAGACCTGCCGCGCGGCGATCAGCCCGGCCAGATCGTGGGCGCCCAGATCGGTCAGCGACATGAGGAGACTCCGGCGAGGGCGGTTGCGTCGGGCCAGTCACGGCCGGCTCGCGCGGCAAGTCAAGACGCGCGTCAGTGCAAGGGCGTGCCGACGTCCTGCGGGGCGTGGGACAGCGACTTGACGATCGCGGTCAGCGCCGCGCCGGGGCGGACGCCCAGCTGCGCGGCTGATCGGCGGGTGATCCGCGACAGCACCGCGCCCGCAGGCGTCGCCAGCCGCACCAGCACCGCGTCGCCCTGGGGGTGAACGCCGTCCACCGTCCCGGGTAGAAGGTTCAGCGCCGACAGCCCCTGCGGCACCCCCTGCGCCAGCATCACGTCGGCCGCGGCGATGCGCAGGCGCAGCCGGTCGCCGGGCGCGGCGGGCAGCGTCGGCAGGAACAGCGGCAGGCCGCCCGCGGACAACTCGGTCACCCCGTCGGGGTGGTGCGCGGTCACGGTGGCGAGGATCAGCGCCCCGGCCTCGCGCCCACGGCCGGCAAAGGCGGGGTCGGACAGCACCTCGGCCGCCGGGCCAAGGCGGATCAGCCGGCCCCTGTCCAGCAGCGCGACGGTGGTGGCGATGCGGGCGACCTCGGGCATGGCGTGGCTGACATACAGCATCGGCACCTGCAACTCGTCCCGCAGCCGTTCCAGATAGGGCAGGATTTCAGCCTTGCGGTCATCGTCCAGCGCCGAAAGCGGCTCGTCGGCGAGGATCAGTCCCGGCCCGGCCATCAGCGCCCGGCCGATGGCGACGCGCTGGCGTTCGCCGCCCGACAGCGTCGCCGGCCGCCGGTCCAGCAGCGCGCCGATGCCCAGCATCTCGACCACCACCGCCTCGCGCGCGGGGCGGGCCGTTCGGGGGGCGAACCAGCGGCCATAGCGCAGGTTCTGCCGCACGCTCAGATGCGGGAACAGGCGGCCGTCCTGAAAAATCACCCCGAGGCGGCGGTGATGCGGCGGCAGAAAGACGCCGCGGGCGGTATCGCTCAGCACCTCGCCGGCCACGACGATGCGGCCGTGATCGGGCCGTAGCAGCCCGGCGACGGCGTTCAGCACGGTGGACTTGCCCGATCCCGAGGGGCCGAACAGCACGGTGACGCCGGGCGGCGCCTCGAACGCCACGTCGAGGGCGAAGCCGGCAAAGTCGTGGCGCAGGCGGACCGACAGGGTCACTGGCCGGCCACCCGGCGGGCGGCCTTGCGGGCCAGCCACTCCGACAGGATCAGCGCCGTCATCGCCACCCCGACCGAGATGATCGCCAGCCGCGCCGCCGAGGCCTCGCCCCCCGGCACCTGCAGGAAGCTGTAGATCGCCGAGGGCAGGGTCTGGGTCTGGCCGGGGATGTTCGACACGAAGGTGATGGTGGCGCCGAACTCTCCCATCGCCTTGGCGAAGGCCAGCACCGCGCCGGCGATGACGCCGGGCAGGATCAGCGGCAGGGTCACGGTGGCCCACACCCACGGCGCCGAGGCGCCGAGGCTGCCCGCGGCCTGTTCCAGCCGCGGATCGACCGCCTCGATCGACAGCCGGATCGCGCGGACCATCAGCGGAAACGCCATGACCGCGGCGGCCAGCACCGCGCCGGTCCAGCGAAAGGCCAGCACGATGCCGAACCACTGGTCGAGAAACTGCCCGATCCAGCCGCGGCGGCCAAAGCTCAGCAGCAGGACATACCCGGTGACGACCGGGGGCAGCACCAGCGGCAGGTGGACCAGCCCGTTCAGCAACCCCTTGCCGGGAAAGCGCCAGCGCGCCAGCGCCTGCGCCACCAGCAGCGCCAGCGGCAGGCTGAGGATCGTCGCCCACAGCGCCACCCGCAGCGACAGGCGCAGCGCGGTCCATTCCTCGGGCGACAGCCAGGCAGGCATCGGCTCAGTCGAGCACGACGAAGCCCTGCGCGCGGAACAGCTCGTCCGCGGCGGGGGCGTCGAGCGCGGCGAGGAACGCCGCGTCGGCCGGGTCGGTGCCGTGGGCCAGCCGCGCGGCGGGATAGACGATCGGATCGTGGCTGGTCTCGGGGAAGCTGCCGATGACATGGACGGTCGGATCGGCCGCGGCGTCGGTCGCATAGACGATCCCCAGCGGCGCCTCGCCCGAGGACACCAGCGCCAGCGCGGCGCGGACGTTGTCGGCCTGCGCGACGTGGGGGGCCACCACGTCCCACAGCCCGAGGCTGGTCAGCGCCGCTTTGCCGTACTGCCCGGCGGGCACGGAATCGACCAACGCCATCGCCAGCTTGCCGCCGTCCAGCATCGCCGTCAGGTCCGTTTCCGGCCCCAGTTCGACCCTGGCCGCCGCGGCGTCATGGGCCACCAGCACCAGACGGTTGCCCAGCAGGTCGGTGCGGGTGCCGGGGGCGATCTGGCCGGCCTTCTCGACCTCGTCCATCCATTGCGGCGAGGCCGAGATGAAGATGTCGGCGGGCGCCCCGTTCATGATCTGCTGGGCCAGCGTGTTCGACCCCGCATAGCTGATCGCGACCTGATGGCCGGTCGCGGCCTGGAATTGGGCGGCGATGGGGTCCAGCGCGGTCTTCATCGAGGCTGCGGCGAAGAGGGTCACATCCTCGGCCGCGGCGATGGCGGGCAGCACGGCAAAGGTGATCAGGGGAAGCAGGCGCATGGGGAGGCCCTCTGGTTATGTCGCGTCGAACATAACCAACCCGGCGGCCGGGGCAAGCGTTATCGCCGACCCGTGATAACGAGCCTGCGCCCAAGGGCTGTGGCTCAGTCCTCGTCCTGCCGGAACCGAGCCAGCCCCCGGAACAGGAACGGCGCAACCAGGGCCAGCGTCGCCAGCCCGATCATCACCGCCGATCCGGGGTGCTGCAGGAACACCATCGGATCGCCCTGGCTGATCTGCAGCGCGCGGCGGAACTGGTTGTCGGCCATCGGCCCCAGGATCAGCCCCACGATCACCGGCGCCACCGGATAGTCATAGCGTCGCATCAGGAATCCCAGCACGCCAAAGCCCGACAGCAGCAGCAGCTCGATCACCGAGGGGTTGGCTGCGATGGTCCCCATCGTCGCAAAGACGAGGATGCCGGCATACAGCCACGGCAGCGGGATCTTGAGCAGCTGCACCCACAGCCCAACCAGCGGCAGGTTCAGCACCAGCAGCATGACGTTGGCGATGAACAGCGACGCGATCAGCCCCCAGACCAGCGGCGCATGGGTGGCGAACAGCAGCGGGCCGGGCTGGATGTTGTATTGCTGGAACCCGGCCAGCATGACCGCCGCGGTGGCCGAGGTCGGCAGCCCGAGCGTCAGCAGCGGCACCAGCGAGCCCGCGGCGCTGGCGTTGTTGGCGGCCTCGGGGCCGGCGACGCCCTCGATGGCGCCGTGGCCGAACTCCTCGGGGTGCTTGGACAGCTTGCGCTCGGTCGTGTAGCTGAGGAAAGTCGGGATCTCGGCCCCGCCGGCGGGCAGGGCGCCGATCGGAAAGCCGAAGGCCGCGCCGCGCAGCCAGGGCTTCCACGACCGCGCCCAGTCGGCCCGGCTCATCCACATCGACCCCGAAATCGCCATCGGCTTTTCCGGCGCATAGGCGTGGCGCGAGGCGACGTGCAGCGCCTCGCCGATGGCGAACAGGCCGACGGCCAGCGTGGTGACCTCGATCCCGTCGAACAGGTTCGGCACCCCGAAGGCCAGCCGCGTCTGCCCGGTAAGCTGGTCGATCCCGATCAGCCCCAGCCACAGCCCGAGCGCCAGGCTGGTCAGCCCGCGCAGGGGCGAGTTGCCGAAGGTCGCGGACACGGTGACGAAGGCGATCAGCATCAGCCCGAAATAGTCCCACGGCCCGAACTTGACCGCGACCTTGACGAGGATCGGGGCGAGGAACGCGAGCCCGATGGTGGCGATCAGCGCCGCCACGAAGGACCCGATCGCGGCGGTGGCCAGCGCCGGCCCGCCGCGGCCCCTGCGGGCCATCTGGTTGCCCTCCAGCGCGGTGACGACGGACGCGGCCTCTCCCGGCGTGTTCAGCAGGATTGCGGTGGTCGAGCCGCCATACATGCCGCCGTAATAGATGCCCGCAAACATGATGAGCGAGCCGCCGGGGTCCATCTTGAAGGTCACCGGCAGCAGCAGCGCCACGGTCAGCGCCGGGCCGATGCCGGGCAGGACGCCCACCGCGGTGCCCAGCATCACGCCGATGGCGGCGAAGGCCAGGTTCATCGGCGCCAGCGCGGTGCCGAAGCCGTTCATCAACTGGATCAGCGCTTCCATGACCGCGCGCCCCTCAGAAAAGCCGTTCCAGCGGGCCCATTGGCAGCGCCAGCTTCAGCAGCTTGTTGAACATCAGAAAGATCAACGTGGCGATCACCAGCCCGATGACGAGGTCGGCCAGCAGCGCGCGGCGGCCAAAGGCGCGGGCGGTGAAGGCAAACAGCAGCGTCGAGCCCAGGATGAAGCCCAGCCCCAGCCAGATCGACCCCGACAGCCCGACCAGCGCCAGCAGGATCCAGGCGACGGCGCCCCAGTCGGCCTCGTCGGCCTGCAGTCCCGGCCGCAGCGCCGCGGCCAAGTGCCCGGCGCCGAGGATGGCAAGGAACGCCGCCACGAAATAGGACGCCGCATCCGCGCCCACGCCGTAATTCGAGGCGATGGTCATCGACCGGGCGTCGAACCAGGTCAGCGCGGCGATGGCGAAAAGTCCGATCCCGATGATGGCGGTAGGCCGGTGCAGGCCGCGCTGACC
>NZ_JRKS01000040.1 GCF_000763805.1 Paracoccus sphaerophysae | reverse complement strand
CCCGGGGCGCGGCCGGCCGCGGCGGGCAGGGCGGCTGCGGCCGAGGCGCAAACGGGGGCCTAGTAGCAAGCCGGGGGCGGAGGACGCCGCCGACAGACGCCGCGCCCCGCGACAGGGGCACAGCCGGCCCGGCAGGTCAGGGCTCTGGCGGGCGAGGCGGAACCGCGACCGGGCGCAGCTGGCTCCGGCAGGTCAGGCGCCCGCCAACCGCCGCAGCACCCGCGCCCGGAGCGCAGTCGCCATGACGCGATTGTGCCGGCGCTGGTTTCTGGACAAGGCGCGCCCGCGCGACTAGGTTCTGCGCCAATTCGCCGTCCGGTCCCCGTGGTCGCCTCATGTGGTCCCGGTCGCCGCGCCCTCTGGACAGACCTAAGGATCGCCCCATGTTCGTCACCCCCGCCTATGCCCAGGCCGCGGCTTCGCCCGCCGGCGGCGCCGCCGCCTTCGCGCAGTTCATCCCGCTGCTGCTGGTCTTCGTGATCATGTATTTCCTGATCCTGCGCCCGCAGCAGAAGAAGATGTCGCAGCACAGGGCGATGGTCGAGGCGCTGAAGAAGGGCGACACCGTCGTGACCCAGGGCGGGCTGATCGGCAAGGTGATCGCGGTCCGCGACGACGAGCTGGACGTCGAGATCGCCCAGGGCGTCAAGGTCCGCGTCGTGCGCGGCACCGTGGCCCAGGTCCTGACCCGCACCGCGCCCGCCGCCGCCAACAGCTGATCCGCCCGCAGCCATGCTGAACATCCCGCTTTGGAAGCGCATCGCGATCTTGGGCCTCGTGGCCCTGGGCTTGCTGTATGCGATGCCCAACCTGTTCTATTCGCGCGTCGAGACGCATAACGACGCCGTCGTCGCGGCGGAACGGGCCGGGTTCGAGACCCCCGAACAGGCCGCCGCCCGCGCCATGTGGCCGTCGTGGCTGCCCTCCTCGCTGGTCAACCTGGGGCTCGACCTGCGCGGCGGGGCGCATCTGCTGGGCGAGGTGCACACGGCAGATGTCTACAAGTCGCGGATGACCGCGCTGTGGCCTGACCTGCGCGACGCGCTGGCCGCGCAGCGCGACGTGATCGGCCCGGTGCGCCGCGTGCCGGGCCCCGAGGCCGAACTGCATGTCGAGATCGGCAACCCCGACCAGATGGCCAAGGCGGTCGAGATCGCCCGCACCCTCGCCGCCCCGGTCGCGTCGCTGAGCGGGGCGGGCTCGTCCAGCCTCGACATCACCGCCAGCGGGCCGACGCTGATCGTCCGCCTTTCCGAGGCCGAAAAGGCCGCGACGGACGACCGTACGATCCAGCAGTCGCTGGAAATCGTCCGCCGCCGCGTGGACGAGGTCGGCACCCGCGAACCCACGATCCAGCGCCAGGGCAAGGACCGGATCCTGATCCAGGTGCCGGGCATCGGCTCGGCCGAGGAACTCAAGGCGCTGATCGGCACCACCGCGAAACTGACCTTCAGCCCGGTCGTCGGACGCGGCACCGATCCCAATGCCGCGCCGGGGCTGGGCAATATCGTCGTGCCGTCGCTGGACGAACCCGGGGTCTTCTACACGCTGGCCGAGGCCCCGGTGGTGACCGGCGAGGAACTGACCGACGCGCGGCCCTCGTTCGACCAGAACGGCCAGCCGGCGGTCGATTTCCGGTTCAACCCGCAGGGCGCCAAGCGCTTCGGCGCCTATACGGCGGCCAATATCGGCCAGCCCTTCGCGATCGTCCTGGACAACCAGGTGATCTCGGCCCCCACCATCCGCGACGCGATCACCACCGGCAACGGCCAGATTTCGGGGGCGATGGATGTCAACGAATCGAACCGCCTTGCCGTGCTGCTGCGGGCCGGGGCGCTGCCGGCCAAGATTACCTTCCTGGAAGAACGGACCATCGGCCCGGAGCTGGGGCAGGATTCCATCGACGCGGGCAAGATCGCCGCGGTCGTGGCCACGGCGCTGGTCGTGGCCTTCATCATCGCCAGCTACGGGCTGTTCGGGGTGTTCGCCTCGATCGCGGTCATCGTCAACGTGATCCTGATCCTGGCGGTCATGTCGGCAATGGGCGCGACGCTGACGCTGCCCGGCATCGCCGGGATCGTGCTGACCGTGGGCACCGCGGTCGATGCCAACGTCATCATCTATGAACGGATCCGCGAGGAGCTGCGGGCCGGAAAGCGCGTGGCCCAGGCCATCGACGACGGCTTCAACGAGGCGATGAGCGCGATCATCGACGCCAACGTGACCACGTTCATCGCCGCGCTGGTGATGTTCTTCCTGGGCTCGGGTCCGGTCAAGGGCTTTGCGGTGACGCTGACCATCGGCCTCGTCACCTCGGTCTTTACCGCGATCTACCTGACCCGGCTGCTGATCGTGTTGTGGCTCGACTGGCGCAAGCCGCAGACCCTGGAACTGTGAGGGACGCGACATGGCATTCCGTCTGAAACTCGTCCCCGACAACACGCGGATCAACTTCTTCCGCTGGCAGGGGCTGACCTTCGGCATCTCGGCGGTGGCGATGCTGGCCTCGGTGATCATCATCCTGATCAACGGCTTCAACTTCGGCATCGACTTCAGGGGCGGGACCACCATCCGCACCGAAAGCCCGACCGCCTTCGAGGTCAGCGACTATCGCCAGGCGATGGACGAGCTGGGGCTGGGCGACGTGTCGATCACCGAGGTGTTTGACCCCACCTTCGGCGCCGAAAAGCACGTCGCCCAGATCCGCATCGGCACCACCAACGAGACCGGCTCGGTCACGCCCGAAGAACTGAACCGCATCGAGGCGGCGCTGAAGACGGTGGACCCGCAGGTCAGCTTTGCCGCGGTGGAATCGGTCGGGCCGAAAGTGTCGGGCGAGCTGATCAAGACCGCGGTCTATGCCGTGGGCGCCGCGACGCTGGGCATCCTGTTCTACATCTGGCTGCGCTTCGAATGGCAGTTCGCGCTGGGGGGCGTCTTCGCGCTGGTCCATGACGTGTTGCTGACGCTGGGGATCTTCTCGCTGTTCCAGATCAAGTTCGACCTGTCGACCATCGCCGCGCTGCTGACGATCCTCGGCTATTCGATCAACGACACCGTGGTCGTGTTCGACCGGCTGCGCGAGAACTTGATCAAGTTCAAGACGATGCCGCTGATCGACGTGATGAACCTGACGGTGAACGAAACCCTGTCCCGGACGATCATGACGGCGGTCACGACGGCGCTGGCGCTGACCGCGATGCTGGTGCTGGGCGGAGACGTGATCCGCGGGTTCGTCTTTGCGATGCTGTGGGGGGTGTTCGTCGGCTGCTATTCGACGATCTACGTCGCCAAGAACATCGTGCTGTGGCTGGGGGTCAAGCGCGACTGGTCCAAGCCCGACAAGACCGCGGCGGCCGAGAAAAGCGATCTCGCGGGGACTCCGTTCCAGGACATGCCCTGATGTCTATGAAGGCCACCGACTTTGCC
Organism: Paracoccus sphaerophysae; assembly: GCF_000763805.1. Lineage (GTDB taxonomy): Bacteria > Pseudomonadota > Alphaproteobacteria > Rhodobacterales > Rhodobacteraceae > Paracoccus > Paracoccus sphaerophysae. The sequence continues at coordinate 24,967 of NZ_JRKS01000040.1, read as the reverse complement.
GGGGCCGTGCCGGTCGACGGCTACGGCCCCGGGTTTTTCCGGGTCGGCGGGCGCGTCCATCACGGGCCGGTGATCGTGACCAGCGACGGCCCGGCGGCGTGGCACGGGCTGGATGACCGGGCGCAGCTGGCGGCATTGGCTGGCCGGGTGGACCTGCTGTTCCTGGGGCTGGGCGCCGAGGTCGCGGCGTTTCCGACCGCGCTGATCGGGGAGCTCGAGACCGCCGGGCTGATGGTCGAGCCGATGGCCACCCCCACCGCCGCGCGCAGTTATAACGTCACCCTGTCCGAAGGACGGCGCGTCGCCTGCGCGCTGCTGCCGGTCTGATGGCGCTGATCTCGGTCCGCGGGCTGGCCGTCTCGCGCGGGGGCAGGCGGGCGGTCGAGGGGGTGGATTTCGATCTCGCGGCCGGCGAGGCGCTGATCCTGCGCGGCCCGAACGGCATCGGCAAGACGACGCTGCTGCGCACCGTGGCCGGGCTGCAGCCCGCGACCGAGGGCTCTATCCAGGCCGACCCCGACGCCATCGCCTACGCCGCCCATGCCGACGGGCTGAAGGGGGCACTGAGCGTAGCCGAGAACCTGCGCTTCTGGCGCGAGGTGTTCGGCGGCCCGGCCATCGATCGCGCGGTGGCGGCGATGAACCTGTCCGACCTCGTCTCGCGCCCCGCGGCCATGCTGTCGGCGGGACAGAAACGCAGGCTGGGCCTCGCCCGGCTGCTGGTTACCGGCCGCCCGGTCTGGGTGCTGGATGAACCCACCGTCTCGCTGGACGCGGGGTCCGTCGCGCTGTTCGCCGATGCCGTGCGCGCCCATCTGGCCCAGGGAGGTGCTGCGCTGATGGCAACCCATATCGAGCTGGGCCTGCCCGAGGCGCGGGTGCTGGACCTCGGCCCGTTCTGCGCCGACGCCCGCCGCCCCGCCGCCCGCGCGCCTGCCAGTTTCGACGAGGCGTTCGGATGAGGACCGTTTTCGCCGCCTTGCCCGGCCGGAGCCTCCGGCGGGGATATTTGAGGACAGAAGATCCGCAATCTCTTGTCCGGAAATATCCCGGGGGAGCGCCGGCACGGCGCGGGGGCAGCGTCCCCTGCAACCGTGGAGCCGGGCGATGATCGCGCTGCTGATGCGTGACCTCCGGCTGGCGACCCGGGCAGGCGGCGGCTTCGGCCTGGGGCTCTCCTTCTTCCTGATCGTCTGCACGCTGGTGCCGTTCGGGGTCGGGCCGCAGGGCGACACGCTGGCCCGGATCGCGCCCGGCATCCTGTGGGTCGGCGCGCTGCTGGCCTGCCTGCTGTCGCTGGACCGCATCTTCGCGCTGGACTGGGAGGACGGCAGCCTCGATCTGCTCGCGACTGCGCCGCTGCCGATGGAGGGCGCCGTCGCCGTCAAGGCTGCCGCGCACTGGATCACCACCGGTCTGCCGCTGGTGCTGGCCGCGCCGGTCTTCGGCGTCCTGCTGCACCTGCCCGCCGCCGCCCAGCCCTGGCTGGTCGGCTCGCTGCTGTTGGGCACGCCGGCGCTGTCGATGCTGGGCGCGTTTGGCGCCGCGCTGACCGTGGGGCTGCGGCGCGGGGGGCTGCTGATGTCGCTGCTGGTGCTGCCGCTGTATATCCCGACGCTGATCTTCGGGGCCGAGGCGGTGCGGCGCGGCGCCGCCGGGCTGGACGGCACCACCCCGATGGTGCTGATGGCCGGCATCACCCTGGCGGTGCTGGCCGCGATGCCCTTTGCCGCCGCCGCCGCGCTGCGGGTCAATCTGCGGTGAAGGGGCTTTCCCGCCCGCCCGCGCCCGGCTAGAGGAAACGCATGTCGATCTGGGAATACGCAAACCCCGTCAAGTTCATGCGGACCTCGGCCGCGATCCTGCCCTGGGTGGCCGTCGCGGCGGCGCTGACGCTCGCCACCGGGCTCGTCTGGGGCTTTCTCGCCCCCGAGGACTACAAGCAGGGCGCAACCGTCAAGATCATGTTCCTGCACGTCCCGGCGGCGATGATGGCGATCAACATCTGGGTGATGATGCTGGTCACCTCGCTGATCTGGCTGATCCGCCGCCACCATGTCAGCGCGCTGGCCGCCCGCGCCGCGGCGCCGGTCGGCGCGGTGATGACGCTGATCGCGCTGGTCACCGGGGCGATCTGGGGCCAGCCGATGTGGGGGACGTGGTGGGAATGGGACCCGCGGCTGACCTCGTTCCTGATCCTGTTCCTGTTCTACCTGGGCTACATGGCGCTGTGGTCGGCGATCGACAACCCCGACAGCGCCGCCGACCTGACCGGCGTGCTGTGCCTCGTGGGCTCGGTCTTTGCGCTGCTGTCCCGCTATGCGGTCAATTTCTGGAACCAGGGGCTGCACCAGGGCGCGACGATCAGCGTGGCCCCGGGGGACCGGATCAGCTCGGTCTACAGCTATCCGCTGTATCTGTGCATGCTGGGTTTCTTCCTGCTGTTCGTGGCGCTGCTGCTGGTCCGCACGCGCACCGAGATCCGCCGCCGCCGCACCGCGGCGCTGCTGGCGCGCGAAGTGAGGGGATGATGGAGTTCGGGAAATACGCCGTCCCGGTGCTGGCCGCCTGGGGCATCAGCCTCGCGCTGCTGGCTGGACTGGTTGCGCAGACGCTCGCAGCCGCCGCCCGCGCCCGCCGCGCGCTCGAGGAGGTCGAGCGTCGTGGCTAGGCTGTCCCCGCTGGTCCTGATCCCGCCGCTGGCCTTCGCGGGGCTCGCCGCGATGTTCCTGTGGGGCATGGGCCGCGACGATCCGCAGGCGATCCCCTCGGCCCTGATCGGGCAGCAGGCCCCCGCGGTCCCGACCACGACCCTGCCCGGCGCGACCCAGCTGTCCGATGCCGACCTGCGCAGCGGCAAGGTGACGCTGGTCAACTTCTGGGCCAGCTGGTGCCCGCCCTGCCGGGCCGAGCATCCGACCCTGACCGCACTGGCGGCCGAGGGCATCCCGGTCATGGGCATCGACCTCAAGGACCCCGAACCCGCCGCCCAGCGGTTCCTGGCCGAGCACGGCAATCCCTTTGCCGCGCTGGCCACCGACCCGCAGGGCCGCACCGCGATCGAGTGGGGGGTGACCGCCCCTCCCGAGACCTTCATCCTGGACGGGCAGGGCAACGTCCTCTACCGCCATGCCGGGCCGCTGGTGCGCGAGGATTACACCAACCGCTTTCGCCCGGAACTTGACAAGGCGCTGGCCGCACAGAAGTGACGGATTTCCTGTCGTCTGGCTGCGGTCGGCGCAAATAAGGATGTTCGTTCCGCGCGCGGACCCAAGGCGGGACGGTTTTCCGCGTGCCGCCGCGTCTCGTCGCATATCGTCCAGTCTGTCGCAAAGGCGCGGACGAACGGCCTGATGGCCGGGCGCCAGTCCCGCCCCCCGGGCCTTGTGATGCGGCCGGCGCGGCGTATCTCGGACCGGAACCCTGACTTCGATGAAAGAACGACCGATGCGATTTCTCGCCTCTGCCCTTGGACCGGCCGCGCTGGCGCTGGCCGTCCTCGGCGTTCCCGCGCTGGCCGAAACGCCGGCCTCCCCCGTGCCGGCTGCCGAGTCCGCCGCCCAACCGGCGCGCAGCTTTGGCCCGCTGGTGACGCCGGCGGAGCTGGCTGCCGTCGATGCCCGGGTGCTGGACATCCGCGGCGAGGCCTATGGCAAGGGTCATATCCCCGGCGCCGTCGACGCGCCTTACAAGCTGTTCCGCGGCCCCTCCGAAAACCCCGGCCGGCTGGTCACGCCCGAGCAGATCGAGGCGACGCTGCAGAATCTGGGGGTCGATGAGACCCGCCCGGTGGTCGTGGTCCACCAGGGCAGCGACCAGGACGATTTCGGCGCCGCGGCGCGGGTCTACTGGACGCTGAAATCCGCCGGGCTGACCGACATCGCGATCCTGAACGGCGGGATGAACGCCTGGGCCGCCGCCGGCCTGCCGATCGACACCGCACCCGTCACCCCCGAGCCGACGCTGTTCGAGGTCCGCTGGACCGACCGCTGGCTGGCCACAGAGGCCGAGATCGCGGGGCTGGCCGAGGGCGCGGGCGACGCGCTGCTCCTGGACGCCCGGCCGCCCGCCTTCTTCGAGGGCCGCCAGTCGCACGCCGCGGCGCCCTTGCCGGGGACGGTTCCGGGGGCCCGGAACGTGCCGCATACCGAATGGTTCGCCTCGGGCACGACGGCGATCGCGCCGGCCACCACAGCCGCCGACGTCGCCGCGAGACTGGGGATCGAGCCCGCGCGCGAGGTCGTGACCTTCTGCAACACCGGCCATTGGGCCGCGACCGAGTGGTTCGCGCTGTCCGAGCTTGCCGGGCTGCCGGATGTGAAGCTGTATCCTGAATCGATGGTCGGCTATGCGCAGTCCGGCCATCGGCTGGAAAACACGCCCGGCCTGGTCGCCAACCTGCTGCGCCAGCTGAGGGGGTCGTGATGGCCGGGGCAACCTTGTCGATGCCGGCTGGCTCCCGTGAGACGCCGGCGACCCCGCTGGTGCCTTCGGCTGCCGCGCGCGGGGCCGCAGTCGCGGCGATCCTGCTGCTGATCGGCGCGGTGGCGCTGCTGGTGGGCGCCCGCTTTGCGCTGCTGATCGCCATCGGCCTTGGCCTCGGGATGACGCTCGAGGGCTTCGGCTTCGGCTTCGCGGGCCCCTGGCGGGCGCTGATCCAGCGCCGCGAGGCCGGGGGCGTGCTGGCTCAGATCCTCGCCATCGCGCTGACCGCGACCGTGGCGATCCCGCTGATCGCGGCCCATCCGGGCGAGCTGTCCGGCGCCGCCGCCCCCATTGGCTGGGCGATGCTGGGCGGCGCCTTCGTCTTTGGCGTCGCGATGCAGGTCGTGCTGGGCTGCGGCTCGGGCACGCTGGTCAACGCGGGCAGCGGCAATGCCGTCGCGGTGGTGGCGCTGCCGTTCTTCATCCTCGGCAGCTTCCTCGGCTCGTGGTCGCTGGTCTGGTGGACCGGGCTCGGGACGCTGCCGGTCATCGTCCTGCGCGGGTGGCAGGGTTTGGCCGCCACGCTGGTGCTGCTGGCGCTGGTCACCGGTGCGGTGCTGGCCGTCGCGGCGCCGGGGCATCGCCGCATCCCGGCCCGCTGGGTCAAGGCCGCGCTGCTGCTTGCGGCGCTGGCGCTGCTGAACCTTGTCGTCTCGGGCCAGCCCTGGGGTGTCGTCTACGGGCTCGGCCTGTGGGCCGCCAAGGCGGCGGTGGCAATGGGTGTCGATCCGTCGGCCTCGGCCTTCTGGGCAGCCCCGGGCAATGCCGGGCGGATCGGCGCCAGCGTGCTGACCGACGTGACCTCGCTCACTAACTTCGGGCTGATCGGTGGGGCTATGCTGATCGCCTTCTGGCGGGGCGGGCTGGCGCAGCGCCTGCCGGACCTGCCAGTGCGGGCGTGGATCGCCGCGGTGATCTCGGGCCTGGTGCTGGGGTATTCGTCGCGGCTGGCCTTCGGCTGCAACGTGGGGGCGCTGTTTTCGGGCATCTCGACCGGCAGCCTGCACGGCTGGGCGTGGCTGGTCTGCGGCTTTGCCGGCTCGATCTTGGGGGTGCGGCTGAGGCCTTTGCTGGGGATGGAGGGCCGCCGATGACCCGCCGCCTGACCGCCGCCGCTGTCCTGGCCGGGCTGGCCATCCTGATCGCCGCCGATGTGGCCGCGACGCCGCCCAACCCCTATCGCGCCCCGGCGATGCTGGCCCTCGGCTCGGGCGCCGAGGCGAGCGGCGGGTTCTGCGGCGCGCTGCCGCGCTGAGGGCGGCGCGCATCCGCCGGCGGATGCGCGCCGCTGTCACCGGTTCAGACGGCTTACCAGTTGAAGTCGTCGGACCCGAGTTCGCCGACCCGGGTCCACTCGATCCGCAGCACGTTCGCGCCATGCCGAAACTCGACATGGTTGCCGGCCTGCACGAGATGCGCGCGCACGTCCGCATAGCTGTCGAGCCCCGCAAAGCTGCGCAGGTCGATCACGTCGTCGTCGCGGTCGAAGTTGCGCACCGTGTCGAGACCGGCGGTGAAGACGAAGCGGTCGTCGCCCGCGCCGCCTCGCAGCATGTCGTTGCCCGCCCCACCGTCGAGGATGTCGCTGCCTTCGCCCGCGGCCAGGTCGTCGTTGCCAAGCCCGCCGATCAGCGTGTCGTTGCCCTCGCCGCCGATCAGGATGTCGTGGCCGGCGCCCGCGTCGATGCGGTCGTCGCCCTCGAGCCCGAAGATCCGGTCGCCGCCCGCGCCCGAGCTGACGATGTCGTTGCCCGACCCGGCGTTGATGGTGTCGGACCCGGTTCCCGCACGCAGGGTGTCGTTGCCTTCGCCGGCGCTGATGACGTTGTTGCCGTCGCCGCCGTCCAGCATGTCGTTGCCGCTTTCGTCGGTGATCCGGTCATGGCCGGCCCCGCCCCAGACCCGGTCCTCGCCCTTGCCGGCCACGATGACGTCATCGCCGTTCTCGCCCCAGATGCTGTCGTGGTCGTCGCCGCCGTAGATCGTGTCGTTGCCGGCCCGGCCGTAGATCCTGTCGTCCCCGTCGAGCCCCCGGATCAGGTCCGCCCAGGCGGTGCCATAGAGAATGTTGCTCTCGTTGGTGCCGTTGATGGTCGCCATTGTCACATCTCCTGCTGCATAGATACTGGAAGAACGGTCACGCTGGCACGGGGGCAGAGGCCGTGCAATTCAACAAATGCCCACCCGAATGTGAAAAGGGGCCCCGCGCGGGGCTCCTTCGATCCTCCGCCGTGCGCAGCCTCAGCCCTTGGCGAGGTTCCGCAGCACGTAGTGCAGCACGCCGCCGTTCTTGAGGTATTCGATCTCGACCTCGGTATCGACGCGCGCCTTCAGCTGCACGGTCTTTTCGGTGCCGTCGGCATAGCGGATCGTCGCCGGGACCAGCTTCAGCGGCTTGAAGTCCTCGGCCAACCCGTTGATCGAGATCACCTCGTCGCCGGTCAGGCCCAACGTCTTGCGGGTGTCGCCGCCGGTGAACTCGAACGGGATCACCCCCATGCCGACCAGGTTCGAGCGGTGGATGCGCTCGAACGACTCGGCGATCACGCCCTTGACGCCCAGCAGGCTGGTGCCCTTGGCCGCCCAGTCGCGCGAGGACCCGGCGCCGTATTCCTGGCCGCCGATGATGACCAGGGGCGTGCCGCGCTGCTGCCACTCCATCGCGGCGTCGTAGATCGCGGTTTCCTGCCCGTCCGGGCCCTTGGTATAGCCGCCCTCGACGCCGTCCAGCATCTCGTTCTTGATGCGGATGTTGGCGAAGGTGCCGCGCATCATGACCTCGTGGTTGCCGCGGCGCGAGCCGTAGCTGTTGAAGTCGGCCGGCGCGACCTGGCGCTCGGTCAGATAGCGGCCGGCGGGGGTGGTCGGCTTGAACGACCCCGCGGGCGAGATGTGGTCGGTGGTGATCATGTCGCCCAACACCGCCAGCACCCGGGCGCCCTCGATGTCGCTGATGACACCGGGTTCCCGCGACATGCCCTGGAAATAGGGCGGGTTCTGGATGTAGGTCGAGGTTGGCGGCCAGTCATAGGTTTCGCTGTCGGTGGTCTCGACCGCCTGCCAGCGCTCGTCGCCCTTGAAGACGTCGGCGTATTTCGCCTGGAACATCTCGCGGGTGACGATCCGTTCGACCAGGTCGGCCACCTCGCGCGAGGTCGGCCACAGATCGCGCAGATAGACCGGCTTGCCGTCCTTGTCTGTGGCCAGCGCATCGCGGGTGATGTCGATGTTCATGTCGCCGGCGATCGCATAGGCCACGACCAGCGGCGGCGAGGCCAGGTAGTTGGCGCGCACGTCGGGCGAGATCCGGCCCTCGAAGTTGCGGTTGCCCGACAGCACCGACACGGCGACCAGGTCGTTTTCGTTGATCGACTTGGAGATCGCCGGCTCCAGCGGTCCCGAGTTGCCGATGCAGGTGGTGCAGCCGAAGCCCACGAGGTTGAACCCCAGCGCGTCCAGATGCTCCTGCAGGCCGGCAGCCTTCAGATAGGCCTCGACCACCTGCGACCCGGGGGCGAGCGAGGTCTTGACCCACGGCTTGCGGGTCAGCCCGCGCTCGTTGGCCTTCTTCGCCACCAGCCCGGCGGCCATCAGCACGTAGGGGTTCGAGGTGTTGGTGCACGAGGTGATCGAGGCGATCACCACCGACCCGTCGCGCAGGCGGTAGTCCTGGCCCTCGACCCGGGCGCCGGTTTCCTGCTGGCCCGAGGTGTCGTCGCCGGGGATTTCCGCGTTGCGCGGGGCGGGGGCGCCGCCTTCCTCGGTCATCTCGAACTTCTGTTCGGCCGGCGCCGACGGGGCAGGGCGCACGCCCCCGATATAGTCCTTGAAGGCCTGCGCGGCCTGATCCAGCGCCACGTGGTCCTGGGGCCGCTTCGGCCCCGAGATCGCGGGCACCACGTCGCCCAGGTCAAGTTCCAGCGTCGAGGTGAACACGGGTTCGTAATCCGCGCCGCGCCACATGCCGTTGGCCTTGGCATACGCCTCGACCAGCGCGATGCGCGATTCCTCGCGGCCGGTCTGGCGCAGATAGCGCAGGGTTTCGTCATCGACCGGGAAGAAGCCGCAGGTCGCGCCGTATTCGGGCGCCATGTTGGCGATGGTGGCGCGGTCGGCGAGCGGCATGTTGTCAAGGCCCGAGCCGTAGAATTCGACGAACTTGCCGACCACCTTGTGGTCCCGCAGCATCTTGACGACCTTCAGCACCAGGTCGGTCGCGGTCACGCCCTCGCGCAGCGCGCCGGTGACCTTGAAGCCGACGACCTCGGGGATCAGCATCGACACCGGCTGGCCCAGCATCGCGGCCTCGGCCTCGATCCCGCCGACGCCCCAGCCCAGCACGGCCAGGCCATTGACCATGGTGGTGTGGCTGTCGGTGCCGACCAGGGTGTCGGGATAGGCGACGGTGGCGCCGGTCTGGTCGGTGTCGGTCCATACGGTCTGGGCCAGGTATTCCAGGTTCACCTGGTGGCAGATGCCGGTGCCCGGGGGGACGACGCGGAAATTCTTGAACGCGCGCTGGCCCCATTTCAGGAACTGGTAGCGTTCCATGTTGCGGGCGTATTCCAGGTCGACGTTGCGCTGGAAGGCGCGCGGGGTGCCGAATTCGTCCACCATCACCGAGTGGTCGATGACCAGGTCGACCGGGTTCAGCGGGTTGATCTTCTGCGCGTCGCCGCCCAGCCCCTTGATCCCGTCGCGCATCGCGGCAAGGTCCACAACCGCCGGCACGCCGGTGAAGTCCTGCATCAGCACCCGGGCCGGGCGATAGGCGATCTCGCGGTCGGACTTGCCGCCGTTCTGTGCCCAGGCGGCGAAGGCCTTGATGTCGTCAACGCTGACCGAAAACCCGCCATCCTCGAACCGCAGCATGTTTTCCAGCACGACCTTGAGCGAGGCGGGCAGTTTCGAAAAGTCGCCCAGACCCGCCTCGGTGGCGGCGGGGATCGAGTAATAGGCGACGGTCGCGCCGCCGGCGGAAAGCTCGCGGCGGGTCTTGGCGGTGTCGGTTCCGGTGACGATGGGCATGGCTGTCCTTCCTGGAAATGGAGAGCTGGGCAACGCGCCCCGATTGCCCCGATTCACCCGACGACGCAAGATTCGTCGGGTGGCGCAGGGCTCGCAGGTGCTATTGTATGCCGTAGTATACAAACACGCGCTGGCTTGCAAGCGTCCTTGGGCGGGTGGCCTAACGAAGCATTGATTTGGCCGTGGGAACCTTGCTGTCCTAAGAGGCAGACATGAATTCCACCGTGTTGTCTGCATTTCCCCTTGTCCCGTCGTCCTGCAGCCAGAGTCCATTCCGGGCGGTATCCTGTGCCCTGGCGGCCCTGACCCTTGCCGCCGCACTCGCCGGGGCCTGGCCGGCGGCGGCGCAGAGCCTGGCGCAGGCCACCCCTGGAATCGAGGATGCGGGCGCGCCCGATGACGGCGCGGTCGGGCTGATCGAGGCGCCCGACGACGACGCCGGCGCCGTACCCGATGGCGCGTTTTCGCTTGCCCCTGAACGCAGCGCACGCCCCGCCGGTACCGCGGCGCCGGCCAGCCGTGGCCTGACCAGCGTGCCGGTGGTGGTCGAGCTGTTCACCGCCCAGGGCTGTTCGACCTGTCCGCCCGCCGATGCCGCGATCGCGGCGCTGGCCGACCAGCCGGGGGTGCTGACGCTCAGCTGGCACGTCGATTACTGGGACTATCTCGGCTGGCCCGACAGTTTCGCCAGCCCGCCCAATACCGTGCGGCAGGAAGCCTATGCCGCGGCCGCCGGCGAACGGGGCGTCTATACGCCGCAGATCATCGTCGACGGGCAGGACACCATCATCGGTGCCGGGCGGGCCGGGCTGCTGGCGCTGATCGACGAACATGCGACCCGCCCGCCGGCGGTGATGGTCAGCGCCCGGCAGGAGGGCGACGCCTTCGTCATCGACCTCACCCCCCGCGCCGCGATCCCGGGCGGGGTCCGGATCGAGCTGATCCGCTATCTGCCCCAGCGGACGGTGCAGATCGAGGCAGGCGAGAACCACGGCCGCCGGATGCTGTACCGCAACATCGTGGTCGGCGCCGAGACGCTGGACCACTGGGCCGCGCGCACGCCGCTGCGGCTGACGGTCAGGGCCGGCGAAACCGGGCGCGGCTTTCCCGCCGACACTCGCCACGCGATCCTGGTCCAGCAGCCGCTGCGCGGGGGCTATCCCGGTCCGATCCTGGCCGCGATCCGGCTGGACTGACCGCCCAGCCCCGGTGCCCGATCCGGGCCCTCGACCGGCTTGACCGCCGCCCGCGCCATCCCTATCTGCGCGACTGCGCGGATGGCCGGATGACCGCGGCGCCCCCTTGGGGGGTGTCGAGGAAAGTCCGGGCTCCATGCAGGCATGGTGCCGGGTAACGCCCGGCGGGGGCAACCCCAGGGAAAGCGCCACAGAGAACAGACCGCCGGCGGCGGGGCTCCCTCGAGGGGCGCGGCCGCAGGCAAGGGTGAAACGGTGGGGTAAAAGCCCACCGCGGGACGGGCAACCGGACCGGCAGGGCAAGCCCCACCAGGAGCAATGCCGAATAGGGATCGCGCGCGGGGGCAACCTCGCAGGGCCGCCTGCGCCCCAGCAGATCCGGGTTGGCAGCTTGATCCCGTCGGCAACGGCGGGACCAGAGGAATGGTCATCCAGAGGGGCGCGAGCCCCTTGGACAGAACCCGGCTTACAGGCCATCCGCGCGATTTCCCCCGTTGCATCACGGGCTGCCGTGGCAACGCGCGCTGCCGTTGCGCGCCGGGGCAAAAAGGATTCGGTGCGCCCCCCGCCTCGTGCTAAAGTCGCAGAGATTTGAGTGCGTATTTGCTGTCGAGGGGGATTTTCATGCTGCCGCTACCCGACACACGTTCCGATCTTTCCGTGCCCCCGGCCGCCCTGCAGGCCGGCCTGACCGGTGCGCTGCCGCAGCGCCGGCCCGACCCCGAGGACGGCGACGCCTCGCTGGCGCTGGCCCTGATGCGCAGCGTGGTGCAGCCGGTGATCCTCATGGACCCCGACGGCCGCGTCACCCAGATGAACCCCGTCGCACAGGCGCTGCTGCTGCCCGATGGGGCCGCGCCGCCGCAGGGGCGGTTCTGGTGGCAGATGTGGGCCCATGCCGACGGGCTGTCGCTGCGCCGCGCCCTGGCCGACGCCGCTGGCGGCGATACGGTGGCGATCACGCTGGATTGCCGGCGGGCGATCGCGTCCCACGCGACGCTGGTGCCGGTCGAGGATTCGCAGGGCCGCGTCGCCAAGGTGCTGTGCGTGCTGCGCGCGCGCTAAGGCGGCAGAATCCGGTTGACTCCCGCCCCGCGCCGCGTAAAAGGCGGGCTTCACAGATTTCACGGGGTAATCGGACAGCGGCCCGCAGGCCCGCCCCGCAGCAGGAGCAGGACCTATGGCGAAGCCGACGACGATCAAGATCCGTCTGAACTCGACGGCGGGCACCGGGCATTTCTACGTCACCAAGAAGAACGCCCGGACGATGACCGAAAAGATGACGGTCAACAAATACGACCCCGTCGTCCGCAAGCACGTCGAATACAAGGAAGGCAAGATCAAGTAAGATCAGCCCGACTTGCCGAGTTGGACCGCGCCCGGCCCTGCCGCGGCGCGGTTTTCGTTTGCCCGTCCGGGCGGTCGTCACGAAACCGCCACGCCCCCGTCACGCCGCAGTCGCGCACATCCGCCATACTGCAGGCGCAGCGGACGAGGTGCGGCATGGCGCTTGTGGCAGTCGACAGCGGAAAGGCCGTTCCGGCCGGGCTGTGGCAGCGGGCGGCCGACCTGCCCGCGGGGCGGCCGATCGTGGTGATGATCCACGGGTATCGGTTCTCGCCCGACCGCGCCCATGCCTCGCCGCATCGCCATATCCTGTCGCTGACGCCCGACCCGGACTCGCGCCGGGCGGCGTCGTGGCCGGGCGCGCTGGGGTTCACCCGCGACGGCGATGAAGGGCTGGCGGTGGCGCTGGGCTGGGATGCCTGCGGCGCGCTGCGCGCGGTCGACGGCCGGGCCGCGGAAACCGGCGCCCGGCTGGCGGCGCTGATCGACGCGCTGGCGCTCACCGCGCGGCGGCCGGTAGCGCTGATCGGCCATTCGCTGGGCGCGCGGGTGGCGCTGGCGGCGCTGCGCCGCGCCTCGCCCGGCGCCGTCGGCCGGGTGGTGCTGCTGGCCGCCGCCGATCTGCGCCCGCGGGCCGAGGCCGCCATCGCCAGCCCCGCCGGGATGCTGGCCGAGGTCATCAACGTCACCTCGCGCGAGAACGACCCCTATGACCTGGCGCTGGAGCTGATCCTGTCGGCGGGTCGCCACCGGGCGCTGGGCTTCGGGCTGGACCGGCCGCGCCCGAACTGGATCGATCTGCAGATCGACGCGCCGGAGACCCTGGGCTTTCTGGGCCGCCTCGGCTTTTCGATCGAAGGCGGCGCCAGCCGCGCCTGTCACTGGTCGCCCTATCTGCGCGCCGGCCTGTTCGAGGTCTGGCGCGCGGCGCTGTGCACGCCGCAGGCGCTGCCGCTGTCGCTGCTGGCGATGGCGCGGCCGGAGCGGCCGGCGCGGCGCTGGTCACGGCTGCTCGCGCCTCAGCGCGAGTCGTCCTCGGGGAGGGCGTAGCGCCGGATCAGCGGCATGTTGGCGGCGAAGAAGCCGATCGTCAGGACGATCAGCCCGACCGTCTTGAACAGCACCCAGGTGGTATCGGACTGGGTCCGCCACACGATCTCGTTCAGCACCGCAAGGGCCAGGAACAGCACGACGAGGCGCTGGGTCAGCTTGCGCCAGCCCTCGGGCGCCAGCGGCACCATCTCGCCCATCGCGACGCCCAGCCAGTTGCGGCGCAGGGCCAGTCCCAGCCCCAGCAGACCGGCGAGCACCAGATAGATGATCGTGGGCTTCATCTTGATGAACCGGGCGTCGTTCAGCCAGACCGTGAGCCCGCCGAAGATCACCACGATGGCCAGGGTGACCAGCTGCATCACCGACAGGGTTCGGGTCTTTGCCCACAGCACGGCATTGGCCAGCAGGGTCAGCGGCACGAAGACCAGCGTCGCCACGATCAGCCCGGGATAGGTTTCCCCGCCCCAGGTCACCGTGCGGTCGCGATACAGAAGGAACACTGCCAGGAAGGCGAAGAGCGGGCCATAGTCCAGCGCGGCCTTGAGGCCCGGGGACAGCGGAGGGGATCGGTCGGTCATGGACAGGTTCTGGCCGATGGGCGTGGGTTCGGCAAGGGGACCGGAGTGGCTTGCGGTGCGGCCGGAGCCTCCGGCGGGGATATTTGAGACAAAGAAGAAAGGGCAGGGGTCAGAACGGGACGTCGTCGGGGGTGATGTCGCGGGCGGCGTCGCTGGCCGGCTGGACATAGGCCGCCTTGATGGTCTTGAAGCCGGCCGGGAACTGCACGGTCAGCGTGTCCTCGGCGATGCCCATGACGGTGCCGCTGCCGAATTTCTGGTGGAACACCCGTTCCCCCACCGCAAATCGCGCGCCCGGGTCGGCGTCGATCACGATCGGGGTGCGATGGACCGGCGCGGCGCGCGCGGCGGCGCGTTCCTGCATCCGCTTCCAGCCCGGCGAGTTGTAGACGTCGGCGTTGCTGGCGCGCTGGTGCATCTCGCTGCCGCCATTGGCGCCGGCAAAGGCCATCGCGGCGCCGTAGCCGCCGCCGTAGAGGCCGGGCGGGGTCAGCACCTCGACGTGGTCCTCGGGCAGTTCGTCGATGAAGCGCGAGGGCAGGGACGACTGCCATTGCCCGTACATCCGGCGGTTGCCGGCAAAGGTGATGGTCGCCAGTTCCTCGGCCCGGGTGATGCCGACATAGGCCAGGCGGCGTTCCTCCTCGAGCCCCTTGAGACCCGATTCGTCCATGCTGCGCTGGGACGGGAACAGCCCGTCCTCCCACCCCGGCAGGAACACGATGGGATATTCCAGCCCCTTGGCGGCGTGCAGCGTCATGATCGAGACTTCCTCGGCCTGCTCGCCCTCGGACGCGTCCATCACCAGCGCGACGTGTTCGAGGAAGCCCTGCAGGTTCTCGAACTCTTCCAGCGCCTTGACCAGTTCCTTGAGGTTTTCCAGCCGCCCCGGCGCGTCCGGCGCCTTGTCGTTCTGCCACATCGCCGTGTAGCCCGATTCGTCAAGGATGCGCTCGGCCAGTTCGACATGGTTGACCGTCGAATCGATCGCGTCGGCGTGCCAGCGGCCCATCGCGGCGCCGAATTCGCGCATCTGGTTGGCGGCCTTGCCGGTCAGTTCGCCCGAGGCCGTGGCGGCAACCGCGCCCTCCAGCAGCGACAGGCCGCTGGCGCGGGCGACGCGCTGGATGGTCTGCAGCCCCTTTTCGCCAAGGCCCCGCTTGGGAGTGTTGGCGATGCGTTCAAAGGCCAGGTCGTCGGTCGGCGACACCGCCAGCCGGAAATAGGCCATCGCGTCGCGGATCTCGAGTCGTTCGTAGAAGCGCGGGCCGCCGATCACCCGATAGGGCAGGCCGATGGTCATGAAGCGGTCCTCGAAGGCCCGCATCTGATGGGCGGCGCGCACGAGGATGGCGATGTCGTTCAGGCTGCGCCGGCCGACCGAATGGCGGTGGCCGCCGTGGAACGCCTCGATCTCCTCGCCGATCCAGCGGGCCTCGGCCTCGCTGTCCCAGTGGCCGATCAGGCGCAGCTTTTCGCCCCCCTCGGCCTCGGTCCACAGGGTCTTGCCCAGTCGGCCCTTGTTGGCCGCGATCAGCCCCGAGGCGGCGGCGAGGATATGCGGGGTGGAACGGTAGTTCTGTTCCAGCCGGATCACCTGGGCGCCGGGGAAATCCGTCTCGAAGCGCAGGATGTTGCCGACCTCGGCCCCGCGCCAGCCATAGATCGACTGGTCGTCGTCGCCCACGCAGCAGATGTTGCGGTGCCGCGCGGCCAGCAACCGCAGCCACAGATACTGGGCGACGTTGGTGTCCTGGTATTCGTCGACAAGGATATAGGAAAACCGGTCCTGCCACTGGCCCAGCACGTCGGGATGGGCCTGGAAGATGGTCACGCAATGCAGCAGCAGGTCGCCGAAATCGGTGGCGTTCAGCTCCAGCAGGCGGCGCTGGTATTGTGAATACAGCGCGACGCCCTTCCCGTCGAAGGCGCTCGATTCCCCCGAGGGCACCCGCGAGGGCGTCAGAGCGCGGTTCTTCCAGTCGTCGATCAGCCCCGCCAGCATCCGCGCGGGCCAGCGCTTTTCGTCGATATTCTCGGCCGCGATCAGTTGCTTGAGCAGGCGAATCTGGTCGTCGGTGTCGAGGATCGTGAAGCTGGGCTTCAGATGCAGACCGTCGCCGCCCACCAGCTCGGCATGGCGGCGCAGGATCTTGACGCTGACCGAGTGGAAGGTGCCCAGCCACGGCATCCCTTCGACCGTCTCGCCCAGCAGGTGGGCGACGCGGGACTTCATCTCGCGCGCCGCCTTGTTGGTGAAGGTCACGGCGAGGATGCGGCCCGGCGTCGCGCGCCCTTGGGTCAGCAGATGCGCGATGCGGGTGGTCAGCGCGCGGGTCTTGCCGGTGCCGGCACCGGCCAGCAGCAGCACCGGGCCGTCGAGCGTCTCCACCGCCTGACGCTGGGCGGGGTTCAGCCCGTCCAGATAGGGCGCCGCCCGCCCCGCCATCGCGCGTTGCGACAGCGAAGGACGGGCGGCGGCTTCGAAGGCATCGGCGTCGTCGAACTGGCTCATGGCCGCAACATAGTCGCTTCCATGCCGCAGCGAAAGAGCGTGTTCACGCCTTGTTCGCATCCTCGAGCGCGGCCGGCGCGTGCGGCGCATCGTTGCGGGTGCGCCACAGCGAATACCCCACGCCCGCCGCCAGGATCACGAAGGTGACCGACAGCGAGACGGTCGGCGGCACCTTCTCGATCCCCAGCATCTCGGCCACAATCACCTTCCCGCCGATGAACACCAGCAGCACGGCCAGCGCCTGCTTGAGATAGGCGAAGCGGTGGATGATCGCGGCCAAAGCGAAATACAGCGCCCGCAGGCCGAGGATGGCGAAGATGTTCGAGGTATAGACGATATAGGGGTCGGTGGTGATCGCAAAGATCGCCGGCACGCTGTCCACGGCAAAGATCACGTCGGCGATCTCGACCATCGCCAGCGCCAGGAACAGGGGCGTCGCGAACAGCAGGCGGCGGCCGGCGCGGTCGGTGCGGCGGACGAAGAACCGCTCGCCATGCAGGCGGTTCGTCACCCACAGGTTGCGGCGCAGGAACTGGAAGGCGCGATTCTGCGACAGGTCGTGCTCCTCGTCGCCCGACCACAGCATCCGCAGGCCGGTGATGATGAGGAAGACGGCAAAGACCAGCAGGATCCATTCATAACGCGCGACCAGCGTGGCGCCGACCCCGATCATGATGCCGCGCAGCACGATGACGCCCAGGATGCCCCAGAACAACACCCGGTGCTGATAGGCGCGGGGGATGGCCAGCGCGCCGAAGATCATCGCGATGACGAACACGTTGTCCATCGCCAGCGACTTCTCGACCACGAACCCGGTGAGGTATTCCAGCGCCGGTCCCTGGCCCATCTGCCACCAGACGAAGCCGCCGAAGCCCAGCCCCAGAGCGATATACATCGCCGACAGCATCAGCGAGCGGCGGACGCCGATCTCGCGGTTGCCGCGGTTGAGGACGCCAAGGTCCAGCACCAGCAGCACCGCGACGGCGGCGATGAAGGTCAGCCACATCCACAGCGGCTGGCCAAGAAAAAGGGCGGTAAGCGCCATCGGTATCTCCTGCGATCTGACGTGATGCGACCGACATCACGATCCGCAGGGATCGTCAGCGGGGCCCGGTCTCGACCAAGCTAGGGGCGCGGCGGCCGGGGTCAACCCCCGCGTTGCGCTTTTTTGCCGCTGGGCGTATCCGGCGGACATGACCCAGCGCCCGCTTCACCCCCGCACCCGCGCCGTTCACCACGGCATCCGCCGCAGCCAGTATGGCGAGATGGCCGAGGCGCTGTTCCTGACCCAGGGCTTTGCCTATGACAGCGCCGAACAGGCCGAGGGGCGGTTCCAGAAGGTCGGGCCGGACGAGTTCATCTATGCCCGCTACGGCAACCCGACCTCGCGCATGTTCGAGGACCGCATGGCCTCGCTGGAAGGCACCGAGGACGCGTTCGCGACCGCGTCGGGCATGGCGGCGGTGAACGGCGCGCTGATGGCAATGGTGCGGCCCGGCGACCGGGTGGTGTCCGCGCGGCAGCTGTTCGGGTCGTGCCTCTACGTGCTCGACATCCTCGCCCGGTTCGGGGTCGACGTAGTGATGGTGGACGGCACCGACCTCGACGCCTGGCGCGCGGCGGTCACCCCGGGCACCAGGCTGTGCTTCTTCGAAACCCTGTCCAACCCGACGCTCGAGGTCATGGACATCCAGGGCATCGCCCGCATTGCCCACGACGCCGGCGCGCTGGTCGTGGCCGACAACGTCTTTGCGACCCCGGTGTTCAGCCGGGCGGTGGAGCAGGGCGCCGACGTGGTGGTCTATTCGACGACCAAGCATGTCGATGGCGGCGGCCGCGCCCTGGGCGGCATCATCTGCGGCACGCGGCAGTTCGTACGCGAGGTGGCCGAGCCCTATCTCAAGCACACCGGCGGCGCGATCAGCCCCTTCAACGCCTGGATCATGCTGAACGGGCTGACCACCATGGACCTGCGGGTCCGGGCCATGGCCGACAGCGCGCTGGCCGTCGCCACGGCGCTGGACGGGGCAGGGGTGCGGACCATCTATCCGGGCCTGGCAGCGCACCCGCAGCACGACCTTGCGATGCGGCAGATGGGGACCGGCGGCACGATGATCGCCTTCGACCTCGGCTCCAAGGAGGCCGCCTTTGCGGCGCTGAACCGGCTGGCACTGGTGTCGATCTCGAACAATCTGGGCGATGCCAAGTCGATCGCCACCCACCCCGCGACGACCACCCATCAGCGCCTGTCGGACGCCGACCGTGCCACGCTGGGGATCGGACCGGGCCTGATCCGCCTGTCGGTCGGCCTGGAACACCCCGACGACCTGATCGCCGACCTGCTGGGCGCGATCGGCTGATCCCCAGCGGCACGGGGCAGGGGCGCGATCTTCTGTCCGAAAATATCCTCGGGGGGGCCGGAGGGCGAAGCGCCCCCGGTCGCGCCCGCCCGCGCCAGACGAAACATTCTTTAATCCGCCGCGTTTCTGCCCATATTGACCGCAGCGCCGCGCCCCTGCCGCGCCCGTCCTGCGAGGTGACGATGACCGAGAGCCGCCCGCTCACCCCCGTCTATCCCGCGCTCAGCCGGGACTATCCGGCCGATTTCACCGTATCCGACCAGTACCGCGCCAGCCTGCCCGACCTGCAGAACGGCCCGGCGAGCCTCATCGTCGGCGCCCGCAAGGCGATCCAGCATGTCGGGATTTCCAATTTCCGCCTGCCGATCCGCTACAAGCGCCAGGACGGCGGCGAGACCACGCTGGAAACCAGCGTCACCGGCACGGTCAGCCTCGATGCCGACCGCAAGGGCATCAACATGAGCCGGATCATGCGCTCGTTCTATGCCCATGCCGAAAAGCAGTTCTCGCTAGGGGTGCTGGCGGCGGCGGTCAACGACTACAAGGACCACCTCGACAGCTTCGACGCGCGCATTCAGATGCGGCTGTCCTATCCGATGCGGGTCGGCTCGCTGCGCTCGGGGCTTGAAGGGTGGCAGTATTACGACATCGCGCTCGAACTGGTCGATCAGGGCGGCGAGCGCCTTCGGATCATGCATTTCGACTATGTGTATTCCTCGACCTGCCCCTGTTCGCTGGAACTCTCCGAACACGCCCGCGAAAGCCGCAGCCAGCTGGCGACGCCGCATTCGCAGCGCTCGATCGCGCGCATCTCGGCGGTGATGCAGGGCGACGAAAAGCTGTGGTTCGAGGACATGGTGGCGCTCTGCCGCCGCGCCGTGGCGACCGAGACGCAGGTGATGGTCAAGCGCGAGGACGAACAGGCCTTTGCCGAACTGAACGCCGCAAACCCGATTTTTGTCGAGGATGCCGTGCGCGCCTTCGCGCACGAACTGGACGCCGACCCGCGCATCGGCGATTTCCGCATCATCGCCAGCCACCAGGAATCGCTGCATTCCCACGACGCGGTCAGCCTGCTGACCGAGGGGCCGACCTTCGCGCAGATCAGCCTCGACCCGATGACATTCGCCGGGCTGCGGGCCTAGATCCAGCCCACGGCGACCAGCCCGGCCATGAGCGCCGTCCACAGCCCCAGGCCGCAGAGGCAATAGACCCCGTTCCAGCGCGGCCCGACGACGATCGGGGTCTTGCCGACCAGGGCCGCGGCATAGGCGACGGTGGTGATGACCGGCGAAAAGATCATCACCAGGCTCCACGCGCCTGCGAGGCTCAGGCCCGCGGCGGCGTCGCTCAGCCCCGGGATGTGCAGCCGCGTCACCACCGCCCCCAGCACGGCGGCGGTGATGATCGGGTTGATGCCGACGCTCGCCAGCCCGAACAGCAGGACGTTCAGCGCCAGGATCGCCGCCGGCGCGGTGACGCTGGCCCCCGCGACCAGCGCCTGCACGCGGTCGACCGGTATCAGCTCCAGCGCCAGCACCGACAGCAGCCCGGCCGAGGCGAAGATGGCGATTTCGCCCGCCGCCAACGGAAAGCGGCGGACGGTCAGCGCCGCGCAGCGCCGCATGGCCGCGGCGGGGCCGCCGGGCTCTGCCGCCCCCAGCCGCCCGGCCCACAGCAGGCTGTAGCCCGGGACCGCCAGCAGCAGCGCGTGCTGGAAATCCAGACCGGTGCCGGTGCTGATCGCCAAGACCAGCCCGCCGAGGGCCAGGACGTGCAGCACCAGCCGGACCAGCCCGATCCGGTCGCGTGGATCGGCGGGCGGCGGCGCAGCCATGCCCGGCGGCCGGGCCGGGGCCGTGGCCCAGTCCAGCGCCCAGCCCGCGGCGAGGAACAGCAGCGCGACGCAGATGCCGGGCGGCCCGATCTGCAGATAGCTCAGCCCCGGCATTGCCAGCAGCAGCGTGTTCATCCCGAAGCCGAACGGCGACCACAGCGGGATCAGGCTGAAGCCGCGCAGCGTCGCCACCGTCATCCTCCGCAGCTTGATCTCGCGCACGCCCGGCTGCCGGGACGCGGGATCGGCGGCCAGCGCCCGGACGGCCATTTCCAGCAGGATCGCAAGCCCGCCCAGGTTGATGAGCAGCCCGAAGACATGCCCGCCGCCGGCCAGCGCCAGATATCGCCGGCCCGGCGGCTGGGCGGTCAGGTAGCGGCCGGACTGGGCGATGGCCGGCGCCTCGCCCGCGACCACGCGCAGGATTCCCAGCAGCGCCAGCAGCGAGGCCAGAAACGCCATCCGCGACAACCCGTCGGCCAGGGCGCCCGGCTCGATCCCCTGCGCGACCGCCAGCGCCAGCAGCAGCCCGGACAGGATGACTGGCACCCACGAGGCGAGCGTGAAGCGCCGCCATTCCAGCACGAGATACACCGCCAGCGCCGCCCCGGCGAGGAACGGCAGCGCCGCCGTGTGCCAGACGATCTCGGCCAGCGACACGAGGATCACCAGGCAGATGCACGCTTGCGAGATCACCGTTGCGGCCGATCTTTGCGGCAACCCGGTCACGGGATTTCCGCCGCGGCGGTGGGAAGGGGACGGGACAGGGGCATGGTCGACTCGGGGCGCAGGGTGGGCCGGCTGCGGCGGGGCTGCAATCCCTGCCGCGGCCTTCTTGCGGGCGCCCGGCGCGCTTTCTATAAGCCCGGCATGGTTCCCGCGGTCCGGATATCCCGAATTAGCCGCCCGGCGGCGTAGCGGTCACGCGCGCGCCTGCCGGGATGACGCCTGCCTGACCCGTTTGCCCCAGGATGATCCGCATGCCCGCCGACACCCCCGACACGACCGCCGCCGCCCTCGATGATCGCGCCCCCGATTACCGCGCCACGGTCTTCCTTCCCGAAACCGACTTTCCGATGCGCGCCGGGCTGCCGCAGCGCGAGCCCGGCTGGCTCGAGCGCTGGGAACGGCTGGACGTCTATGACCGCTTGCGCACGGACGCCGCGGGGCGACCGCCCTTCATCCTCCATGACGGCCCGCCCTATGCGAACGGGCATCTGCATATCGGCCATGCGCTGAACAAGGTGCTCAAGGACTTCATCGTGCGCTCGCAGCAGATGATGGGCCGCGATGCGCGCTATGTGCCGGGCTGGGACTGCCACGGCCTGCCGATCGAATGGAAGATCGAGGAACAGTACCGCGCCGCTGGCCGCGACAAGGACGCCGTGGACGTGGTCGAGTTCCGCCAGGAATGCCGCCGCTTTGCCGAGGGCTGGGTCGATGTCCAGCGCGAGGAATTCAAGCGCCTCGGCATCACCGGCAAGTGGGACGACCCCTATCTGACGATGGACTACCACGCCGAGGCGGTGATCGCGGCCGAGTTCATGAAGCTGCTGATGAACGGCTCGCTGTATCAGGGGTCCAAGCCCGTGATGTGGTCGCCGGTCGAACAGACCGCGCTGGCCGAGGCCGAGGTGGAATATCACGACCACACCAGCCACACGATCTGGGTCGGCTTCCCGGTGGTGGCGCAGCACGACTTCGCGCAGCTGGACGGCTGTCTCCGCAGCGATCTGCTGGGGGCGCAGGTGGTGATCTGGACGACGACGCCTTGGACCATCCCGCAGAACCGGGCCGTGGCCTATGGGCCGGGCATCGCCTATGGGCTTTACCAGGTGGCCGAGGCGCCCGAGGGCTCGATGGCCAGGCCGGGCGGGCTTTACCTGCTGGCCGACAGGCTGGCGGACGAGACGTTCCGCGCCGCCAAGCTCGAGCCGGGGATGGTGCGCCGCCTGCGCGACGTGCCGGCCGACGAGCTCGCCTCGCTGGTGCTGGCGCATCCCTATCGGGGGATCGAGGGGGGCTCGGGCGAATGGGACGCCGACATCCCGCTGCTGCCCGGCGATCACGTCACCGAGGACGCCGGGACGGGGTTTGTCCACACCGCCCCCAGCCACGGCGACGACGACTATCAGCTGGGCCTGCGCCACGGGCTGAAGATGACCCACAACGTCCTGCCCGACGGCAGCTACCGCGCCGACCTGCCGGTCTTCGGCGGGCAGGCCATCCTGACCGCCGAGGGCAAGGAAGGCCCGGCGAATGTCAGCAACATCAAGGCGCTGGCGGCGCAGGGGGCGTTGCTGGCCAAGGGCAAGCTCAAGCACTCCTACCCGCATAGCTGGCGGTCCAAGGCGCCGCTGATCTATCGCAACACGCCGCAGTGGTTCGCCGCCATCGACAAGCCGCTAGCCGACGGCATGGGCGAGCAGGGCGACACCATCCGTGCCCGCGCGCTGGCCTCGATCGACCGGCTGGTCCAGTGGACCCCGCCCTCGGGGCGCAACCGCATCTTCTCGATGGTCGAGGGGCGGCCGGACTGGGTGCTGTCGCGGCAGCGCGCCTGGGGGGTGCCGCTGACCTGCTTCACCCGCAAGGGCGGGCGGCCGGACGACGCCGACTTCCTGCTGCGGGATGAGACGGTCAACGCCCGCATCCTCGAAGCGTTCGAGAAAGACGGCGCAGATGCCTGGTATCGCGACGGTTTCAAGGAAACCGTGCTGGCAAGGATCGTGAACCCCGACGACTACGACCAGGTCATGGACGTGCTGGACGTGTGGTTCGACAGCGGCTCGACCCATGCTTTCGTGCTGCGAGACCGACCAGACGGGGCGTCGGATGGGATCGCCGATCTGTATCTGGAAGGCACCGACCAGCATCGCGGCTGGTTCCAGTCCTCGCTGCTGCAGGCCTGCGCGACGCGCGGCCGGGCGCCCTATCGGGGGGTGCTGACCCACGGCTTCACCCTGGACGAAAAGGGCATGAAGATGTCCAAGTCGCTGGGCAACACCGTCGCCCCGCAAGAGGTCATCGACCAGTATGGCGCTGATATCCTGCGGCTGTGGGTGGCGCAGTCGGACTATACCGCCGACCTGCGGATCGGGAAGGAGATCCTGAAAGGCACCGCCGACGCTTATCGCCGGCTGCGCAACACCATGCGCTTCATGTTGGGCGCGCTGGACGGGTTCTCGGATGCCGAACGGATCGCGCTGGCGGACATGCCCGAGCTGGACCGCTGGGTCCTGCACCGGCTGGCCGAACTGGATGCCCGCGTGCGCGACGGCTACGCCGCCTATGACTTCCAGGGCGTGTTCCGGGCGCTGTTCGACTTTGCCACGGTGGACCTGTCGGCCTTCTATTTCGACATCCGCAAGGACGCGCTGTATTGCGACGGCCCGGACAGCCCCCGCCGGCGGGCGGCTCGGACGGTGCTGGACGCGCTGTTCCACCGGCTGACGCTGTGGCTGGCCCCGATCCTGCCCTTCACAACCGAGGATGTGTGGCTGTCGCGCTTTCCGTCCGAGACGGACAGCGTGCATCTGCACGACTTCCCCGAGACGGCGGACGACTGGTTCGACGACCAGCTGGCCGCGAAATGGGAGGCGATCCGCCGCGCCCGCCGGGTGGTGACGGCGGCGCTGGAACTGCGCCGCGCCGACAAGACCATCGGCGCCAGCCTCGAGGCCGCGCCCGTCGTCCATGTCGAGGATGCGGGCCTGCTGAAGGCGCTGAAGTCGGTCGATTTTGCCGACGTCATCATCACCTCTGACGTGGTGCTGACCGGCGACCCGGCCCCGGGCGAGGCCTTTCGCCTGCCCGAGGTTCCCGGCATCGGCGTCGTCTTCGAGACGGCCGAGGGCCAGAAATGCCAGCGCTGCTGGAAGATCCTGCCCGACGTCGGCAGCCACGACCACCCCGCGACCTGTGAACGCTGCGACGCGGTGCTGGACGCGGCGGGCGTCTGATCGAAACCGGCCGAGGCGCGTCCGCGCGCCCCCGCCGCACCGCAAAAGGACACCGCCATGCTCTCGACCGTGCTGATCCTCGTCACGCTGGGCCATGCCGACGCGCCGCATGTGGCCTTCTCGACCGCGCCGGACATGGCGGCCTGCGAGGAAAAGGCCACGGCGCTGACCGGGGTGCTGACAGGCGCGGGCTATCGCATCGCGGCGCGGCGCTGCATCCAAACCGACCTCGCCTTTGCCCCCTATGACCACGGCGCGACCGAGTTTCCCGCGTCCTACCGCCTGACCCTGCCCGCGGAGGCCGCGCAGGGCGCCACCATCGAGCCGCTGGCGACGCTAACGGAGTGCACCGCGAACCCGGACGGCGACCCGGCGGTCTGGTGCGCGGTGTCGGCGCAGCCACTCGTCTCGCGCTGACCCCTCCGGCGGTCCCGTGCCGTCGCGGCGCGACCGCCTTGCCAGACCCGCCCGGCTTTGCCACAAACGAGCAGGCTAGCCGAAGGACCCGCCGTCCCATGAACGATATCTCCGTCGCCGAGCGGCGCCTGGTTTCCGCGCTGGATCGCCTGGACCATACCGTCGACCGCGCGGCGCGCCGCATGGCCG
>NZ_JRKS01000039.1 GCF_000763805.1 Paracoccus sphaerophysae | reverse complement strand
GCCCACCAGCGTGTCGTTGCCCGCCCCGCCGTCCAGCGAGTCGTTGCCGGCCAGGCCCACGATGCGCGTGGCATTGGCCCCTCCGGTCAGGGCATCGTTGCCCGCGGTGCCGGTCAGCAGGGGCGCGTCCGAGACCACCGACAGGCGATAATTCCCCCAACTCGTCGATGAATTGCCATGCGCGTCCAGGAAGACCGGACCGCTCGAGGTCGCTTTCCAGGTGATCGTGACCACACCCGTGCCGTAGGTATAGTCATAGTCGATCTGGTTGCCTTGCGCATCGCGCAGGATGAGTTCCTTGCTGCCCAGCGCGTCGGCAGAGCCATCGCCGCTGAGCGTGAAGCTGTAGGTCCGGCCCGCCACGGCCGCCATCCTTATCCAGTCGGCGTCGCCGCGTGCGTCGATCCTGCCGGCCAGGCTGGTGCCTTCGCGGATGACGGCCGTTGTCGCGGTGTCGGCGACGACGGTGTCGGTCAGTCGGGCATCGATGCGGAAATTGCCTTCCGGCGCGCGGTCGGCAGAACCGTCGGCGACGACCAGGTAATATCTGCCGGTATAGCTTGCCGTCGCCGCAAGCGACACCGGGCCGCCGCTATAGGTATAGGTCGAGGCGATCGTGTTGCCGTATTGGTCGAGCAGGAAGAAATCCGCGTCATCGAGGCTGGTGGCGCTGCCGTCGCCCGACAGGGTGAAATCGACGCGCTGCCCCGCCGTCAGGTTCACCGCGTACCTGTCCGCATCATCCGAGGCTTCCAGCGACCCGACCGTCAGTCCGTTGCGGGCGATCCCGGTCGTCGAGTTGTCGTTGGGCAAAACGTCGTTCATGCGGGTCCTGAGGACGTAGTTGCCCTCGGCCGCGTTGTCCGAGCTGCCGTCCGCGACAGCGACATAGAAGCTGCCGGTATAGCTGGCCGTGATCGACAGGACGATCGGACCGCCGCTGTAGGTATAGGTCGACTTGAGCGTCGCGCCGGTGCTGTCGAGTATATAGAAATCCGCATCGTCCAGGCTGGCGGCGCTGCCATCGCCCGACAAGGTGAAATCATAGGTCCGTCCGGCGACGAGGTTCACCCGCCACCAGTCGCTGTCGCCATCGATTTCAAGCGACGACGAAAACACGCCGGTGCCGGTCAGCACCGAGGTGGTCGAGGTATTTCCGGGAATATCTGCCATGGGAGCCATCCGCGATGAGGGGATGCTCATGTCGGTAGCCCCCGCCGCGCCGACGGGTCAATTATCAAATGTCAGCAGAATGCCGCTTGCCCGCGGCAAACTGCCGGAAGGGTTGCCCACACGTCAACGGACGGCCCAGCGGACCGTCCGTTGCATGGCTCGACGTTGAGGAAAGACTCAGCTCAGCGAGCTGTCGATGCCCTTGCAGGCCTCGACCAGGCCCTTCACGGCGTCGATCGACTTCTGCATCATCGCCTGCTCGTCCGCGTTCATCTCGATCTCGATAACCTTCTCGATGCCGTTCGCGCCGATCACGGTCGGCACGCCGACATACATCCCGTCCAGCCCATATGCGCCCTTGACGTAGGCCGCGCAGGGCAGGACGCGCTTCTGGTCGCGCAGATAGGCCTCGGCCATCTCGATCGCCGAGGTCGCCGGGGCGTAGAAGGCCGAGCCGGTCTTCAGCAGCGCAACGATCTCGGCGCCGCCGTCGCGGGTGCGCTGGACGATCTGGTCAAGCTTGTCCTGCGTGGTCCAGCCCATCTTCACCAGGTCCGGCAGCGGGATGCCGGCGACGGTGGAATAGCGGGTCAGCGGCACCATGGTGTCGCCATGCCCGCCCAGCACGAAGGCGGTCACGTCGCGCATCGAGACGCCGAACTCCTCGGCCAGGAAGTGGCGGAAGCGGGCCGAGTCGAGCACGCCGGCCATCCCCACGACCTTCTCGTGCGGCAGGCCCGAGAACTCGCGCAGCGCCCAGACCATCGCGTCCAGCGGGTTGGTGATGCAGATGACGAAGGCGTTCGGTGCGTGCGCCTTGATGCCCTCGCCCACCGACTTCATGACCTTGAGGTTGATGCCCAGCAGGTCGTCGCGGCTCATCCCCGGCTTTCGCGGCACGCCGGCGGTCACGATGCAGACGTCGGCGCCGGCGATGTCGGCGTAGTCGTTGGTGCCCTTGAAGGACCCGTCGAAGCCCTCGGAGGGACCCGATTCCGCGATGTCCAGTGCCTTGCCCTGCGGGGTACCCTCGGCGATGTCGAACAGGACGACGTCGCCCAGTTCCTTGATGGCGGCCAGGTGCGCCAGGGTGCCGCCGATCTGGCCGGCGCCGATGAGGGCGATCTTGGGACGGGCCATGGAGTCCTCCGTTTGGCTGATGTTTGGGCCGCGATAGCCCCTTGCCCCGCACCGTGCAAGGGACGACACCGGGCGGCGCGGGGCTGTTTGCGCTAAAGGCGCCGGGATGGACGGATGGAGCTGACGATCTGGGGCTGGCTCTTGCTGGCCATCGCCTCGGCGCTGGTCGGGCTGGCCAAGGGCGGTCTGTCGATGGTCGGCATGCTCGGGGTGCCGATCCTGGCGCTGGTCATGTCGCCGGTGCAGGCGGCGGGCATCCTGCTGCCGGTCTATGTCGTGTCGGACGTGTTCGGCCTGATCGCCTATCGCCGCCACTGGGACCGCCGGGTGCTGTCGCGGCTGCTGCCCGGCGCGGTCGCCGGCATCGCGCTGGGCTGGGCCACCGCCTCGATGGTGGACGACCGGATGATCGGCGGCATCGTGGGCGTGATCGGGCTGGCCTTCGCGCTGGTGACGCTGCTGCGCCCGGCCCCGGCGGACGCGCCCCCGCGCGCGGCGGACTGGGGCAGGGGGACGTTCTGGGGGCTGCTGACCGGCTATACAAGCTTCGTCAGCCACTCCGGTGCGCCGCCCTATCAGATCTATGTCCAGCCGCTGCGGCTGGGGAAAGAGACCTATGCCGGCACCGTCACCGTCTTCTTCGCCGTCGTCAACGCGGTCAAGCTGATCCCCTATGCGGCGCTGGGGCAGCTGGGCGTGGGGAACCTGGGCAAGGCCGCGGCGATGATCCCGGTCGCCGCGGCGTCGGTCTTTGCCGGGGTCTGGCTGGTCCGCCGGATCCCGCACCGGTCGTTCTTCCTGTTCATCACCTGGGCGCTGCTGCTGGTGTCGTTGAAGCTGATCTGGGACGCCCTGCGCTGAGCGTTCGACATTGCGGAAAGAAAAAAGGGCCCGTCGGTGCGGCAGGCCCTTCCATATTATGGTGCGCCGGGATCTGGCGCAAATCAGGCGTCGGCGTCTTCGTCGTCTTCGCCGGCAGCCATCGGGTTGGCGCGGTCTTCGGCGATTTCGGACAGCAGCTCGTCGGCAGCTTCCTCCTGGTCAAGGATTTCCGACATCAGCTGGGCCACGTCATCCATGCCCAGCAGCTCGGCATAGGCGCGCAGGCTGCCATAGCGGGCAATCTCGTAATGCTCGACCGCCTGGCAGGAAAAGATGATCGCCGCGTCGCCGGTCTGGGTGCCGCCGAAATCCTCAAGCAGCGAGTCGCCTTCCTTGAGGATGCCCTCGATGGCGTCGCATTTCTCGCCCTTGGCCTTTTCGCCCAGCAGCTCGAACGCTTCTTCCAGCTTGGTCAGCTGCTGGCCGGTCTCTTCCAGGTGCTTTTCCAGCCCGGACTTGAGTTCGTCGTCCTGGGCCGCCTTGATCATCTTGGGCAGCGCTTTCTGGATCTTGCCCTCGGCGTAATACATGTCCTGCAGGCCGTGCTTGAGCAGGTCTTCCAGTCCCATCTGTTCGGTCGCCATCGTGCTGTCCTTTCGGTGAAAATCGGGAAGGGCGGGAAATCCCGCCCGCGACACTACAAGGCGCTGCGCCGCCATTCGGTTTCCTCGGGCAAACAAAGATCAGGGTCGCTTCCGCACCCGGCGCCCCCTGCCGCGCCGGGGGGCTTGCCGTTTCCTGCCGAACGGGGCAGTCACGCGCACGATTCTTGCGCACTGAACAAAAGGTTGTGCCATGTCCCGTCCGTATCGCTCGGTCCTGTATATCCCCGGTTCCAACGCGCGCGCGCTTGAGAAGGCGCGCGGGCTGGCGGCCGATGCGATCATCTTCGATCTGGAGGACGCCGTCGCCCCGGCCGAAAAGCCCGCCGCCCGCGACACGCTGCGCGCCGCGCTGGGGCAGGATTACGGCCCCCGCGCCCGGATCGTGCGGATCAACGGGCTGGACACCGAATGGGGCCGCGACGACGCCGCGGTCTTTGCGACCGGCGCCGACGCGGTGCTGGTGCCCAAGGCGTCCTCGCCCGCCGACCTGGACGCGGTGGCCGCGATCACCGGCGACACACCGCTGTGGGCGATGATGGAAACCGCCGCCGGGATGCTGAACGCCGCCGCCATCGCCGCCCATCCGAGGCTGGCGGGCATGGTCATGGGCACCAACGACCTGGCCAAGGAACTGGGCAGCCGCAACCGCCCCGACCGGCTGGCGATGCAGACCGGGCTGGGGCTGTGCGTGCTGGCCGCCAAGGCGCATGGCAAGGTGATCGTGGACGGCGTCTTCAACGCCTTCAAGGATGAGGACGGGCTGCGCGCCGAATGCGAACAGGGCCGCGACATGGGGTTCGACGGCAAGACCCTGATCCACCCCGCGCAGCTCGAAATCGCCAACGCCGCCTTTGCGCCCTCTGAGGCCGAGATCGACCTCAGCCGCCGCCAGATCGAGGCTTACGAGGCCGCCATCGCCGAGGGCAAGGCCGTCGCCGTGGTGGACGGCCGCATCGTCGAGAACCTCCACGTGGACACCGCCCGCAAGACGCTCGCCCGCGCAGAGGCGATTGCGGCGATGGGCGGGCAGGGGCAGACTGCGCCCGGCCAGGGCTGAGGGAGGGCGAGCGATGGTTCTGTTGATCCTGGGCGTGCTGCTGTGGTCCTTCGCGCATCTGGCGAAGCGCGTCTTTCCGGGCCTTCACCGGGCCATGCGCGGCAGCGAAAAGCCGATGGTGGCGGGGATGCTGGTGCTGTCGATCATCCTGATGGTGATCGGCTATCGCAGCGCCGAGGCGACGATCTGGTGGGCGGCGACGCCGATGCTGAAAGGTATCAACAACCTGCTGGTGCTGGCGGGGTTCTACCTGTTCGCCGCCTCGGGCGCGAAGTCGCGGCTGGGGGTGCGGCTGCGCCATCCGCAGCTGATCGGGTTCTCGCTGTGGGCGGTGGCGCATCTGCTGACCAACGGCGACCTGCCCTCGGTAGTGCTGTTCGGCGGGCTGCTGGCCTGGGCGCTGGCGGAAATCGCCATCATCAACGCCCAGGACCGCGGCTGGACGCCGCCCGCCCATCCGGTGCCGGTGCGCAAGGAATGGACCACCCTCGCCGCCGCCGTGGCGGTGTTCCTCGTCGTCGGGCTGATCCACGGCTGGATCGGCCCCAACCCGTTCGGAGCCTGAGCATGGCCACGATCTATCGCCTGCTGACCGAGGACGACACCGCGGCCTTCTGCCACAAGGTCAGCCTCGCGCTGTCAAGGGGATGGAGCCTGCACGGCTCGCCCAGCATGGCCTTCGATGCGACGCGCGGCGTGATGCGCTGTGCGCAGGCGGTCACGAAAGAGATCGCCGACGACTATTCCCCCGACATGAAACTGGGACAGCAATGACCAAGACCAACCCCGGCCGCTTCTTCGAGGATTACCGCGTCGGCGACGTGATCCGCCACGCCATCCCGCGCACCGTCGCCGAGGGCGAGCGGGCGCTGTATCACGCGCTGTATCCGGCCCGGGGGGCGATCTATTCCTCGGACGACTTCGCGGCCCGCTGCGGGCTGGACGGCAGCCCGCTGGACGATTTGCTGGCGTTCCACGTCGTGTTCGGCAAGACCGTCCCCGACATCAGCCTGAACGCGGTGGCGAATCTGGGCTATGCCGAGGGGCGCTGGCTGAAGCCGGTCTATCCCGGCGACACGCTGCGGTCGGAATCACAGGTGATCGGGGTCAAGCAGAACTCGAACGGCACCTCGGGCAACGTCTATGTCCGCACCCGCGGGCTGAACCAGAACGACGAGGTGGTGCTGGAGTATGTCCGCTGGGTGATGGTGCGCAAGCGCGACGCCGCCGCGCCGGCCCCGGCCGAGGACGTGCCGCAGCTGGCCAAGGTGGTTGCGCCGGCGGATCTGGTGGTGCCCGAGGGGTTGGATTTCACCAATTATGACTTCGAGCTGGCGGGCGAGCCGCATCGCTGGGGCGACTATGCGGTGGGCGAGATCATCGACCATGTCGATGCCGTGACCATCGAGGAGGCCGAGCACATGCTCGCCACCCGGCTATGGCAGAACACCGCCAAGGTGCATTTCGACGCCACCTTCCGCGAGGATGGCCAGCGGCTGATCTATGGCGGCCATGTCATCAGCATGGCCCGCGCGCTGAGCTTCAACGGGCTGGCCAACGCCCAGATGATCGTGGCGCTGAACGGCGGCGCGCACGCCAACCCGTGTTTCGCCGGCGATACCGTGCGGGCGTGGTCCGAGGTGCTGGACAAGGCGGAAACCGACGCGCCCGGCGTCGGCGCGATCCGTCTGCGGCTGGTCGCCCACAAGGGCGCGCCCGGCGACACCACGCTCAAGGGCGAGGGCGGAAAATACGCGAGCCACGTGCTGCTGGACCTCGATTATTGGGCGCTGATGCCGCTGTGAGCGTGGACGGGATCGAGAACGGCGCCAGGCTGCACATGCCCGAGGCCGAGGCCGAGACCGTCCGCAGCGCCTATCGCGCCGCGCGGCGGATCGTCGAATACGGCGCCGGCGGCTCGACCCTGATCGCAGCAACCGAGTCGCAGGCTGCGTTGCTGTCGATCGAAAGCGACCCGGGCTGGGCCCGGCGGGTGCGGCGCTGGATCGCCGAGGCCGGGGCAGAGCGCGACGGCTTGGTGGTGCGCCATGTCGATATCGGCCCGGTCGGCCAGTGGGGCAAGCCCAGTGGGCCCGGGGCGTTCCGCAAGTTCAGCGCCTATCCCCTGTCGCCCTGGACCGACCCTTCGCCGGGCGAGGGCGCGCCCGACCTGGTGCTGATCGACGGCCGCTTCCGGCTGGGCTGCTTCGCGGCCACCCTGCTGAACGCGACCGCGCCGCTGACGGTGCTGTGGGACGATTACGCCGCCCGCACCGCCTATCACGCCGCCGAGACGCTGGCCGGGCCGCCCCAGATGATCGGCCGGATGGCGCGCTGGCAGCTGGAACCGCGCGCGCTGAGCCCCAGCGAAATCAACCGCATCATCCCGTGGTTCGTGGTTCCGGGCTAAGGTCGGCACGGTCACGGGCGTGATCCGCCGCAGCGCGGCATGAATTGTGATCACACGCGGCGGGCTTGTGATCACGGCGTGCGCTAACATGGCCTGTCTGCGCGCCGGGTCTGGCACAGGGACGTGACTCGTGGCACAGGAACGCTAGACACAGCGTCGATTCAAGCCAGCCGCGCGCCAGGCCATGCCCGCAAGGTCGCGCCGCCTTTCTGACAAGGAGCGCTCATGGGTGACATTCCCCGAGGCAACCGCCCGCTTTCCCCGCATCTGAGCGTCTATCGCCTGCCGATGGCGGCGATCACCTCGATTCTGACCCGCGCCACCGGCCAGATCATGCTGGCGGGGCTTCTGCTGATCGTATGGTGGCTGGTCGCCGCCGTTGCCGGGCCGCGCGCCTTTGCGCAGGCCGACTGGGTGCTGCGGTCCTGGCTGGGCTACCTGGTGCTGCTGGGGTCGGTCTGGGCGCTGTGGTACCACTTCCTCGCCGGGATCCGGCATTTCTTCTATGACGCCGGCCTGCTGCTGACGCGCGAGGATGCGCGGCAGGCGAGCTGGTTCATCGTCGCAGGCTCGGTCGTGCTGACCCTGCTGACCGTCATCCTGTTCGTGTTCTGAAAAGGGGCCCCGCGATGCGTTACCTGACCCCCCGCAAGGCCGCCAAGGGCCTTGGCGCCGCAGGCCCCGGCTCGGCCACCGCGCAGCACTGGTCGATGACCGTCAGCGCCGTCGCGCTGGCGATCCTGACCCCGGCCTTCATCTTCGTCATCGCCAGCGCCATCGGCCTGCCGCGCGACGGCGTGCTGGATTACTTCGCGCGCCCCTATCCGGCGATCGTGACGGCGCTGTTCCTGATCGTCGGGCTGCTGCACTATATCAACGGCACCCAGATCATGATCGACGACTACCTGGATCATGCCGAACGCAAGGTCGCCACCATCGCGGCCAAGCTGTTCGGCTGGGCGGTGATCGCGGCGGCGGTCTATGCGCTGGCGCGGATGGCCTTTGCGCCCGATCTGCCGCCCGCGATCCTGCTGCCCGCTGACACCACCATCGTCATCCACTGAGGTCCGTCCCATGTCCGCATATCAATACCAGACGCATGACTATGACGTGGTGGTCGTGGGCGCCGGCGGTGCGGGGCTGCGCGCCACGCTGGGCATGGCCGAACAGGGCTTCAAGACAGCCTGCATCACCAAGGTGTTCCCGACCCGGTCGCACACCGTCGCGGCGCAGGGCGGCATCGCCGCGTCGCTGTCCAACATGGGCCCCGACAACTGGCAGTGGCACATGTACGACACCGTGAAGGGCTCGGACTGGCTGGGCGACACCGACGCGATGGAATACCTCGCGCGCTCGGCGCCCGCCGCGGTCTATGAGCTGGAACATTACGGCGTGCCGTTCTCGCGCACCGAAGAGGGCAAGATCTATCAGCGCCCGTTCGGCGGCCACACGACCGAGTTCGGCGAGGGCCCGCCCGTGCAGCGCACCTGCGCCGCGGCCGACCGCACCGGCCATGCGATCCTGCACACGCTGTATGGCCAGAGCCTCAAGGAAAAGGCCGAGTTCTTCATCGAGTATTTCGCGCTCGACCTCATCATCACCGACGGGGCCTGCACCGGGGTCGTCTGCTGGAAGCTGGATGACGGCACCATCCACGTCTTCAACGCCAAGATGGTGGTGCTGGCGACCGGCGGTTACGGCCGCGCCTATTTCAGCGCCACCTCGGCGCATACCTGCACCGGCGACGGCGGCGGGATGTTCGCGCGCGCCGGCCTGCCGCTGCAGGACATGGAGTTCGTGCAGTTCCACCCGACCGGCATCTACGGCTCGGGCTGTCTGATCACCGAAGGCGCGCGTGGCGAGGGCGGCTATCTGACCAACTCGGAAGGCGAGCGGTTCATGGAACGCTATGCCCCGACCTACAAGGACCTCGCGTCCCGCGACGTGGTCAGCCGCTGCATCACCATCGAGATCCGCGAGGGCCGCGGCGTCGGTCCGAACAAGGACCACATGCACCTGAACCTGCAGCACCTGCCGCCCGAGGCCCTCGCCGAACGGCTGCCGGGGATTTCGGAAAGCGCCAAGATCTTTGCCGGGGTCGACGTGACCAAGGCGCCGATCCCGATCCTGCCCACCGTGCACTACAACATGGGCGGCATCCCCACGAACTTCTGGGGCGAGGTGCTGGCCCCCGAACAGGGCAACCCCGACCGCGTGTTCCCCGGCCTGATGGCGGTGGGCGAGGCGGGCTGCGCCAGCGTCCACGGGGCCAATCGTCTGGGGTCGAACTCGCTGATCGACCTGGTGGTCTTCGGCCGCGCCGCGGCGATCCGCGCCGGCGAGGTCATCGACCGCGCCAGCCTGATCCCGCCCACCAACGCTGCCGAGGTGGACCGCGCGCTGGACCGCTTTGACGGGCTGCGCCACGCCGATGGCGGCACGCCCACATCGGTGCTGCGCGACCGGATGCAGCGCACCATGCAGGCCGATGCCGCGGTGTTCCGCACCGACAAGACGCTGGCCGAAGGCGTCGAGAAGATGCGCGAGATCGCCGGGCAGATGGACGATCTCAGGGTCACCGACCGCAGCATGATCTGGAACAGCGACCTGATGGAGACGCTGGAGCTGACCAACCTCATGCCGAATGCGCTGGCCACCATCGTCGCCGCCGAGGCGCGCAAGGAAAGCCGCGGCGCCCACGCGCACGAGGATTATCCTCAGCGAGATGACGCCAACTGGCGCAAGCATTCGCTTGCGTGGGTGGATGGAAATGAGGTCAAACTCGCCTATCGGCCCGTCCATCTCGAACCGCTGACGGCGCTTGAGGATGGCGGGATCGATCCTAAGAAGATCGCACCGAAAGCGAGGGTCTACTGATGCGTTTCTCTTTCATCGCGGCGCTGGCCGCGGCTACTGCCCTGTCGGGCTGCGTGATGACGCCGATCGCCACGGCGCCGGCGCCCGTCGCCCCGGCGCCGGTGATCGTGACGCCCGCGCCGCGCACGCCGGTCGTCGTCGTGCCGCCGCCGACCACCACGCGGGTCCCGGACACGCCCACCGCCCGCCAGGTCATCAGCGCCGAGCTGGCCAAGCGCGCCCCGGGCCGCAATGTCGGTCCGCTGACCGATTGCGTGGTCGCCAACGCCTCGCAGGCCGAACTGGCTGACATCGCGGCGATGCAGGGCAAGCCGGCGGCGGCGAACGCGGTCGCGACCATCGTCAGCAAACCCGCCACCACCCAGTGCATCAGCCGGGCCATTGCCTGATGGGCTGGCGCGCGCCTCTTGCCGCCATCGTCCTGCTGGGCACGGTCGCGGGCTGCGGCCCGGTCCCGGTCCAGCAGGCGGAACGGAACTGCATGCAGGATGCGCGCGCCGCCACCGGCCCGCGGGGCGAAATCGCGATGGGCGTCGGCACGGACGGGCATCATGTCCGCCCGGTCACACGCGTCGAACTGTCGATCTCGTCCGACTACGTGATGGGCCGCGACCCGGCCGATGTCTTCAACCGCTGCGTGATGCGGCAATCCGGCGAGATGCCGACCCGCCCGCTGTATGACCAGCCCGGCTGGAGGAAATGACGACCATGACGACCCGACCCGCCGGCGCCCCGCAGGGCAAGATCGTGGCCCAGATGGTGACCACCCCGGAAACCGAGCCGCGGCTGCGCGCGACCATCGCGTCGATCCTGCCGCAGGTCGACCGGATGGTCATCGTCTTCAACCGGTACGACGAGGTCCCGGCCGACATTCTGGCCAACCCCGCCATCGAGGCGATCACCACCGACGCGGACACCGCCGACGCCGGCCGCTTCTTCCTGCCGCCCGGGGCGGACGACATCGTCTTCCTGATCGACGAGCGCATCGGCTATCCGGCCGATTACGTCAGCCGCTCGATCGAGCAGGCGACCGAGATCGGCTGGGACGGCGCGGTCTTCGGCTACAAGGGGCTGATCCACCGATCCGGCGAGGACGGCCAGCCGCGCGGCTGGCGCCAGCTGCCCTATGCCGACCAGCTGAACCGCCCGCGCGGGGTCGAGATGCTGGGCACCGGCACGGTGGTGGCGCGCGGCGACGCGATCCCGCCGATCGGCTTCATGCTGAATTACCCGCAGGATCCGGACGTGGGCTTTGCGCTGGCGTCGCTGCGGGCCGGGCGCAGGGCCTGGGCGCTGGCCCGCGCCGACGGCTGGCTGAGGGCCGACGACGATCCCGACGCGCCGGGCAACGCCCCCCCGCCCGAGGACGAGCGCCCGGAACCGCCGCTGCCCGTGGTTGGCGGGATTCACGAGATCATCGGCGCCGAGCTCGACCATGTCGATGTGCCGCATCACCGTTACGTCAAAGCCAAGGGCGGACGCGCGCGTCCGGCCCGGAACGACAAAGGAGCCTGACCGCCATGGTCCAGCTGACCCTTCCCAAGAACAGCCGCATCAAGGTGGGCAAGACCTGGCCCCGGCCCGAAGGCGCGACCAACCTGCGCCGGTTCAACATCTATCGCTGGGATCCCGACACCGGCGAGAACCCGCGGATGGACAGCTACTGGATCGACCTCGACCAGTGCGGGCCGATGGTCCTGGACGCGCTGATCAAGATCAAGAACGAGATCGACCCGACCCTGACCTTCCGCCGGTCCTGCCGCGAGGGGATCTGCGGGTCCTGCGCGATGAACATCGACGGCGGCAACCACCTCGCCTGCATCTTCGGCATGGACGAGGTCAAGGGCGACGTGAACATCTATCCGCTGCCGCACATGCCGGTGATCAAGGACCTGATCCCCGACCTCACGCATTTCTATGCCCAGCACGCCGCCGTGCATCCCTATCTGATGACCGAGACGCCGACTCCGGACAAGGAATGGCGCCAGTCGATCGAGGACCGCAAGAAGCTGGACGGGCTGTATGAATGCATCCTGTGCGCGTCCTGTTCGACGGCCTGCCCGTCCTACTGGTGGAACCAGGACAAGTTCATGGGCCCCGCCGCGCTGCTGACCGCCTATCGCTGGATCGTCGATTCCCGCGACGAGGCGACCGGCGAGCGGCTGGACGAACTGGAGGACCCCTTCAAGGTCTATCGCTGCCACACCATCATGAACTGCACCAACACCTGCCCCAAGGGCCTGAACCCGGCCAAGGCGATCGCCGAGATCAAGCACCTGATGGTCGACCGCATGGTCTGATCCTGCCGCAAGGCAGCATTGCAGGGCCGTCCCGCCGGGGCGGCCCTTTTCGTTGATATTTCGCGATTTCGATTAAAACCTGCCGGAAAGGTGAGGTACTGACGCCACGTCACCGGGATGGAAATTCTGCGCCGCAGCATTATTCTCTCGGGCGGGGAGACTGGCGATCACGACCGAGGCACCGACATGACACGTTTCATCTCTGACCACACCGACCGTCCCGCCGCGATGATGGACCTGCTGGACCATCATACTGTCCAGCCGGTCACCCGTCTGCCCAACCGTCGCGCGCTGGCGGTACTGGACCAGATGTTCGGCTATTACGACCCGATCGAGCGGACCGAATCCGTCGATCTCAGCTACGACGACGTCGCGGCCTGAGCCGGTCGGGCGACGACGACAGGCACGAGAACACGGCGGGACCGGGGCAACCCGTCCCGCCGTTTCAGTTCCGGTCGTCCTCCAGCTCCAGCCCGGACAGCTGGCTGGCGAGGAAGCGCTCGAAGTCGTCCAGGTCCAGCGGGTCGAGCTGGCCGAACCCCCGCATCCACACCGCCGCCGCTCGCATCCCCTCGGGGTCGAGCTTGCACCAGGTGATCCGCCCGCGCCGCTCCTGCTGGATCAGCCCGGCGGCGGCGAGCGTCACCAGGTGCTTGGAGATCGCCGCCAGGCTGATCCCGAACGGCGCCGCCACGTCCGACACCGCCATGTCGTCCTCGAGCAGCATCGACAGGATCGCCCTGCGGGTCGGGTCCGCCAGGGCGGAAAAGATCAGGTCCAGGTCGTAGGGCACCGGCGTCCGTGATGTTCAACTGTCCGGTTGAATGATGGACTGCCCGCCGCCGCGCCGCAAGGCTAGGCGGCCGGTGAACGAAATGTAGCGACAACAATGACTTGCGGTCGGGTCGCGCAGAGTTGACTCGCGCGCCGCCGTTGCCTATCAGCACCCCAACTTTCGGGGAGCTTTCCATGCCGGACCAACCGGGCGATCACGCCCAGCGGGCCAGCGATGCAGAGCGGCTGAGGGCGCTGGAACGACGGCTCGACGATCTGGGCCGCGATCAGCGGCCGCAGACCCCCGGCGCGGACAAGTTCTATCAGGCCAACCAGGCGTGGCGCATGGTGGTGGAACTGGTCGCGGGGCTCGCCATCGGCTTCGGAGTCGGTTACGGGCTGGACCGGCTGTTCGGCACCACGCCGATCATGCTGGTCATCTTCATCTTCCTCGGCTTCGCGGCGGGGGTAAAGACGATGCTGCGGACCGCAGCCGAGATGGGGCATGCGCCCCCGGCCGGGACCGCGAGGGACAGCATGCCGGACGACGATCCGGACGACGACGAGAGGGACTGAGCGTGGCCACACAAGCGCATGGCGAAGAGACGGGCGGTCTGGTCTTTCATCCGATGGACCAGTTCATCGTGAAGCCGCTGTTCGGCGACGGACCGATCCACTGGTACACGCCGACCAACGTGACGCTGTGGCTGATGCTGGCAGTGCTGGTGATCTGGCTGCTGTTCGTGGCTGGCACCTCGGGCCGGGCGCTGATCCCGACCCGCATCCAGTCGATGGCCGAGCTGACCTACGGCATGGTCCACAAGATGGTCGAGGACGTGACCGGCAAGGACGGGCTGAAATATTTCCCGTATGTCTTCACGCTGTTCTGCTTCATCCTGTTCGCCAACCTGCTGGGGCTGCTGCCCAAGTCGTTTTCGACCACCTCGCACATCGCTGTGACCGCGGTGCTGGCGCTGGCGGTGTTCCTGGGCGTCACCATTCTGGGCTTCATAAAGAACGGCGCCCATTTCCTGGAACTGTTCTGGGTCAAGTCGGCGCCGCTGGCGCTGCGCCCGGTGCTGGCGATCATCGAACTGATCTCGTATTTCGTCCGGCCCGTCAGCCATTCGATCCGACTGGCCGGCAACGTCATGGCCGGACACGCGGTGATCAAGGTCTTTGCCGCCTTCGCCGCCATCGCCGCCATCGCACCGATCTCGATCCTCGCCATCGTTGGGATGTACGGGCTCGAGGTGCTGGTCGCCGTGATCCAGGCATATGTCTTCACCATCCTGACCTGCGTGTACCTCAAGGACGCGCTGCACCCGGCGCACTAAGCCGCCGGCAGGACACCCTTTCCAACTTTTCCAAAGCCTCAAGGAGCATCACCATGGAAAACGTCGCGACCTACGCCGAACTGGGCAAATACCTCGGCGCCGGCCTGGCCTGCATCGGCATGGCGGGCGCCGCGATGGGCGTGGGCAACGTGGCCGGCAACTATCTGTCGGGCGCCCTGCGCAACCCGTCGGCTGCCGCCTCGCAGACCGCCACGCTGTTCATCGGCATGGCCTTCGCCGAAGCGCTGGGCATCTTCTCGTTCCTGGTCGCCCTGCTGCTGCTGTTCGCAGCCTGATCCCCAGACGACGACTCCTTGCTTTTGGGTGGGGGCCTCGGCCCTCGCCCGATTGCCAAACGTTCGGCCAGGGATAGGACATGTTCAGCCTTTTGCAGCAGACCGCCCCAGCCGCGGTCGAAACGACCACCACGACGATCACCGTGCCGATCACGAACGCGCCCGCCGCGGCAGCGCCGGCCGTGACCGTCACGCCCGCAGCGCCGGTTGCGGCGACGCCCGCGCCGGCCACGGTGACCGTGACTCCGGCCCCGGCGGCCGCCACGACCCCGGTCGTGACGGATGCGACCCCGGTCGCCCCCGTTCCCGCCGCGACGGCCCCGGCACCTGCCGCGGCTGAATCGCCGGCGGCGCAGACCCATGCCACCGATTCCATCATCGTGCCGAACGCGACGGGCGCCGATCACGCGCCGGTCGTCGCCGAAACCGGCGCCGGCCACGCCCCGGTCGCCCCGGCCGAGGTGGTGACCACCGCCGATGGCCACGCCGCCGTGGTGACCCATGCCGTTCCCGGCACCGACGCCGCCCATGCGGTCGGCGCCGGCGGGCACGAGGCTGCCGCCTCGGCCGGGATGCCGCAGCTGGACTTCGCGACCTTCGGCAATCAGATCTTCTGGCTGCTGGTCGCGCTGGCGCTGATCTACCTGATCCTGTCGCGCGTCGCGATCCCGCGTCTCGGCCGCATCCTGGGCGACCGCCAGGGGCTGATGACCGCCGATCTGGCCGCCGCCGAAGACTTCAAGCGCAAGGCCCGCGACGCCGAGGCCGCCTATGACAAGGCGCTGGCCGATGCCCGCGCCGAGGCCGGCAAGATCGTCGCCGCCAACAAGGCCGAGATCGACGCCGAGCTGAAGGCCGCGATCGCCAAGGCCGACGCCGAGATCGCCGCCCGCGCCTCGGAATCCGAACGCCGCATCGGCGAAATCCGCCAGTCCGCCGCCTCGGCCGCGCTGAGCGTCGCCCGCGAGGTCACGGCCGAGCTGGTCCGCGCCTTCGGCGCCAGCGCCGACCCGGCCACGGTCGACGCCGCCGTCGACGCGCGCATGAAGGGAGCCGTGCAATGATCGCCCGCCTGACCGCTGCCCGCCTGACTGCTGCCCGCCTGACCGCCGCGGCCGCCGCCGCGCTTGTGGCGAGCCCCGCCCTGGCCGCGACCGGCCCGTTCTTCTCGCTGCGCAACACGGACTTCATCGTCCTGCTCGCCTTCCTCGTCTTCGTCGGCATCCTGCTGTATTTCCGCGTCCCCGCGGCGATCGCCAAGCTGCTGGACAAGCGCGCCGAGAGCATCAAGTCCGACATCGCCGAGGCCCGCCGCCTGCGCGACGAGGCGCAGGAAATCTATGCCAGTTACGAACGCCGGCAGCGCGAAGTGAAGGGCCAGGCCGACGCCATCGTCGCCAATGCCCGCCGCGAGGCGCTGGCCCAGGCGGAAAAGGCCAAGCTCGACCTGCAGGCCTCGATCGAGCGCCGGCTGGCCGCCGCGCAGGACCAGATCGCCTCGGCCGAAAGGGACGCGGTCCGCGCCGTGCGCGACCAGGCCGTGCAGGTGGCGGTCGCCGCCGCCTCGGACGTGCTGGGCCGGCAGATGGGCGCCAGCGACCGCAGCGCCGGCATCGACCGCGCCATCGACGACGTGGCCCGGCATCTCAACTGACAACAAGAACGACGGACAGTGAAAAACCCCCGGTGGCGACACCGGGGGTTTTGCTGTCTGCGGGGTGGCCGATCAGTTCGGGCGGATGACGATCTCGACCCGGCGGTTCTGGGCGCGCCCGGCCTCGGTGTCGTTCGACGCGATGGGCTGCGAGGCGCCCATGCCGACCGCCGCGATGCGGTTGCCCGACACGCCGCCGGCGGTCAGGATCCCGGCCACGGCGCGGGCGCGGCGCTCCGACAGGCCGACGTTGTAGGCCGCCGCGCCGGTCGAGTCGGTGTGGCCGACGATCTGCACCGTCGAGTTCGGATATTGCTGCAGGTTGCGGGCCAGCGCGTACAGGTCGCTCTGCGCCGGGCCGGACACCGCGGCGCTGTCAAAGCCGAACAGCACGCCCTCGGGCAGGGTCACGTTCACCGTCTGCCCGGTATTGACGACGCGGACGCCCGGGGTGGTCATCTGCGCCTGCAGCGCGCGGGCCTGCGCGTCCAGCGCCGAGCCGACCAGCCCGCCCGCCGCGCCGCCGACGATGGCGCCCTTGATCGCGTCCCGGCCGCGGCCGCGGCTGTCATCGTCGCGCGTCGCGCCGGCGATGGCGCCGATCGCCGCGCCTGCGATCACGCCCTGCTGGGCGCGGTTCATCTGGACGGGCTGGCCATACTGGTCGGTGCAGGCCCCCAGCGCGGTCAGGGCCGCCGTGGCGGCGATCAGGGAAATCCGGTGCTTCATGGTCTGTCCTTTCGGGGTCAATCCGGCGCGTGCCCTTCCCCGGGGGCCGGGTCGGGCGCGCGTCGCTCGGGTGGAAAAATGCCACAGACCGCACCGCGCCGCAAACGCCTGCGCACCGAAGTGACTGACATTCCTTCACATCTCAAGGATCGGCCCGAGAGCCTTGCGCCCCGGCGGCCGCTTCGGCATCACCGTGGGCATGGTCCGCACACCCGCCCCCAGCACCGCAACCGCGAAGCCCGCGCCCCGCGCGCGCGGCGCCCGGCTGCCCGCGCCGCTGTCCTTCGCCGAGCAGCAGGCGGTGTTCTCCCGCCTGCGCGCCGCCAACCCGCACCCGGTGACCGAGCTGGAATACCGCGACGCCTTCACCCTTCTGGTGGCGGTGGCGCTGTCGGCGCAGGCGACGGATGCGGGGGTGAACAAGGCGACGCGCGGGCTGTTCGAGGCCGCCCCCACCCCGCAGGCGATGGTGGCGCTGGGGGTCGAGGGCGTCGCCGCCCATATCCGCACCATCGGCCTGTATCGCCAGAAGGCGCGCAATGCCGTCGCCCTGTCGCAGCGGCTGATAGATGCTTTCGGCGGGCAGGTGCCCTCATCGCGCGCGGCGCTGATGAGCCTGCCAGGCGTCGGCCGCAAGACCGCGAACGTGGTGCTGAACTGCATCTGGGGCCTGCCGGCGCAGGCGGTGGACACCCACATCTTCCGGGTCGGCAACCGCACCCGCATCGCGCCGGGCCGCGACGAGGCCGAGGTCGAGCGCGCCATCGAGGACAACGTCCCGGCCGAGTTCCAGGCCAACGCCCATCACTGGCTGATCCTGCACGGCCGCTATGTCTGCCTGGCGCGCCGGCCGCGTTGCGCGGTGTGCCCGATCGCGGATCTATGCCCCTACGAGCCCAAGACCACCGACCCCGCCTGATGCCCCCCCAGCGCGCAGCGCCGGATGCGCCCTTGCCGCGCCGCGCCGGATGCGCCCTTGCCGCGCGCCGCCGAACCCGGTTTAAGCGCCGCACGCAGCAGGAAGGAACAGGGAATGGCGTATCAGGTCATCGGCATTGGCAACGCGATCATGGACGTGATCGCCCCCACCACGGATGCCGAGCTGGACCGCTTGGGCATCCACAAGGGCATCATGCAGCTGATCGACCGCGAGCGGTCGGAGTTCCTGATGGCGGCGCGGGAAACCTCGGACCAGCGCTCGCGCCTGATCCCGGGCGGGTCGGTGGCCAACACCCTGGCCGGGATCGGCCGGCTGGGGCTGAGGACGGCCTTCATCGGCCGCGTGGCCGAGGACGACCTGGGCCGGGCCTATGCCCGCGACATGGCCTCGGACGGGACCGATTTCGTGAATCCGCCGGTGGCGGGGGCGGCGCTGCCGACCTCGCGGTCGATCATCTACGTCACGCCGGATGGCGAGCGGTCGATGAACACCTATCTGGGCGTGTCGGGCGACCTGGACCGCTCGGATGTCGATCCGACGCTGTTTTCCGACGGCACCTGGCTGTTCCTGGAGGGCTATCTGTTCGACAAGGACGAGGGGAAGGCCGCCTTCCTCAAGGCCGCCGAGGCGTGCCACGCCGCCGGCGGCAAGGCCGGCATCGCGCTGAGCGATCCGTTCTGCGTCGACCGCCACCGCGACGACTTCCGCCGCCTGGTGGCGGGGCCGATGGACTACGTCATCGGCAATGTCCACGAATGGCAGTCGCTGTACCAGGTCGACGACCTGGACGAGGCGCTGAACCAGGCCGCGGCGGTGTGCGAGACGGTGGTCTGCACGCGCTCGGGCCAGGACGCGATCCTGATTCGCGGGGCAGAGCGGGTGACCGCGCCGGTCCACCGCATGACCCCGGTCGATGCGACGGGGGCAGGGGACCAGTTCGCGGCGGGGCTGATCTATGGGCTGGCCACCGGCAAGCCGCTGGCCGTCGCCGGGCGCATGGGCTGCATCGCTGCGGCCGAGGTGATCGGCCATGTCGGTGCCCGCCCCGAGGCCGACGTGACGGCGCTGTTCAGGGCCGAAGGTCTGGTCTGAGCGATCAGCCGTCCAGTCGCGGGTGATCGCTGGCGAGCCACGCCCCCAGTGCCCGTTCGATGTTCCGGCGGTTTCGCGGGGTCCGCGAGCCGCGGGTGAGGTACATCTGGGTCAGCGAGACTCCGATCCGGAAGTGCAGCGCCCTGCGGTCGCTGTCGGGCAGGACGCCCATCGCGGCCAGCATCGGCCAGCGATAGCAGCCGCTGATCCCGCCCTCGTCGCTGGTGCCGTGGTCGTCGTCGACTTCCAGCCAGGTCAGCATCTTGGCGATGTCGCCGACGACGGGGATCGTCTCGGGGGTTTCGAGGTCGATCGCCGTCACCACCAGCCCTGCCGGACCGCGGTCGACGAACAGGTTCTCGGGGTGGAAATCGCCGTGCGAGAACGATCCCTCGACCGTGCTTCCGTGCAGTGCGC
The DNA here is from genome assembly GCF_000763805.1 of Paracoccus sphaerophysae. Classification (GTDB taxonomy): domain Bacteria; phylum Pseudomonadota; class Alphaproteobacteria; order Rhodobacterales; family Rhodobacteraceae; genus Paracoccus; species Paracoccus sphaerophysae. The sequence goes on along the minus strand of NZ_JRKS01000039.1, from coordinate 9,736 downwards.
GGGCCAGCGTGACGACCTGGTCCATCGCGCGGCGCAACAGCCCGCGTTCGACCTGCCGGTGGTATTCCGGCATCGCGGCCAGGTCGTCCAGCCAGGCGCACAGCTTCCAGGCTTGCAGGGGTATCGGTTCGCGGTTGCGGGTCAGCGCCTGCAACCACTCACCGGATCGGTGCACCAGACGAGCCCGTTCGGGCCGTGAGCTTGCGAGAAGGAACTGCCGCATCGGGGTCCCCGAGGCCGCAGCCGAGACGAAGGCATAATGGGCGGGGAAGACGGAGAGCAACTCGACGCTGCGATTTCGGCCGGCGCCCAGCAGGTCGGCGGCGATCCTGTGGCTGTCGACTGACGAGGAGAACCGTCCGGCCGCCTCGCGGCCCGCGAAGATCTTCAGAAAGCCCGGCTGGCCCCGATAGACGACCTCGACGACCTTCTGGCGGCGACCGCCGCGCAGGACAGTGCCGATGGCAAGGTCCGGGATGCGGGCATCCCGGATTGCAGAGAAGGTGTTGGCCATGTCGACACGTCGTCCAAGCGTCTTAAATTTGTCATCATCATGGCATGAACGTCCGCTCGGTCAAATTGTGCTTTCGGCCATGTTTGGGCTGGCAAGGCCGTTGGGGCGGCCTTGCCAGCATCTGTCAGGCAGCCCGCTTCCGGTCCGCTCCGAATCGCCCATAGAAGCTTTCGCCCTTCTGCGCCATTTCGCGCAGCAGCGCGGGGGCGGCGAAGCGTTCGCCGTGGGTTTCGGCCAGCGCGTCCGCGACCTGGACCGCCCGTTCGGCGCCCAGCATGTCCAGCCAGCCGAACGGGCCGCCCGACCAGGGAGCAAAGCCCCAGCCGAGGATCGCGCCGACGTCGCCCTCGCGGATGTCTTCCAGCACGCCCGCTTCCAGCGCGCGAACGGCTTCCAGCGCCTGCGCCATCATCAGCCGGTGCTGCACCTCGGTCAGTTCGGGCTGGTCGTCGGACTGGGGCCAGTTGGCGCCCAGCTCGTCCCACAGCCCCAGCCGCTTGCCGGCCTCGTCATAGGCGTAGAAGCCGGCATTGGCCTTCTTGCCCATGCGGCCCTTGTCGGCCATCGCGAAGATCACCTCGTCCACCGCTCCGTCGGGATAGGCGTCGCCCATCGCCGCGCGGGTCGCCTTGGCGATCTTGACGCCGAGGTCGATCGAGGTCTCGTCGACCAGCTGCAGCGGGCCGAGCGGCATCCCCATCATCTTGGCGGCATTCTCGATCAGCGTCGGGTTCACCCCCTCGCCGACCATGCGGATGCCCTCGTTGATATAGGGGATGATGCAGCGGTTGGCGTAAAAGAACCGCGCGTCGTTGACCACGATCGGGGTCTTGCGGATCTGGCGCACGAAATCGAGCGCCTTGGCGACCGCCCGCGGCCCGGTCTGGGCGCCCTTGATGATCTCGACCAGCATCATCTTGTCCACTGGCGAGAAGAAGTGGATGCCGATGAACTGCTCGGGGCGGGTGCTGGCCTTGGCCAGCTCGCCAATCGGCAGGGTCGAGGTGTTGGTGGCGAAGATCGCCGTCTGCGGGATCACCGCCTCGGCCTTCTTCGTGACGTCAGCCTTGACGCCCACGTCCTCGAACACCGCCTCCACGATCAGGTCGCAGCCCTCGAGCGCGGCATAGTCGGTCGTCGCGGTGATCCGGCCCAGAACCTCGGCCTTCTTCTCCTCGGTCGATTTCTTGCGGCTGATCGCCTTGTCGAGCAGGCCGGTCGAGTAGGCCTTGCCCTTGTCGGCGGCCTCCTGCTTGGCGTCGATCAGGACGACCTCGATCCCGGCCATGGCCGAGACATAGGCGATGCCCGCGCCCATCATGCCGGCGCCAAGGATGCCGACCTTGCGCACCTTCTCGTCTGGCACGTCAGGACGGTTGGCGCCCTTTTCGAGCGCTTCCTTGTTGATGAAGAGCGAGCGGATCATGTTCCCCGAAGACGGGTTCATCAGCACGTTGGTGAACCACCGCGCCTCGATCCTCAGCGCGGTGTCAAAGGGCACCTGCGCGCCCTCGTAGACCGCCGACAGCAGCGCGCGGGCGGCGGGATAGACGCCCATCGTCTTGCCCATGACCATCGCGTTGGCACCGAGGAAGGTCATGAAGCCCGCCGGGTGATAGGGCGCGCCGCCGGGCATCTTGTAGCCCTTGGCGTCCCAGGGCTTGACGATGTCCGCGTCGGTGGCCTTCAGCACCCACTCATGCGCGGCGGCGACCGGGTCGGCCACCACCTCGTCGATGATGCCGGCGGATTTCGCGCCCTTGGGGTCGCTCAGCTTGCCTTCCAGCAGCAGCGGCGCCGCCTGCATGGCGCCGAGCTTGCGCACGAGGCGCGTGGTGCCGCCGGCGCCGGGGAAGATGCCGACCATGATCTCGGGCAGGCCGATCTTGGCCTTGGGGTTGTCGGCCGCGAAGACGCGATGGGTGGCCAGCGGCAGTTCCAGCCCGATCCCCAGCGCGGTGCCGGGCAGGGCGGCGGCGATCGGCTTGCCGCCCTTGAGCGTCTTGGGGTCCATCCCCGCCCGCTCGATCTTGCGCAGCACCGCGTGCAGCTGGCTGACGAGGCCGAAGATCGCCTCGGCCCCGCCCTTTTCCTTGAGCGCGCCGATGACGTTCAGGTCCATCCCGGCGGCGAAATCGGGCTTGCCCGAGGTGATGACGATGCCCTTGACGGCCGGATCGGCGAGCGCCTGGTCGATCAGCCCGTCGAGCGTGCGGATGCCCTCTTCGGACAGCACGTTCATGGATTTGCCGGGAACGTCCCAGGTGATGGTGGCGACGCCCTCGGCGTCGGTCTGCATGGTGAAATCGGTCATTGGGTCTCTCCCTTGGGCGCGAGGTCGCGGGGTCCGGTCCAGTCGCTGCCGTCGTGATGGGTAAAGCGGGCGCTGCCGCCCGCGAGATGAAGTTGCAGGTCGGTGTCGGCGTAGGTGACGACTTCGTCAGCCGCTTTGGCGCCCACGACCAGGAAGCGCGCCACATGCTCCGAGCGGTTGACGAAGCGGTGGCCATTGGCCAACCCCGCCTTCCAAGCGGCGCAATCGCCGGTGCGCATCACGGCCTCGGCGTCGTTCTCGACGAGGACCAGATCGCCCTCGAGCACGAGTGCGAACTCGTCCTCGCGCAGGTGCCAGTGGCGCAAGCTGGCGGCCGCGCCGGGTTCGAGCGTGACCATGTTCACGCCGAACTGCGTCAGGCCGGCCAGATCGCCCAGCCGCAGGCTCGAACGGCCCGCCATCTGCCCCGCGAAAGGTTCGGGATAGATCGAGCCGGTCTTGACCGGGGCCGCGGCGAGGTCGAGGCGTGGCATCACACCCGCTCGATGATCGTCGCCGCGCCCATACCCGACGCGATGCACAGCGTCGCGAGCCCGGTCGACAGGTCGCGGCGTTCCAGTTCATCCAGCAGCGTGCCGATGATGATCGCGCCGGTCGCGCCCAGCGGGTGGCCCATCGCCATTGCGCCGCCGTTCACGTTGACCTTGTCGGGCGACACCTGGAACGCCTGCATGAAGCGCAGGACGACCGAGGCGAAGGCCTCGTTGACTTCGAACAGGTCGATGTCGCCGATCGACATGCCGCTGTCCTTCAGGATCTTTTCGGTCACCGGCACCGGGCCGGTCAGCATGATCGTCGGATCGGTGCCGATCTTGGCGGTGGCGCGGATGCGGGCGCGGGGCTTCAGGCCCATCGCCTCGCCCCATTCCTTGGACCCGATCAGCACCGCCGCCGCGCCGTCCACGATCCCCGAGGAATTCCCGGCATGGTGGATGTGGTCGATATGGTCGAGATGCGGGTATTTCAGCATCGCCACCTTGTCGAAGCCCGGCATGACCTCGCCCATGTCCTTGAAGGCGGGCTTCAGCTTGGCGAGGTCCTCGACCGTGGTGCCGGGGCGCATGTGTTCGTCATGGTCGAGGATCAGGATGCCGTTCTGGTCCTTCACCGGGACGATGGACTTGGCGAAGCGGCGGTCCTGCCAGGCCTCGGCGGCGCGGCGCTGGGATTCCACCGCCAGCGCGTCAGCCTCGTCGCGGGTGAAGCCGTATTCGGTGGCGATGATGTCGGCCGAGATGCCCTGGGGGACGAAATAGGTCTTCATCGCCAGCGCCGGATCGACGGCGATGGCGGCGCCGTCCGCGCCCATCGCGACGCGGCTCATCATCTCGACCCCGCCGGCGATATAGGCCTGGCCGGCGCCGGCGCGGACCTGGTTGGCGGCGAGGTTCACCGCCTCCATCCCCGAGGCGCAGAAGCGGTTGATCGACAGGCCCGGGATCGACTGGTCGAGGTCCGACATCAGCACCGCCGAGCGGGCAAGGCAGCCGCCCTGTTCCATGACCTGGGTGACGTTGCCCCAGATCACGTCCTCGACCGCGTGACCTTCCAGCCCGTTGCGATCCTTGACGGCGTTCAGCAGCCCGGCCGACAGCGCCAGCGAGGTGACCTCGTGCAGCGACCCGTCCGGGCGGCCCTTGCCGCGCGGGGTGCGGGCGGCGTCGTAGATATAGGCGTCGGTCATGTGTCCTCCGGTCTCTGCGGCCGGCACCGGGGGCTTCGCGCCCCCGGACCCCCGCGGGATATTTGTTCAAAGAAGAATGGCGGGAATTAACGGTATCTCAACCCTGCTTTGCGAGCGTGACGCTGCGGTACAGGCTGGGAAGCCAATGACCGCCAAAGGAGAAAGCCCCGATCCCGCCACTGATGCCGCTGGCCGCGCGCGGATCGGGGCCGCTTTCTTCTTTGCCGAAATATCCCCGCCGGAGGCGTCGGAGCCGCGCCATTCCCGCGGCCCCTCGCCGCCTGTCAGAACTGGTCGGCCGCCAGCGCCATCACCGGATCGGCGCCCGACCGGATGCGGGCCAGGTGGGTGGCCGTCATCGGCAGCTGCCGCTTCATGTAATAGCGCCCGGTCGCCAGCTTGGTGTCGTGGAACCCGGCTTCGGCGGTGCCGGCGTCCAGCGCGGCCTGCGCGGCCACCGCCATGCGCGCCCACAGGTAGCCCAGTACCGTATGGCCGAACAGATGCATGAAGTCATAGGATCCGGCCAGCGCGTGGTTGGGGTTCTTCATCCCGTTTTCCATGAAGAACATCGCCGCCGCCTGCAGGTCCTTGGACGCGGCCTTCAGCGGCTCGAGGAAGTCGGCGGCCAGCGCCGCGTTCGCCTCGTTCGCCTTGATGAAGCCCTTGACCTCGTCGAAGAACGCCATGACGTGCTTGCCGCCGTCCTGGGCCAGCTTGCGGCCGACCAGGTCCAGCGCCTGCACGCCATTGGCGCCTTCGTAGATCATGGTGATGCGGGCGTCGCGGACGAACTGCGACATCCCGTGTTCCTCGATATAGCCGTGGCCGCCGAAGACCTGCTGGGCCAGCACCGCGGTTTCGAACCCCTTGTCGGTCAGGAAGCCCTTGATGACCGGGGTCAGCAGCGACACCAGCCCCTCGGCCGCGGCGTCGCCGTGATGGCCGCGGTCGATCAGGTGCGCGCCCCAGAAGGCCAGCGCGCGGGCGCCTTCCAGGAACGACTTCTGGTCCATCAGCGAGCGGCGGATATCGGGATGCACGATGAGCGGATCGGCCGGCCCCGAGGAGTTCTCGGCCCCGGTCACCGCGCGCCCCTGCAGCCGGTCCTTGGCGTAGGCGACGGCGTTCTGATAGGCCGCCTCGGCCACGGCATAGCCCTGCAGGCCGACCCCCAACCGGGCCTCGTTCATCATCGTGAACATGGCGCGCATGCCCTTGTGCAGTTCGCCCAGCAGCCAGCCGCGGGCGCCGTCGAAGTTCATCACCGCCGTGGCGTTGCCGTGGATGCCCATCTTGTGCTCCAGCGCGCCGACCGACACGCCGTTGCGTTCACCCAGGCTGCCGTCGGCGTTGACCAGGAACTTGGGCACGATGAAGAGCGAGATCCCCTTCGTGCCCTCGCCGCCGCCCGGCGCCTTGGCCAGCACCAGGTGGATGACATTCTGGGCCAGGTCATGATCGCCGGCCGAGATGAAGATCTTCTGCCCGGTGATCAGGTAGCTGCCGTCGTCCTGCGGTTCCGCCTTGGTCCGCAGCATCCCCAGGTCGGTGCCGCAATGCGGTTCGGTCAGGTTCATGGTACCGGTCCAGTCGCAGCTGACCATCTTGGGCAGATAGGTCTGCTTCTGGTCGTCGGTGCCGTGGGCGTGGATCGCCGAATAGGCGCCGTGGGTCAGACCCTGATACATGTTGAAGGCCATGTTGGCCGACACGAATATCTCGCCGGTCGCCACGCCCATCACGTAGGGCATGCCCTGGCCGCCATATTTCGGGTCGCAGTCGAGCCCGGTCCAGCCGCCTTCCTTCATCGCCTCGAACGCGGCGCCGAAGCCCTCGGGCGTCCGCACCACGCCGTTTTCCAGAACGCAGCCCTGCTGGTCGCCGACCGCGTTCAGCGGCACCAGCATGTCCGAAGCGAGCTGGCCCGCCGCCTCGAGGATGGCTTCGGTGAATTCGCGGTCGAGATCGGCGTGGCCGGGCAGGTCGGCGGCGGAAACCTGCAGCACATCGTGCAGCAGGAACTGCATGTCGCGGGTCGGGGCTGTATAAATGGTCATGTGGCGTCCTTGGAGGATTGATCCTGGGCGGAAGGGTGCTTGCCGGGCAGCAGAGCGCGGGTCAGCGCGATCTGCGATTCGAGATCCTTGATCGCGTCCAGCAGGTCGGCGTGTTCGTTGCGCATCTCGGCCAGCCGTCCGCGGGCCAGGTCGAGCGCCGCGCGCAGCTGGTGGGCGTTGTCGGTGCCGGGCTGGTACAGGTCCAGCAGGCGACCAATCGCGTCCAGCGAAAAGCCGAAGCGCTTGCCGCGCAGGATCAGCTTGAGCCGGGCGCGGTCGCGCCGGTCATACAGCCGGTGCTGGCCGCGCCGGATCGGCGAGATCAACTCTCGCGCCTCGTAGAAGCGCAAGGTCCGCGGCGTCACGCCGAATGCTTCGCACATCTGGCTGATGGTCAGCAGTTTGTCGTCGGACATGCTGCTCCCTCCCCCCGATATGGTCCCAGCGATGCGTGCGGCCAACTATATGAGCAAGCTGCCGCGGACCAAGCCGGAACGCTGCGTCATCCGGTCGAAACGGACGAATGCGCAGCGTCACCGGTCATTCCGGAGCGTCGGGGGGCAGGCCCTCGATCAGCCGGACGGTTTCGTCACGAAGCGCGCGCAGGTCGGAGATCGAGGCGTCGATCTCGGCCCGCTGGGCGGCCAGCACCTCAAGCTGCCGGGTGGCGAACTCGACCCAGACGCCATACTGCGTGCGGGTGCCCTTCTGCTGATAGATCAGCAGCCACTGGCGGATTTCCTCGAGCGAGAAGCCGAAGCGACGGCCGCGCATGATCAGCTTCATGCGGGCGATCTCGCGCGGGCCGTACCAGCGCGCCCGGCCCTCGCGCCTGGGGCTGAGCAGCTCGATATATTCGTAATAGCGCAGGGTGCGCGGGGTCACGTCGAACTTGGCGCACATGTCCTTGAAGCTGATATGGCTTTCGTCCTGCATAGGCGCACCCCCCCGACCGATCCTGCCAGCCTAGCGCGGCTGCGGAACGACCTCAACTGCCGGGCGGGACGGCTTGCGGACCGGGACGCGAGGATGCACTGATCGGCGGGCGAGCAGGGAGACAGCTGCATGACCTTGGTGCCTGACGGGCTTCACGACGACCGCGCGATGATGGAACGCTTCCTCGGCCTGCTGCCACATGCCAAGGCGCTGGGCATGATGCTGGTCGATGCCGGGCCGGGGGTGGTCGAACTGGACATGGCGTGGCAGCCCCAGTTCGTCGGCGACCCGCGCACCAGCGTGCTGCATGGCGGCGTGGTCTCGGCGCTGATGGACACCTGCTGCGGGGCAGCGGTGCTGGTCCATCCCAGCCGCCCGGCGACGACGGCGACGATCGACCTGCGCATCGACTATCTGCGCTCGGCCACGCCGGGGCAGAGGGTGCGGGCGCGGGCGGAATGTTTCCACGTCACCCGCTCGGTCGCCTTCGTGCGGGCCGTGGCGCGCGACGAGGACGATGATCGGCCGGTCGCCACCGCCACCGGCAGCTTCACGGTCGAGGGCCACAGATGAACGACCGCAACGAGCCGCTGGAAAAGGTCAAGGCCCGCCGCGACAGGGCGCTGGGGGCGCTGGTCGACAGCATGCCCTATGCGCGCTGGCTGGGCATCCGCTTTGACCGGCGCGGCGACGAGCTGACCGCGACGCTGGGGTTTTCCGACCGGCTGATCGGCAACCCGGTGCTGCCGGCGCTGCATGGCGGGGCCACCGCCGCCTTCCTGGAAACCGCGGCCATCGTCGAACTGACTTGGGCCGCGATGTGGGACGATCTCGAGGCCGGGCGGATCATGCCCGACCCGGACCGCCCCGAGAGCCTGCCGAAGCTGCCCAAGACCATCGACTTCACGGTGGACTACCTGCGCTCGGGGCTGGCGCGCGACGCCTATGCCCGGGCCCGGGTGGTACGGCAGGGGCGGCGCTATGCCAGCGTCCATGTCGAGGCGTGGCAGGACAACCGCGCCCGGCTGCTGGCGCAGGCGACCGGGCATTTCCTGATCCCGCGGGACTGAGGGGGTGAGCGCGCCCCCGGCCGATCCCGGTGCCGCGCTTAGCCACCGGCGGGTGCTGGCGATCGCGCTGCCGATCGTGCTGTCGAACGCCACCATCCCGCTGCTGGGCGCGGTCGATACCGGAGTCGTCGGGCAGATGGGCGAGGCGGCGCCGATCGGGGCGGTCGGGGTGGGCGCGATCATCCTTGCCACCATCTACTGGGTCTTCGGGTTCCTGCGGATGGGCACCTCGGGGCTGGTCGCGCAAAGCCGCGGCGCCGGCGATGCTGTCGAAAGCGGGGCGCATCTGCTGCGCGCGCTGGGGATCGGGCTGGCCGCCGGGGCGGCGCTGATCCTGTTGCAGGTGCCGCTGACCGCGGCCGCGTTCCGGCTGGCCCCGGCCTCGGCCGAGGTCGAGGCGCTGGCCCGGCAATATCTCGCGATCCGCATCTGGGGCGCGCCCTTCACCATCGGGATGTATGCGCTGACCGGCTGGATGATCGCGGTCGAGCGCACCCGCGCCATCCTGTTCGTGCAGATGGTCATCAACCTCATCAACATCGGCCTCGACCTTCTGTTCGTGCTGGAACTGGGCTGGGGCGTGCAGGGGGTCGCGGCCGCCACCCTGATCGCCGAAACCTGCGGCTTTGCGCTGGCGCTGTGGTTCGCCCGCGACGCGCTGCGGGCCGGGCTGTCGCGGGGCGGGCTGTGGGCCGCGGACGTGGTGCGGCGGCTGGTGCACGTCAACGGCGACATCATGATCCGGTCGGTGCTGCTGCAGGCGAGCTTTACCACCTTTATCTTCCTGGGCGCCGGGCAGGGCGACGTGACGCTGGCCGCCAACCAGGTGCTGATGCAGTTCCTGGAAATCACCGCCTATGGGCTGGACGGCTTTGCCTTTGCCGCCGAGGCGCTGGTCGGGCAGGCGGTCGGCGCGCGGCGGCCGGGCCGGCCAGGTCGCCGGGGTCCGCCCCGGCGCCGACGACTCTGCGGTCACGCCGTTCCGCCTGGACGAAGGGGTGCTGCGTGCCCAGACCCGGGTGCGCCGCGCCGCCGGTCACGCTCGCGCGGTCCTGACCGCCGGTCCGCTAAGCTATGACACGCAGCTGGGCGTCATCACCCGCGACGGCGTGCCGGCGAAGCTTACCGCCTTCGAGA
>NZ_JRKS01000038.1 GCF_000763805.1 Paracoccus sphaerophysae | reverse complement strand
GCTCCATTCGCTTTCGGCGATGGCGCCGGTGCAGCAGGCCTCGGTCGCCTCGGGCGCGCCGCTGGTCCAGATAGGCGCCTTCGATTCCGGCGCCATCGCCGAAAGCGAATGGAGCCGCGTTTCCGCCCGCTACGGCGAGCTTTTCTCGGGCAAGGCGCCGGTGGTGCAGGAACACAAGGCCGGCGGACGCACCTTCTATCGCCTGCGCGTGGCCGGGTTCGACAACCGCGACGACGCCCGCAAGTTCTGCGCTGCGCTGATCGAGGCCGGCACCGACTGCATCCCCGCGGTCGCCAAGTGAGCCTTTCCCACGGGACCGACCCCGCCCCGCCCCGCAAGGGCGGGGCTTCCTCGTCTGATGGCCTCGGGGCGCATGGGGCGACGATCCTCGGTGTCGACGGTCTGACGCTGGACCGGGACGAACGCGCCTTCCTGCGCGAGGCCGATCCGTGGGGCTTCATCCTCTTTGCCCGCAACGTCGAGACGCCCGACCAGCTGCGCCGGCTGACCGCCGACCTGCGCGAGACGGTGGGCCGCGACGCGGTTGTGATGACCGATCAGGAAGGCGGCCGCGTCCAGCGCCTGCGCTCGCCGCACTGGACCGACTGGCCCGCGGCGATGGACAGCGCCGCCGATGGCGCCCGCGCGGTCGAGCTGCGCCACCGGCTGATGGGGCAGGAGCTGCGCGCCGTGGGCATCGACGCGGACGCCGCGCCGTGCCTCGACATCGCCGACGAGGCCACGCATCCGTTCCTGCGCAACCGCTGCTTTGGCTCGGATGCCGCTACCGTGGCGCGGATGGGCCGGGCGGCGGCGGACGGGCTGCTGGCCGCGGGCGTGCTGCCCATCGTCAAGCACATGCCGGGCCACGGCCGCACCCGGGTCGACAGCCACCACGACCTGCCGATCCTCGACGTGGAACTGGACGAGCTGGACGACAGCGACTTCGCCCCGTTCCGGGCGCTGGCCGACCTGCCGATCGGGATGACGGCGCATATCCGGCTGACCCGGCTGGACGACCGGCCGGCCACGGCCTCGCCCGCCGCCATCGCCCTGATCCGCGACCGCATCGGCTTTGGCGGGCTGCTGATGAGCGACGATATCGGGATGAACGCGCTGACCGGCACGCCCGGTGACCGCGCGGCGGCGGCGATCGCCGCCGGCTGCGATCTGGTGCTGGCCTGCAACCTCACGCGGGCCGAGTTCGCCGCCGTGGCCGCCGCCGCCGGCATGATGAGCGGCCCGGCCATCGAGCGCGCCGCGGCCGCCCTCGCCCGCCGCGGCCCGCCCGATCAGGCCGAGGCGACGGCGCTGCGGGCCGAGCTCGACAGCCTCACGGCCTGAGCCAGTCCCGCGCCAGCGCCGGCAGCTCGGCGAAGTGGTCGAGGATGTGGTCGGGAGAAAACCGGGCGATCCCCGGACCTTCCGGGCCGAACCCCACCAGCGTCACCGGCACGCCGCTGGCGCGCGCGGTCTTGAGGTCGGTCTCGGTGTCGCCGACCAGGAACGACCGTGCCACGGTCCCGCCGGCCCGCTCGACCGCGGCGGAATAGGGGCGTGGGTCGGGCTTGCGGACCGGCAGGGTGTCGGCCCCGACCAGCGCCGCGAAGCGGTCGCGGATCCCCAGCGCCGCCAGCAGCTTTTCGGCCAACGCCTGCGGCTTGTTGGTGCAGACCGACAGGATCGCGCCGTCTGCGGCCAGCGCGTTGAGCGCCTCTTCGACGCCGTCATACAGCCGGGTCGAGACGGCGATGCCGTCGTCATAGAAATCCAGCAGCCGCGGGAAATCCTCGTCCTCGGCCCCCGGCGGCAGCAGCGTGTCGGCCGGCGCGCGCCCATAGCCCGCCCGCAGCATCGCCCGGCCGCCGTGAAAGGCGATGCCGGCGTCGTCGCGGGGATGCAGCAGATCGCCCAGCCCGCGCGACCGGAAACAGGCATTCGCCGCCGCGATCAGGTCGGCTGCGGTGTCGGCCAGGGTACCGTCGACGTCGAAGACAACCGTGCCGCGCGTGCTCATGCCTGGTAACCTTTCGTCAAACCTTGTGACCGGACGACCTCTTTCGCCTTGCACCGGGCCTAGCTAGAAGGCCGGGAAAGATCAACGAAACGGGCGGGGCAGATGACGGGACAGGCGGTTGCGCTGGTGGTGCTGGCGGCGGGGCAGGGCAGCCGGATGCAATCCGACCTGCCCAAGGTGCTGCACCGGCTGGGCGGCGTCCCGCTGGTTGGCCACGCGCTGGCCGCGGGCCGCAGCCTCGACCCCGACCGGATCGTGGTGGTCGCGGGCCACGGCGCCCAGGCGGTGACGAAGGCCGTGGGCAAGCTCGACCCCGAGGCGCAGGTGGCGCTGCAGACCGAACAGCTGGGCACCGGCCACGCGGTCGCCCAGGCCCTGCCGCTGCTGGACGGCTTCGCGGGCAAGGTCGTGGTGCTGTATGGCGACACGCCCTTCATCGGCGCCGAGACGCTGGCGGCGCTGGTCGCCCATCCCGCCGACGTGGTGGTGCTGGGGTTCGAGGCCGCCGATCCCGGCCGCTATGGCCGGCTGGTGGTCAAGGGCGACGACCTGGACCGGATCGTGGAATTCAAGGACGCCGACGCCGCAACCCGCCAGATCGCGCTGTGCAATTCGGGCGTGATGGCGGCGGATGCGGGTCTGCTGCGGGATCTGGTCGGGCGGCTGGGCAACGACAACGCGGCCGGCGAATACTACCTGACCGACGTGGTCGGACTGGCCCGGGCGGAGGGGCGCCGGGCCGCGGTCGTCACCTGCGACGAATCCGAGACGCTGGGCATCAACACCCGCGCCGAACTGGCTCAGGCCGAGGCCTCGTTCCAGGCCCGCAAGCGCGCCGAGGCGCTTGAGAACGGCGTCACCCTCGCCGATCCCGGGACGGTCTGGTTCGCCCCCGACACGGCGATCGGCCGCGACGCGGTGATCGGGCAGAACGTCGTCTTCGGCCCCCGCGTGACCGTCGAAAGCGGCGCCGAGATCCTGCCCTTCTGCCACCTGGAAGGCTGCCATGTCAGCGCCGGCGCCACCGTCGGCCCCTTCGCCCGGCTGCGGCCGGGGGCGGAACTGGGCGGCGACGTGCATGTCGGAAACTTCGTCGAGGTCAAGAACAGCGTCCTGCACGAGGGCGTCAAGGTCGGCCACCTGACCTATCTGGGCGATGCCGAGATCGGCGAGCGCACCAACATCGGCGCCGGCACCGTCACCTGCAACTATGACGGCGTGGGCAAGCACCGGACCGAGATCGGCGCAGATGCCTTCATCGGCTCGGACACGATGCTGGTCGCGCCGGTGCGGGTGGGGGCGCGGGCGATGACCGGATCGGGGTCGGTCATCACCGAGGACGTGCCGGACGAGGCGCTGGGCCTGGGCCGGGCGCGGCAGGTGACCAAGCCGGGGCTCGCGGCCCGGATCATGCAGGCGCTGCGCGCGGGCAAGGGGAAATAAGATGTGCGGAATCATCGGCATACTGGGAAAAAATCAGGTTGCACCGCAACTTGTCGAGGCGCTGAAGCGGCTGGAATATCGCGGCTATGACAGCGCCGGGGTGGCGACGGTGGACGATGCGGGCCAGCTGGCCCGGCGCCGCGCCGTGGGCAAGCTGGTCAACCTGTCCGACCTGCTGGTCCACGACCCGCTCTCGGGCCGGTCGGGCATCGGCCACACCCGCTGGGCCACGCATGGCGCGGCGACCGAAGGCAACGCCCACCCGCACCGCCACGGCGGCGTGGCCGTCGTCCATAACGGCATCATCGAGAACTTCCGCGAGCTGCGCGCCGAGTTGGCCGAGGCCGGCATCGTTGCCCAGACCGAGACCGACACCGAAACCGTGGCCCTGCTGACCGGCCACCACATGGCGCAGGGCATGGCGCCGCTGGCGGCGGTGCAGGCGACGCTGAAGAAGCTCCACGGCGCCTTCGCGCTCGCCTTCCTGTTCCAGGGCGAGGGCGACCTGATGATCGGCGCCCGCAAGGGCAGCCCGCTGGCGCTGGGGCATGGCGACGGCGAGATGTTCCTGGGTTCGGACGCCATCGCGCTGGCGCCCTTCACCGACCGGATCACCTATCTGGAGGACGGCGATCACGTCGTGCTGACCCGCAACTCGGCCGAAATCTTCGACGCTGACGGCCGCCGCGCCAACCGCGACGTGGCCCGTATCGACGTCGGCGCCACCGCCATCGACAAGGGCGGCTATCGCCACTTCATGGCCAAGGAGATCGCCCAGCAGCCGACCGTCCTGGGCGACGCGCTGAGCCATTACGTCAAGGACGGCCGCATCGTGCTGCCTGACAGCATCGACTTTTCCGGCGTCGACCGCATCACGCTGGTCGGCTGCGGGACGGCCTATTACGCGGGCTATGTGGCGAAATACTGGTTCGAGCGGCTGGCCGGCCTGCCCTGCGACGTCGACGTGGCCTCCGAGTTCCGCTATCGCGAGCCGCCGCTGTCGCCGCGCAGCTGGGCGATCTTCGTCAGCCAGTCGGGCGAAACCGCCGATACGCTGGCGGCGCTGCATTACAGCAAGGAGAAGGTCGCCAAGACGCTGGGCGTGGTGAACGTGGGCACCTCGGCCATCGCGCGCGACGCCGACATCGCGCTGCCCATCCTGGCCGGGATCGAGGTCGGGGTGGCGTCGACCAAGGCCTTCACCTGCCAGCTGGCGGTGCTGGCGGTGCTGGCGCTGAAGGCGGCGCAGGATCGCGGCGCGCTGGACCCGGCGTCACTGGCCGCGCATCTCGACGACCTGCTGGCGGTGCCGGCTCTGGTCAGCCAGGCGGTGGGGATTTCCGACGACTGCCGCCGGCTGGCCGACTGGCTGGCCGAGGCGCAGGACGTGCTGTTCCTGGGCCGCGGCGCGTTGTATCCGATCGCCCTGGAGGGCGCGCTGAAGCTGAAGGAAATCAGCTACATCCATGCCGAAGGTTATGCATCGGGCGAACTCAAGCACGGGCCGATCGCGCTGATCGACCGCAACGTGCCGGTTGTCGTGGTGGCGCCCTCGGACCCGCTGTTCGAAAAGACCGTCTCGAACATGCAGGAGGTGATGGCGCGCCACGGGCAGGTGCTGCTGCTGTCGGATGCCGAGGGGATCGCGGCGGGGGCCGAGGGCGCCCATGCCACGCTGACCCTGCCTGCCGGGGCGGGGGTGTTCGCGCCCATCGTCTATGCGGTGCCGATGCAGCTGCTGGCCTATCACACGGCGGTCGCCAAGGGGACCGACGTGGACCAGCCGCGCAACCTGGCGAAATCGGTGACGGTGGAATAGGGGCTACAGCGCCCGCCAGCCGATATCGCGCCGCATGAAGCCCTGCGGCCAGTCCACCGCCTCGGCCAGCGCATAGGCGCGGTCGCGGGCCTCGGCCAGGGTCGCGCCGCGGCCGGTCGCGGCCAGCACCCGGCCGCCATTGGCGACCACCTGGCCGTCGCGCTGGGCGGTGCCGGCGTGAAACAGCATCTGCGCGGAATCCTCGGGCAGGGCGTCCAGCCCCGCGATCACGCTGCCCTTGGCATAGTCGCCGGGATAGCCCTCTGCCGCCAGCACCACGGTCAGCGCGTGGTCGTCGGCCCAGTTCACGGCGACCTCGGCCAGCCGCCCCTCGGCGCAGGCATGGATCAGGTCCAGCGCCTGCGCGCCCAGCCGCATCATCAGCACTTGGCATTCCGGATCACCGAAGCGGACGTTGTATTCGACCAGCCGCGCCTGCCCGTCGCGGATCATCAGCCCCGCATACAGCACCCCCTGGAACGGCGTGCCGCGGCGGGCCATCTCGGCCACGGTGGGCTGAACGATCTGAGCCATCACCTGCGCCTGCAGCGCCTCGGTCAGGACCGGAGCCGGGGAATAGGCGCCCATGCCGCCGGTATTCGGCCCGGTGTCGCCGTCACCCACGCGCTTGTGGTCCTGGGCGGTGCCGATGGGCAGGCAGGTGTTGCCGTCGCAGAGGACGAAGAAGCTGGCCTCCTCGCCTTCCATGAACTCCTCGATGACGACCTCGGCGCCGGCCGCGCCGAATGCGCCGCCGAAGGCCGCGTCGATGGCGTCGGTCGCCTCGGCCTCGGTCATGGCGACGGTCACGCCCTTGCCGGCGGCGAGCCCGTCGGCCTTGATGACGATCGGGGCGCCGGTGCGGGCGATGTGCGCATGGGCCGGGGTGGCGTCGGTGAACCGCGCCCAGGCCGCCGTCGGCGCGCCGCAGGCGTCGCAGATTTCCTTGGTGAAGGCCTTGGACGCCTCGAGCATCGCCGCCGCCCGCGAGGGGCCGAAGACCGGGATGCCGGCGGTCCGCAGCGCGTCGGCGACGCCCGCCGCCAGGGGCGCCTCGGGGCCGATCACCACCAGGTCGATGGCATGCTCCTCGCAGAAGGCGACCACCGCCGGGCCGTCCTCGATCGCCAGGCCGGCGCAGCGCGCGATGGCGGCGATGCCGGCATTGCCCGGCGCCACGATCAGCCGGTCGCATTTGGGGTTCTGCCGGATCGCCCATGCCAGCGCGTGCTCGCGCCCGCCGCCGCCCAGGATCAGGATGTTCATCGTCGCGCCCCCTCTGCCGTCTGCCGCAGGGCTTTAGGCCGCGCGCCGGAAGGCGACAAGGCCCGGCGCGGAGGGATTCAGCGGGGCGTTCCGGCCACCGGGCCGGCAGGGGGTCGGTTGCGGCTTGAACACCGCGCCGGGCTGGGCGACACGAACGGGATGGAACTGTTCGAGGATGCCAGCCCCGACGCCGGCCCGGGGAACGCCCCGCCGCTGAGCGTGTCCGAGATCTCGGGCGCGGTCCGCCGGGTGATCGAGGGCGAGTTCGGCCGCGTGCGCGTGCGCGGCGAGGTCGGGCGGGTGTCGCGGCCGTCCTCGGGGCACCTGTATTTCGATCTCAAGGACGACCGGGCGGTGATCGCCGCCGTGTGCTGGCGCGACAATGCCTGCCGGCTGCCGCACCGGCCCGAGGAAGGGATCGAGGTCATCGTCACCGGCCGGCTGACCACCTTCCCCGGCCAGTCCAAGTATCAGCTGCTGGTCGAATCGGTCGAGCCGGCGGGGATCGGTGCGCTGATGGCGATGCTGGACCAGCGCCGCCGCCTGCTGGCCGCCGAAGGGCTGTTCGATGCTGCCCGCAAGCGGCCGATCCCCTATCTGCCCGACGTGATCGCCGTGGTGACCTCGCCGTCGGGGGCGGTCATCCGCGACATCCTGCACCGGCTGCGCGATCGGTTTCCCAGCCGGGTGCTGATCTGGCCGGTGGCGGTGCAGGGCGCGCAATCCGCGCCGCAGGTGGCGGCGGCGGTGGCGCGGCTGAACGCGATCGAGGCGGGCGGGGCGATCCCGCGGCCGGACCTGATCATCGTCGCGCGGGGCGGCGGATCGGTCGAGGACCTGTGGGGCTTCAACGACGAGGCGGTCGTCCGCGCGGTCGCGGCGGGCACGATCCCGCTGATCTCGGCCGTGGGGCACGAGACCGACACGACGCTGATCGACCACGCCGCCGACCTGCGCGCGCCGACGCCGACCGCGGCGGCGGAGCTGGCGGTGCCGGTGCTGGCCGAACTGGGGGCGCGGGTGTCGGACAGCCAGGCGCGGCTGTGGCGGTCGGTGCAGGCGCGCATCGACCGGCCCGCGCAGCGGCTGGGCGATCTGGGCCGCGGGTTGGGCCGGCCGCAGGCGCTGACCGATGCGGCGCGCCAGCGGCTGGACCTGACCGGGCCACGGCTGGAACCGATGCTGCGCAGCTTCATGCGCGACCGCCGCCGCAGCACCGAGTCGCTGGACCTGCCGCTTTACGCGCTGCGCAGCTTCATGGCCGACCGCCGGGCGGGGTATGACCGCGCGGCGCAGGCGCTGAAGCTGGCGGCGCGGCGCGAAGGGGATCGCCGCGGCGCTGCGCTGCCGGTGGTGCGCGCAGCCGCGGTGCGGATGGCGCTGGCGGCAGCGGGTCGGCGGCTGGAGGGGCAACGGGACCGGATCGAGCCGGCCCTGGCGCGTCGGCAGGAGGCCGAAGCCCGCCGGCTGCGCGGCCTCGGATCGCGGCTGGAAGCGGCGCGCGGACGCATGATCGCCACGGCGCGGCGCGATCACGCCGAGCGCCGGGCGGCGCTGGAGGCTTCCGCCCGACGGCTGGCGGCGCTGGGCCCGCGGCTCGCCGGTGACCGGCGGCAGGCGCTGGACGCGCTCGACCGTCTGCGCCAGACGCTGGGGCACACCGAGACCCTGCGCCGCGGCTTCGTGATCGTGCGCGGGCCGGAGGGGCTGCTGACCTCTGCCGCCGCCGCGGCGCGGGTGGCGCGGCTGGATCTGGAGTTCCACGACGGCCATCTGGGCGCGGTTCCCGAGGGCGGGCCGGGCGAGGCGACCGGCACGGAGGTGCAGGTGCCGGGTGCCAATGAGGCAGTTCCCGCCGAGCCGCCGAAGCCGCGCCCCCCGGGCAGAACCGCCCCGCCACGCGGCGGAAAGCCGACGTCCTCGGGTCAGGGATCGCTGTTCTGATCACTGAGGTCGGGGAACCGCCCGGGTTGCCATGTCCCACCTCGCTCGCGCCGCCGGCTGTCGCGTGGCCACGGGGAACGACGACGTTCTTGCGCGGTGACGGCCCCGACGCATCACCCATGTCGGCACCTGACCGTTGCCTTCATCGCTCTCCGGTCAGGACGCTGCGAGTCGCCGACCCCCAAGGGCGGTCTCGCCCGTCGCCGTGGAACCCGGGACGTCCCTCAGGCGATCGTCCCCGCGATCTGGATCGTCGCATGACCGGCTGCCGCCCCGGGACCCGCGCCGGCGCCAGCCGTGCCAACGAGCCCGTTGCCGGTTGGCGGCAGCCGCGCCGCGGCGACGTCCGGTAGCCCTGCCACCAGCGGGATCAGGGCGGCCTCGGTGACCAGCGGCTGCGCCGCCTCGTCGGCAACGTGGTCAAAGACGCCGTGCGTCGTCTTGTCCCAGTAGAACGGCTTGGCCACGATCTCGTAGGCCGCCTTCCACGCCGCGAGGCAGGCCAGCGGGAAATACAGGTACAGCGTCGGCGCCCACGGCATCAGCCCCGGATGGGTGCGCCTCACCGACCACGCCGCCACGATCAGGTTCAGCGCCTCGGAGGCGATGAAGAGCCCGATCACCGCGATGCCCAGCCAGCCGCCGACCAGCCCGCTGACCGGGTGGTTCAGCCCTAGCACCAGCAGCCAGAAGCTCCACAGGATGGGCGCGAGCAGGAATTGCTGCACCGTCGCGAACATCTGCAGGTGAAAGCCGATCGTCCGCGCCGGACCGATTTCGTGCCACAGCTGCCGCGGGTCGCGCATGTGGACCCCCCAGGTCATCGCGAAGCCCTTGAGCCAGCGCGAGCGCTGCTTGATCCACGGCATGGTGCGGCAGTTCGCCTCTTCGTGGGTGGTGGTGTCCACGATCTCGGTCACGTAGCCCAGCCGGGCCAGGCGGACGCCCAGGTCCGCGTCCTCAGTCACGTTCCACCCGTCCCAGCGGCCAGCCCGGTCCAGCGCATCGCGGCGGATGAAGAAGGTCGTGCCGCCCAGCGGCACCACGAGCCCCAGCCGCGCCAGTCCGGGCAGGATGCCGCGGAACCAGGCCGAATATTCCAGCGTGAAGCAGCGGGCGAGCCAGTTCGTCCGCGGGTTGTAGAAGTCCAGCGCGCCCTGCACGCAGGCGACCTTGTCGTCGGCAAAGTGAAAATGCCGGGCGATCTTGTGCAGCTGGTCGGACTCGGGCCGGTCCTCGGCGTCCCACACCCCGATGATCGAGCCGCGGCAGAAGTTCAGCGCATAGTTCAGCGCCCGCGGCTTGGTCCGGATCGGTCCGTCGGGAACGGTCACGACGCGGATCCAGGACGGCAGCCTGACTCCGGCGAGCGCGCCGCGGGTGACCTGATCGGTTTCCTCGACCACCAGCAGGATGTCGGTCAGCTCGCGCGGATAGTCGAGGCGCGCCAGCCGCCCGACCAGCCGATCT
This sequence comes from Paracoccus sphaerophysae, assembly GCF_000763805.1. Taxonomy (GTDB): domain Bacteria; phylum Pseudomonadota; class Alphaproteobacteria; order Rhodobacterales; family Rhodobacteraceae; genus Paracoccus; species Paracoccus sphaerophysae. The sequence continues at coordinate 20,096 of NZ_JRKS01000038.1, read as the reverse complement.
GCGATATCCTCCTCGCGGAACATCGGCACCATGACCGAGATCACCGGCAGCCGCGCCAGCATTTCGGCCGTCGTCGCGACCGGCGGGCTCTCTGCCCCCCGCAGCGTTTCCCGGAACGCAAGCGCCTTGAGCGCGGTCGTCGCCGCCAGTGTCAGGATGGTCAGGGCGCTGACCGCGGCCAGCACCGCGACCGGCGCAACCCACAGCCCGGCCGCCAGCAGCACCATCCCCACCAGCAGGATCGCACCCATCCGCAGTTCGTTGCGGGTGCGGCAGCTGAGTTCCGGCGCGACGCAGGTTTCGGCCTGGCGGATCAGCGCGGTCTTGCGGGTGGCAAGCAGCGCTTCGGTGCCGTCGGTTTCGGCGCAGAGCAGCATGCGGATCGGACCCAGCCGCGCTTCCAGCCGCGCCCGCGCCGCCTCGAACAGGTCGGGTCGCGAGGCGGCGACGAAGGTGACCCCCCCGGTCCGCCGCCACGGAACGATGCCGTGCGACAGGCACCAGTCCGCCTCGGCCTCGTCGATCAGCCGCGAATCGGGCGGCAGCGCCTTGAGGTCGATGACGCTGGTGCGCCATTGCCGCGACAGTGCCCGGCTCAGCGCCGCCTCGGTCACCCAGCCATGCGCGAGCAGGATTTCCCCCAGCCGGGCCGATTCGCGCCGGTGCATGACCAGCGCCTTGAGCAGATTGCCGGGGTCCACCGCCCCGTCATCGAGCAGCAGCTGTCCCAGCGCACGCTGCTCGCGGCCCTCGTGCCGCGGCGCGGGGCGGTCGCTGTCGCGAACGCTGCGCGGGCCGAACGGGATCGGCGCGGAGGGCGTAACGGCCTCACTGGGCGCGTCGTGGGTCCGCGCAGCGCGGCGAATCGGCGTGACGGACATCGGGCACCTCTGGCAGAAGAATGCCCGTCCTTGATGGCCGTAAATCTTTAAGCCGCGGTTAACGCCGGCCCGGACTCAGCGCCGGGTCTGCATGGCGTCGGCGAAGCGCTGGAACAGATAGGCGCTGTCCTGCGGGCCGGGGCTGGCTTCGGGGTGATACTGGACAGAAAACACCGGCCGATCCGCCACCCGCAAGCCGCAGTTTGACCCGTCGAACAGGCTCACATGGGTTTCGATCACGCCTTGCGGCAGGGTCTGGGCGTCGACCGCAAAGCCATGATTCATCGAGGTGATCTCGACCTTGCCCGTCTCCACGTCCTTGACCGGGTGGTTCGCCCCGTGATGCCCGTGGTTCATCTTGATCGTCTCGGCGCCAAGCGCCAGCGCAAGCATCTGGTGGCCCAGGCAGATGCCAAAGATCGGCAGGTCGCGGTCGAGCAGCCGGCGGATCGTCGGCACGGCGTATTCGCCGGTCGCGGCGGGATCGCCCGGGCCGTTCGACAGGAAGACCCCCTCGGGGTCATGGGCGAGGATCTCTTCGGCGGTCGCGGTGGCGGGCAGCACCGTGACGTCGGCGCCGCTTTCGGCCAGCGAGCGCAGGATGTTGCGCTTGGCGCCGTAATCCAGCGCCACGACGCGGAAGGGGCGGTCGGGGCCGTCGCCGCCGAACCCCTCGTTCCAGCGCCACAGCCCCTCGTCCCAGCGGTAGGACTGCGCGCAGGTCACCTCGCGCGCGAGGTCCAGGCCGACCAGTCCCGGCCAGGCGCGGGCCTTGGCGATCAGCGATTCGATGTCGAAATTCCCCTGCGGATCATGGGCGAGCACGACATGCGGTGCCCCCTGCTGGCGGATCGCGCGGGTCAGCCGGCGGGTGTCCACGCCGCCGATGCCGATCCGCCCGCGGCGTGCCATCCAGTCCGCCAGGTCGCTGGTCGCGCGCCAGTTCGACGGCTCGGTCGGGTCCCACTTGACCACGATGCCGGCGGCGACGGGCTCGGGCGCCTCGTCATCCTCGGGGGTGATGCCGGTGTTGCCGATATGGGGGAAGGTGAAGGTCACGACCTGGGCGGCATAGGAGGGGTCGGTCATGATCTCCTGATAGCCGGTCATGGCGGTGTTGAAGACCAGCTCGGCCACCACCTCTCCGGTCGCGCCGAAGCCGTGGCCATAGAAGATCGTTCCGTCGGCCAGTGCGAGGCACGCGGTCGGTTTCTGTTCCATCGTCGAACCCCCGGGAAATCGGGCGACTGCTAGGGGAAGCGCGGCGCGGGGTCAAGGCGGCTTGACCCGGTGCGGCGTTCGCGTCCAAGGGTGAGCGCAGCGGAAAAGCGAGGACGACATGGACCTTCGGACGCGAATTCAGGACGCCACGAAAGACGCGATGCGGGCCAAGGACCAGCTGCGGCTGTCGACGCTGCGGCTGATCGGGGCGGCGATCAAGGACCGCGAGATCGCCATTCGCGGCGAGCCGGGGCAGGCGGCGCTGGCCGAGGACGACATCGTCGCGCTGCTGTCGCGGATGGTGAAGCAGCGCCAGGAATCGGCCCGCGCCTATGAGGAAGGCGGGCGGCTGGAACTGGCCGAGCGCGAGACGCAAGAGATTGCGATCATTCAGGAATTCCTGCCCCGGCAGCTGGATCAGGCCGAGGTCGCCGCAGTGATCGACCGCGTCATCGCCGAGCTTGGCGCGGCCGGCGTGCGCGACATGGGCCGGGTCATGGGCGCGCTGCGCGAGCGGCACGCCGGGCAGATGGATTTCGGCGCCGCGGGGGCGCTGGTGAAATCCCGGCTGATGGGCTGAGGGCCGGAGCCGGCCGTCTGCGGTTCGTGCATCGTTCATGCGCTGTTCATGCACGGTTCATGCGAACGGCGTGCTGACGGCGCGGCGGACCGCTCAGGCGGTCAGGCGCGCCTGGACCAACACGATGGCGGCGGCGGCGGCGTCCTCGATCCGCATCGCGGTGGTGTCGAGCAGCACCGCATCCTCGGCCGGCCGCAGCGGCGCCGTCGCCCGCGCGGCATCCCGCGCGTCGCGCTCGCGCAGCTGGACCAGCATCTCGGCGGGGTCGGCGCCCAGCTCGGCCGCGCGGCGGGCGGCGCGGGTCTGGTCGTCGGCGGTGACATACAGCTTGAGCGCCGCATCCGGGCAGATCACCGTCCCGATGTCGCGGCCGTCCAGCACCGCCCCCGGCTCCTGCACGGCAAAACGCCGCTGGAAATCGACCAGCGCGGCGCGGACCTGCGGGTCGGTGGCGACCCGGCTGGCCGCCTGCCCGGCCTCGGCCGTGCGCAGGTCGGGGCGGAGCAGGTCCTGCGGCGAGAGGTTTTCGGCGGCAGCCACGGGGTCGCCGCCAAGCGCCCCGACGGCGCGATAGAGCAGGCCGGTGTCGAGGTGGTGAAACCTGAAATGGTCGGCGAGGGCACGCGCGAGGGTGCCTTTGCCGGAGGCCGCGGGGCCGTCTATGGCGATGGTGAAGGGCATGCCGCTCCGCTGGTTTTGGGGCGGTGATGCCACGCGGTTCGCCGTGATGGAAGCCCCGCGCGGGGCCGGGCCGGGACCGCGCGGGGAGCGGCTGGGTGAGCCGTCAGGGCGTGGGCAGGCGCAGGGGCGTCCCCGGCGCGGCACGCAGGCGGGACGCGGGCTAGGCCCGGCTCGGCTCGGCGGGAAAGGCGTCGCGGGTGCGGTTGGCGAAGGCCACGAGGGTCAGCATCACGGGCACCTCGACCAGCACCCCCACCACCGTGGCGAGCGCAGCACCCGAGTTCAGGCCGAAGATGCTGATGGCCACGGCGACAGCGAGTTCGAAGAAATTCGAGGTGCCGATCAGCGCACAGGGGGCGGCGATGCGGAACGGCACGCGGGCGAGCCACGCGGCCGCGTAGCCCACGGCGAAGATGCCGTAGCTTTGCAGCAGGATCGGCACGGCGATCATGGCGATCACCAGCGGACGTTCGACCAGCACGCGGCCCTGCAGGGCGAAGAGGATCACCACCGTGGCGATCAGCCCGATCACCGACCACGGCTTGATGCGCCCGACGAACGAGCCGACGCGCTCGGACGTGCCGAGGCGGCGGCGCGTCAGAACCCCGGCGATGAGCGGCAGCACGATGAACAGCACCGTGGACATGACCAGAACCGACCACGGCACGTCGATCTCGGTCACGCCGAGCATCAGCGCGACGATGGGCGCGAACAGCACCACCATCACGAGGTCGTTCACCGACACCTGCACCAGCGTATAGGCGGGGTCGCCGCGGACGAGCTGGCTCCACACGAAGACCATCGCGGTGCAGGGGGCCGCGCCCAGCAGGACGAGCCCCGCGATGTATTGCTGCGCGTCCGCGGGTGAAATCCAGGGCGCGAAGACATGGTCGAAGAAGACGACGGCCAGGAACGCCATGGTGAAGGGTTTGATCGCCCAGTTGACGGCCAAGGTGATGACCAGCCCGCGCGGCTGGCGGAAGGCCCCGCGGATGGCGCCGAGGTCCACGGCGATCATCATCGGGTAGACCATGACCCAGATCAGCGCGGCCACCACGAGGTTGATGCCTGCGACCTCGGCCGCGGCGATGGCGCGCACGATGTTAGGCGCGGCGGTGCCGAGTGCGATGCCCGCCAGCATGGCCAGCGCGATCCAGACAGTCAGGTAGCGCTCGAACCCGCCGAGGGTTGCGGGGGCGCGGACGGGTGCGGCGGGCAGGGTGCTCACGCGGTCACCGCGGGGCTGGGCGCGTCGGCGGTGCCGATGGCGTCGAGCTGACGCTTCAGCGCCAGCCGGTCGAGAGACGCGATCGGCAGGTTGACGAAGGCGCCGAGCCGGTTGGCGAGCGCGCCGTAGGTCTGCGCGAAGGCGAGGGCGCGCTCGGCCTCGGACCCCGCCGCCGCGGCGGGATCGGGCAGGCCCCAATGCGCCGTCATCGGCTGGCCCGGCCAGATCGGGCAGGGCTCGGCCGCCGCGCTGTCGCAGACGGTGAAGACGAAATCCATCTGCGGCGCGTCTTCGGCGGCGAACTCGGCCCAGCTTTTCGACCGCACCGCCGACAGGTCATGGCCGTGCCGGGCGAGCAGATCGAGGGTCATCGGGTGCGGCGCGCCCGTGGGTTGCGAGCCGGCTGAGTAGGCGCGGAAGCGGTCCGCGCCGAGCTGTGTCAGAATCGCCTCGGCGATCAGCGACCGGGCCGAGTTGCCGGTGCAGAGAAAGAGGACGTTCCAGCGTTTGTCGGTCATGGTGGCGGTCATGGTGTCACTCACGGGATCGGGGTGGAGGATGCGGTCGAGGACCGGGGCGCAGGCGGCAACGTCCCCGCCGCAGCAATCCTCGAGCAGATAGGCGACGAGGCCGCGCAATCCGGCCATGTCTGCGAAGTAGCGGATCGAGCGCCCCTGCCGCTCGGAGCCGATCAGCCCGACGCGGCTGAGCGCGGCGAGATAGGCCGAGAGGGTGTTGTTGCGGGCGTCGAGCCGGGCGGCGATGTCGCCGGCCGGAAGCCCCTGCGGCCCGGCCTGCACGAGCAGGCGAAGCACCGCCAGTCGGGCCGGGTGGCCGAGGGCGGCGAATCGTTCGGCGGGGGCGATCTTTTCCATAATTCGTGAATACTCGAATTATGGATCCGGTCAACCCTCACACAATCGCCGCCTCGGCAAAGGGCTGACCGTCCAGCACCCGCTGCACCCCCAGCTCCGACAGGTCCAGCGTGACCCAGTCGCCGTGGACGATCTGTTCGGCGACGCCGCGCCCCACCGCGGGGGCCTGTTGCAGCCCGTGCCCGGAAAACCCGTTGGCGTGATAGAGGTTCGGGGCCTGCGGGTTCCGGCCGACGATGGCGTTCTGGTCCAGCGTGTTGAAGGCGTAATGCCCGGCCCATTCGCGCACCACCTTCGCGGCCTCGAAGCCGGCGCAGCGTTGGTAGAGCAGGGGCCAGACGTGGTCCTCCCACAGCTCGGACTGCGGAACGAAATCGGCGGGATCGCAGGGGCCGTCGGTGGCGGGGACGGTGGCGGCCAGCCACTGGCCGTGCTCGGGGCGCATCCAGATGCCCGAGGGGTCGACGATCAGCGGCGCCTCGGGGTGGCGGGCGGCGGGGGCGTCGACGACGAAGATGGTGCGCTTGCGCGGCTCGACCGGCAGGTTCAGGCCGACCGTGCGCAGCATCTCGGCGCAGCGGGGGCCGGCGCAGTTCACGAAGATGTCGGCGGGGCGGCGGCCGCCTTGCGCAAGGATCGCGGCGGTGATGCGGTCGCCGTCCCGTTCCAGCGCCGCGACGCGGTCGGTCAGCCAGCGCGCGCCGGCGGCGCGGGCGGCGTTCTTCATGCCCGACAGCAGGCCCATGTTGTCGAAGAACCCCTCGTCGCGGGGGCCGAAGCTGCCGGCGGACACGCCCTCGGTCTCGAGCCACGGAAACCGGGCGCGCAGGGCGGCGGGGTCCAGCACCTCGGTCGCGGCGCCAAGCGAGCGCTGCATCGCGGCGAGGTTTTCCAGCTGCAGGGCGCCGGTTTCGGTCTCGGCGAGGAAGAGATAGCCGTTCTCGCGCAGGCCCAGGTCGGGCACGCCCCCGGCGGGGCCGGTGTGGCGGGCGAAGTCGCGGATGAACTCGATCCCGAAGCGCGAGATCTCGACGTTCACCGGGTTGGTGAACTGGGACCGGATGCCGGCCGCCGACAGCGCCGTGGACGAGGTCGCATAACCCGGGTCGGGCTCGACCACGGTGACGCGGATGCCGGGGTCCAGCCGGGTCAGCCAGAAGGCCACCGCGGCGCCCATCACCGCCCCGCCTGCGATCAGAACCTCGGTCATCTTCCGCCTCCTCCGCCGTTTCCGGCGCAGATGAGCCGGGGGCGCGGGGCTGCGCAAGGGCGCCCGTCACTCTGCCGTCATGATGCGGCAAGGTGCTGGACCTCGGGGCGGGATTGGGCGATACGAGGGGCGGATTTTTCGTGCCGGAGGCCCGCCCATGTGGATCGTCGATCGCCTGCTGACCTGGTGGAACGGGCAGACCCTGGGCACCCAGCTGTGGACCGCGCGCCACGGGTCGCGGGTGGGCGAGGACGAACAGGGCAACGTCTATTACCAGACGCCGGGCGGCAAGCGGCGCTGGGTGATCTATAACGGCGAGGCCGAGGCGAGCCGGGTGCCGGTCGAGTGGCACGGCTGGCTGCATTTCACCTATGACGAGCCGCCGACCACGGTGCCGCTGGCCCGCAAGTCGTGGGAGCTGCCGCACCAGCCGAACCAGACCGGCCTGCCCGGCGCCTATCGCCCCGCCGGGTCTCTGTACCGGGCCGAGCCGGCCGCGCGGCGCGATTACGACGCGTGGCAGCCGGAATAAGATGAGCGCGGCAGCGGAACGGGCCGAGACGCTGGTCGGCGCGGCGGTGCTGGCGGTGGCTGCGGGGTTCCTGTGGTGGTCCACTGGCGGGCTCGGTAGCGGCATTGGCGGGGCGGGGCAGGGCAGCTATGCGCTGGTCGCGGCGTTTCCCAACGTGGACGGGGTCGAAAAGGGCACCGAGGTGCGGCTTGCCGGCGTCCGGGTGGGCCGCGTCGCCGATGTGCGGCTGAACCCCGACACCTACTATGCCGAGGCGGAATTGCAGGTGCCCGCGAACATCGCCCTGCCGACCGACAGCGCCGCGCTGATCCAGTCCGACGGGCTGCTGGGCGGGGCCTATATCGAGTTGCAGCCCGGCGGCGCCGACGAGATGCTCAAGCCCGGCGACGAGATCGAGGACGTGCAGGGCGCCGTCAGCCTGCTGACGCTGATGATGAAGTTCGTGGACGCGCAGGCCTCGGACAAGGACGACGAGGCCGGGCGATGAGACGTGCGATCCTTTCCGCGATGCTGGCGCTGGCCGCGCTTCCTGCGCATGCGCAGTCGCGCGGCAGCGGCACCGACATCGCGCCGGGGACCCGGGCGGAATCCGCGGCCCCGGTCTTTGACGGCAAGGTGGCGCGCGGCAAGGGCGCGCTGCTGCGGGGGCTCGACAAGGTGTCGGGGCAAAGCACCGACCTGCCGCTGAACGTGGGCGATGCGGTGCAGTTCGGGCGGCTCGAGGTGCGGCTGGGCGAATGCCGGTTCCCCGAGGACGATCCGGAATCGGACGCCTTCGCGCAGCTGACGATCACCAACTTGCAGGACCGCAAGGCGCTGTTCACCGGCTGGATGATCGCCTCGTCGCCGGCGCTGTCGGCGCTGGACGATGCGCGCTATGACGTGTGGGTCGTGGCCTGCAACGACGGCACCGGGGCGGCGCGACCCGACCTGACCTATGAACCCGACACCGCCGTCCCCGAGGGCGGCGAGGGCGCCGGCCCGGATGGCGAAGGCGCACCGCCGACCGAGGGCACCGGCGGCGAGGGCGAGGGCGACCCCGAACCCGCGGCGGATCCGCCCGAAGGCTGACGCAGCGCAGCCGCCAGCTCCGCGGCGGTTGGCAGCGCTGCGGCGTGGAAATCCGCCCGCACCCGCAGCGCCGCGGCAAGCCGGGCGCGATAGGCGCTGCGGGGGATCTCGGTCCCGCCCATGCTGGACAGGTGCGGCGTCAGATACTGGGTGTCGAACAGCGTGAAGCCGCAGCGCGCCAGGTGATCCGACAGCCACAGCAGCGCCATGCGCGAGCCGCTGCGCTGGGTGGAAAACATGCTCTCGCCAAAGAACGCGCCGGCCAGGGTGACGCCGAAGATGCCGCCCGCCAGCTGCCCGTTGCGATGGACGGCCAGCGCCTCGGCATGCCCCAGCGCGTGCAGCTGGGCATACAGCGACCGCAAGGGCGCGTTGATCCAGGTGTCGGGCCGGTTGGCGCAGTGGCCGACCACGGCGTCGAAATCGGGCGCCTTGTCGGCCGACCAGCCGCCGCGCCGCAGATCGCGGACCAGCGAGCGCGCGGCATGGACCCCGCCCACCGGCAGCACCCCCCGGCGCGGCGGGTCGAACCACATCAGCCGCGGATCGTCGGCGGCCGCCGCCATCGGGAAGATGCCGTTGGCATAGCCGCCGAGCAGCTGGGAAGGGGTGAGCTGGTTCATGTCGTGCGGCATGGACGACAGCCTAGCCGAGCGCGGGTCGGGTGGAAAAGCCCCGGTCGGCGGCCCGTCCGATTGGGGCCTTACGGCCTCGCGGGCAGTTCTGCGACGATGCTGTCCCACGCCGCCCGGGCCCGATCCGAACTGTCGGGCTGCAACGTCTGGGCCACGAGGCGCGCCGGCCAGTAGTCCGGGCCGTGGATGGTTCGCAGGTCCAGCGCGCCGCCACGGGCTGCCCTTGCGAAGGGCAGGATCGCGTCGGGTCGACCACCCGTCACCATGTCCACCGCGCGTCGCATGTCCGCGATTGCGGCGTCGGTGTGGCCAAGATTGGCCTCACGGATCCCGCGTCTCATGTAGATCTGGCCGAACTTGTGAGGCTCGGTCCGAAAGATCGAAAAACGACCCACTGCGACCGCGGCGTTGCACAACCGCAGGCGGGTGGCATCCGGCTTGGCGGAGTTGGCGCAGCCTTTGGACGCCATGGCGGCGGTCATCCCAGGCAGCCAGACCAGCGCAAACAGAACTGCAGCGCCGACCATGAGCCAGAACCGTATCCTGCCGACCGGCAAGGTGTGATCCAACCGTGCCGGCATGCCCGTTCAGAACTGCTGTTCGGCCAGCCAGCGTTCCAGCCAGTGGATCGAATAGTTGCCGCTGAGGATGTCCGGCTCCTCGAGCAGCGCGCGGAACAGCGGGATCGTGGTGTCCACGCCGTCCACGATCAGCTCGCCCAGGGCGCGGCGCAGGCGGGCCAGGGCTTCGTCTCGGTCGCGGCCGTGGACGATCAGCTTGCCGATCAGGCTGTCGTAATAGGGCGGGATGGAATAGCCGTCATAGATCGCGGCATCCATCCGCACCCCCAGACCGCCGGGGGCGTGATACTGGGTGATCCGGCCCGGGCAGGGGGTGAAGTTGGGCAGGCGCTCGGCGTTGATCCGGGCCTCGATGGCGTGGCCGCGGATCGACAGGTCGTCCTGGCAAAAGCTCATCGGCTCGCCCGCAGCGACGCGGATCTGTTCGCGCACGAGGTCGACGCCATAGATCGCCTCGGTGACCGGGTGTTCGACCTGCAGCCGGGTGTTCATCTCGATGAAGTAGAACTCGCCATCCTCGAACAGGAACTCGATGGTGCCGGCGCCGGAATAGCCCAGCTGGGCCATCGCGTCGGCGCAGGTCTTGCCGATCCTGGCGCGCTGTTCGGGGGTTATGACCGGACCGGGCGCTTCCTCGAGCACCTTCTGGTGGCGGCGCTGCAGCGAACAGTCGCGCTCGCCCAAGTGAACCGCCCCGCCCTTGCCGTCGCCGAAGACCTGAATCTCGATATGCCGGGGGCGCTGGAGGTATTTCTCGAGATACACCTCGTCATTGCCGAAGGCCGCCTTGGCCTCAGCGCGGGCGGTGCGGAAGGCGACTTCCAGCGCGGCTTCGTCCTGGGCGACCTTCATGCCGCGCCCGCCGCCGCCGGCGGTGGCCTTGATGATGACCGGATAGCCGATCTCGGCCGCGACGCGGCGGGCGGTGTCCATGTCGGCCACCCCGCCATCCGACCCCGGCACGACCGGAATCCCCAGCGATTTCGCGGTTTCCTTGGCGGTGATCTTGTCGCCCATCAGGCGGATATGTTCGGCCGAGGGGCCGATGAAGGTCAGGCCGTGATCCTCGACCATCTGCACGAAGGTCGCGTTTTCCGACAGGAAGCCATAGCCGGGATGGATCGCCTGCGCGCCGGTGATCTCGCAGGCCGAGATGATCGCGGGCATCGACAGATACGAGGCCGGCGAGGGCGGCGGTCCGATGCAGATCGATTCGTCCGCCATGCGGACATGCATGGCGTCGCTGTCGGCGGTGGAATGCACGGCGACCGAGGCGATGCCCATCTCGCGGCAGGCGCGGACGACGCGCAGCGCGATCTCGCCCCGGTTGGCGATCAGGATCTTGTCGAACATCTTATTCGACGACCATCAGCGGCGTGCCGAATTCGACGGGGGTCCCGTCCTCGACCAGGATGCGGCGGACGGTGCCGGCGCGGGGCGAGGGGATGTGGTTCATGGTCTTCATCGCCTCGACGATCATCAGCGTGTCGCCCTCGGCGACCTGCTGGCCGATGGTGACGAAGGGCGTGGCGCCCGGTTCGGCGGCCATGTAGGCGGTGCCGACCATCGGCGAGGGCACGGCGCCCGGCAGGCTGGCCGGATCGCTGGCCGGCGCGGCGGAGGCCGGGGCCGCGGCGGGCGCGGACGCGGCGGCGGCGACCGGCAGCGCTGCTGCGACCGGGGCGGGCGCCTGCATCATCACCTGCTTGCCATGCTTGGACAGCGAGACGGTCAGCTTGTCGTTGTCGCCATATTCGCGCTTGACCGACAGCTCGGTCAGCTCGTTGCGGTTCAACAGCTCGGCGAGCGCCTGGATGAAGGCGGTATCGCTGTCATGCGGCCGGGTATCGTCGGTGTCGCTCATCTGTCTCTCTGCCTGGGGGCCGTTCTCGGGCGGCGGCTTGCTGGCCGGGTTATAGCGGCTCGCGCCCGCCAAGGGAAACCGTTTCGGGATCGGGTGTACCAGGTCCGGGCGTGCCGGGGCCGGGGCCCGGCAAGGCAGGCTCGCCCTGACCGTCGCCGAGGTTCTTCCAGCGCCGGTGGACCCAGAACCACTGGTCCATATGGGCCGCGACCAGCGATTCGAGATCGTCGTTCAGCGCCTGCATCATGGCCGCCGGATCGCCGGGCGGGACCGGCGGGCCGACCTGGACGCGAAAGCTCAGCCCGTCGGGCTGGCGGATGCCCGCGATGGGGATCAGCAGGGCGTCGTATTTCAGCGCTAGCTCGGCCGGGGTGAGGACGGTATCGCTGGGCAGGCCGAAGAAGCGCAGCGTCCGGCCGTGGCGGTCATGCTGGTCGAAGCCCAGGCACAGCATCCCCCCGCCGCGCAGGAAGCGGATCATGCCGGTCAGCCCGGCGCGTCCGCTGCGCGGGAACAGCGGCTGCGCGATCGCCTCGATCGCCGGGACATAGTGGCGGTTGAAGGCGCGGTTGTTCATCGGCCGGTAAAGCGCGCCGACCGGCCAGCCGCGGGCGGCGATGGCGGCGCGCATGGCGTCGTAATTGCCGAAATGCGCGCAAGCGAGGATCACCGGGCGCTGGGCGGCGGCGGCTGCCTCGAGCGCCGGCAGGCCGGGACCGCAGAGCGGGTCGGTGGCGGTGACATGGGCGGTGAACTCGGCCCCCGAATAGATCTCCATCAGCGCCCGGCCGGCATTGTCGGGGACGGCGCGGGTCAGGCGGCGGACCTCGGTCGCAGGCAACTCGGGCGCGGCCAGCGCCAGGTTGGCGCGGATGCGGCGCCGCCAGCCGGCCAGCGGGCCGACGAGATGGGCAAAGACCCAGCCCATCGCCGGGACGCGACGGTGATAGGGCATCAGCCGCATCAGGCCGATCAGACCCTGAAAGGCGGCGCTGGCGGCGCGGTCGGTCAGCGGGATCGGCGGCTCGGTCATCGGCGGTCCGCGTCGCGCATGGTGCGGGCCTCGCGCGTCCAGACATAGAGGCCGGCGGCGACGATGATCGTGGCGCCGAGGACCGTCCAGCGGTCGGGCACCGCGCCAAAGAACAGCCAGCCCCACAGCCCCGCCCAGATCAGCCCGGTATAGCCGAACGGCGCGACCGCCGCCGCCTCGGCCAGCGAGAAGGCCCGGATCAGCAGCGCCTGGGCGACGGTGCCCAGCAGCCCCATCAGGATGAACGCCCACCAGTCGCCCGCCGCGACCGGCTGCCAGACGAAGGGCGCGACCAGCGACACGCTGAGCGTGGCGATGGTGGTCGACCACAGGATCGAGGTCGCCGTCGAATCGCCGCGCACCATGCGGGTCATGATCGCCCCGGCGGCATAGGTGAAGGCCGCGATCAGCGGCAGGATGGCCGCCGGGTGCAGCACGCCCGCGCCGGGCCGGATGATGATCAGCGCGCCGACCAGCGCCGCGGCGATGCCGAGGATGCGGCGGATGCCGATGCGTTCGCCCAGGAACACCGCCGCGGCCAGCGTGATGAGGACCGGATTGCTGTCCATGATCGCCGTCGCCTCGGCCAGCCCGATATATTGCAGCGCGGTGAAGAACAGCCCGATCGAGGCCACCTGCGTCAACCCCCGCCCGATCTGCAGGACGGGCGAGGCCGAGCGCGCCACGCTGCGCAGCCGCGGGGCGAGGACCGTCAGCACGATGGCGAGGTTCAGCGCCATCCGCATCCAGATCACCTGGCCGGGGTGATAGCGCGCCGTCAGGTGCTTGCCGAGCGCGTCCATCAGCGTGAACAGCAGCACCGAGCCCAGCAGCAGCAGGATGCCGAGCCGCTGGTTCTGCGGCAGGGCAGAGGGCACGCGACGGCCGTCGGCCTCGCGTCCCATCAGCGCCCGGGCTCGCGGCAGCGGGCGCATCAGGCGGCGCTGCAGGCGGGGAGGGCGGTGCCGGCCGCGAGGCCGGACGCTCCGCGGGGGATATTTGGGCAAAGAAGAATTGCGCTGGCCGCGGGCAGGTCCGCGGGCAGGGCGGCGGGCAGGGCCGGGCCCCCGGGCGCCCTTCCGGCGCGGACGGGCGCCCGGTTGCGGGTCACAGGAGGGCCTTGACCTTGGCGACCGTGTCCTCGGGGGTGATGCCGAATTCCTTGTAGAGCCGGTCGGCCGGGGCCGAGGCGCCAAAGCCGGTCATGCCGACGAAATCGGCGCGCTGCCAGTGGCCGCGTTCGCCCAGCAGCAGCCAGTCCCAGGGCTGACGGACTGCGGCCTCGATGGCGACGCGGACCGGGCCTTCGGGCAGGACTTCGGCGCGGTAGGCGTCGTCCTGGTCGCGGAACAGCTCCATGCAGGGGACCGACACGACGCGGGTCGGGATGCCGTCAGCTTCCAGCGCGGCGGCGGCCTTGACGGCGATCTCGACCTCGGAGCCGGTCGCCAGCAGGATCGCCTGCGGCGCGGCGGACGCCTCGCGCAGGACATAAGCGCCGCGCGCGGTCAGGTTCTCGTCGCGGTGCTCGGTGCGCAGCGTCGGCAGGTTCTGCCGCGACAGGGCCAGCACCGAGGGGGTGGTGTCGGTGGACAGCGCCAGTTCCCACGCCTCCGCGGTTTCCACCACGTCACAGGGGCGGAAGGTCCAGGTGTTTGGCGTGGCGCGCAGCATCGCCAGATGCTCGACCGGCTGGTGGGTGGGGCCGTCCTCGCCCAGGCCGATGGAATCGTGGGTCATCACATAGACGACCGGCACCCCCATCAGCGCCGACAGCCGCATCGCGCCGCGGGCATAGTCGGTGAAGCACAGGAACGTCCCGCCATAGGGGCGGAACCCGCCATGCAGCGCCAGCCCGTTCATCGCCGCCGCCATGCCGTGTTCGCGGATGCCGTAATAGACATAGCGCCCGGCCCGGTTCTGCGCGTCGAAGACGCCCAGATCGGCGGTCTTGGTCAGGTTCGACCCGGTGAGGTCGGCCGAGCCGCCGATGGTTTCCGGCAGAACCGGGTTGACCGCCGCCAGCACCATTTCCGAGGCCTTGCGGGTGGCGACCTTGGGCGTCTCGGCCGAGGCCTTGCGTTTCACCTCGGCAATGGCCGGGGCCAGCGCCGGGTTCGCCTCACCCGAGACGCGGGCCGCGAAGGCGTCGCGCTGGTCGGCGGGCAGGGCGTCGACGCGGGCGGCCCACGCCTCGCGCGCCGCGGCCCCGCGCTGGCCGATCTGCAGCCAGCGGGCGCGGATGTCGTCGGGGATATCGAAATCCGCATGGTCCCAGGCATAGGCGAGCCGGGTCGCCTTGATCTCGTCCGCGCCCAGCGGCGAGCCGTGCACGCCCGAGGTGCCGCCCTTCTTGGCCGAGCCGTAACCGATGGTGGTGCGGCAGGCGACCAGCACCGGGCGGCCGTCATCCTCGCGGGCGGCGGTCAGCGCGCGGTCGATGTCGGCCGCGTCATGGCCGTCGCAGATCAGCGTGCGCCAGCCCGAGGCCTCGAAGCGCTTGATCTGGTCGGTCGAATCCGACAGCGAGACCTTGCCGTCGATGGTGATCCCGTTGTCGTCCCACAGCACGATCAGCCGGCCCAGCCGCAGATGCCCGGCCAGCGCGATGGCTTCCTGGCTGATCCCCTCCATCAGGCAGCCGTCGCCGGCGATGACCCAGGTGCGGTGGTCGCACAGCTCCTCGCCGAACTCGGCCCGCATCTTGGCCTCGGCCATCGCGAAGCCGACCGAGGTGGCGATGCCCTGGCCCAAGGGGCCGGTGGTCGTCTCGACCCCCTCGGCATGGCCGTATTCCGGGTGGCCGGCGGTGATCGCGCCCCACTGGCGGAAGTTGCGGATCTGATCGAGCGTCATCTGCTCGAAACCCGTCAGGTGCAGCAGCGAATAGATCAGCATGGACCCGTGGCCCGCCGACAGGATGAAGCGGTCGCGATCGAACCAGTTTGGCGCGCTGGCGTCGAATTTCAGGTGCTTGCCCCACAGCACGGTGGCGACGTCGGCCATGCCCATCGGCATGCCCGGATGGCCTGAATTGGCGGCCTCGACGGCGTCCATCGACAGCGCGCGGATGGCGCTGGCGAGGCTCCAGTGATCGGGATCGGCAAGGCGGCGTTCGGTCAACGGCATCAGAGCGCTCCGGCGGAAAGGGGTCGGGTCGGTGATAGGCAGACCCCGCCGCGGTTGCAAGGCGCGGCGGGGCTGCGTAAGGCGAGGGGGCAACGGGAAAAGCGGCAGGACCATGGCGGGACAGCGCGGCAAGGCGCGGCAGGCGGTGCCCATCCTGGGCTATCGGCGCGACCGGGTCGGGGCGCGGCTGATCGGCATCCTGAACGTGCTGCGGTTTCGGGCGCTGTTCGGGACGGATGCGGCGCGGTTCATTTGGGTGTCCGAGCGCGACGGCCCCTATCCCGACCTGGCCGATCCGGCCGAGATCTTCGACCCCGCGTTTCTGAAGGACGTCGTCGAGACCGTGACCCGTGCGCCGGACCAGTCGGGCCGCGCGCAGCTACGCCAGGCGGCGCAGGGCGACGCCGTCGACCGCTTTGCCGCGCGCCTGGCCGAAGGGTCGCTGTGGGCCTGCGACGCGGCCTTCGACATCATCCGGTTCAAGGACGAGCGGGCCGATGCCGTGGCCCGGCAGGTGCGCGGCCTGACCGGGTCGCTTGCGCTGTCGCCGCCGCTTGCCGCGGCTCGGGCGGCCGCCAGGGCGCGGCTGGCCGCCGCGGGCAGCGGCGAGCCGGTGGCGATCCATCTGCGCCGCGGCGACATCCTGGATGGCGATCCGTGGTCCTGGCAGGCCTGGCCGTCGAAATACGCACCGGACGATTACTACCGGGCGTTTCTGGACGGCGTGGGCGGCCCGGTCATCGCCTTCAGCGACACCCCTGCCGCGATCACGCACCTGGCGGCGGGCGATCCCCGGATCGTTCCGGTGGGTGACCTGATCGATGGGCAGGCGCTGACGACCGCGCAGCGGGATGTGCTGGAAATCCTGCTGATGGCCGATTGCGCGCGGGTCGCCGCGCCGGCGTTCAGCGCGTTTTCGCAGGCGGCGCATGCCGTTGGCGGGGTTACCGTCGTGTCGCTGCCGCAGGGGCTGGCGCCCGCGGCGCGGCAGGACGCGGACGCGGCGCTGCTGGACCGGGCGATGCGCCGGCATGGCAGCTTCTTCGCCCCGGGCGACCTGGCGCAGAGCCTGATCCATGTGATGCCCCACGCCGCGGCCTCGGGCGCGGGGGCGGCGCTGGTCGACAGGTTCGCGCGCAAGCGCGGGTTCCTGACCCGGTTTCCCTTCGTCGCCAGCGCGCTGGCGGAACTCGCCAGCCGGGTGGACCGGCGCGACACCGCGGCGGCGCTGACCGAGGGTCTTGCGGCCAATCCCAAGGCGACCCCGCGCGACCGCAACCTCGGCGCCCAGGTCAGCGGGCTGATAACGGCGGGATCAGGGGGCGCGACGGGCAGCGAGGGCTGGGACTACCTCACCGACCTGTTCGCCGGGCGCCGGGCCGACGGCCCGGTGATGCCGCGGCTGGGGGCGCTGGTGCTGGGCGCCGAGGGCGCGGTCGGCCGGGCGCTGGGCATGCCGGAGCGGTTGGCGCAGCATCTGGCCGGTGCGTTCGCCGGGGCGGACGGGCAGCAGCTGCTGCCGGCCTGGGCCCTGCAGCAAGGCTGGGTCGAGCTGATCCAGATGGACGAGATGGCCCGGCGGGTCCGGACCCGGCCCGCGATCGGCATCCGGCTGGGCCCGGCGGCGGCCGCCCTTGCGGCGGCCGAGGCGGACAGCGGCGGGGCCGCGCCGTTGCAGGATGCGGCCCTGCTCGGCTGGGCGGCGACGGGGCTGGTCATCCACAACCGGCTGGCGCGGGCGATGCGGCTGCTCGAGGCGATCCTTGCCGCCGATCCGGGCGATGCGATGGCCGCCAAGCGGATGGCCGACGCCTGTTTCGCCGCCGGCAACCAGAAGGCCGCGTGGCGCTGGATGGACCGCGCGCTGGAAACCGATCCGGCAGCGCCGCTGATCCACCTGTCGGTGGCGGCGCGGCTGGCGGGGCTGGGGCACACCCCTTCTGCCCACGCCCGCAACCCCGATGCGGGCTCGCCCCAGGGCAAGCGCCAGCGCCGTCATCTGCGCCGCGCGGCCGAACTGGCGCCCGACCTCGCGCTGGTCGGCAAGCTGGACCGGCATCTTCGGGGCCTCGGCGCCCGGGATCAGGCGGAACCGTCCGCCAAGGGGTGATGGCGCAGCACCAGTTCGCGCAGCCGCGCGTCGAGGACGTGGGTATAGATCTCGGTCGTGCCCAGATCGGCGTGGCCGAGCAGGGTCTGGATCGCCCGCAGGTCGGCGCCGCCTTCCAGCAGATGGGTGGCGAAGGCGTGGCGCAGCACATGCGGCGTGACCTTGCCGGGCGGCAGCCCCGCCGCGGCGGCCAGCCCGGCCAGCATGGCGTGGAAGGCCTGCCGCGTCATGTGACCGGCGGCGCCGCCTGCCGGGAACAGCCAGCGCGCGCCGTTGCCGGCGACCAGCCGGCCCAGCGGCGTGTCCCGCCCGGCCGCGTCGCGGATCGCCAGCCAGCGGTCCACGGCGATGCGGGCCGGGCCGGTCAGGGGCACCATCCGCTCTTTCCCGCCCTTGCCGCGGATCAGGATCACCTCGGGGTGGCCGCGCAGCGCCGCGACGGGCAGCGCGACCAACTCGCTGACCCGCATGCCGGTGGCGTAGATCAGCTCCATCGCGGCGACGTTGCGGGCGCGGTCCTCGGGCGTCGCGCCGTGGTCCTGCGCGGCCAGCAGCAGCTTCCCGACCTCGGCCTGGCTGAGCACCTTGGGCAGGCGCTGGCTGCGGCCGGGGCCGGACAGGCGGATCGCCGGATCGTCGTCGCGCCAGCCCTCGTCCAGGGCAAAGCGGGTGAACTGCCGGATCGCGGACAGTCGGCGGGCGCGGGTGGCGCGGGACAGGCCCTCGGCCTCGCAGCGGCCGAGGTAATCCTCGATCCCCTCGCGGGTCAGGGCGGTCAGGCCGATGCCGCGGGCGGCGGCAAAGGCGGCGAGATCGGCCAGATCGCCGCCATAGGCCAGCACCGTGTTCCGCGCCGCCCCCGCCTCGGCCGCCTGCGCGTCCAGGAAGGCGCCGATGCGGCGCATGTCCTCGGCCGCGCCCACCCGGTCGGGCCGGGCCTTGGGCCGCCCCCGGCGCCGGGGCGGCTCGGGGGCGCTGCCGCTCACCGGCGCAGACCGCCGAGATGGGCGTCGAGCAGCAGTTCGACCGCCGCCTGCAGCGCGACGTCGCGCTGGCCCAGCTCGGTCATCTGCCGCAGGCCCGAGGCGGCCCGCGCGGTGTCGCCGTCCAGCGCCGCATCGACATCGGCGATCGCCCGGAGCAGCGCGAGACCACGGCCGCCCGCGGGCGGCTCGGGCAGCGGCGGGGCCGCCAGCGCCTGGGCATAGGCGGCGCCCGGGCTGCCCTCGGGAAAGCGGGGGCCGTGATAGGGCGGGGGCGCGCCCTCCGGCGCCCGCGGGGCAGGGGAGGTCTCGGGCGCCGGGTGATCCTCGGCCAGCGCGACCAGCGCGCGGTCGGCGTCGGGCAGCCGGGCGGCGCCCGGCACCGGCACCCCGGCCAGCAGCCGCAGATGCGCGGCGGTTTCGGCCGCGGCGCCGTCCAGCCCGGCCGAGGGCAGCCGCGGCGCGATCAGACGGGCCAGCGCGGGCAACAGCCCGGCCTGGCCGAAGACCGGCTCGGCCTGGGTCAGGGCGGCGGCCAGCGCGGCGCTGTCGCCGGACCCCAGCGCGGCGTCCAGCTGCTGATACAGCCCCGCCCGGTCCCATATCCCGCCCGAGGCCGCCGGCTGCTGGGCCAGATAGGCCTCGGCCAGCCGCGCCGGATCCGTCGCCCCGGCGCGGACCAGCCGCTCGGCGGCCTCGATCTGCGCCTTCCAGCCGCTGCTGCCGTCGATGTCGGCCCAGGCAAAGGCGAGCGGCAGCGGGCCGGTCCCCAGAGGCTGTCCGATCGCCTCGAACAGGCGGAATTCCAGCGGCGTTACCGAGGTCGGATCGGGCAGCGCGTCGGTCAGGTCGGCGCTGCTGTCGTCCAGAAAGCGTTCCAGGAGCGCCACGGTCTGCGGCGCGATCAGCGATTCGTCGCGGGCGCCGTGCAGGGTCAGCGCAGCCGCCGCCCAGTCGCCGGCCTGGGCCAGGCAATAGACCCGCGCCGCGAGCCCCGGGGCCAGCCCCGGCCGTTCGGTCATCTTGCGGCAGGCGGCGGTCGCGTCGCCTTCGTACAGCGCGAGGTCCAGCATCCGCGCAAAGCGGTCACCATCGCCGGCACCCGCCGACAGCAGCAGCGCCTGCGCCTCGGGCAACAGCCCCAGCCCGATCAGCCGGTCGACGCGGGCGAGAAACAGTCGCCCCTCGTCCCCCGCCGCGCTGCCGGTGGGGGGCGCAAGCTGGGCGGTCAGCATGCGCGCCAGCAGGGCGCGCGTCGCGGTCAGCCGGGGCCGTCGCCACCAGCGCCGCCGTGCCGCGGGTCGGCGTGACCCGACTGTCGGACGGCAACCCCGACACGCGGGGGGCGGTGCCGGCCGGGGCGGCGGGGTCGCCCCGCGCCCTGTGGGGCCCGGCCCCTGCGGCCGCCCTCCCCCAGGCCCTCGCTGGGGCCCCCCCCCCGCTGGCCGCGCCCGCCGCCCCGCCGCCGCGCATGCCTCTGCG